>CAKSSJ010000056.1 GCA_934488615.1 uncultured Eubacteriales bacterium | reverse complement strand
AGCGAAGAGGTCATTCATGCGATTCAGGCGCACCACGGTGATGTTGAGGCGAAAACCGTTATTGCCTGCATAGTTCAGGCGGCGGACGCTATTTCGGCTGCGAGACCGGGCGCAAGGCGCGAGAATATAGAGAATTATATCAAGCGTCTTGAAAAGTTGGAGGAAATCGCCAATTCCTTTAACGGCGTCGAAGGCTCTTATGCCATTCAGGCGGGCCGCGAGATTCGCATTATCGTTAAGCCCGAGGCTGTAAGCGACGATGAAATGGTGCTTATGGCGCATGATATTTCGGCACGCATTGAAAATGAGCTTGAATATCCGGGTCAGATAAAGGTAAATGTTATAAGAGAAAGCCGCGCGGTGGATTACGCTAAGTAATCGCACGGCGGTATCAATGAAGGTTTACCTTACTTATTCAGTGTTGTTTGCTTTTAATATACAAAGGACTGCCGCGTTATGTGGTGCCCCCTGTCAAGTAGACAGTGAAAAAAACAAAAATATTTTATCAGGAATTCCACCCTGCTGCGCAGCAGGGTGGAATTTTTCACGCGGCTGCGCGATGGAATTCCATCGGCGTCATGCATTTGAGTCTCTGCTGGTAACGCTTGTTGTTGTAAAAATTGAGATAACGCTCAATTGCCGAAATCAGATCGTCACGCGAAGTAAACTTTCTGAGATAGTACATTTCGGATTTGAGAATACCCCAAAATCCCTCCATGGGGCCGTTGTCAATGCATCTGCCGACGCGAGACATACTCTGCCGCATATTGGCGGCAATCAGTTTGCCCTGAAAGATTTTGCTTGTGTACTGAAACCCTCGGTCGCTGTGGAACAGCGGATGTGCATCCGGATTCGCTTTTACCGCCTCGTCAAATGTTTCAAACACAAGCGGGTTATTGTTGCTGTCTCCGATCCTGTACGAAACTATTCTCCTGTCGTACAGATCGAGGATTGCACTTAGATATATTTTTCTGACCTCTGCGCCGACATAGTATTTGAATTCGGTTACATCGGTTAACCACTTCTCATTGGGTTTGTCTGCATGAAAATCTCTGTTCAGAATGTTTTCCGCAGTTACCTCAGGCGTTGATTTGATGTGGTTGTACCGTTTCTTTCTGCACACGGATTTTAAGTGAAGTATCTGCATCAATCTCCGTATACGTTTCTTGTTGCAGTGAACATTATGCTCCCGGTTGACCGTGATCGTCATCTGCCGATATCCGAGTATTCCGTCCTGCTGTTCATACAGCGCCTTGATCCATTCGACGATCTGCTCATTCTCAATCTGTCTGTCACTCGGCGCACGTTTCAGCCATTTGTAATATGCGGATCTGTTTACATTTAGCCTTCGGCACAGTTTTTCAATGGGGTGTTCTTCGGATATGTGTATGTATTGTATTGCTTTGTAGTACTCCTCCTGCCTTACTCCGCTGATCAATCGTCTCCTCTCAACTCCATCAATTTTTTTAGCAGTTTGTTATCCATTTCGGCATCTTTGAGTTGCGCCTTCAATATCTTGTTTTCCATACGAAGGCGCTCAGCTTCGCTCATTTCTTCCGCAGGCTTCGTTCTTCCTCTGCCGTCTTTCAAACCGTCTATCCCTTGCTCCTCATACTTCCTCACCCATGCGTATATTTGCTGGTATGAGATTCCGTATGTCTTGATCGTCAGCGGATAGTCCTTACCGTGCTCAATGCAGAATGCTACTATCTCCGCACGTTCTTCTTGCGTTGTCTTCCTTCCTTTGGTCATATGGATCTCCGTTCCGGCTTCTCGCCTTTCCCTGAATTCTTTATGGCCATTATACCACTTTACCCACTCCTTGAGTTGCGTTGAACTTAATAATCCGTATCTTTTTCGTAATTTTTCATAACTGCCTTCGCCGTTTAGATATGCTTGCACCGCTTCTAACTTCAATTCTGCGCTGTATTTTTTGTTCTTTCTCCTTGACATAAATAACCCCCTTAGTGTAGCCTTGAATTCTTTTGTTTTTTCAAGTGTCTACTCTATGGGGATTATATCATGATCCCAAAAAGTCAGACTTTTTGTTGAGACTTCTTTAGATATTGTGTAAACCTCCGAGATGGTATAAAACAGAAATAACAAATCGGATGTTATAATTATGCCAAGGTACAAAGACAGCCCGGAGGTACGGGCTGAAAAACAGATGTGTTGAGGATATTTTAATTGCCTGTGTCGACGGCCTTACGGGCTTCCCCGAGGCAATATCCGCCGTATATCCGAA
>CAKSSJ010000055.1 GCA_934488615.1 uncultured Eubacteriales bacterium | reverse complement strand
ACAACAGGGCTCGAACCTGTGACCCTCTGCTTGTAAGGCAGATGCTCTCCCAGCTGAGCTATGCTCCCATTCGCCATATTTTCTTATTGTTACGCAGCCTTATTGGCTGAGAACGTATGTTATTATACCACAGAATTTGATAATTGCAAGTGTTTTTTTGAAAAAACTTCAATTATTTTATCATCTCTCTGAATTCGTCCTCGCTGATGACCCTTATGCCGAGGTCGTTTGCCTTTTGAAGTTTGCTTCCTGCCTCCTCGCCTGCCAAAACAAAATCTGTTTTCTTTGAAACAGACGATGCAGTTTTGCCGCCGAAGCTTTCGATAATCTCCGCCGCTTCGCTTCGTTTATATGTCGGCAAGGTTCCCGTCAAAACAAAGGTCTTGCCTGCGAAACGCATGTCCTTGACCTCCTTGAGAGACTTCATATTGAGCCCTGCCGCCATGAGCTTGTCTATCAGCTCAACACTCTCGGGCATGTTGAAATACTCAACAACGCTCTTTGCCATGATTGCACCGAATCCGTCAATCGTCATTATTTCGTCAAAGCTCGCATTCATCAGCGCAGTCATCGTGCCGAAACGCTCAGAAAGCAGCTTTGCCGCCTTTTGACCGACGTGACGGATTCCCAATGCAAAAATGAGCTTTGAAAGGTCGTTTTTCTTTGATTCGTTAATCGCCGCAACAAGATTATTCGCCGACTGCTCCGCCATTCTTTCAAGCGGAACAATCTGCTCCTGCTTTAAGGCATAGATGTCCGCAGGGGTCTTTATCAAGCCCGAATTCACGAAAAGCTCAATGTTGCTCTCACCCAGTCCCTCGATGTCCATCGCGTCACGGGAGCAGAAATGAATAAGATTCCGCAAAAGCTGAGCAGGGCAATCCGTATTAAGACAACGCACCGCCGCTTCGCCCTCCTCACGAACCACCTTTGCGCCGCACGACGGACAGACGGGCGGCATGACATAGGGCAACGACGCGCCCGAATGTTCAACAACGTTCAGCACCTCGGGAATAATGTCGCCCGCCTTACGAATCGTTACCGTGTCGCCTATACGGATATCCTTTTCGGTAATAAAATCCTGGTTATGAAGCGTTGCACGGCTTATCAGCGAGCCTGCGACCATAACGGGTTCAAACACCGCCGTCGGGGTCAGAACGCCTGTTCTGCCGACGTTTATTTCGATATCAACAACCTTTGTCTGCTTCTCCTCGGGCGGATATTTAAAGGCAATTGCCCATTTCGGGAACTTCGATGTGCTTCCCAAGGCTTCACGCTGTTCAAAATCGTCAACCTTGATAACCGCACCGTCAATATCAAACGGCAGCGTTCCTCTTATCTCACCTATTCGCTCAACCTCTTTGATAGCGTCATCAATACTCGTGCACGGTGTGTAGAACGGAATCGTCTTGAAGCCAAGCTCCTTGATGTAGTCAAGCGACTGCTTGTGACCCGTCAGCACCTTGCCGTTTATGCGCTGAATGTTGAAAACAAATATATCAAGATGGCGTTTCGCCGTGATTTTCGGGTCTTTTTGTCTGAGCGAGCCTGCCGCCGCATTTCGCGGATTTTTGAACGGCTTCTCCTCGTTATTTTCCTGCTGTTCAACGAGCTTCATAAAGACCTCACGGGGCATATACACCTCTCCCCTGACCTCTATCTCATTGAGTTCTCTTTTAAGGCGCAGAGGGATAGAACCTACCGTGCAGAGATTTGCGCTGACGTCCTCGCCGATAACACCGTCACCACGCGTTGAACCTCTTTTAAAAACGCCGTTTTCATACTCGAGCGAAACGGAAAGTCCGTCGATTTTCGGTTCAACAACATAGGTTGCATTCGGCTCAACCTCTTTAACTCTCTTGTCAAAGGCTCTCAGCTCGTCAAGGCTGAAAGCGTCCTGTAAGCTCTCCATTCGCACCGCATGCTCAACGGGCGTAAACTGACCGTCGGCACTGCCGCCGACACGTCTCGTCGGGGAATCGGGCGTGACAAGCTCGGGAAACTTATCCTCAATATCGGAAAGCTCCCTCATCAGCTTGTCGTATTCAAAATCTTCAATCTCGGGATTATCCTCAACATAATATTTGTGACTGTGGTAGTTGAGGATATCCCTCAGCTCCTTTGCGCGTTCACTTGATCTTTCAAATTCACTCATAACAGCACTTCCCTGCGGATTTTATATGTTTGTTTTATCATTGAAGCTATATTGTCTGCTTTTTTAACCGACGTTCAACTTCAAGGTTTTTTATTTATCTTGGGTCGATGTGGGCATCGACCCCTACGGATTGTGCAAATCAGTACCTCTGAGAAATATCTCTTTTTCGCACTGAGAAATTTTCGGTTCAGATTGACTTCAAATCCCCACCACCGCAAGCGGTCCCCCTCCCCTTGCTTCAAGGGGAGGCTTGGAAAATTCCTGCTAACTTAAAAAGGCTATGAAATTCACGTCTTATTCAGCCTCCCCTGATTG
>CAKSSJ010000054.1 GCA_934488615.1 uncultured Eubacteriales bacterium | reverse complement strand
TTTGAATGGTTAAAATACCATTATCAGGATTTAGTCATTGCTTTCAACTTTGTTTAAATCCAAGAAAACAAAAAGAAAGTCAGGCGATTTTTATGAAAACTGTTTATGCAGACAATGCTGCAACAACAGCTCTCTGCCCTGAAGCACTTGACGCAATGGTGGATTGTTTAAAGAACAACTACGGTAACGCTTCAAGTCTGCACCACATGGGTCAGGAGGCTGCCGCCGCAGTTTTGCAGGCAAGACGTGACATTGCCGACGCTATCGGTGCCGACGTGAACGAGATCTACTTCACCTCGGGCGGAACGGAAGCGGACAACTGGGCAATTACCAATGCTGCACATCTCGGCGAGAAAAAAGGCAAGAAACACATTATTTCAACAACGTTTGAGCATCACGCCGTTCTTCACACGCTGATGAAACTTGAAAAGGAAGGCTTTGAGGTAACTTACCTCGATGTTCACGAGGACGGCTACGTTCGTCTTGACGAGTTCAAAAAGGCTCTCAGAGATGACACCTGCCTTGTTACAATAATGTATGCAAACAACGAGGTCGGAACGGTTCAGCCTATTCCCGAAATCGGCGCAATTTGCAAAGAAAAGGGCGTTTATTTCCACACCGACGCTGTTCAGGCTGTCGGTCATCTTCCGATCAACGTTAAGCAACAGAACATTGATATGCTCTCGTTCTCATCTCATAAATTCCACGGTCCTAAGGGAATCGGTGCGCTCTATTGCCGCAAGGGTATTCCTCTTATGGGCTTCATGCAGGGTGGCGCTCAGGAAAGAAACAAGCGTCCCGGCACAACCAACACTCCCGCTATCGTTGCAACGGCGGCGGCACTCAAAAAGTGCTGTGAGGACATGGACAAGAACATTGCCTATGTCAGCAAATTAAGGGACAAGCTTATTGACACTATCCTTGAAATCGTTCCTCGTTCAAGAGTAAACGGCGGCCGTTCGCCCCGTCTGCCCGGCAACGTAAGCTTCTGCTTTGAGGGCATCGAGGGTGAGTCGCTTCTGCTTCACCTTGACCTCAAGGGAATTTGCGGTTCCTCGGGTTCTGCCTGTACCTCAGGCTCGCTCGATCCGAGCCACGTTTTGCTTGCACTCGGTTTGCCGCACGAGATCGCTCACGGTTCACTCCGTCTTTCTCTCTGCGAGTACAACACCGAGGAAGAAATTGATTATATCATTGAGGAGCTTCCGAAAATCGTTTCGATGCTCCGTGACATGTCCCCCGTTTGGGAGAGAATAATGAAAGGAGAGGACTACTATGCTGTACAGTGAAAAGGTAATGGACCACTTCCAGCATCCGAGAAACCTCGGCAAAATGGATGACGCAGACGGCGTCGGCGAGGTCGGCAATGCAAAGTGCGGAGATATAATGAAAATGTACCTCAAAATCAAGGACGGTAAAATTGAGGACGTTAAGTTCAACACATTCGGTTGTGCTTCGGCGATCGCTACAAGCTCGATTGCAACCGAGATGATCAAGGGTCAGAAGATTGAGGACGCTCTCAAGCTCAGCAACAAGGCTGTTGTTGAGGCTCTTGACGGACTTCCGCCGGCAAAGATTCACTGTTCCGTTCTTGCCGAGCAGGCTGTTAAGGCGGCTCTCAAGGATTACTACACCAAGAACGGTCTTGAGCTTGACCCGAACGTATTCGGTGCTGACTGCGGCGGCAGCTGCGAAAGCTGTGAGGGCTGCGGCCACGAGGGCTAAGCTATGAAAAAGGCTATGATTGCCATGAGCGGCGGGGTTGACAGCTCCGTCGCTGCTTATCTGATAACTCAACAGGGCTATGAAGCAATCGGCGTAACGATGAAGCTTTACAACAATGAGGATATCGGTATAAAAAAAGAAAAGACCTGCTGTTCGCTCGATGACGTTGAGGACGCAAGGAGCGTTGCAAACAGGCTCGGCATACCTTATTATGTTTTCAATTATACCGATAACTTCAAATTGCAGGTTATCGAGCGTTTCGTTGACGCATATCGCAACGGCAGAACGCCGAACCCGTGCATAGACTGTAACCGATATATCAAATTCGACCAGCTCATGCACAGAGCAAGGGAATTGCAGTTTGACTATGTTGTAACGGGGCACTACGCCATCAACGAATATGACGAAGAAAAGGGTCGTTGGATTCTTCGCAAGGCGACCGACGATACAAAGGATCAAAGCTACGTTTTGTATTCGCTTACGCAGGATCAGCTTAGCAGAATTCTTTTTCCGCTCGGCAGAATGACTAAGCATGAAGCGAGGGAAATTGCCGAAGCACAGGGCTTTGTCAATGCCGACAAGCACGACAGCCAGGATATTTGCTTCGTTCCCGACGGCGACTATGCTCACTTCATCGAAAATTGGTGCGGATTCAGATTTACCGAGGGTGATTTCGTTGACCGTAACGGCAATTTCATTGCCAAGCACAAGGGCATAATCAACTACACGATAGGTCAGCGCAAGGGCTTGGGCATTGCGGCGAAAGCACCGTATTATGTTGTCAGCAAGGATCTTGCGAAAAATCAGGTCGTGCTCGGCTCAAATGATGATTTGTTCTTGGATCACCTTGAAGCGACGGATCTGAACTTTATCTCGATTGAAAAGCTCACCGAGCCGATGAAGGTCAAGGCAAAGGTCAGATACAGACAAAAGGAAACCAACGCGGTTATTACTCCGCTCGAAAACGGAAATGTCAGCGTCGATTTTGAAACGCCCCAGCGTGCGATTGCTCCCGGTCAGGCAGTTGTGTTCTATGACGGAGATATCGTTGTCGGCGGTGGAACGATTATATAATTTATATTATAC
>CAKSSJ010000053.1 GCA_934488615.1 uncultured Eubacteriales bacterium | reverse complement strand
CCGCCGCCTCCGTCACCGTGACCGAACGGCATCATGACCTCATTCGTAAGCTCCTTCGGCTCAAAACGGTCATATGTGCCCTTGAGATAAGATGCTCTTGTCATCGGTATATATGATGCAATGCTGCCGTCGAGTTCGCCCTTGTTATTAAGCTCCATTGCGGTCATGAAGTATGAAAAGACCTCAGAGCCGTCAATGCCCTTCCACATAAATGCGTCATAAGGCATTCTGTTTGTCTCGTTCCAACTGATTTTTGATGTAACGAATTTATCAATGCCGCTCTTTTTCATAATCTGCGGCATGGCTGCACTATAGCCGAAAACATCCGGCAGCCAAATTATTCTGTTATCAACGCCGAACTCGTTTTTGAAGAATCGCTTGCCGAAAATAATCTGTCGAACAAGACTTTCGCCGCTTGTAAGGTTGCAGTCCGCCTCAAGCCACATTGAACCCTCAAGCTCGATTCGCTTCTCCTTTACAAGGCGCTGAATTTCCGCATACATCTCAGGGCTTTCCTCTTTGAGAAATTTCAAGAGCTGCGGCTGACTTGACATGAATTTGTAATCAGGATATTTTTTCATCATCTCAATCACGCTGCCGAAGGTACGCTGAACCTTTTCCCTTGTCTGGTCGAGGGTCCAACGCCACGCAACGTCAATATGTGTATGACCGATCACGCTTACCTTTATATCCTGATCGTGGCAATACCTGCCGTAAAACTCCGTCATGAGGTACTCATTCGCCGCATCAACGGAACGAAGAAACTCCTCCGACATCGGAGCGCACCAATTAAGGAAATTAACGGCTGTGTTGAGATACTCCCTTACATCGGCATATTCCTTGGAATTTTTGTCTGAATAATAAAGGATTCTGTAAGGTGCTTTGATATTGTAATAAAGCTTCTCAACCTCGCGGTTAAATTCGCAGAGCTGAGCAAAAAAATCGGTTCTCTTTCCCGACGGCTGAGAATAAGCATAAATATGAACATCATAGCCGTCCTTGCTGCCGTCAAGCTTGACATATCTGTGCTTGGTATCCATTCCGCGAATGAGCTTGCCGTCAAGGTAAACCATAAACTGCGGCTCCCAATCCTCATCGTGAACATCGGTCGAGGAAACATAAAGCTCAAGATCCTTGCTTTTGAGCTCCTGCGGAATTTCAATGTGTTTGAAAAACCATCTGTGTTCCTCCGGCTTCATGCCCCAGCGCTCCGTTTCACCGAATTCACGCCACTCGCCCTCATCAGGCGACGGGACAACATTGCCGTTTTTATAGCCGCACTCCGTTGTCAGCCAGCCGTTTATCGGAATCCTTACGGGCGTAATGTATCTTTCCAGCTGATTTATTACTTCTCCGATTCGTTTGTCAAGGAAATTGTTCATTTGCCGCTCCTTTAAAATAAGTTGTATAGCTTTTCTATTTCACCCGATTTTGAAAAATCGGTATTGTTTACATTATCAAGTATTTTCTTCTGTAATTCCTTATCATTTATAAATTGAGAAAGTGCTTTTGCACATTCTCTGTTTTCAAGCGGAACTATAATTCCGTCGGCGCCGTTGTTGATCTGACTTTTCGCCGTCGCATAGTTAGTTATCGCAACGAGCTTGCCGAGAATCAACGCTTCGTTTACGGTCACGGCATTGCCTTCATAGCGTGACGGCTGAATATAAAAATCGCACTCTTTGAAATAGGGATATGGATTTGTCTTTTTACCCAGGAGAATGACCCTCTCCTGCATACCGAACTCGGCAATTTTTTGTTTGACAAGCTCTTCGTCCTGACCGTATCCGATGATGTACCACTTGACATTATCAAGCATTGAGCAGATCTCAGGAACATTATCGAAATTCTTTGCGTCGCAGTATCTTCCGACAGATAGAAATCTCACGCTTCCGTCGGCAGGAATTTCCTCGGCTACTGTAAACTCCTCCGACTGAGCCTTAATAAACTCGGACGGGTGAATATTTTCGATAACCTCTACCCTATCCGAAAGTGACGGGAATTTTTTCAGGAATGCAGCCTTGACACCGTCAGAAATGGCAATTATTTTATCGTAAGCCGACCACATTTTCAATTCGGATTCAACATCAATTTCGATAAAGGAATAGTCGGTGTGAATCCATGCAATTTTTTTCTTCGCCTTGGTTTTCTCAGCTGCAAAATAGTGCGGAGTCAGGAAGCTGATAACAAGATCATATTCCTTCTCGGAAATCATCGGCATGTAGCGTACCGTGTATTTGTGGCTGTACTCGATAAAGACATACTCACTGCTTCTGAAATTGTGCTCTTTGGCAAACCGCTCGGCTTTTTTCTTGCCCTCAAGTCTGCCGAGTGCTACGCCGAATGCACCCTTTTTTATAACATCGGCAAGAGGAACGGCAAGCGAAGAATACTTCCTGTTTTCGGGAAAAAGCTTGACCCCTTCGGGAATGTAACGCATCAGCTCGCCCGTATGCCGCAGGAGAAAAAGATCCACGTTGTATTCGCTGTAATCAAACGCATTCAGCAGTCCGAGCAAAGCCCTTTCAGCTCCGCCGATCTCCATACAATGGCTGATTATCAGAACATTTTTCATGCCGTGCCCTCCACGAAAATATAACAAATATTATACCGATTTAAAAACATAATGTCAATGAATGAATCGACAAAAAACAAGAAATTTTTCAATCTCTTTCAGCACTGCTGTAATTTAAAAATACATCAAATAAAGAACTGAATAATCGCAACAATTGCGGCAACAACGGCTATAGCAGTCCCCGAAATTGCAATTGCTTCGGTTTTCTTTTCGGTTAAACGCTTAATTTGTTCCTTCAGCAATTCGATTTCACTCTCACACTGCTCAATGTTTTTACCCTGCTCCTCGCAAAGGCTCAGCAGATCACCTATTTCTTTTTCCTGTTCCTCAATTTTAAGTTCGTTTGCCGCGATGAGCTCGTCCTGTGCCGTGTCTCTGCTCTCTGCTTCTGCAAGGTGGCGGTCATGTTCCTCGTCCTTCTTCGCCTGTGCCTTAATGAGTTCATCCTGCGTTGCATCTCTGCTCTCTGCTTCTGCAAGGCGGCGGTCGTGCTCCTCGTCCTTCTGCGCCTGTGCCGCGATGAGCTCGTTCTGCGTTGCATCTCTGCTCTCTGCTTCGGCAAGGCGGCGGTCGTGCTCCTCGTCCTTCTGCGCCTGTGCCGCGATGAGCTCGTTCTGCGTTGTATCTCTGCTCTCTGCTTCTGCAAGGCGGCGGTCGTGCTCCTCATCCTTCTGCGCCTGTGCCTTGATGAGTTCGTCCTGCATTGCGTCTTTGCTCTCCGCTTCTGCAAGGCGGCGGTCGTGCTCCTCGTCCTTCTGCGCCTGTGCCGCGATGAGCTCGTTCTGCGTTGCATCTCT
>CAKSSJ010000052.1 GCA_934488615.1 uncultured Eubacteriales bacterium | reverse complement strand
GCAACCTCTGGACGGAACTTATCAATATTAACAAGCTGGAAGTTTGAAATTTCGAGAGCGATATAATGTCCGCCCTCCTCCATGAGACCGTTTTCCATAACGATCTCGCAAAGCGGAATACCGATGTTGCCGCAAAGGTGAGCCTTGCCGGGGAAAGCGCGGCGAAGTATTTCATATGTAAGAGTGGAGGTTGTGGTTTTGCCGTTTGTGCCCGTTATTGCGATATAGTGCTGGGGCTTCGCAACCTGATATGCAAGCTCGATTTCTGTGATAACGGGAATATTGCGCTCATAAAGCTTCTCCATCATCGGACTTCTGTAAGGCACGCCGGGATTTTTAACAACGAGGTCAAAATCACGCTCAAAAACCGCCATATCCTGTCCGACTATTTCAACATTGTTTTTGCTGAGAAAATCAATTTCCTTTATATCTTCTTTTTTCTTACTCTCGGAGAGGGTGACCTCTGCGCCGAGTTTTTTAAGCACTCTGATTGCCGCCATGCCGCTGCGTGCAAGTCCGACAACGAGAACTCTTTTGCCTGTAAAATCCATATACAAAAACCTCCGATTGACTGTGTACAATAATAAAACTAAACTATATTATATTCTTGTCAGGCGCAAAAGTCAATTGAATTAGACGTTATACTTTCGTCAAATTGAATAAAAAAGAGGACGATTGTTTTATTTGTAAAAATTGAGCTTTTATGTTATAATCATGTATCATAGGAATAATATCATTTTCCGAAAGGAGACAGAATTATGAAAAAAATTCTTTTGTCGGTTCTCTCGGTCGTTCTTTGTCTTTGTCTGATCGTTCCAATCGGCGTAACGGCATTTGCAAAGAACGAGGAGGCTCCGATTGTTGCTGAGTCAAACGTAACTCTTGAAGAGTACCTTGCCGAAGCCGCCGCAAACGGCAATCAGGTTCAGGTAGTCAACAGCAACGCAAACGACACACTTGACAAAATCGGTGATGCTTTCGGCTCGCTTGCTTCAACAAGCCCCAAAACGGTTCTCATGAAGCTGCTTGCCAAGGTGATCAATCTTTTGAGCAACACGCTCATCGATGTTATCGGCAAGGTTCTCGGTCTTGTTATTCCGAAAACCTCCGTTATCCATGATTATGCCGATTTTGACCTCGACAGCTACGGCAATTTCTACAAGGGAATGTCAGAGTTTCTTGACGCTCCGGCGGCAGGCGCAAAATGGCATCTCGGCTATGCTCAGGCTTCTATTCTCCCCGATGATTTCGGCACAACGCCGTACACAATGGGCGGCTACGGTCTTATGGCCACAACGACCGAGACCTTTGACGGACTTTGGGTTCGTACGATCGTCCTCAACGACGGCACAGGCAGAGGAAACGTTGCTTTCTGCGTGCTTGACGCAATCGGTATTGCGAATGCAGACGTTCGCCTTATCCGTGAAGCTATCTCGGATTTCGCGGCGGAAAACAACATTGTCAGCGTAAACGTTTCGGTCACTCATACCCACAGCGGAATCGACCTCCAGGGTGTATGGGACAACACCGTTTCGAACGTTCTGAACAATCTTTTCCTTTCAAATCTCGGACTTTCGGAGATCCACAGCGGTGTCAACCGCACCTTCCTCAAGAAGATAGTTGACCAGTGCACGGCTACTATCAAGTCGGCTTATTCCGATATGAAGGGCGGCACGCTAACTCTTGCAAAGAAGGATATCGCGGACGATTATCTTCGCGACAGAACCGCTCCTTATACATTTGACGGCAACCTTTACCGCTTGATGTTCACTCCCGACAACAAGAGTGAAAAGGGTACGGTTATTGCTTCGTTCAGTGCTCACCCCGAGAATTCGGGCTACGGTCATGTTGTTATTTCAGCCGATTTCGTTCCTTATATCGAGGAGGTCGTCAACAAGGCGGGCTACAACTTCATTTATATTCAGGGCTGTATCGGTACTATTACCTATCAGCGAGGCGCTTCCGATGATGGACTTGACCTCACAAGACATGAGGAAGCAGTCAGATACGGCTATGAGATGGGCTATATCATTCTCGGACTCACAAAGAGCGAGGCCGAGTGCAAGACAATGAACTATGCTCTCGGCGATTTCCTCGGTGAGGCTGAGTACAGCTCAAATGAGGGCTATACCTCATGGTACAAGGATTGGAAGTCGGTAAGCGAGACAACGGTTGCTCCGATGCTCAATATTGCTCACAAGCAGTATATCATCGAGGTTTCCAACGTTCTTATGGATATCGTCGGCAAGACGGGTATCACAGACTATTTCTTCCTCTATGACAAGACGACCGACAAGTATTACACAGTAACCGAGTCGGGCTACATGGAGCTTGGCGATTCGCTTCTTGTTGAGCTTTGCCCGGGCGAGACCTACGGCGAACTTCTTATGGGCGGCGAAGGATTAAAGGGCTTCAAGTATCAGTCGCTTCGTGAAATGTACGGCGAGAATATCATCGTATTTGACCTCATGAATGACGCTATCGGCTACATTGAGCCTGACGATGATTTTGTAATGGCAGGCGTACAATACAGCGAGAAGAAGGAATCCTTCGACACAGACACGTGGTGCCTTATCTCTTGGGGCAAGAACACAGCTTCAAAGGTAATTTCGGAATTCATGGATCTCGTTGACAGCGCTAAATAAGACAAAAATAAAGAGCGGAAGTCGTTAATTCGGCTTCCGCTTTTTTGTTGTTTATGTATTATAAGAACTGATGAAAAATCGTTGAGAAAATTCTGTAGCAAAAATCAAGAAATCCTCCGACAATGCGGATATAATCCGCTCCTCTTTGCTCGTTTCGGTTCAGCTCGGCAATCTTTGCGCTTTCGTAGTAGCCGTGAAGTGGACTCTTTTCATTCTCACCGCCGAAGGCTTTTGTCAGCGCATAGACCGTGTTGTGCAGTGCAAGCTCACCGACAACGTGGCGGTAATCCATTGTTATGCACTCTCTGTCCTCTTGAGCAACAATTTCATTCTGCCTGTTGAGCATAAGTCTTGCCGATTTGCACATTATCGTAAGCTCAAGCACCTCGGGATGCTTTGTGATATCAACGATGATGAAAAATTCGCCGTCATCGGCAATGTAGTATTCTGCATCGTTGGCGATGACCTTGGCATATTCGTCTGTCTTTCTTTTGAAAAGACCTGCGTATTTTGATATTTCATCGGAAATGTCCTTTGCCGTAGGATCTTCGCCGACATTGTTGAGAACGGCGGTTACAAAATCGTTGCTTACGGTTATGTCATCGCTCGGATTTTTTCCGATTATTGCGGCAGCCGCGGCACGGACTGCTTGTCTTTGCGCTCTTTCATCGGTTATAACAGCCGAATTCATATCGGCATTGTCCAATGCGGCGGCAGATACGGAAATAAACGATAAACTGAGCGATACCGCAATGAGTATGGCAATGATTTTTTTCATAATATACCCCTTTCAAAAAACAACACATTAACTATACCACTTTTTAAATTCTGTTTCAAGATTAAAAAATAAAAATTAAAAAAAGTGTTGACAAACCGCTTTGGTTGTGGTATAGTATACGAGCGTTGAGACGCTGGTGTAGCTCAGTTGGTAGAGCAGCTGATTTGTAATCAGCA
>CAKSSJ010000051.1 GCA_934488615.1 uncultured Eubacteriales bacterium | reverse complement strand
CCGATAACCTCGTCCTTGCCGATAATCGGAATATCGTGCATGAGGGCTGTTTTCTGGAATGTTGCAAGTGTGTTTACACCGTTATGAGAAACAACAGCCTCGCCCTTATTGATTGTGCCTGCTACAACAGGACGTCCTTTGAATGTCTTGCTCATAATCAAAAACCTCCCTTGACAGCGATCTTGGTGATATCGTCAGTTGTGAAATAACGTGCGGTCGTGTATGTACGAAGCTTGTTGGAGCATGTGATAACATTGCTCGTGTCGCCGCCGCAAAGCGGATTGTTCATGTACATAAGCGGGCAGATGCAGGAAAGGTTGATGCCGAAGCCGATAAGCTTGTTGTAAGCGGCACTGTTTTCCTTCTTGAATCTGTCGAGAACCTCGGGAGCAGTCGTCATAACAGTGCGGAGACCAACCTTTGTCTTGCCCTGCTTCTTAAGCTCCTTCTCAAATCTGTCGGTCCACTCGCCGAGCTGAGCATATGAAAGGTGAGGACAGCCGATGAAGCAAAGCTTCGGAGCCGCGCCCTTGTCCTTCCACATAACAGGATAGTTCTTGTAAACTCTCTCAAGCTCTGCATCGTCGATGACATAAGTCTGAGCGCCCTCGGCGATAAGGCTTTCGCCCTGCTCAACAGCTTCGGGAGTAAGATTTTCAATATGATAGAGTCCGACTGCGCCGTTTGAAGCAGTTGCCGCGCCGAAATCTTTGAGATATGCCTTTGCATCGTCTGTAAGCTCTGTGCCGATCCACTTGTCAAGACCCTTGACGTAAGGAACGTCCTCCATAACCTTCATACCGATTGCCGAACCGAGAACCTGAGCCTCGGGAATCTTTGTGGTCTTAACCTCGATGATCCACTTTGCCTTTCTTCCCTCATCTGTGAGAAGATCGAACTCGGGAACCTTGCCGAGAATTGAACCGAACAGCTCGATGATACCTGAGTTACGGTTACATCTTGCGCCGAGAACGGAGTTTGCAAATACAACAGCCGAGCTCTCTGCCCATGAAAGGATATCGCCCTTCTTCGGGGTGTTGCCAACCTCGTCAAAATAGCAGGCGCATGTGAACGACTTGTCGCTCTTAAGTCCGAGCTTGTTAAGCTGAACCTCGTAGGAATCCTGCATACCGTAGAGGATCTTGTTGAAGATCAATTTCTGGAGCGGGTTGCACTTAACGTTTGCGTAGTCAATGGGTCTCGGGTCAACGGTAAAGCCCTCGTCAACCTTGAGGCCGCCCTTGATAAGTTCGTCCATGATGGAGAACACGGGCTTGAGAACCGAAATACCGAAGCTTGTAACGAGATGTCCTTTGCCGTTTACGGGGACGAATTTTTCTGCTCCGAAAGCGTCACCGTAAAGCACAAGGGTTTTCATAACCTTTGCCATTACCTCGCCCTTTGAGCCGTGAAGAATTTCTTTTTCCTCGTCTGTCAGCTTCATTTTGTAGCTGAAGTTTTCATTCATAAGGTTTATCCTCCTTTTATCCTCATAAGTCCCCGACACGGCGGACTTATTATTTCCGAACCGAGCCTCCGCCGCTTGCGTTGACGGAAGCCGTACATTCTTAATATAATTATATATTAAAACTTACCGCATTTCAAGAGTTTGTTAAAGATTTGACTAAAAAGAGTGCGTTTATTTTTGGTCAATATAATTAAAAAAGCCTGCCCTTTTAAAATCGGCTGATAAGGGCAGGCTTTATTATCACAAAATATTCATTTTTCAATGTTTTTAGGTGTGAACGCTTCGGGAAGCAGTTCGCTAAGGGAATACTTTTTATAAGTCTCCGTTCCCGTGACGACAAGAACAGTAAAATCGGGCGAGCAAAACTCTGCCATGACCTGACGGCAAACTCCGCACGGCGGGAAAGCTCCGTTTATAACTCCGTCCCTACCGCCGGCAACAGCAATAGCAGTGAACTTTCTTTCACCCGATGAGACCGCATTGAAAAAAGCAACCCTTTCGGCGCAGACGGTCGGAGTGTATGCGGCATTCTCTATATTACAGCCTGTAAATATTTTTCCGTTTTCCGTCAGCAATGCCGCCCCTACCTTGTAGCCCGAATAAGGGACATATGCGTTTTTCATTGCGTCGATCGCCTTTGTGCAAAGCTCTTTCTCGTTCATAACAACACCTCGGTCAAAAATTCGAAAATCAATCAAACAAAACCGTGCTGAAATATCTTTCGCCTGTATCGGGAAGTACAGTTACAACGGTTTTTCCCTCGCCAAGCTCCTTTGCAAGGCGAAGTGCCGCGGTAACATTTGTTCCGCTTGAAATTCCGCAGAGAATTCCCTCCTCGCGAATAAGGCGGCGTGAGGTTTCGATCGCTTCCTCGTCCGTTACGATATCAATATGCTCATAGATATGAGTATTCAGATTTTTGGGAATAAGTCCGTCGCCAATACCCATCTGGAGATGAGTTCCGATGCTTCCGCCCGAAAGAATTGCGGCATTTTTCGGCTCGACTGCCCAGATGTGAATATCGGGATACTCAGCCTTGAGCACCTCTCCGATTCCGCTCAGAGTTCCGCCCGTACCGACACCCGAGCAAAAGCCGTCGATAGGCTCGCCGACCTGCTCAATGATTTCCTGCGCCGTAAAGTCCTTATGCACCATCGGGTTTGCAGGATTTTCAAACTGCTGAGGGATCCAAACATTTTTATCCTCCTCAGCCATGCGAAGTGCGGTTTGCAAGCATTCGTTGATGCACTTGCCGATATCGCCGTCATCATGAACCAGCACAAGCTCGGCTCCGTAAGCCTTAACAAGCTTGCGGCGCTCCTCGCTGACAGAATCGGGCATGATTATGCGGACATGGTAACCTCTGACCGCTCCGATAAGCGCAAGACCTATGCCTTGATTTCCGCTTGTCGGCTCCACAATAATGGTGTTTGAATTTATAATTCCTTTTTTCTCTGCGTCACAAATCATATTATATGCGGTTCGCGTTTTGATAGAACCGCCGATATTTACGCCCTCGTATTTCACAAGCACCTCTGCACTGCCCTCGGGTACGATCTTCGACAGGCGGATCATCGGTGTGTGACCGATTGCTTCAAGAACATTTGAATAAACCAAAAGAATTCCTCCGAAAAAAATATATGCTGAAAAGCTCTCAATAACATATTATTTAAATCAAGCCTACAAGGGACTATTTTATCACAATAAACAAAATATAGCAACTTGTTATTTACAAAATTTTTCAGTTGTATTTTTGAGAATAACGCAAAAGATATAATTGCAAACGCAAATGAATTGCGAAGGGGTGAAATGCAAATGTCAAGCAGCAAGAAGAATGTTGTTCCTCAGGCAAGAGAGGCTCTCGATCGTTTCAAGATGGAGGCAGCAGCTGAGGTAGGTGTAAACCTTTCTAACGGTTACAACGGTGATCTCACATCTAAGCAGGCAGGTTCTGTCGGCGGTCAGATGGTTAAGAAGATGATCGAATCCTATGAGAAGAACATGAAATAACCTTTCATGAATTCACATCCACACGAATAATCAACAAAAGGGAGTGTCTTTAACCTCGGTTAAAGGCACTCCCAAATCTTAAAGTGATGCCGCAAAATTGCGGATTCTTATTGTTTTAATAAAAAACTCCCGAGATTTCTCTCGGGAGCCGATATTCGGAAATCAGAATCAGAAATCAAATGAAGCAAATGTTCCGTTGCTCTGATTGAAGATGTTCCATGTCTTCTTGAGACCTACCTTGCCGATAGCGCTGTGGTTACCAACAGA
>CAKSSJ010000050.1 GCA_934488615.1 uncultured Eubacteriales bacterium | reverse complement strand
TTTGTACAGGAGCTCCTTACACATCTTAAGGAATTTGATGCAGCAGCTATTATTGAAATTATCAAAAACTTCTTTGCAGGTCTTGCATAAGTTAAACCACTTGCCCCGTTTTTTTCGGGGCATTTGTTAACTATTTCATATTTTTTCTGTTTTATACATTGTTAATTACGTGTTATTTTACCTATTTTACACATTGTATGATTGACAAATTTATACTTTATATGGTAAAATATACTTGCAGATAGTTATCTGACACTAAAAAGGAGGACAAGGCCATGGATGCTATTCTCGCTGCAATCCAGAAGCTTCTTGAGGCTCTTAAGGATATTGACATCTCTCATATCATTGATGTTCTCAAAGAGTTCTTCATTAAGTTTGCTTGATTGAACTTACAAATGAATCGGCGTCCTGCAAAAGTAGGGCGCCGATTTTCGCATTCTTATTATAAAATACTCTCTGTGGGTTTGATATTCATTATGCTTATAATTTCGGAAACGGTTTTTTCCACGTTGTCGGTAACCTCAACCCGTATATCGGCAAGGAATTTATAAATCGGAGTTCTCTCATCATCAAGGCGTTTGAGCGCTTCAAAATTTCTTATCAGCGGAACACCGTCAAATTTCAATCCGCTCAGCTCACGTGTAAGCCATACGACATAGCCGTTCTGACGGATATAATACTGATTTTCCTTGCTGAGTATCGCTCCGCTTTCGCACGCAATGACCTGACCGCCGTTGCGTGTTATTTTTTTAAGCGTCTCCGTCTCAAGTTCACGGTAATATCTTTCACCGTATGCCAGGTAAACCGTTGAAAGAGGAACCCCCGCTTTCATTGAGATCAGTCTCTCGACGTCAATGCACGGTCTGCCGAGCTTGGCGGCGATGACCTTTGCTATCGTCGTTTTTCCGCAGCCCGGAAGTCCGACCAGGATTATATTTTTCCTGCGGTCGCTCATAGTCTTATATGTTGTTCTGATAAGCGCCTCGTCGGGCTCGATTCTGCCGAACTTTATCTCCGTTTGGTATGCCTGAGCAACAAGCATAGAAAGTCCGTCCGAATTCGGGATATCCCTGTCCTCCGCGTCGCAAATAAGACGCGTTCTTCTCGGGTTATAAATAAGCTCCATAACGCCGCAAAGTCTCGGGAAACGGTCAAGCTCAATGAATTTCATTCCGTTGTTGGGATACATTCCGTTAGCCGTGGTGTTGATTATGATGTCAACCTCATCGTGCTCATAAAAATCCTCGGACTCCTCGATCTCCTGACGGGAAACCGTGACAATGCTTTTCGCTCCGAGGTCCTTGACTACCGCCTGGACCGTAAGCGAATCACTGCCCGTTCCGAAAATCAGAATATTCTTGCCCAAAACGTCGATTCCGCACTTGTTTATCATAAAGCAAAATCCGAAATATTCCGAGTTATCGCCGACAAGCTTTCCGTTTTCATCAACAACTATCGTGTCAACGCTACCGATCTTCTGTGCCGATTCGGTAATAACGTCGCAATATTTCATTACGTCCTTTTTGTACGGAAATGTCACGTTTATTCCTGCAAAATCGCGCTTTTCAAAGAAAGCGTCAAGCTCATTCGGTTCAAGCTGAAAAAGGTCATATCTGTTATTTCCAAGCTCTCTGTGAATTTCGGGTGAAAGACTGTGGAGCAGCTTTCGTCCGAGCAAACCGTATTTTTTCATTTTCAGTGCCCTCCGTCTTTATCCTTTTTTCTGTTTCTTATGCCTGCCGTGCACCCTGCCGCGACGGAAACAGCTGTCGCCGATGCACCCAAAACAATCATTATCTTTTTTCTTCTGTTATTTGTTTCAACATTGTTAATGTCCGCACCGATAACAATTTGCGTTTCTTCCGTAACGTTAACCTTTTCGGTGCCGCTTGTTTTTGACTTTTGTGTCCTTGATGTTTTCACCTTTGTCGTTTTGTGTTTTGTCGTTTTCGCCTTGGTGGTTCTCGATGTCTTTTTGGTCTTATACTCTGAAGTGTCATCCTCAGCCCTGTCCGTAATATCAACCGTATACAGATTTGATTTCACGCCGTTTGTATCAATAATATATACATCCATTATAACATTGTCCGGGATTCCGCTCTTTATTCCGACCGTTGCTTCAAGAATGACATTCTTACTGTTCTTGTCATGAGCCTCATCGTTCAGCTCGGCAAAATAAATATCGTCATCGTATTCCGCCGTGCCGTCTGTTATCAGCCTAATTTCACCCAATGAATTAAAGCCCATTATCAGCCCGCTGAGATTCACGTCATTAAGCTCTTTGAATTCGAGCAAAAAGAGAAGATGAATTCTGTTTGCACTGCGGTCATATCTTACTTTGACCGCCGCATAGCAAAGATCACTGTTTGATACTCCGCCCGCATTGAGAAGGCTGTAATATTTACTATCCTCCCACAAGGCAGAATTATGTACGGCAGCCGCCGAAACTGTTACAGAGCACAGCATTGCAATGATCATTAAAAGAATTGTTAGGCTTTTGGAAAGTCTGTTCAATTCAATCCCTCTTTTTTAACGTCATTTTACCTTTACGGTAACGATCTCAAACGGCTTTGCGGTAAAGCTTACCGAATTTCCGTTCACCTCAAGCTTTTCAACATCTCTTTCGAGCAGGTCGCATATAACCGCTTCCTTAACATCGAAGCCGAATTGAAGGGTTACATCAGTTCTCTGATTATAGCTTTCATAACCGCGGACAACGATATCATCGCCGTCCTCTGCCTTTTTCACCGTTTCAACAATGAAATTATCCCTGTCACATGAAACAAATGAATATTCCTCGGGCAGTGTGCCGTCCTGTTTGTCTATTGAAAATGCTTTAAGCGGATTGTTTATCTCATATGCAAGCTGAACCGTATCTGCGTCCCTGTAATTGCCCGCATGCGGCAAGAGCGAATAAGTGAAAATATGCTCGCCCTTGTCGGCATCGGGATCGGGATAAGTAGCGCACTTAAAAAGTGAAAGCTTCATTGTGCCGTTATCAACATTGTAACCGTACTTGCAGTCATTAAGCAGGCTCACGCCGTAACCGTAGTCGGAAATATCCATATATTTATGTCCGCAAACCTCGAATCTTGCCGCATCCCAGCTTGTGTTTTTGTGGGTCGGACGTTCAACCGAGCCGAACTGAATCTCATATGTCGCCTTATCGGAGTTTACGTCAATATCAAATGCCGCTTTAACCATGATATGCTCCTGATGCCAGTCGGCATGGGTATCAAAATCAATTCGGGCGCTGTTATCGTAGAACCAAATTTTCTGACCAAACTCCGAGTTGTAAAACTTCCTTTTTATATTGAATCCGAATCGTGCGCCCTCATCAATGAATTCGACCGAAGAAACATCGCTTATTTCATACTTTTTCTCCGTATAATAGTTTGACAGCTCCCATGCGTCATATTCATACGGAAAGTCCTCAAAAGCTTCGATATAATTGGCTCTGCCACCCTCGCGAAGAACCTCACGGTCATTTATCTTATCATAAAGCCTTGTTATTACGTATTCATCATTAAACTCTGCGATATAATTTGAGGTTTCAAGGCTATTTCCGTCAAGCGAATAGGTCGCTTTTTGCTCCTCGGGCTTAATGACCTTATATCCCTTTGCAGGTATGCCGTTCACGCGGTATGTCCTGCCCTCAAAGTTCAGATATCCGTTATCAACGAACGAGTTCGGATTGAAAACAACCAATCCGCCGTCGGTTTTAATATGTGAAATTACCGTATTATATGCGTCGTTCTCCGCTTTGTGACCGATCGCGGCAATTTTTGCATAGTCCCTGTCGCTCTGCTCATATACGGAATGAATTGAAGAACCGGGAATTATATCATGAAACTGGTTAAGAAGTATGCACTCCCAGCCCTCGTTGAGCTTTTCCTGCGGATACTCCGCGCCGAAAAGCTTATGCGCCATTGACGAAACCGCCTCGGCATTTTGATAGAGGAACTCGCTCTTTCTGTTGTTTCGCTTGTTCTTCGCCTGAGATGTATATGTACCTCTGTGGAACTCAAGGTACAGCTCGCCGACCCATTTCGGCAGTCTCTTACTGCCCTCCGTGTTCAGTCTGAGCCTTTCAAGGAAATCGCCTGCGAACTCCCAATGCGGCTGAGGGCAGTTGCCTACGCCGTACTTAAGTCTTTCGAGCAATTCTATATTCTCCGTTTCGGGACCGCCGCCTCCGTCACCGTGACCGAACGGCATCATGACCTCATTCGTAAGCTCCTTCGGCTCAAAACGGTCATATGT
>CAKSSJ010000049.1 GCA_934488615.1 uncultured Eubacteriales bacterium | reverse complement strand
GAGAACGAGCACTGGAAGGAGTGCAAGTACGGCGATTCCGTAATCGAAAAGGGTGAGCATACCTTTGAATGGGTGACTGATAAGGAAGCGACCGAGACGGAAAAAGGTATCGCACATGAGGAATGTACGGTCTGCCACGCAAAGCGCAATGAGAATACCGAGGTTTCCAAGCTCCCGACAAGATGGGATAAGATTCGCAATTGGTTCGTTTCGATTTTCGTGAAAATCATCAAGTGGTTCATCGACCGTATCGGCGCTATTTGCTGACAGGTTGAGCTACAGCTGAATAAAATCATGCCTCCCCTTGATCGCTTCAAGGGGAGACAATTTTTATAAGGGAGAGGGGAGTTATAAAAATTTTGTCATTGATTTTGTTGCTTTTTGACCGATATTTCGGTAAAATAACTGTAACGGCCTGTTCCTGATTCAGTCTCAGAAAATCGTATATGAAGGCTTGTTTTGAAATAAAAGGGCAAAGACTGAAAAAATTCGGGAAAAAGCGATGGATTTTGTATTTTTATTATTGACAAATGACGTTTTACACTATATAATGTTTGGTGCATGACATTTGAGGTGAAGAGTATTTATGTATTTCGTTGAGCTTGAGCCTGTCTTTAATAATGAGGGCATGGCGCTGCCTTTGGATTTCACGGTTGACATGAGCGATTGTGATATCTACGGCGGAAAATCATTCAATTCGCCCGTTCGCGTTACGGGGGAGATCAAGAACTCAACAGGCATAGTCAGCATCAAAGCGAAGGCTGATTTTACTCTCAATCTCGCCTGCGACAGATGTGCGGCCGCATTTGACCGTACCTTTTCAATGCCGATCGAGCATGTGCTTGTCACGGAGCTTAACAACGACGAGGGCAATGACGAATTTATCGTTGTCGATTCGCTCCGATACGATGCCGAACCGCTTGTTCGGGAGGATATTCTCCTGAACCTGCCTACCAAGGTGTTGTGCAGGGATGACTGCCTCGGGATCTGTCCCCGATGCGGCAAAGACTTAAATGACGGTCCGTGTGACTGCGGCAAGGAGTACGACCCTCGCTGGGACGCCCTCTTACAGCTCACACAGGAAGATCAGTAAGAATTATTTATCAGCATTAAGGAGGCGCTCAGAATGGCAGTACCGAAGAGAAGAGTTTCTAAAGCGAGAAGAGACAAGAGACGTTCAAACGTTTGGAAGATGGAAGCACCGGCACTTGTAAAGTGCCCGCAGTGCGGTGAGTACAAGAGAGCTCACAGAGTATGCTCAGCCTGCGGTTATTACAACGGCAAGCTTGTTGTCAAGAAGGACGCATAAGTCTTTTCAATGTGAAACGGAGAAGGTAGAGATTGGACCGTTTAATAGTGTCCGTTCTCTGCCTTTTTGACTTTTTTGACGGATCTTTTTCCGTTATACAGCCCAAAGCTTCCTTGCCGATATTCATATCGGCGGCGGAATCCTTGAACTGTCTAACGAAAAAATCTCTCGTCAAATTAAATGTTTTGTATCTTTTTCAGTGAAACGAAATTTATCCCCCTCGGCATATATAAATATTGCCTTCGGTGGAATAAAATCCGCCTAACGAAAAAATCTCTCGTCAAAACTACACAGGGGAGCCCAATGAGGCTTCTGCTTCGATTAGAAGCAACAAAAAACCAAGCAAAGGAGGGTCTTTATGGCTGTTAAAATTTCATCTGTTCGGCATCATTCGCCTGCGTCACGCCATTTTGTGAAGGCGGGGGACAAGCTGATTAGCGTAAACGGTCATGAGATCCGTGACGTGCTTGACTATCAGTTCTATATTGACGATGCGCCCGTGCTCGTTATCGAGAAGCCGAACGGCAAGCGCCGAACGATTCATTTAAAGCTCGGCGAGGGCGAAACTGGTCTTGAATTCGAGACCTATCTGATGGACAAGCAGCGCTCCTGTGCCAACAATTGCATTTTCTGCTTCATAGATCAGCTGCCTAAAGGCTTGCGTGAAAGCCTTTATTTCAAGGACGACGATTCACGTCTTTCCTTCCTTTTCGGCAACTATATCACGCTCACGAATATCGGCAAGAGGGATATTGACAGAATAATCGAAATGCACATCAGCCCCGTTAATATCTCGGTTCACACTATGAACCCCGAGCTTCGTGTTAAAATGATGGGCAACAAGCGAGCGGGAAAGGTGCTCGACTATGTCAGGAAACTTGCCGATGCAGGCATAAAGCTCAATACTCAGCTTGTGCTTTGCCCCGGCTATAATGACGGCGACGAGCTGACCTATTCACTGGAGGAATTGGGTAAGATGTACCCGTCCGTTCAGAGCATTGCCGCCGTTCCCGTCGGTCTTTCTTGCCACCGTGACGGGCTGACGGGCTTAAATCCTTTCACAAAAGAGCAATCTTTGGACGTAATTTCGCGAATTGATAGTTACAATTCTCAATTTATGTGTTATAATAATATGAATATCGCTTTTGCATCGGATGAATTCTATCTCAATGCCGATTTGCCGATGCCCGATTGCAGCCGATACGGCGACTTCATACAGCTTGAAAACGGTGTCGGAATGTGGGCGCTGTTAAAGCATGAATTCGAGAAAGCGATAAAGGACATTCCCGAGGGATATACCTTGCCGAAGGAGCGCCGAATTACAATGGTAACGGGTGCGGCGGCTTTCAGGCTGATTGAATATATCGCAAAGACCGTTGAAAAAAGAGTCACGAATATTCAAATTGAGATCGTTAAAATTCCGAACAGACTTTTCGGCGAGAGGATAACCGTTGCGGGACTTCTCTGCGGCAGGGATATAATCGCAGGACTTGAAAATATAAAGCTCTACGATGAACTGCTTTTCCCTGCGGTTGCGCTGAGAAGCGAGAGGGATATTTTCCTTGACGATATGTCCGTTGAGGAGCTTTCACAAAAATTAGGAATAAAGGTCACACCCGTTGAGAACGACGGGTATGAAATGCTTGATAAAATTTTAGGAGAACAGGAGGGATAATATGGCAAGACCGATAGTTGCCGTTGTAGGCAGACCGAATGTCGGAAAATCCACGCTTTTCAATAAGCTTGTGGGTCAGCGCCTTTCAATCGTTGACGATACACCGGGCGTTACCCGTGACAGGATTTACGGCGATTGCGAATGGCTCAACCATAATTTCCTTTTAGTTGATACAGGCGGAATTGAGCCCGATTCGGACGATGTTATTCTTTCGCAGATGCGCCGACAGGCTCAGATTGCCATTGACAGTGCAGACGTTATAATTTTCGTAACGGATATGAGAACGGGTGTTGTTGCGACCGATCAGGAGGTTGCCTCAATGCTCATCAAGAGCGGAAAGCCGATCGTGCTTTGCGTAAACAAGTGCGACACGATAGGCGAACCGCCGATGGAATTCTATGAGTTCTACAACCTCTGCCTCGGCGAGCCGATAAGAGTTTCGGCTGTTCACGGTCACGGTACGGGCGATCTGCTCGATGAGGTTATCAAATACTTCCCCGAGGAGGAAGACGAGGACGAGGACGACGACAGAATCCGTGTTGCCGTTATCGGCAAGCCGAACGTCGGCAAATCCTCACTTATCAATGCGATTGCAGGCGAGGAGCGAGTTATCGTTTCGAACATTGCAGGCACAACGAGAGACGCAACCGACACATTGATTGAAAATCAGTTCGGCAAGTTTATTTTCATTGACACGGCAGGTATCCGCCGCAAGAGCAAGGTTGAAGAAGCGATTGAAAAATACAGCGTTCTTCGTGCTAGAATGGCTGTTGAAAGAGCGACTGTGTGCGTTATCATGATTGACGCGCAGGAGGGCTTCACGGAGCAGGATTCAAAGGTTGCGGGAATCGCCCACGACCTCGGCAAGGCGTGCATTATCGCCGTAAATAAATGGGATGCGGTTGAAAAAGACGGCAAGACCATGGACAGCTACCGTAAAAAGCTGATGAATGATTTCTCGTTCATGTCGTATGCACCGATTATTTTCATTTCGGCAAAGACGGGTCAGCGGCTTGACAGATTATTTGAGCTTATCAAATTCGTTGACACTCAGAATGCAATGCGAATTTCAACGGGTAAGCTTAACGATATTCTTGCAGAAGCGACGGCGAGAGTTCAGCCGCCGACGGATAAAGGCAGGCGGCTGAAAATATATTATATTACGCAGGCTTCCACAAGACCGCCGACATTTGTCTGCTTCGTCAACCGCAAGGATCTTTTCCATTACAGCTACCAGCGGTATATCGACAATCAGATTCGTGAGGTTTTCGGACTTGAGGGTACACCGACAAAAATGGTAATCCGTGAAAGAGACGAAAAGAAATAATGATTATTTTAGGAATTGACCCGGGCTATGCGATAATCGGCTACGGTGTGCTGGAATACAGCAACAATCATTTCAAGGTGCTCAGCTACGGCGCAATAACGACCAAGGCGGGAACACCGTTCAACAAGCGGTTGGAGATTATTTACCGTGAGCTTGATTTGATAATGACGCACTACAAGCCCGACGTCATGGCGATTGAAAAGCTTTTTTATAACACGAACGCAAAGACGGTCATCGACGTTGCACAGGCGAGGGGAGTTATCGTGCTGACGGCACAGCTCCACGGGCTTGAAATAGCCGAATATACGCCGCTCCAGGTTAAGCAGAGCGTTGTCGGCTATGGCAGAGCCGAAAAAAAGCAGGTGCAGGAAATGATGCGGATTATGCTGAAATTTGACGAAATACCGAAGCCCGACGACACGGCGGACGCCCTCGCAATGGCTATTTGCCATGCACACACCAGCGGCTCCCTCGTCGGAAAGCTGAAGAAGTATTATTGAGAAAAGATAAGAAAAAACATATAAAAATAAACTATCAAAAGGCGGAAAACGATGATATATTCTCTTACGGGCAAGGTAATTGCCCTCGATCAGAACGGACTTGCTGTTCAGTGCGGCGGAATTGCGTTCTTCTGCTTTTCCACGATGAACACGCTGAAAAACGTTGCGCTCAACACGGAAACGACGGTTTACACCTACCTCAATGTCCGTGAGGACGCAATGGAGCTTTACGGCTTCTCCACGCCGAACGAGCTTGACGCTTTCAAACAGCTCATCACTGTTTCGGGCGTAGGTCCCAAGGCGGCGCTTGCGATACTTTCCGTGCTGACTCCCGATAAGCTCGCCTTGAGCATTGCTTCGGGCGACGCAAAGGCGATAACAAAGGCGCAGGGCGTCGGTGCAAAGATAGCCAACAGAATTATACTTGAACTTAAAAATAAGTTCAGTGCAGAGCTTACCGAGGAGCAGTCGGAGCTTGTCGGAGCGGTTCAAATGACGGCAGGTGCGGAGAACGTGAGCGAGGCTATAGAGGCTCTCGTTCAGCTCGGCTACAGCAGGTCGGAGGCGGCAGTCGCACTCGGCAAGCTTGACAGCAGCTTACCTGTCGAGGAGCTCATAAGACAGGCACTTAAATCACTGATATAAGGAGGGAACGGCATGGAGGATATGGATTTTGAAAACCGAATAGTCGCTCCCGAGTATATGGATAACGATTCCGATGTGGAGTTTCAGCTTCGTCCGAGGACGAT
>CAKSSJ010000048.1 GCA_934488615.1 uncultured Eubacteriales bacterium | reverse complement strand
GGTAACATTCCGATAATTGACGAGAATAACGGTGACAGCATTATTCTTGAGTCCATCGGTGAAGCCCTCGGCAATATTTTCGGAGAATAAAACAGTTAAACGGCATCTGCAAAGGTGCCGTTTATCATAGGTGGTAAAATGAAAAAGTTCTGTTTGATTATTCTTTCAATATGCGTGATGCTTTTGCCGTTCCCAATAGCAACAAATGCAACGGGCGGCAGGACGGTGCTGTATCTCGATTACGGTGACGTTAAAATCGGCGACGGCACTGTTTCGGGCTATGATGCGGACGGAAAGCCTGTGACGGAGCCGAATCCGTGCGGATATACGGTCACTCAGAGTAACCGGTTAAAGGCTTTAAATAAGGGCATAACCGTTGACTCGGGCACTCATGATATTGAGATTAAAAATCTGAACATAGCGAGAAACAGCGAAAATGACAGCGCTTTCTGTATTCTCGATTCCTCTTCGGTGAGGCTGACCGTCAGCGGTAAGAACCGTCTTGCTTCGGGAACGTACCGCGCAGGAGTTGAGATTTCCCTCAAAGCGTCGCTAACGATTGAGGGCGGCGGCATTCTCTACGCTCAAAGCACGATTGAAGCGGGAATCGGCGGCGGCAACGGACACTCAAACGGCACGCTGACTATCAATTCGGGCACGATTTACGCAACGGGCGGAATTGACGGCTACGGCACGGGAATCGGCGGCGGTTCCTCGGGATCGGGCGGAACGATAACGGTCAACGGCGGCAATATTACGGCTGTCGGCGGCGAATACGGTGCAGGAATCGGCGGCGGAATGCTCGCAGGCGGCGGAACAGTAACGATAAACGGCGGAACAGTAACCGCTACGGGCGGCGGCAAGGCGGCAGGAATCGGCGGCGGCTTCAGCGGAAACGGCGGAACGGTCATTATCAACGGCGGCAGTGTCAAGGCGATTGCAGGCACGGGCGCTGACAGCATAGGAAACGGCAGCAATTGCAAGACCGAGTTTGGCGGAATTCATAACAGCAAGGGAAATGCAGTGACGATGCTGACCGTTCCTTTGACGGATTTCAAAGCAGTTTACCAAAACGGAATTGAAAATCAGCCCATAACCGCGGGTCATGCCGATGATGAAAACCTGTATTTCTATACCGATTCGGAGTATTCGCTCGCAACGGTTTATATGAATGACGGAAATGTGAAATTCCTCAGATACAACAGTGACGGTTACGAGGAGGTCTTTCCTTACACCGAAAGATGTGTGCGCATAGGCGAGAATCTGGTCGTGCCGTATGGCGAAGCTCCGACTGCCGCAGAGGGCTACACATTGCAGATAGAAAACAAAAGCTACCGTCTTGATTATAACGGCAGCTGCATAGACAGTTCTGAAATTGTTGAAAGGGGAGACGTCAACAGGGACGGAAGCTTCGACGGCATGGACGCTGTGCTGGCGGAATGTGTTGCCAACGGTATGCTGAGCGAAAGGGTTACAGCCCTGCTGGCAGACGCAAATCTTGACGGCTCCGTTGATTCGGCAGATGTTGCCGCCCTTGCGGATATGGGAATAGCCGTGTCAGGGTAACGGGATCGGCGGCTCATCCTCAATCGGATTGTTTCGCATTTTCTCAAGCATTTTCATACCCTCATTGAGATTCGCCGTTTCGCGGTCGGTATCGTCCGCGTTGAGCGGAGCGGATAATATACCCTCGGCAACAGCATCATCAACCGCATTTTCGGCGATGATGCTTTTTTTCATTTCGCTGAAGGCTTCCATTCCCTCGGAAACGTCCGCTGTTTCACGGTCGGCATCGTTCGGGTTGCGCTGAGCCGATAAAATTTCCTCTGCAATAGCGTTTTCAACGGAATTTTCGGCGGTGATGCTCTTCTTCATTTCGCTGAAGGCTTCTCTTCCTTCGGAAACGTCCGTGGCCTCCTCCGCAAGGCTTTTTTCGTCAAAAAGATTCAGCGGATTGAAATTGCCATCGGGCTTTTCGTGCGGCTCACTTAGAAATTCATCAACAACGCTGTCATTGTTAATGTCAATGGTTTCCTTTGGAGTTAAATATTTTTCAACATTTCTTTTGTGCTCCTCAAGCGCGGCCGCTTTAATTTTTTTCTTGGCTCTGATTGTAAAAATAATTATTACAGCCAAAAGCAACGCGAAGCAGACAACGGAAACTCTGCAAGAGAGCACAAGATCGTTGGAAATAAGCGCGATAATTACGTTGATTATCTCCATTCCGATCAGGTACGCGAACGCAAAAAGCTCGCATGTGCCGCAGAGCTTTGTCGGTCTTGATCGGGAGCTACTCTGAATACCCCTAAAAAAGAAAAAGAAACGGGATATCGGCGGCAAAACCATGCGCTTTTCAGTCTTTCTGAGGTCGCGGTCATAGGTGAATCCGAAGAGATAGTACATCAGAAAAACCGCAAGGTTAAAGACCGTAAAAATTATTATATAGCATATCAGTAAGACGTTTTCTTTGTTCATATTTTATCTTCCTTTTTTGTTTATGGATACATTATACTATATGTTGAAAAAAATATCAAATGGTAATAAGAAGTGTTTAAGCTTTTTTAAAAAACTTGCAAAAAAAGGACTGTTCCGATTGTTTACGGAGCAGTCCTTTCGCTTATGCTTTGTTGGTTTTCATCCGGATCGACAGAGCCCAGTCCTCGAATTTTTTCGCATATTTATCTTCATCTGATTTATCGCAGTACAGTTGCGTTACCCAGTATTCATCGTTTATCTGCTGAATGTAAATCAGATTGTAGTAATCATAACTGTCGTAGCTATCGTAAAAAGCTACCGCGTAGGTGTAGTGATTCAGCGACTTTGAATCCTTTATCGTGCTGTCCTCGCAGTATGATTTTGCCGCTTCCTCAATGGTTGCATTTTCCTTGCCTACCGAATAATCAACGTCCTCCTGCGTGTACTTGCATACGGTGACGGTGACATCGGAGGAGAAGATCGAATAATCGCAGCCCGCTAAGGTGTCGTCCTCATAAAAATGCTGATCAAGCGTAATGCTGTAGTCCTCGTAGGAGAAGGTCTGCGGCTTATCCATCATGACGTTTGACAGACCCGAGGCAAAAAGGCTCAATACGACGCTTGCAACGATGACGGCAATGAACTTTGCGATTGCCGCGCCCGTTGATTTCTTCTTGACAAAGACGAACTTCTTTCCTACCTTTGCTTCAAGGAAGGCTCTGACATCGCAGAGCGGATTCCTGATGCTGTCCTTCGGAATGATGTACGCCGCGCTTTTGTTGATATAGAGGCATATCAGATCGTTCGTTTCATAAAGCTCCTCGATTGCCGAATAGTTATGAACGACATTTGAATCAACCGTTGAAAGCTTGAATTCGTTCTCATGAAAGGTGTAAAGCGTTTCTTTGTTGAGATTCTTTTTCGACTGCGACCTGAACAGCGCATTTCCGAGATAAGACGGACCGAAAAAGTAGTACGCTATAAAAATGATACCTGCCGGTGAGAGGTATAATTTGTCAATATGTGTTATATATGATAGGTATGTCAGCACAGGTGCAGACACCAGACACATTACCATACCGATGATGAACAAAACCTTAAGTGACTTGTTTTTGTGTACAAAAGCGTCTCCCGCCTGGCGGAAAAGCCTTTTGCTGGGCATAACCGTTGCTCTGAAAAATTCCATATTTTTATCCTCCTCGAATTTATAATACCATAAAGCTCTTATTATTGCAATAATTTATTGATCTTGGCTACCGCCGGGCTCAACGACCCTTACCGTTATTTCTGTCATGATGTTGTTGCTGTTGTGCTCATAGGCGAGAGAGATTTTAGTTACTCCCGGGGTACTGCCTCCCGTAATGTCTAAATAGATCTCTCTGCCGCTGAAACCGCCGAGATAGGATATTGACACGTCCTCCAGCAGGTCGTTGTCGGTCGTGAAGCAAACGAAGCCGTCATTGTTTTTCCGCATTGTGACCCTCGTGCTTTTTCCTGCCTCAACCTCAACATATTGCACGCTTGATTCTATCTTCTCGGGATACGTTCTTGTGTCAAAGAAGGTATGCTCCTCGGGGTTGAACGGCTTGATCGGGAGGGCGTTTTCTTCAAAGATAACAACAAAGCTTCTTCTCAAGCCCTGATATTCGATTGTGACCTCCTCCGCAAAGTGCGTTTCGCCGAAATTGTCGCTCGTGATAACCTTGCACTCGCTGAGGTCAACATCCCTGCTCGAGCCGTCGCTGAAATCGACTGTTACCGTCAGTCCGCTGAGGTCGAGCTTTTCGCCCTTGGAATACGATTCCTTGAAGCTGTCGGAATAGCTCAGATAAAGATTGACGGCATGAACGTCGGAGGGCGACTTGGTCGTAGCCGCCGCAGTCGTTGCTTTTGTCGGCGCGGCTGTCGTCGCTTTTTCCGTTATCTGCGTTGTGGTTTCTTCCTCTTTCTTCTTCTCAACTGTGTGGCTCACCGCCATCGCTCCGATGCTCAGGGTGAACACGACCGCACAGGCGAGGAAGATGCTCAGAACCTTGCGCCGCTTCTCCTTATCCTCAAATTTATTCTTGGCAATGAGCGGCATAGCCTCGGAATAATTACCCGACTGAACCTCGATCAGAGCCTCCGCGCATTCGTCAATAAAATCAAAATCGGGATCTTCCTTTTGAAGCTCGGCGTCAATCAGTGAATTGATAAGCTCCGAAATGTCGCTTTTAAAGGAGCTGTCGTCATATATTTCATTCAATATGCTTTGCGTTATTATAAGTTTGTTCACATTATCACCTCATTCTCAAACAGCCGTTGCTGTTTCACAAGTTCTTTAATTCTTTGCCGCAGTCGCGAGGTCCGTTTGGCGGCGGCAGGCGTTGATATATTCAGCCGTTCCGCAATTTCCGTCAGCGGGATCCGCTCTATGTATTTCATTTCATATAGCTCCTGCTCCTCGCACGAAAGCAGGGCTACAAGCATTGCCGCACATTTGTCATAGTCGAAGCTGTCCGCAATTATCGGCGGCGATTCTTTTCTTTCGGCTTCATCAAGCTGAGCGGTTCGCTGAACCTGCTTTTTATAATGATCCTTCGCTCTCATGACAAAGGTATCTGCGGTTCGGTAAAGAAAGCCTCTCAGATGCTCTATGTCGATTTCCTCCGACAGCTTCTTTTGAAGAACAAGAAAGGTATCCTGCACACAGTCGTATGCGTGCTCGTTCAGGTCGCCGAGCCTTGCATAGCAATATTTATAAATTGACTGATAGTATTTTTCGTAGCAATCATTGACAATTTCTTCTGCTTCAGTCTTTTTGCGAGACACCTTTACACCTCCTTATACTTCCCCTCATACAGTAGCCAACCGAAATTAAAAAAATGACATAAATTTATAAAATTATATCACAAAAATTTAAAATAATCTATTCCCGCTTTTTGACAGAAAAAACGCCCTCCTGCAATTGCAAGAGAGCGTTGAGTTATATATTGATTTTTACCAAACGATGTTTGTAAAGGTTTCGGTGCTGACGATGTCCTTGACCGAAATGTTGCCAAAGACCATGATATCCGCCTGAATGTCTGCGGCGGCGGAGAACTCGGCGGCAACGAGCTTGCCTGTCTTTGAGTCAACCTTTGCGTAAACATAGCCGTCGTGATAGCTCATGTTGATGGTCTTGATACCCGGAACCATTTTGCCTGCTTCCGCGGCGTCGATAACGGACATTACTCTGCCGTAGCTGCTCTTTTCACCCTTGGCAGGATTCTGCTCCTTGCCGAGAGTAAGTCTGATCTCGTAATACTGACCGTTTTTCTTGAGCGTTGCGTTTGCAACGTCCTGCTCTCTGAGCTTGCTTGACCAGTCATAGCCTGCCGCAGGGAAGTCGTCCTTTATGTCGGCACTGCCTTTCTTCATCGTTGTGCTCTTGTTTGCGGCAACAAGTTTAATAAGATTCTGAGAGATACCGTCTGTATTTCCCTTAACCTCTCTTACCATCTTTTTATTGTAGCCGACCTTGGCGGCCTTCGCCTTGTTGAGAGCCGTGTTGCAGTAGCTGATTATCTCCGCCTTGCTCATTTTCTTGCTTGTGCTCGGCTTTGTTGCTGACGGTGTGCTTGCCGTGCCCGAGCCTGACTGAGAGGAGCCTGATCCCGTGCTGTCCGACTGTGAGCTGTCGGGCTGAGCTGCGTCCGGCTGATCCGCCGACGAAGGATCGGTTACATCGTCCGTGCTTATGTTGCTGTCAATAATAGGCTCGTCGGTGGGTATGCTGTCG
>CAKSSJ010000047.1 GCA_934488615.1 uncultured Eubacteriales bacterium | reverse complement strand
AAAACCCCTCAGTCACGGACGAGCCGTGACAGCGTCTCGCTGCGGCTCGGTCACGTCGCGGCTCTGACAGTCCACCGGACTGTCATTCACTACCGCGGCGACACTTCGCTACCCTACAGGGGAGCCGAGAGGTTTGTGCGGGCTTTATCCTTCACTCCCTCACTGAATCTGGAATTCATAATTTTTCATAAAAATAAAGGTTGCGCGGAATGCCCGTGCAACCTTTTATGTTTTATTTTACAATGCTGACGGTGTAGCCGCCGTTGAATGTTACAACGCGCTCCGCCTTTGACATATCGGCTTTCGGCGGATAATCGGTCGAAACGATCTGTGCGCCGCTGTTGAGGGCAGTCTGCGAATCCGCTTCCTTATACGAACCGAAGTTGTCCGACCTCGTTCTGATTATGAGCCCCTTTGCGAGAACCTCCTCCGCCTGAGTTTGGATATCCTTGGGCTTGTTGATGAGCAGAAATGAGGCATAGTCCTTGTCGCGGCTGTCATAGCGAAGCATCGGGAACATGACCTGAGATTTTATCGAGGTATCCTGTTCAATGTACTTGTCTGTCACGGTCGTGTCGTGCAGAAGAAGCATGACGTGACCCCTTGTTTCGCTGAGCGTCATCCAACCGTCGGCTTCCCGCATTTCCTTGAGTGACGAATGATTTCCCATCATGTCGGCAGGGGTGATGAGCGTGTCGCCGAAGATTTCCTTTGCCTGCTCGCCAAGCTCATTGGCATAGGCGCAGGTGAAATAGCGCATGTTCTTATCGGGAATGAACACCTTTTTCGGCTCAATGATTATCGTCACGGGCAGATGATTCGGGTTTGCGTCCGACCAGAGCTTGATCTCTTTCAGCGCAAGTGCAAAATCGTAGCAATGCGTCGGCATGTCGAGGACAGGGGAGTGGGAGCAAACAAAGCTCGTCTTGCCGTCCTTTACGACCGTTTCAACGTCAAGCTCAACGCTTCTGATTCCGAGGTTGAGCTGGTCGGTCAGATAGTCGGCGGAGAACTTAGCCTTTTCGGCCTTGACAAGACCGAACGTCACGGTCGAGGCGTCCTGAAAAAGCTTCTGCCTTGCGGGAACGCACTCCTTTTGATAGCTGTTGTGAGTGCCGAGGAACGAAACCTCGTTGTATTTCACTCCGTCGGCGCATGCCTTGCCGAGGTCAAAATCACAGAATGAATTCTCGTCAACCTTGGAGTAATTGCCGCTCCTGTAGTCCTTTTCAAGCTGTTCGATACGGTCAAGCTGTTCCCGGATATCGGTCTGCTTTTGCTCCTGAACCTGCTTTATCATGGCAGGGTATGTAAAAACAAAGCAGAGAATGAGCGAAAGAAGTGCGGAAATATATCTCGTCATATATTTCATTGTCAACAGTCCTTTATTCAATAAGATTATTTGTTGAGAAAAGGGCGGTTATTGAGCCGCCCTTAATTTTTATTTACCGTGGTTTGCAGGATTTCCGCAGCACTTTTTATATTTCTTGCCGCTTCCGCAGGGGCAGGGGTCGTTCGGTCCCGGGGCAGCCTTTTTGCGGACTGTTCTGCCCTTTTCGCTTCCGTCGGAGGCTCCGCTCTCGCTTGTGACCTTAGCTGCCTGCTCACGCTTTGTGTCCTCCTCGCTTCTGATACGAACGGTGAGCATCTGACGGACGGTGTTCTCACGGATCGAATTGCTCATCTCGTCGAACATGTCGTAGCTTTCCATTCTGTATGCGACAACGGGATCCTGATTACCGTAGGCGCGGAGGTTAATACCTCTCTTGAGCTCCTCCATCGCATCGATGTGATCCATCCAGAAGGTGTCAACGTTTCTGAGAAGAATCATGTGCTCAAGGCTTCTCATGATCTCGGGAGTGAACTCCTTTTCACGGGCTTCGTAGCGCTCATGACCTCTGTTGATAAGCATTTCTCTTGCCTCGTCACGGTCAAATGCGTCGATATCCTCAAAGTCGTCCGGCTCTGTGATCCAGCCGAGGTACTTCTCCTTAAGTCCCGCGATGTTCCACTCGTGCTTCGGGAGAGCCGACGCACAGTAGAAGTCGATTGATTCGGTTACGGATTCGTCAAGCATCTTGAGAATTGAAGCCTTGAGATCCTCGCCGTTAAGAACGCGGTCACGCTGTTCGTAAATAAGCTCTCTCTGACGGTTCATAACGTCGTCGTACTGGAGAACGTTCTTACGAATTGCAAAGTTCTGCGATTCCTTCTTCTTCTGAGCGGATTCGATTGAACGGGAAACCATCTTGGAGTCGATCGGCATGTTCTCGTCCGCGCCGAGGGTGTTCATAACGCCCTGAAGTCTTTCGCCGCCGAAGAGACGCATAAGGTCGTCTTCAAGCGAAAGATAGAAGCGGCTCTCACCGGGGTCGCCCTGACGTCCCGAACGTCCTCTCAGCTGATTGTCGATACGGCGTGAATCGTGGCGCTCTGTGCCGATGATGTAAAGTCCGCCTGCTTCACGAACCTTTTCGGCTTCCTCTTTAATGGATTCTTTGAACGAGCTTTCAAGCTCTGCATATTCTTTTCTTGCGTTGATGATCTCCTCATCGTCTGTCTCGGCGAAGCCTGTTGCTTCAACGATCATTTCCTCGGAATAGCCCTTGCGGCGCATAGCCGCCTTTGCAAGGAACTCGGAGTTACCGCCGAGCATGATATCGGTACCACGGCCTGCCATGTTTGTGGCGATGGTGACGGCGCCGAACTTACCTGCCTGAGCGACGATCTCGGCTTCCTTTTCGTGGAACTTGGCGTTGAGGACTTCGTGCTTGATTCCTCTTGATTTGAGGAGCTTGGAAAGAACCTCCGACTTTTCGATTGAAACAGTACCGACGAGCACGGGCTGACCCTTTGCGTGGCACTCCATAACCTGATTGATGAGCGCATTGTACTTCGCCGCCTCGGTCTTGTAAACAACGTCGTGGTTGTCAATACGGATCATCGGCTTGTTGGTCGGGATCTCGACAACGTCAAGGGAGTAGATCTCCTGGAATTCCTGGCTCTCCGTCATAGCCGTACCTGTCATACCGGAAAGCTTCTTGTAAAGACGGAAATAGTTCTGAAAGGTAATGGTCGCGAGGGTCTTGCTCTCGTGCTCGACCTTAACGCCCTCTTTTGCTTCGATCGCCTGATGGAGACCCTCGTTATACCGTCTGCCGAGCATGATACGTCCCGTGAATTCGTCAACGATGAGAACCTGATTGTCCTTAACAACGTAGTCGATATCGCGGCGCATAACACCTACGGCCTTGATAGCCTGATTGATGTGGTGGAGGAGGGTCATGTTCTCCGCGTCCATGAGGTTTTCAACGTTGAAATAAGCCTCAGCCTTGGCAATACCGCTCTTGGTGAGCGAAGCCGATCTTGCCTTTTCGTCAACGATGTAGTCGCCGTCGGCAACGTCCTCGGCATTCTGCTTGGAGTCGATCTCCTTAACGACTGCCTTTGAAAGGGTGTGGACAAAGCTGTTGGCGAGGTTGTAAAGCTCGGTTGACTGGTCGCCGCGGCCCGAAATGATAAGCGGTGTACGCGCCTCATCAATAAGGATAGAGTCAACCTCATCGACGATAGCGAAGTTGTGACCGCGCTGAACCTTGTTCTCCTTGTACGGAACCATGTTGTCACGAAGATAGTCGAAGCCCATCTCGTTGTTTGTTCCGTAGGTTATGTCTGCGGCATAAGCCGCCTTGCGCTCGTCATTGTCAAGTCCGTGAACGATAAGACCTACCGTAAGACCCATGAATCTGTAAAGCTTGCCCATCCACTCGGAGTCACGGCGGGCAAGGTAATCGTTGACCGTAACGATGTGAACGCCGTTGCCCGAAAGAGCGTTGAGGTAAGCGGGGAGGGTAGCAACGAGAGTTTTACCTTCACCTGTTTTCATCTCGGCAATACGACCCTGATGGAGAACGATACCGCCGATGATCTGAACGGGGAAGTGCTTCATTCCGAGAACTCGCCATGAAGCCTCGCGGCATGCGGCAAATGCCTCGGGAAGAATATCGTCGAGGGTTTCGCCGTTCGCAAGTCTCTCCTTGAACTCGGGAGTTTTTGCCTGAAGCTCCTTATCCGTGAGCTTGGCATACTCCTCTTCAAGGGCAAGAACCTTATTTTTTATCGGGACTACTCGCTTGACTTCCTTAGCGGAATAGTCGCCGAAGATTTTTTTAAGAAGACCCATATTTTCATTCCTTTCAGAAATTGGATTTATATTAGTTTCTTCACGAAAAAAGAGGTGCAATGTGCGATTTCAAATCAAGGCTTCCCCTTGAGGGTAGCGCAGTGTCGGCGCGGTAGTGAATGACAGTCCGGTGGACTGTCAGAGCCGCGACGTGACCGAGCCGCAGCGAGACGCTGTCACGAAGTGACTGATTAGGTGTAGCTGCGAAGCAGCGTTAAAAATAGCCGTGAAAATATAGCTTTCCACCTCATCCGACGGCTTACGCCGCCACCTTCCCCTCGAGGGGAAGGCTCGTCGAAAGTGTCTGAAAGTTGTCAGCAAAGTGCAATATTCTCAAACTTTTCGTGAAGAGCTTTATATTAACCTATTAAATATATCACAAAAATGCGAATTATACAAGACTTTCGTCAAAGTTGATCGTAATTTCCTTGTGCGGCAGGCTGAGCTGCTTGTACTCAACTCCTGCGGCGTCAAACATGCGCTTAGAGGCGAGGTTGCCGCTCGTTCCGTTATACTTGTCGGAAAGGTAGAAAACCTTTTTGATTCCGCACTGGATTATCGCCTTGGCACATTCGTTGCAGGGGAAAAGCGCAACGTAAACACTGCAGCCCTGAAGCGGTGCGCCCGCGTTGTTGAGTATCGCGTTAAGCTCGGCATGGCAAACGTAAGGATACTTTGTGTCATAATCGTTATCCGCGGCTCTGTCCCACGGAAAAGCGTCGTCACTGCAGCCGAGCGGGAAGCCGTTGTAGCCGACCGACATGATTTTCTTGTTCTCATTTACGATGCAGGCACCTACCTGCGTGTTGGGGTCCTTGCTTCTCTTTGCGGCGAGCAGTGCAACGCCCATGAAGTATTCATCCCACGAAATGTAATCCTCTCTTTTTGACATTGTTATCCCTCTCAATCTGCGTTGATTTTAACGATTCGGTTTACTGCCGTTCCGTCCTCGGCAAATGCCGAAACAAGAATCGTCTGATTGCTGATGAAGCAATAGTTGCAAATTCCGCTGTTGAATATATTGCTGTCGGAAATAAGGCTCGCCTTGCCGTCCTCGGTGCTGTAGATGACCATTGCCTGCTTGTCGCCGCCGCAGAAAACGGCAAAATTCTTGCCGCTCGGCGAAGCGATGAAGCCCGAAAGCGATTCAAAGCGCGTTTTCTTGCCCGAAACAGTCTCGCCCGTGTACATGTCGGTGAATTCCGTTGCCGACGGGTCAAAGATGAAATGGTCGCTTACAATATAATCCGAGAACTTTCCGCTGAATTTTTTAAGCGGTGCGTCCTTTTTGCCGTTCTTGACAAGATTAAAGCCGTCGTCGGTGTTCGCAAAGCAGTAATATGCGCCGTCCTTTTCGCGGAACTGATACGACGGAGAATTGACAAACTCCGTTGACTCGGCTTTTCTTACGCTTCTTGAGCTTTCAACCGACATGAAGTCATAGAGAACCGTTTCTGCGTTGGTGTCGTGATATCTTGTTGAGGCGAACCAATCGTATTTGCTCATGCTGTTTACCGAGCTGTCGGTGAACACCGTCCATGTCTCGTTCTGCGTTGCGTCCTCCTGAACCGTGCGGTCCCTTGAGGAAACGATGAGCGTTGCCGTGCCCGAATTCATGTCAAATGAATAGATGTCGGAGTAGGTCTTGTCAACCCTGTATGCGTCCTCGGCATCCATGTCAAGGAGCAGAACGTAGCTTGTCCTTGCGGAATCCCTGTAAGAGGACGGGCAGTCCATCAGACGCGCGAAAACATATGAAAAGGTCTTTACGTCGCTTTCCTGCTTGGAATTGAAAAGTCCGTAGCCGATCGTGCCGACGTCCGTATCCTCAAGGTAGTAAAGCGTCATCGGAATTTTCTGATAACTGCATGTTATGTTGATTTTCTTCGTTCTGACGTTGGTGATCTCAACGATCTCCTTGTCGGCATACTTGAAGTATTTTACCGTTCCGTCGGGATAGGTCTCGTAAAAAACATTCTCCTGCTGGGTCTGAACGAGCGGGTAGTCGGTCTTGTATTCCATGCTCACGACGGACGAAAGCGGCTCGCCGCCTTTGGTGTCCATTCCGCCGAAGAGCTTGCCCGTGAAGCTCTTGCTGAATGTAAGCCCCGTAAAAACAAGGCAAACTGCAAGCACAGCCGAAAGTATGATAATAACCTTTTTGTTCTTCTTTGTCATTTAAAATCCCTCTTATTTTAAAACAAGTTCTACCGGACAGTGATCCGAGCCGTAAATTTCGGAATGAATCTTCACGCTTTCAAGCCTCGGCTCAAGCTCCTTTGAAACGCAGAAATAGTCGATGCGCCAGCCGACGTTCTTCTCCCTCGCCTTGAAGCGGTATGACCACCAGCTGTAGGCATTTTCAAGGTCGGGGTAAAAATAACGGAAGGTGTCAATGAAGCCTGCGTCGAGAAGCTCGCCGAACTTTCCTCTTTCCTCGTCGGAAAAGCCTGCGTTGCCGCGGTTCGTTTTCGGATTTTTCAGGTCGATCTCATTGTGGGCAACGTTGAGATCGCCGCAGAAAACAACGGGCTTCTTTTTTTGAAGCTCCGAGACATAGGCTCTGAAAGCGTCCTCCCACTTCATGCGGTGGTCGATTCTTTTCAGTCCGTCCTGCGCGTTCGGAACGTATTCCGTGATGAAATATATATCGTCAAATTCGAGCGTGATAAGCCTGCCCTCGGTGTCAAGCTCCTCAATGCCGAGACCGTAGCTGACGCTGAGCGGCTCCTCCTTGGTGAATATCGCGGTGCCGGAATAGCCTTTCTTTTCGGCGTAGCTCCAATATTGACGGTAGCCGTCAAGCTCCAGAACGAGCTGACCTTCCTGCATTTTAGTCTCCTGCAGGCAGAAAATGTCTGCGTCCAGCTCGTTAAAAACGTCCATGAAGCCCTTGTTCATGCAGGCTCTTATGCCGTTGACGTTCCATGAAATAAATTTTTTGCTCAAATGAACACCACCCAAAATAGATGTTAATTACAGTGAAAATTTTCTTGCCGCCCCTTTAGGGGAGGTGTTGAGCGAAGCGAAACGGAGGGGTTATTTGAGATAAAAGTGAATAGAGAAGAACTAAGAAAAAAGGTTTTATTTTAATGCTTTGCAACGCAAAGCCACCGCTTCTTTTCACTTTTCACTTTTATCTTTTCACTTGAATTTACTCCCTCAGTCGGCTACGCCGCCAGCGTCTCGCTGCGGCTCGGTCACGTCGCGGCTCTGACAGTCCACCGGACTGTCATTCACTACCGCGCCGACA
>CAKSSJ010000046.1 GCA_934488615.1 uncultured Eubacteriales bacterium | reverse complement strand
TCCTTGAGCTGCTTCTTCATACGTCCGTCAACAGCGCCTGCAAATATCTTGTTAGCAACGATATCTTCCTTGCTTGCCATTGCGAGCTCAACGAGTGTAGCAACAGCCTTGTCTGAAAGGAAGTTAAAGAGGAACTTGTTGTTCTTCTGCTCTTCATAAGCTGCAAGATCCTCGTCGCTGAAGAGCTTGTCGTTTACTGCCTTGTCAAAGAGAGTCTTAAGAATCGGCTTAGGAAGCGAATCGGGCTTATTGAGTGAGCTGTCGATTGTGATCGACTTCATCTTAGCAAGCTCATCGTCCGAGATGCAATCCTTGCTGAGATACTCGGGATTCATAGCCGCGATCTGCATTGCTACGTTCTTGCCCATATCCTTGAACTCTGTCTTATCGGCAACGTCTGTGTCAAACTTTACAAGTACGCCGACTGCGCCTGCACCGTGGATGTAGGAAGCAACGTCGCCCTCAACTCTTACAAAACGGCGAACCTTCATGTTCTCACGAATTGTAAGGAAGAGCTCCTGAACAGCGTCTGCAACAGTCTCGTCACTGCCCGAAAGGGTCATAGCGAGGAGAGCGTCAACGTCTGCGGGATTCTTCTCGGCAACCGTAACGGCAATCTTATTTGCAAGCTCAACAAACTTCTCGTTCTTTGCAACGAAGTCTGTTTCGCAGTTTACTTCTACCATTGAAGCAACCTTAGCCGCTTCATCATAATATGCAACAACGACACCCTCGGCTGCGATACGGCCTGCCTTCTTGGCTGCGGAAGCAAGACCCTTCTCACGAAGCACGTCTACTGCCTTGTCCATGTCGCCGTCTGTTTCTGTAAGAGCCTTCTTACAGTCCATCATGCCTGCTCCTGTCTTTTCACGGAGAGCCTGAACGTCTTTAGCTGTAAAATTCATGATAATTCCTCCTGTATTTAAAGTTCGGCGGAATATAGAATTCCGCCGTTAAGTTAGTTCTGATTATTCAGCAGCAGCTTCCTCGGCAGCAACTTCCTCTGCGGGAGCTTCCTGCTCGCCCTGACGACCCTCGATAACAGCGTCAGCCATAGCGCCTGCAATAAGGCGAACGGCACGGATAGCGTCATCGTTTCCGGGGATAACGTAGTCGATCTCGTCGGGATCACAGTTTGTATCTACAATAGCAACGATTGGGATACCGAGCTTATGAGCCTCCTGAACTGCGATTCTTTCCTTGCGCGGATCAACAATGAACATAGCAGCGGGCTGCTTCTTCATGTTGACGATACCGCCCATGAACTTCTCGAGCTTCTCAATTTCGAGCTTGAGCTTGATAACTTCCTTCTTCGGAAGGAGATCGAATGTTCCGTCAGCTTCCATCTTCTTGAGCTGCTCAAGTCTCTTGATTCTTCTCTTGATGGTGTTGAAGTTTGTGAGCATACCGCCGAGCCAACGTGCATTAACGTACGGCATACCGCAACGGATAGCTTCTTCCTTAACGGAATCCTGAGCCTGCTTCTTTGTGCCTACGAAAAGAACATCGCTTCCGTCAGCGGCTACGTCACGAACGAAGAGGTAAGCTTCCTCAAGCTTCTTGACTGTCTTCTGAAGGTCGATGATGTAGATTCCGTTACGCTCTGTGAAAATGTACTGAGCCATTTTCGGATTCCATCTTCTTGTCTGGTGTCCGAAGTGAACACCTGCTTCGAGTAACTGTTTCATTGATACTACTGGCATAAATAAATCCTCCTTAGTTTTGCCTCTGCAAGGCTTGATATCCGAACATTTCATGCGAAATGCACTTCGGATAAAACACCTTACATGCGTTTTGCCGTAAAAGTATATCATAAGAAAACAGTGAATGCAAGGCTTTTTTTGAAATTTTTTGAATTATTCGGAAAAATTTATGCTGTCGGCTATTTTTTTGAACACGGGGGCGCAGTCGTAGGAGCCGGAAGCGCCGCCCTGCTTCATTATCACGGCAACGTATTGCGGATCATCGGCAGGAAAACAGCCTCCGAACCATGTGTTGCAGATCTCATTGCCGCTTTTATCGAAGATACCCGTTTGTGCCGTCGCAGTTTTGCCTGCGGCAGTGAAACGCTCGGGACGGGCAGGGGAGGCATTACCGTTTTCGACGACCGAGGTCAGCATTTTAAGAAGAATTTCGCTCGTTTCCTGGCTCATTGCAACAGTAGGATATTTGTTTTTATGCTTCGTTACGGCTCCTGCGCGGTCGGTGACGGCTTCGATTATATACGGCTCGTAATATGTGCCGCCGTTCGCAACGGCACAAAGCATCTGCGTTATCTGAATAGGTGTTGCCGTGAAGCTGCCCTGACCGAACGAATAGTTTGCCAGAGCAGCAGGATTCATAAGACTTTCACTCGTCGGAAGAACTCCGCTTTCGGAAACGATCCCGTCCGCAAGCTCAGCGCCCTGACCGAAGCCGAGAAGCGACGCTGTTTCGGTGATTTTGTCCGCGCCGAGCTTCTGACCGAGATTGATAAAATAAGTGTTGCAGGAAACCTCGAGCGCCTTTTGAAGATCGACCCTGCCGTGAGAGGTATTACTGCTGCACCCGAATCTCACTCCGCCTATATTGCAGGAGCTTGTGCAGGTATATTGAAAATCGGACATTCCGTTTTCTATCGCACATGCGGCGACGGCAACCTTGAATATCGAACCGACGGCAAAGCTTTCAAGCGAGCGGTTGAGAAGCGGCGAGATTTCGGAATCAAGATAATCGGGAATTCTTGACGGGTCATAGCTCGGACGGGAGGCGATTGCCCTGATCGCACCGCTTTTGACGTCGGCAACAATAGCGCATCCCTGAGAAATGCCACATTCGTCAAGAGCCTTTTCCGTTGCCTTTTGAATATCAAGGTCAAGCGTCAGCTCAACCTTTCCGACATCGGGCGAGGGCGAAACAATTTCTGTTTCAGCGCCGACTATCGTTCTGCCGTAAGCGTCAACGGGCACACGGGCGGCGACATGCTCCTCCGTGCTCAAAACACCGTCAAATGCCTTTTCAAGCCCCGTTACGCCGTGAAACGTTTCGTCCAGATAGCCTAAAAGGTGAACAGCCGTCTGATCGGTGATGTACCTTTTATATACGGGTACGCAGAGATAGTTTTCTCCCGACGGCATGCTCTGCTTGCCGATATTCACCGCAACGGGCGAGCCGTTCTCCATTCTTTGTTTTGCAGAGGTATAGGAACGGCTGTCGAGCGTCTCTCTCAGAATGTCAAGAGCTTCGATCGAGGGCTTGGCAATTATATAATTGTCATAATCCGCGTCGGTCAGCTTCCGACCTTTGCGGTCAACTATTTCTCCGCGGACATTGCTCAGAGTAAATGTTGAATAGTGAGCCTCGGAGGATACAAGCTCGGTTCCCGACGAGCAGAGCACATACAGCCGCAGACAAAGACACCCTATCATCAAGCAAAATGCTGTAAATACGGAAATAATTCTTTTTTCCATCTATAACACATCTTTTCATTTTATATAATTATGCCAAATTGCTCAAATTTTTTTGCAAAAGACGTTTTTCGTCAAATTGCACTATTGACCTTGAGCATAAAATATACTATTATATTATCTGTAGAATAATATTACATTTATGAAACGGGGGAGAATTGATTGAAAAAAATCTCTTTGAAGATCATTGCAGTCATGCTTGTTGTTTGTATGGTCTTTCCGTTCGTTCCGATGTGGGCGATTGCGGGAGACACGGACGCGTATGACGAAAATGCGAAATCAGTAACGTTCAAGCTTGAAATAGTCAGCGAAACGCCCGACTCGGTCGTAGTGAGCCTTGCTCTTACGGAGGGTCAGACCCTTTGCTTTGACGCTTCCTTTGAGGCTGATTCATCTCTGAGATGTGATGAGATTGATTTTTCAAAGTCATTAAAGGATTTTGCAGAGGAAAACCCGAACGGTGTGCTTTTGGCAAACAATGCAACGGGTAAGCTCTCCTTTGCAAATACAAAGGAAATTTCAGCGCCCACAGCTATTGCCGAGATTACATATTCCAAGGTATCTGCTAAGGGCATTTCAATTTCGGATATTTCCGCTAATGTTGAGGCATGCTACTCATTTGACGAGTCTCTCAGAGAGGTCGAAGCTAATGTTACGGTTGTCAACGGACTTCCGCAGACACATACCCACGTTGAATCAGATTCCTGGGTCGAGACGGAGCCTGCAACCTGTCAGCACGGCGGCGTAAAGGTTATGTACTGCCTTACTTGCGGCGAAATTTGCAAGACTATGGATACCGCGCAGACGGATCATACAAAGGAAACCGTAAGAGTTGAGCCTTCATGCGAGCAGGACGGTTATGTTGCAGAGATTTGTACCTCATGCAAACAGGAATTCAGCAGAACCGTTCTTCCAAAGACAGGACATAAAAATACCGTTGATCAGCACAAGGACGCAACCTGCACCGAGAACGGATACGACCGCGTTTTCTGTAACGACTGTCAGAAGGTTATCAGTGAGAATGTAATTCTTGCAGAGGGACACAAGACTGTTGTTGACGAAAAGCCCGCAACCTGCACCGAGGACGGATATTATAAGGAAACATGTACAGTTTGCCAGAAGGTAATTAAGGACGAGGTGCTCAAGGCTTCAGGACACAATGTTGTTGTTGACGAAAAGCCTGCGACCTGCACTGAGGACGGCTACCGCAAGGAGACATGCTCGGTTTGTAAGGAAGTTCTTCTTGATATTGTTATACCCGCAACCAATCATAAAAATACGGAAGTTCAGCACAAGGACGCAACCTGTACAGAGGACGGATATGACCGTGTTGTTTGTAAGGATTGCAACGAGATCATCAGCGAGACAGTGATATCCGCTTCTGGACACAAGATCGTTACCGAGGATAAAGCGGCAACCTGTACCGAAAACGGATACCATAAGGAGCATTGCTCCGTTTGTAACGAGGTGCTTGCAGACGACGTGATCGAAGCGACCGGTCATCAGCACAAGAGAACCGAAACTCAGGCGGCGACCTGTACAGAGAGCGGTTACATAAAGGAATACTGCACGGACTGCGATACATTGATAAAGGAAACGGTTCTTGAAGCTAAGGGTCATAAATTCGTTAAGGACGTTAAGCAGGCAACCTGCACCGAGGACGGATATATCCGCCATCAGTGCTCCGTATGTAAGATTTACAGCGAGGCAGAGATCACGATAAAGGCTTCGGGTCATGCATGGGGCAAATGGAAGGTCATCAAGGAGCCGACATACCGTTCCGTCGGTATAAGAAGAACGTCGTGCACCGTATGCGGATCCTACATAGACGAAGAGATCCCGATGATCGTTGTTCCCGTTGAAAAGATCGTCATTGTTCCCGAGGAGGATTTCACGATCTACTGCAAAAAGACCGACAGACTTCAGGCAAATGTTTTCCCCGAAGAGGCGGCATATACAGCTGAGATAGTTTGGAAATCTTCTAACCCGAAGGTCGTTGAGGTCTCCGAGGACGGAACAATTGTTGCAAAGACAAGAGGTACGGCAACGATTACCGCCTCCACCAAGGACGGCTCCGTTACCGCGACGAGAAAGGTCACTGTTGAATACTCAATGCTCCAGTGGATCATAATTTACCTTCTCTTCGGCTGGATCTGGTACCTTTAATATTTAATCTGTAATTGAAAATTGACAGGGCAACGAATAAATCATAAACGTTGCCCTGTTTCATTAAGAGGAGTTGTATTATGAAAAGGACAGTTTCAATAATTATTGCGGCCGGGATGATTTTTTCAATGCTTTCAATAGCCGTGTCGGCAGAGGACAAGACCGATCTCAGCTTTGCGATCGCCTCCGACCTGCATTACAGCGCTCCCGAGGCAGAGCTTGAAAAGACAAACGATTCCGAGCTTTACTGGCACGCTACCAGGCGATGTGAAATGGAAAACGAAACAGGATTTATTATTGATGAGTTCCTTGATCAGTGTGCCGAGAGCGACGATGTTGACTATGTTCTCATCTCGGGCGACCTTGCAAACAGGGGCCGTACACGTCCCGAGGATCATTTGCTTATTGCACAGAAGCTCCGTGATTTCGAAAAGAAATCGGGCAAGGAGGTTTATGTTATCAACGGTAACCATGACGCAAGCAACGATCAATTGACAACGCTTGCACGATTCAAGGAGATCTATGCCGAGTTCGGATATGACCATGCCTTGACAACAAGGGAGGATGACTGTTCTTATACGGCAAACCTCGGTGAAAAATACCGCCTTATTGCACTTGATACAAACCATGAGAAGAAGTCAACCGAGGACGGAATGACGGCCGAAAGGCTCAAATGGGTCAAGGAGCAGGCGGAGCTTGCAAAGAAGGATGGCAGATATCCTATTGTTATGATGCACCATAACCTGCTCGACCATCTTCCGATTCAGCGCGTACTCAGCAGAAATTTCATTGTAAAATTCCATTTTACGACCGCTGAGCTTTTCGCCGATTGGGGTATCAAGACAGTGTTCACGGGTCATGAGCATTGCTCGGATGCTACGGTTTATACAAGCGCATTAGGTAACAAACTTTATGACTTTGCAACAACCTCGCTTGCGATGTATCCGCTTGAGTACAGGGTTATAAAGTATAACGATAACGAAATTAAGTATGAAACAAGATCGGTTGACAGTATTGATTACGACGCTCTTACCGCAACCACAAAGGGCTACACAGACGAGCAGATTGCCGCAATGAAAAAGGATCTCAGAGCCTTCTCAAAGGGATATCTCAAGGCGGGTGTGCAGTACAGATTGGAGCTTTCGCTTTCTCCCGAAAAGATGGGTCTTGATGAAAGCAAGGCTTATACAAAGCCGATCATTGAGGCGGTAAACAAGCTTATAAGTCTTCTCAGAATGCCGCTCTGCGGTGAGAACAGTTTGCAGTCGGTCGCAAGGGAATACGGTATTGAAATTCCCGATTCGGACTATGAAACAGGCTGGGATCTTGCTACCGATCTGGTCGCATGGCATTACTCGGGCGGTGAGCATTTTGACCTTGACAGCGTTGAGGTTACAACACTTCTCAGAGCCGTTGCCGCGATCCTCAGAAGCGACCTTGCCTATGTTTCCGATGATGTGCTTCTCAAAGTGGCAAACAGCTTCCTCGGCGAGCTTGGCTACGGTCCTGTTGCCGACAGTCTTATAAAGTTCTGCATTTCGAAGTTCGGCGTTTATACAAAGGCAGAGATATTCCTCGTCGGAATCGCTTCGCCGATACTTTATAAATTCGCATACGACAATGACGGAATTGACGACAACAACGGTGTTATCGAGGGCTACGGTACGGTCAATTTCAAGAGCAATGTTTCGAATATTTTTGAAAATCTCAGCAGTCTTTCCGAAAAAATAACGTACTATATTCAGCTCGTGATGTCATATCTTGTAAGGCTTAATATCAGTCTTTTGAAATAAGGGATGAATTGAATGAAAAACAAGTCTGAAAAGAAGCCAAAAGAAAATAAAAAGCCGACGGGCAAATTCGCCTCGATGTATATGTCGATCGGCATGTGCATCGGTATAGGAATCGGCATGTGCTTGGGTCGAATACTTTTTGACAGCATATCCATCGGTATGAGCTTCGGTGTGAGCGTCGGCTTCCTGTTCGGCTATTCATACGGCGCGTCGCTTGATAAAAAAGCGCTGAACGTTGTTGAAATAATCGAGGACGATTTCGGCTGTGAGGGCGTTCCTGAGAATGCCGAAGCTATGGTGACGGTCGTTGTGACAGATGCCGAGGGCAAGGAACAGCGTATCGCGATGGCAGATAAGCTCTGCTACGACAGAAACATCGAGGTAGGGGATTCCGTTATGCTCGATAAGGACGGCACGCTCAAACAGATTTATAAAATGCCGCAGAAAAAGAAGAAATAACATTGTAAAAGGAACTGCCGCGAGCGGTTCCTTTTTGTTTTAGATGATAATGCGGCAATATACAATTAGGATCAATAAAGACATAATTCGTAGGGGTCTATGCCCATATCGACCCATGGTCAGAAGAAAATAGGCTCGGCGCCCCTGTAGGGGAGCTGGCACGACCTTGTGTTGTGACTGAGGGGTTTTCTTGAAAGTTTGCTGAATTTCACCTTGAGCATGGGCTCCTCCATTGGGGGAGCTGTCAGCGAAGCTGACTGAGGGGTTCAATACAAGAGAAAAGATAAAAG
>CAKSSJ010000045.1 GCA_934488615.1 uncultured Eubacteriales bacterium | reverse complement strand
GTTATGTACGGCTCACATTCTGCGGCATTGATGATAAGAGTGTCAATGTTTTTGTCCGCAGGGACGTTGAGCTTAACATGGGTCGGGAAGCCTGCGCCGCCCAGACCGACAAGACCCGAATCCCTGACTGCCTTGCAAAGCTCCTCCTTAGTGTTGACTTCGGGAGCCTTGAGACCCTCATAAAGTCTCATCTCGCCGTCGGATTCGATCGTAACACCCTGAACCATTGTTCCGTTCGGGAGCTTGACGTTTCCGACTGACTTGACCGTACCTGAAATTGATGCGTGAATCGGTGCGCTGACAAACTTATCGCTGTCGCCGATTACCTGACCGACCGCAACGGTATCGCCGACCTTGACAGTCGGAGTACACGGAGAGCCGATGTGCTGCTGCATAGGCAAAACTACCTGATTTGGGACGGGAATACGAACTACCTCACAGCCTGCCGTGTTCTTGTGGTGGTCAACCTTGACACCGCCGCGAACCTTTTTGACTGCCGAGATAACTCCGTCCACGTGAATTTTACCCATTTGTTCAACCCCTTTGCTATATGGGAATTTCCCATTTAATTTTTTAGTTTTGCGATTTTCTCCAATGAAGGCATAACCGCTTTTAGAATCGTTCCTGTAAGTAAGCCGGTAACGATTGCAAATATTAACAACAGCGGTCCGTAGCCTACTATGAGCGAAGCCGTACCCGAAAGGATACATGCCGCCGCAAGCTGACCGATATTGTGACAAACGGCACAGATGATTCCGATGCCGATATATCCTAATTTATCCTTGCAAAATCTGAAAAGGAGGCATGCCGCCGCGGTGCTGAGAATTCCGCCCGAAAGGCTCATCAGCATCGCTGTCATTCCTCTTGTGACGCCTGCGAAAAGTCCCTTGATTATCGTTATGAAAAATGCGTATCCCGACCCTGCACAGCTTGCCATGAACATCGTTACGATGTTGGAAAGACCGGGCTTCGCTCCGGGAGGAAATCCCGGATAGGCGGGGATAAGCGTTTCAAGGTAGGAGAGTGCAAGCGCAAGCGCACACATCATGCCCGTCACGGCTATTTTTCTTGTCAGATTATTGTCTTTCATATCAATAAGTCATTATGTCTGTTTTGTTCCTGTTCGATTTGACCGAGATAACGACCCTTGACGGCAGGCATGCCGCCGTTTCGCCGTCCGAGGTCAGCTTTCCGCTTTTAACGCAGAGCTTGTCCTTACACTCGGCATGGGAAAAATATATCTCGCCCTTGCCGACGGTTATCTCAACCCTCGGCTCGGTGCTCGGAGTGATCTTGTATTCTTTATCAACAGCTGACAGGTCGATCGTTTCTTCGAGCTTGCCGTCAACATAGATTTCTGCGGTCGGTTTGTCCGAGCCGAGAAATCTCGGAACAGATATTGCCGCCGCCGCAAGAAGCACGACAAGTATTATAATTAAATCGGTTCGTTTGAATAGCTTCATTTGTCAAGAGTGTAGCTGTCATCGGTGACCGTGAATTTGCCCGAGAGCCCGTCGGTGGCCTTGACCGCATTGTTGTTGAAGATGAAAACCGCTTCCGCGTCGTATTTCTTGAGAATTTCAACGCTTTTGCGATAGCCTGCAATATAGCATACCGTTGAGAGCGCGTCGCTGAGAAGTCCCGATTCGCAGACAACGGTAACGCTCTTGAATTCGCTTGTTGCAGGGTAGCCCGTTGTTGCGTTGAGAATGTGATGATAACGCTTGCCGTCCTGCTCAAAATATTTCTCATAGTTGCCCGATGTCGAAACACAGGTGTTCTTGAGCTTCAATGTGCCCATCGACTGCTTGTCGTTATCGGGATTGACTATGCCGACGGTGAAATTCCTGTTGCCGTAGATAAGCAGACTGCCGCCGACCGAAACAACGGCGGATTTTGTACTGCCCTTGTCAAGAAGATCCTTGATCTTATCGCATGCAAAGCCCTTGCCGACTGCGCCGAGGTCAAGCGACTGACCCTTATTTATCCTGACGGCATTGCCCGAAACGGAAACGTTTTTGTAGCCGACGCTTCCGAGCGCCGTTTTAATTTCATCGTCGGAGGGCAAACGCTGATTTTCGCCGCCGAAGTCCCAGAGTTTGGTAATGTTGCCAACCGTTATGTCAAAAACGCCGTTGCAGTCGTCCGAGATGCTTGTGCACTGTGCAATTATCTTCGCCGTGTCGGGCGAGACGGAAACAGGGGAGCCTGCGCCCTCGTTGATTCTGTAAACGTCGGAGCCTTCCTTTCGCCAGCTGAGAACTGAGCTTTCAAGCCCGTTGATTTCGGTTTCAACCTTTTCAAGGTCGTTCTTTGCTCCGAAGCCGAAAAGCTTAACTGTTACGACCGTGCCCATTGCAACGCTCGTCTTTTCGCAGGAGCTTCTGCCGCCTATAAAGTCATATGCAACAATGCCGAAAACAATAACGGCACAAAGTATGATTGCGATGAGCGATTTTTTACCGAGCTTTTTTTTATTACCGTTTTCCAAAGCAATCCACCTTTTTCGACATTTGTTATTATCTAATGTATTATACTATGAAAAAAAGACAAATTCAATAGAAACGGAACTAATTAAAAATTTAACAATATAACCATAATGAATGTATGAAAAAGGCGACGCCTGCGAGCATCTGTCCGCAGGCGTCTTTCTCAGTCAATGTCAGCAACCACAACCGTTGTTGTTAAGGAACGATGTACCGTTGTTTCCGCAACCGCAGCCACAGCCGCAACCGCACTCTGAGAATAAGAGGATGATTATGAGAATAAGGATCCAGTTATTGCAGCAACCCATGTTTCTGACCTCCTTTCGTCTTACACTAACATTGTATGGAAAACTTAAAAGTGTGTTACAGCTCCCGAAACATTTATTTCTGTTTTGCCTGTCCTATATTTTGTTGAATATATACATTTATTTATTCGCAACAGGGTGAAAGAGTGTTGACTTTTCAAGATAAATAGAGTACAATAATCATACATAAATATTTTGAACGGCGGTATAATTATGGAAAGCATTTAATGAACGGAAAATCAACTGTTTGAAAGACAGCTTGGCTTTCTGTTCTTTTTTTTCAGCCGTTCAATTTCGGAGGAAAGCAATATGTATGTTTTAGCACTTGACCAGGGAACCACCAGCTCCCGTGCAATAGTTTTTGACAAGCGCGGACGCATTGTTTCCAAGGCACAGAATGAATTTGAACAGATTTACCCCAAGTCGGGATGGGTCGAGCATGACCCGATGGATATTCTTTACAGTCAGATGCACTCAATTTCATCCGTTATCAATTCGGGTGATTTTGACGTTAAAAAAATTGCGGGTATAGGCATCACAAACCAGCGTGAAACCACCATCGTGTGGGATAAGGAGACGGGAAAGCCGATCTATAACGCAATCGTTTGGCAGTGCCGCCGTACCGCTGAGCTTTGCGAGGAGCTCAAGGCTCAGGGCCTCGGGGATTATATCCGCGAGCATACGGGACTTCTCATTGACGCTTATTTCTCGGGCACCAAGATCAAATGGATCCTTGACAATGTTGAGGGTGCAAGAGAGAGAGCCGAGAACGGCGAGCTTCTTTTCGGCACGGTCGAAACATGGCTTATCTGGAATCTCACGGGCGGCAAGGTTCACGTTACGGACTATTCCAACGCTTCAAGAACGATGCTTTTTGACGTTGACAAGCTTCAGTGGGACGAGTTCCTTTGCGAGAAGCTCGGTGTGCCTATGTGTATGCTTCCCGAGCCTGTTGAATCAAGCAAGGTTTACGGCACGGTCGCTCCCGGAATTATCGGTATTGAGGATCTTGAGGGCGTGCCCATCTGCGGTGCTATCGGCGATCAGCCGTCGGCGCTGTTCGGTCAGGCGTGCTTCAATCCGGGACAGGCGAAGAACACATACGGAACAGGCTGCTTCCTTTTGATGAACACAGGCGAAAAGCGCGTTCGTTCGGAAAACAATCTTCTTACCGGTGTTGCATGGAGCATCAACGGCAAAACTACATATTCAATAGAGGGCAGTGCCTTCAACGCAGGCTCGGTTATCAAGTGGCTCAGAGATGAGCTTCATATGGTCGATACCGCACCCCGTGTTGACGAGCTTGCCGAAAGCGTTGAAAACGCAAACGGAATGTTCCTTGTTCCTGCGTTCACGGGTCTCGGTGCACCGTACTGGGACATGTACGCAAGAGGAACGATAGTCGGCTTGACGAGGGGAGTAAACCGTGCGCATTTCTGCCGTGCGGTGCTTGAATCCATCTGCTTCCAGATGACCGACCTTCTCAGAGCGATGACAAAGGATTCCAATATCATTCTTTCAGAGCTTCGTGTTGACGGCGGAGCAAGCGTCAGCAACATCATGATGCAGATCCAGGCGGATCTCATCAGAACGGTTGTCAACCGTCCCAAGACCGTTGAAACAACGGCTCTCGGCGCGGCATATCTTGCAGGCCTTTGCGTCGGCATGTGGAAAACCCCCGAGGAGATAGAAAAGAACCGCGAGGTTGAAAAGGTATTTATCCCGAAGATGGATAAGAAGGTCAGAGACAAGCTCTGTGCAGACTGGAAGCGTGCCGTTGAGCGTTCACGCAACTGGGCACAGGAGGACGATTTTGATTGATAAGGGTCAATCTTAATTTATAAATTATTTATTTAACATAGGAGGTACTACTATGGGTAAAGTTGTATGTGATTGGAAAACACTGCATGATTTTATGGTTGATGCGTTCAAGGGCGTAGGTGTTCCCGCGGAGGACTGCGAGATCGTCGTTGACGTTATCCTTGAATCTGACAGACGCGGAATTGAATCCCACGGCTGTAACCGCTTCAAGCCAATCTACATTGATCGAATCGAAGCAGGCATTCAGAATCCCGTCACGAATTTTGAAATCGTTAAGGAAACACCGACAACGGCTGTTGTTGACGGTCATGACGGTATGGGTCAGGTTATCGGCTACAAGTCGATGGAAATGGCAATCAAAAAGGCTAAGGAATACGGCATGGGCATGGTCGCTGTTCGTAATTCCTGCCACTACGGTATAGCAGGCTACTATGCATCTATGGCGGCAAAGGCAGGATGTATCGGTATTACAGGTACAAACGCACGTCCGTCCGTTGCTCCGACCTTCGGTGTTGAGGGCATGTTCGGTACAAACCCGCTCACGATCGGAATTCCGACCGATGAGGATTTCAACTTCGTAATCGACTGCGCAACATCAATCACTCAGAACGGCAAGATCGAGTATTACGCAAGAATCGACGAGCCGGTTCATCCGGGTACGGTTATTGATATCGACGGCAATCCCGTTGAGGGCGACGCAGGCGAGGCACTCAAGAAGATCCGTAACGGCACAGCCGCTCTGACGACACTCGGCGGTATCGGCGAGGCTCTCGGCGGATACAAGGGCTACGGCTACGCTATGGTTATCGAGCTTCTTTCTGCAGCTCTTCAGGACGGTAACTACGGCAAGATGCTTGACGGCAAGGATGAGAACGGCAATCTTGTACCGTATCATCTCGGCCATTTCTTCATCGCTATTGATACCGACCACTTCCTCGGCGAGGAGCAGACAAGGAAAAAGGCAGGCGAGATCATTCGTTCTGTTCGCGCTTCCAAGAAGGCACCGGGTCACGATCACATCTTCTCGGCAGGCGAGAAGGAGTACAATGTTTGGCTTCAGAGAAAGGATTCCGGTGTTCCTATCAATGAGTCCGTTCAGGCTGAAATGAACAAGGTCCGTGACGACCTCAAGCTTAACTATGTATTCCCGTGGGAGAAATAAAATAATTTAATCGGAGGATAATTACAATGGATTATGCAAAGGAATCCCTGAGACTTCATTATGAGTGGAAGGGTAAGATAGAAGTAGTTGCGAGAGCAAAGGTTGACAATAAGGACGCCCTTTCGCTTGCTTACACCCCCGGTGTTGCTCAGCCGTGTCTTGAAATTCAGAAGGACATCAACAAGAGCTATGAGCTTACGCGCCGTTCAAACCTCGTTGCCGTTATCACCGACGGCTCGGCTGTTCTCGGTCTCGGCAATATCGGCCCCGAGGCAGGTATGCCCGTTATGGAGGGCAAGTGCGTTCTTTTCAAGGAGTTCGGCGGAGTTGACGCTTTCCCTCTTTGCATCAGAACACAGGACGTTGACGAGTTCGTAAACACCGTTGCTCTGCTTTGCGGCAGCTTCGGCGGAATCAACCTTGAGGATATCGCCGCTCCGAGATGCTTCGAGATCGAAAGAAAGCTCAAGGAGAAAGCCGATATTCCTATCTTCCATGACGATCAGCACGGCACAGCCGTTATATGCTCGGCAGGTATTATCAACGCTTTGAAGCTCGTCGGCAAGAAGATCGAGGACTGCACAGCAGTATTCAATGGCGCAGGAGCGGCAGGTGTTGCGATCGCAAAGCTCTTCACAAGCATGGGCATGGGCAACATCATCATGTGCGACCGTAAGGGCATAATCTGTGACGGCGACGACCTCAAGCCCGCTAAGCAGGATATCGCAGACTTCACAAACAAGAATCATATCAGAGGCTCGCTCGCCGATGCGATGAAGGGCGCAGATATCTTTATCGGCGTTTCCGCTCCCGGCGTTGTTACCGAGGATATGATCAAGTCGATGGCTAAGGATCCGATCGTTCTCGCTATGGCTAACCCTGTTCCCGAAATCATGCCCGACCTTGCAAAGGCGGCAGGTGCAGCAGTTGTCGGAACAGGCAGAAGTGACTTCCCGAACCAGATCAATAACGTTCTCGCATTCCCCGGAATTTTCCGCGGTGCACTTGATGTCCGTGCAAGCGACATCAATGAAGAAATGAAGATTGCGGCGGCAAAGGCACTCGCAAGCCTTGTTTCCGATGAGGAGCTTTCCGCAGATTATATCATTCCGAAGCCGTTTGATCCCCGCGTCGGCAAGACCGTTGCGGCGGCAGTTGCACAGGCTGCTCGCGATTCGGGCGTAGCAAGAATCTAAACAGTTTACTATATCGGACGGGCTTCGGTCTGTCCGATATTTTAAGGAAACACCGCACAAATTGCGGCGAACGGCTTATTTGAATCGCCATGTGCATATAACTTTTTGCACAACCTGACGAAAAATTCTACTGCAAAGAAATGAGGGCTTTACAATGAAAACAGCAATTTACGGCGCAGGCTCGCTCGGCACGGTTCTCGGCGCATATCTTTCTAAGGCGGGTGTTGACGTTGATCTTATCACAAGAAATAAGGAGCACGTTGACGCAATGAACGAGGGCGGAGCTAAAATTATCGGAACAGTCAACATGACTGTTCCCGTCCATGCGCTCACTCCCGATCAGATGACCGAGAAATACGAGCTTATAATCCTGCTCACAAAGCAGCTTGATAATGAAAACATTCTTCGCAATCTTGAGAAGAACATGACCGACGATTGTATCGTCTGCACGCTTCAGAACGGACTTCCCGAGCTTTCGGTCTCCAAGGTTGTCGGCGAGGACAGAACAATGGGCTGTACCGTCGCATGGGGCGCAACCCTTCACGGCAAGGGTGTATCTGAGCTTACAAGTGAACCAGACAGCATGTCGTTCGGACTTGGAAGAATGAACGGACAGAAGGACGAGAAGCTCATGCAGGTCAAGGCTCTGCTTGAAAAGATGTGTCCCGTTGAGATTGAGGACAATTTCATGGGTGTTCGCTGGTCAAAGCTCCTTATCAACAGTGCATTTTCGGGCATGTCAGCCGTAATCGGCGGCACCTTCGGCGATGCGGCAGAGAATAAGGAATCGAGAGTCTGCTGTCAGAATATAATCAAGGAATGTATTGACGTCGCAAATGCCGCGGGCATAAAGATTGAGCCGATTCAGGGCAAGGATGTTGTCAAGCTCCTTTATTATAAGGGCAACGGAATCAAGAAGAAAATCTCCTTTGCGCTTATTCCCGTTTGCATCAAGAAGCACAGACTTCTCAAGGCAAGCATGCTTCAGGATCTTGAAAAGGGCAGACTTTGCGAGGTAGACGCGATCAACGGCGTTGTATGCGAGTACGGCAGAAAGTACGGTGTCCCGACGCCTTATAACGATAAGGTCTGCGAGATCATCCACGGTGTCGAGCAGGGCAAATATAAGTGCTCCTTCGACAACGTAAAGCTCTTTGCAGGACTTGAAAAATAATCCCCGCCGTATGATGTCGTATGATGTTGATATAATCATATTGACATCATACGGCATTTTTGCCTTTTTAACAAATATAAATTGAATTCGCAAAGGTTTATATTCCTATTGGTCAAAAGCAACGCGCGGGAAGGTTGAAGAAAGAGGGGAGGAAAAGAGGAAAAAAGTGAAAAAGATTGAAAAAAGGTGTTGACAAAGGGGAGGTGGTTTGGTATAATAGCAAAGC
>CAKSSJ010000044.1 GCA_934488615.1 uncultured Eubacteriales bacterium | reverse complement strand
GTGTAGGGCAGACCCATTCTTCCAAGAATATATTCGCGGTAATCGTGAAGAATAGCATTGAGCTGCTCCGCATTCTCCTTGGATTCAAGTATGATTGCCATAACTGCGACGCGTGTTTTCATATTGTACCTCCGTATTTAGCATTTGTACTGTTTGTTTTGTACATAAAAATTATAACAGAACAGAAATTATCCGTCAATATGTTTTCCTTTATTTCAATGATTATGTAACGGTAATAAAACACTTGACAAATTGTTTTTTCAAGGTTAAAATAATTGCGAAAACAGTCGGGAATTCGGCTGTATGTGAATATAATAGAAAAAAGGCAATGACGTCTTTGAGGGTATTCTGCACCCTTAAAGACGCTTTTTATTTGCCGATGAGGGAGGATTTACAGTGAAATTTACAAAGATGCAGGGACTCGGAAACGACTATATCTATGTTTACTCAAAGAAAGAGCCGACAGATCCCGATAAGCTTTCGGTTAAGCTCTCCGACCGCCATTTCGGAATCGGTTCGGACGGTATGATCTGGATTCTTCCGTCTAAGATTGCTGATTTTAAAATGAGGATATTCAATGCCGACGGCAGTGAAGCGATGATGTGCGGCAATGGAATCAGATGCGTCGGTAAGTATGTCTACGATAAAGGATTGACAAAAAAGACGAAAATCACCGTTGAAACGCTTTCGGGAATCAAAGCTCTTGATTTTCAGGTTAAAAACGGCGAGGTTATCTCTGCCTCCGTGAACATGGGCAAGGCGGACGCAGGTCTTGTGAACAGGATAGGAATTTGCGGTGAGGATATAGAGTACATTCCCGTCTCGGTCGGCAATCCTCACGCGGTTATTTTTGTTGACGATATCTCAAAGGCGAAGATCACAACGGTTGGTCCAGAAATGGAGCATTGCGACAGATTTCCCGACGGAGTGAATGTCGAATTCGTTCAGGTGCTTTCCGACAACAGGCTGAGAATGAGGGTCTGGGAGCGCGGAAGCGGTATAACAATGGCATGCGGCACAGGCTCATGCGCTTCAGTCATGGCGGCAATTTCGATCGGTCTTTGCCGTTATAACAGCGACGTTGCCGTTGAGCTTGACGGCGGCACGCTTAATGTCAATATTTCAGAGGACAACGTTGTTACAATGACGGGTCCCGCAAAAATTTCTTTTGAAGGCGAGGTAAATATATAATGAAACCGAATATGCATTATACAGAATTGAAGGATACCTATTTGTTCAATACGATTTACAGAAAGACGGACGAATACCTTGCCGCTCACAAGGGCGAGAGGGTGCTGAAGCTCGGAGTCGGCGATGTTTCATATCCGCTTTGCAAGAAGGTCATAGAAGCGCTCCATGAGGCGGTTGACGATCAGTCAAGGATAGAGAACTTCCACGGCTATATGCCCGAGCACGGCGCTATGTTCCTGCGTGAGGCGATAGCAAAGTATTATTCGGGTTGGAACGTCAGCGTGACGACCGACGAGGTCTTTGTTTCGAGCGGCGCATGCGACGATCTCGGCGATTTGCTGGAGATGTTTGACCGCGACAACACCGTACTTGTAATTGAGCCTGCATACCCCGAGTATGTTGACACAAACGTGCTTTACGGCAGAAAGGTCATTCATTTGCCGGCAGGCGAGGGGGACGGATTTCTTCCGCTTCCCGATGAGAGCATTGACGCAGATATAATTTACATCTGCTCGCCGAACAATCCGACAGGCTCGGCATATACCCGTGAAAAACTCAAGAAGTGGGTCGATTATGCAAACAAAAAGGACGCCGTTATTCTCTACGACGCCGCATATGAAATATTCATTGAGGAGGACGATGTTCCTCACAGCATTTATGAGATCGAGGGCGCGGACACCTGCGCTATAGAGGTTTGCTCATTTTCAAAGACGGCAGGCTTCACGGGCACAAGAGTCGGTTATACGATCGTTCCGTCAAAGCTTGAGCGCATGGACGTGAATCTCAACGCGCTTTGGTCAAGGAACAGAGAGACGAGAACGAACGGTATATCGTATATTCTTCAAAAGGGCGCTTCGGCGGTGTTTACTCCCGAGGGACAGGAGCAGATTCACGAGAGCATTTCGGTCTATAAGAAGAACGCAAAGGTTATCATGGACGCGCTTGACAAGTGCGGCTTTTGGTATGTCGGCGGTAAAAACTCGCCGTATGTATGGATGAAGTGTCCGAACGGTATGGGAAGCTGGGAATTCTTTGATTATCTTCTCAATGAGCTTCAGATCGTCGGTACTCCCGGCGTGGGCTTCGGCTCGTGCGGTGAGGGCTTCCTCAGACTTTCCGCTTTCGGCGATCCGGAGGATACCAAGGAAGCGGCTAAGAGAATAGTTGGGCATTTTACAAAATAAATTTTTTGAAAAAATATAGACATAATAAAAACAGGCTGTATCAATCAATCGTGCTGATACAGCCTGTTTATTATTCATCTTCGTCAAGATCCTCGCCGTCAAGCGAGCCTTTTCCGATGTCAAACCAGAATTCAACTCCGCCCTCGGCATTGTTGACGCCGCACTGCTCGGAGTGAGCGTCCTGTATTCCCTTGACGATCGAAAGTCCAAGCCCGAAATGGCCGTCGTTTCTCATTCGCGCCGCATCGTGGCGGTAAAAGCTGAACCACAGCTTTTCCAGTACGTCATCGGGAATATTGTCGCCTGAATTGAAAACGAAAATTCTGTAGGAAAGCCCGACGTCCTCATATCGGAGCCTTATGATTTTCGGATCTCCGCCGATATAGGATATTGCATTTGAAATCAGGTTGTTTATAACGAACGGGAGCTTCTTCAGATCTGCGCGGCCGTAAATCTGTTCGCTGATCAGATTTTCAACACTGATGCCATGCTTTCTGAAAACGATCGAATGAGAAGCGAGATCGTCAGCAATGAAGTCCGTGATCGAAAAGTCCTCATAATTGAGCGAATCGGAATTCTGCTGAATGTTTGAAAGGCTCATCATATTAACGACGAGATCGTTCATTCTTGTACATTCGTCAATTATCGTGTCGCAATATTCGTTTATCGTTTCCTTATCGTCAAGCGAGTATTTTGCACCCTCGGCATAGCCCTGGATTATTGCAATAGGCGTTTTCAGCTCGTGGGAGGTGCCTGCAATAAATTCCTCACGGTATTTCTTTTCAAGCTCCTTTTCATGAAGCTGTTCAAGGAGGAATTCCGACCTTTCGGCAAGCTTTTCCTTTGTTATCATCCATGACGAGTACATGGCATTGATACTTGCGATAGAAGCGTCAACCTCGGTGTTTACGCTCTTTCCTCCAGACGGTATTCTCAGCGTTGGATCGTCCTCAACAGCCATTCGCTGAGTTATCTCAGTAATTTTCTTTATCGGACCGGTGATCTGCGTAACGTAGAAATATACTACGATGCTTACCGCAATGAACACAAGCAGAATTATCAGACCCATTGTGATGCTTACGGTTCTTGCCTGCTGTTCGATGGTGGAATAGGGGACAGCGCAGATGATTCTGTATGCTCCCGTCAACCCCGGTGAGGAAAGAATATAAAATTCGTAGGAATTGTTCGGATTTTTCAGCTTGCCCGAAAAGCTTCCGTCCGCGTACTTCTTGTCGGTTGTAAAGCTTCCGTTTATAAAATCGACAAATGAAGTGGGCTTTTGATAATGACCCTGCTCCTTGTTGCGGTCATAGAAGCTGTCGTAAGAGGTTTTTGTATATATGATCTGTGTATACTCGCCCTTTTTGTCGCTGGGATTCTTTCCGTAAACCTCAACGAATACCGAATGTTTACGCTCGATTTCCTCAACACGGTTTATTACCTCGTCACCCTTGAAAAAATCGAGATTCTGAATTTCTTCATTCGCGTCGCGAAGATTCGAAAGCGTCATACCTGTGATGACATTGGCATACAGAGATGTGGAGGTCAGCATTATAACGCAGAGAATAACAAGAAAAATCAGCAGGAATTGCAGAAATACCTGAGCCTTCATGTTACGGACGAGCACCTTGCCGCCCTCCTGGCTTTGAGTCGGATTCAAATTAGTTCACCTCTATTTTGTATCCGATACCGTATATCGTCTTGAGGTGGTTGGAGCCCCATACGCCGAGCTTGCTGCGCAAACGGGCAACGTGGGAGTCAACATTTCTGGTATCTCCGACATAGTCGTAGCCCCAGATATCATCAAGAAGCTGCTCTCTTGTGTAAACTCTTCCGCGGCTCGAAATGAGCTTTTCGAGGATGTTGTACTCCTTAAGTGTAAGTTCTACAGGCTCTCCGTCGATCGTGACCTGATGAGCGTCGTTGTTGATAAGCAGTCCGTCAAGCGAAATGATGTCCTTATCCGTTCTGACCTTTCCCGAGGAGGAACGCTTGAGCAAAACGTCGATCCTCTTCATAAGAACGGCGAGGCTGAACGGCTTTGTAACATAGTCGTCGGCACCTGCATCAAAGCCCATGATCTGGTCATATTCGGCGCTTCTTGCCGTGAGGAGGATAATTGGAACGGACGAGGTTTTGCGGATCTGGCGGCAAAGCTCCCAGCCGTCTATCTCGGGGATCATGATATCGAGAAGATAGAGGTCGATTTTTTCGTCCGAATTGAAAATATCAAGAACCTCACGTCCCGTACTTGCTTCAACGGGGGTGTGACCTGACCTTCTGAGAAAATCACAGACAAGTCTGCGGATCTTACTTTCGTCATCTGCAATAAGAATTTTTGCCATGTTTATCACTCCTGTAAATTAGTTGTTATCTTCAGCTTTTTTTGAAAGCTCTTTTATAGATTTATCAACGGAGGCTTTATATCGCTCCTGCATTTTCTCTGTCCATTTATCAAGTGTTTCCCTTGATTTTTCTATGTCCGTAACGATCACACTGTCGGCTCCGTCAAGCAGGGTACTGCACATTCTCGGAACACCGTCTATACCGTTTACGATGAAATAAATTCCGTAATCCTTCAAAACCTCTGTCAGCTCGGGTGTTATCTGCGAGGAATCAAGGACAAATCCGACGGCGCCCTTTTCTTCGAGAATATCGGGTTTTCTGAAGCTGCCGTCCTTGACTGAGCCGAGCTCATCAGAGGAAAAAGTGTAATCAAGAAGAATCGGAACGATCGTATTGTCTGAGCTGATAAGATCATAGCGGCCGGAATCAATTCCCGTCAGAAACAGACGATCGAGTATATTATAGCTGACAGCCAGTGCGTTTAGCTTGGCAGTGTCGCTTAACTGGACTATATTCAGATAAACTGCGATTTTTTTGAATTTTTCTTCATTCATCGCTTTGAAAAGCTCTTCGGCTTTTTCGGCGCTGTCGGCATTCGAATAGTTATCGGTTATGACGGGAGTGCCGTCCTTTCTGAAGCACAAATCAACTATTACTGCGTTTGCGCCGAGTCTTACGCTTTCCTTGAAGCCTGCAACGGAATCCTTTTTGCCGTCAATTTCGGCACATCGGGCAATGAGAGAAACATTATCAACGTTTTTCAGATCATCCTTCATATATCCCGAAGCGGAATTATGCCTTAAAAGAGGAATGAGAATAACTGCGGCAGTGACCGCAATCAGAATAACCGTTGAAGCAATGATTATTCCTTTTTTCTCAGCGTTCAATCAAACTCCTCCTGTATATCTCGTCAACACAGCCATTCAGCTCGTCCATATGCTTCTCGATGTCCGCAACGAGCTTGAACTGCGTCTTGCATCTTACAAGGTTGTGCTCGGGATAATCGGTTTTGAAATATACATCGCCGTTGAGATAGTCGGTGAGGAATCTTACACCGCATTCGAGCGTCATCAGCTTGGCAGAGAAGGCGAGGTTTGCGACCTCATCCTCATTGAGGGCATGTCCGGCTTCGGAAAGGAAGCCCTCGGTGTAGCTCTTGAAAAGTGCGATATCGAGTCCGTATTTGCCGAGATCCTTTTCGTTTTCGTCCGAGGTAACGGCGCCCGAACGGATACTGTCGCCGAAATCGTAGAGCGAAAGCCCGGGCATGATCGTGTCAAGGTCAATGACGCAGACCGCCTCGTTAGTAATGCTGTCAAAAAGAACGTTGTTTATCTTGGTGTCGTTATGAGTAACTCTTATCGGGATTCTGCCCTCTGCGGCAAGGTCAACAAGCCTTGACGCGTCCTTTTCGCGCTCAAGTGCAAAGGAAAGCTCGTCCCTGACATTATCAAGCCTTTTTGAAATGTTATTCTCAACCGCGGTTTTCAGGTCGGCATACCTTGACGGCGTGTCGTGAAAATGGGGGATAGTTTCAAAAAGATTGGCGGCAGGGAAGTCGGAAAGCATTCGCTGGAATTTTCCGAATGCCTTACCCGAGCGGAATGCCTTAACCTCCGAATCAATTTTGTCGCAGGTATAGCATTTGCCGATATATGTATAGCTTCTCCAGCAGCCGCCCTCTTCATCGGTAAAATATGAAGAATTATCGTTTGTATAAATAAAGGTGAGCGTCTCCCTTGAAGAATTGCCGCCCGAAAGATTTATCTTGTTGCGGAGAAATCCCGTAACATTCATGATGTTTGACATCAGCTCGTCAGGATTTTTAAAAACATTGGTGTTGATCTTTTGCAGAATGTATTGAAAATCCTGATTACCGTCCGAAAAAGTGAGTTTATAGGTTGAATTTATCAAACCTGTGTCCGTCGATTCAATGTGTTTAAGTTCGCCGTTAAACGGGAAAGCTTCGATTATTTTGTTCAAAGCAGCCGCTTCGATCTCCTTCATAAAAAAACTCCCAACAATTATTACACTACGGAAAACAACCGTTATTGTTTTATTATATACTTTTTTATCATTTTAGTCAATGATTTTTGTATGTAAAATATGCGGTTGCATTTTTGTTCGCGGTATGGTATAATGATAAAAAATTTACGGAGGTTCAGAAGAAGAGATGGAAAACAAAGGAAGAAAGACCAGACTGATCTCAATCATCTGCGTTCTCACACTCATTATTCTTACTATATTGCCCGGCTGTAACTTCATCGGTCAGACCAAGAAAAATGACGGAGCGGCGGCAGATCCCGTGATCGACCAGATGGGCAACCAGCTTTGCTGTCCCGTGTGCCAGTCAACAAACATCAAGGATAACGGCGACGGTACATACAAATGCAATGACTGCGGTCAGGAGTGGAAGTATGATCAGACGGTCGATCAGATAGATGTTATTGATCAGAACGGCAACACGATCGGCACGCTTGATACAAACGCAGGCTATGTCGGCGGAGGAACAGGCGGCAGCGGCAACAGCGGCGGCAGCTACACTCCGAGCAACGGCGGCAACTCAAACGGAGGCTCGAACAGCGGCTCAAACGGCGGTTCGAACGGCGGCTCAAACGGCGGCAATTCGTCAAACAATAAGACGGACAAAACAAAGTTTGATTATAAGCAGTTTGCAAAGGATCTCAACGCAAGCCTTAAGCGTTTTTCACAGTCGGTCAAATTCAAATATGACAAGGATACCGACAGTTGGACGGTTGTCGGTCCGGACGGAAAGGATACCGGTCTTTTCGGATTCAAGTACAGCAATAAGGATCAGGTTTTCTATACCGCTGAGGACGCATGGCAGAGAAACTTCGGCTTTGAGGAGACATATGATAATGTTTCCGGTGCAGGCGCAATTTCCTATGACACCATCCGTGTTAAGTTTAACTACAACAACAAGGAATGGATGATGCAGTACTGGAAGGGTCAATACGGTCTTGTGCTCATCGGTGCGGAGCTTGGCCTTTACAACCGTGACCCCGGCTCTACAAACAGCACATATTACAACTGTGTAACGGATGCTGAGAAGCTCAACATGAGCGTTAAGGTTTACAGACAGGATACTGAAGATCAGAACAAGTACAATCTTTTGTTCCACAGATCACCGACTACAACCTGGTGGCTTACAGGCTTTACACCCGGAACACTCAGCGCAGGCAGCTATGTTGTAAATCCGGATCAGACGGCAAAGTTAAGGGCTGAGTATGTAATCAATTTCCAGACCGCTGAGCAGGCTCAGGCATTTATCGGCGGACTTGAGAAAACAACAACTATCGAGCATAACGCTCCGAAGAGAACAAGAAGCATTAAGTTTACAGGTCTTTCGGTCGCAGAGTACGAGAAGTCAACAAAGAGCGCTAAGTATGCGGTAGCCGAGAACGGAAAGACCGTTTACATGTCCTGGAGATAAGGGGCGGAAATAATGAAAAGAGTTATTTCTTTAACACTTGTTGTTTTGATGGGCTTATTTATGCTCACGTCGTGCGGAACAACGGCGGACGATGAAGCAAATGCAAGCACGATAATTGCCAATTACAGCATCAAGAATTCAGAAGATGACAAGAGCTTCATAGTTGAGGTTCAGCAGCTCGGCGGCGTTTACAATGACCTTTATGACAAGGACGGCTTGTATATAAAGTTTGTAGGCGGCAAGGATAAAATTTATGATGCTGAGGGCAAAGAGCTGACAAGGGATGATCTGACGATAGGCGCAACGCTTGAGATATCCTACGACGGCAAGCTCACAAAAAAGAGCCCTAAAACGATCAATGTTTATAAGGTCACAGTGATTGGCTGAAAAAATAAATTAAACGGCATGAATCAACTTCGTGCCGTTTTTTATGTTTATTTGGTGATGTAAGATATTCAAAGTTTGATGTATGTTTATCGAAACGCAGAAGCTTTTCTTGCCTCCCCTGCAGGGGAGGTGGCTTCGGCGGTTTGCACCGAAGTCGGAAGGGTTAATTTAATTTTCATCAGTATTTATAAAACCCCTCAGTCGGCTGCGCCGACAGCGTCTCGCTGCGGCTCGGTCACGTCGCGGCTCTGACAGTCCACCGGACTG
>CAKSSJ010000043.1 GCA_934488615.1 uncultured Eubacteriales bacterium | reverse complement strand
GGTGGCATTGCTATGCCAGGCACAAATAAACATTTCTATACCCAAATAATCTAAAGAAAAATATTGACCTTAACACGAAAAAAAAGTATAATAATATAGTTAAGGGAGTACAGCACAAATTGATGTGCACAGCTTAAAGCGGATCAGTATGAAAGGAGGCGGAATGATGGATAAATATAAGCGCGACCACAGCATTATCAAGCTGCTGCAGATCGTTTCGGTCATTAGTTTTATTTTGTGCATTGTTTTCATCATTCTGTTGATTCTTTCGAGGAACAGCGATATAAAGCTCTGGTATTCGAAGTACCTTGAATATCTCGCTTCCGCCGAGTACAAGGTTGAACATATGGACGACAAGTATTCCGTATTCCTTATCGTTATTTTTCTCTACGCTTTCAAAGCCGTTTTTCCTGTTTATCTTTACCCCGTTTCGGCTCTCTGCGCCGTAACAAGTGCCGTGTTCCCGTCGTATTTCTCAATTCCTATCAATCTTTTGGGACTTTCGGCGCTTTATTCAATTAAATATTTTTGGGGCACAAAGGTCGGTGCAAACGGTGTTCAGAATATTTTGCAAAAAAGTGAGACCGTGCGGTATCTCGTTGAGCGTGACGGCAGGGGAAACCCGTGGCTTTTGGCTCTGTTCCGACTTGTACCCGGAATTCCCGTAAATCAGGTCAGCAAGCTTTACGGTGCAATGGGATTTAAATATGAATATTTCCTTTTGCTTTCGCTTGTCGGCTATTCGCCGCTTTTGGCTTCCTACACGTTCATCGGCCGCAACGTGTTCAATCCGTTATCAACGGCTTTCCTGTTGCCGTTCATTTTATTGTTCCTGTTAGTGGGAGTATCAATGCTTGCCATAAGCAAAATAGTTCAGATCCAATCAAGGAGGAGGAAAAACAATGGCTGATGCAAAAACATTGAAATCAATGCTTGCTTCGGGCGAATTCGACGCAAGATTAAAAGAGGTTTATCTCAGCGACAAGGCTGTTGAGGATCAAAAGGAAAGAGACGCGGTTATAATCGACGAGTTCGTTAAGCTCTTCGGCGATAACGATTCAATCGAGCTTTTCAGCGCACCCGGCAGAACCGAGGTAGGCGGAAATCATACCGACCATAACCACGGCAAGGTTCTCGCCGCAAGCGTCGATCTCGACACGGTTGCCGCCGCGGCAAAGAGAGACGACGGAATCATTGTTGAAAAGTCGTTCAAGTTTGACGCTCTCGAGGTCGATATAAACGACCTTGAGGTACATACGGAGGAATTCGGAAAATCCTCGGGTCTTATCAGAGGAATGTGTGCGGGCTTCAAGGAGCACGGCTACAACATCGGCGGCTTCAATGCCGCAAGCATGAGCCGAGTGCTCTCGGGCTCCGGACTTTCTTCGTCGGCGGCTTACGAGGTGCTTATCGGAACGATTCTCAACCATCTTTATAATGACGGAAAGGTTTCGCCCGTTGAGGTTGCGAAAATCGCTCAGTATGCCGAGAATAAATATTTCGGCAAGCCGTGCGGACTTCTCGATCAGACCGCAAGCTCCGTCGGCAGCTTTATAACGATTGATTTTAAAGATCCTGCTCAGCCGATTATCAACAAGGTCGATTTTGACTTTGCCTCCTGCGGTCATGCGCTCTGCATTATCGACACGGGCGGAAATCATGCTGACCTTACGGATGATTATGCGGCTGTACGAGGTGAGATGGAAAAGGCGGCGGCGGTATTCGGCAAGAGTGTTCTCCGTGAGGTTGACGAGGACGAGTTTATGAAGAATATTTCGCTTGTCCGCGAAAAGGTCAATGACCGTGCCGTGCTTCGCGCAATGCATTTTTACGGAGAGAACAGACGCGCCGAGGCTGAGGTCAAGGCTCTTGAGGACGGAGATTTTGAAAGGTTCAAGGAGCTTGTAACCGAGAGCGGCCGCTCATCATATATGTATAATCAGAATGTGTTTACGTCAAAGGACGTTGAGCATCAGAGCGTTTCCGTTGCGCTTGCAATGTGCGAGTACCTGCTCAAGGGCAAGGGCGCATGGCGAGTTCACGGCGGCGGATTTGCGGGAACGATCCAGGCTTTTGTCCCGCTCGATATGCTCGATGAATTCTGCGAGAAGATGGAAGCTGTTTTCTCAAAGGGTTCGTGCTATGTCCTTTCCGTAAGACCTTTCGGCGGAATCAAGCTGTTTTAAGCGATTTTCAGGCGTGTAAACTCGGGTTTACACGCTTTTTTTTGAAAAAGTCAACCCAAGTTGATAGACAGAGTATGAAAAAATTGGTATAATGCTTGGTGTAAAAGACTTAGACTGCTAAAAGTCGAAAGGGGTAAGACAATGAATATATCGGAGAAAATACAAATTCTGCGCCGTGACAAGGAATGGTCACAGGACGAGCTGGCGGAGAAGCTCAATGTTTCGCGTCAGTCTGTTTCAAAATGGGAGTCGGGCAAGGCTCTGCCCGATTCGGAAAAAATTCTTGCAATGGCGAAGCTCTTTGAGGTTTCCACGGACTTCCTTTTGAAGGACGAGCAGGAGCCAGTTTTTGTCGATGATGAGCAGGAGGAGCAGACGGAAATTCAGCCTGACGAGGCTTCGACAGAGAATACGGAAAAGAAAAAGCATAAGCTTTCTGGCAAAAAAATAGTTGCAATAGTCGTTGCCGCATGTATCGTTATCGCGGCGGTAACTCCGCTTTTCTTCGGCGGATATTCGGCTTTTCTCGCAAAGATAAGCGAGGATCCCGTTCAGTACCCGTATGTGCTTGTGCACGGTCTCGGCGGCTGGGGTCCCGAGTCTCAGATCGACCAAACCTCTCCATATTGGGGCAGCTCGACGGGCAACCTTGCCGAGTATCTCAATTCAGAGGGCTACAGCGTCAGCGTTGCTTCGGTAGGTCCGTTCTCAAGCACATGGGACAGAACCTGCGAGCTTTATGCCGAGCTGACGGGCACCAGGGTTGACTACGGCGAGGCTCACAGCAAAGAGCACGGTCACGAGAGATACGGCAGAGAATACACTGCCGAGAATGCCCTTGTGCAGAACTGGGGCGGCAAGACCAAGAGGGGTCAGCGCATTAAAATCAACGTTATCGGTCACAGCTTCGGCGGTGAGACCGTAAGACTTCTCGCTTCGCTCATGGCATATGGCGACGAGGCGGAAAAGGAAGCTACCGGCAAGGAGACCTCCGAGCTTTTCACGGGCGGTAAGGCTGATTGGATAAACAGCGTTACAACGCTTTGTTCTCCCCATAACGGCTCAACGCTTTTCTATGTCGTTGATCAGGGCAAACTTGTCAATACCGTGCTCGGTCTTGTTTATGCCGCAAGCGGAATTTCAAAGACGGCGCAGATAGGCGATTTCTACGATTTTCGCCTTGAGCAGTTCGGCGTTAGCGGAGCTTCGTCGGAAAGTCAGGCAGAGTCGATTATCAACACCGTTTTCAGCGAGGGAACAGACAATGCCGCATATGACCTTTCGCCCGACGGCGCACAGGAATTGAACAAGAAGATAAAGCTTGTTGACAATATCTATTATTTCTCATATTCGTATCTTACGACCGAGGCAAGCTCGCTGACGGGTATGCAGATCCCGAAAAGCTCAACGCTTCCCGTGCTGGTCGTTCCTGCGTTACTTATCGGAAGATGCTCTGTCAACGTCAAGACCGATTTCAAGATTGACGAAACATGGCTTCCGAACGACGGACTTGTTAATGTCGTTTCTGCGAGATATCCGATCGGCGACGAATATCAAGAGTATGACGCAGAGAATATAGTTAAGGGCAAATGGAACGTTATGCCGACTTTGCCGGGCGATCACGGAACGGTTATCGGCATGAATGTCGGCGCAGAGGAGACGCACAATTTCTACGACACACTTTTCAAGATGATTGACTCTCAGCCGAGAGACAAGAAGTACTATATATTTTAATGAGGCGAACAGATGAAGATTCTTTTTAAAAACGCAGATATACTTGTAAAAGACGAAAATTTCAGCGTGCTTGAAAACGCTTATCTTGCCGTTGACGGAGACAAAATAAGCTACATCGGCACGGAAAAGCCGACAGGCGAATTTGACGAAATAAAGGACATGAGCGGAAAAATCCTCATGACGGGTTTGATAAACTGCCACAATCATTGCCCGATGGTTCTGCTCCGCGGAATCGGCAGTGATCTGCCGCTTCAGCAGTGGCTGTTTGATACGATATTTCCGATTGAGGACAGACTCACGGACGATGAAATCAAAGCCGGAAGTTATCTTGCACTGTTGGAGATGATTGCCGGAGGAACGGTCAGTTTTTCGGATATGTACGGACCCCAAATGAATGTTGAGGCTGTCGGAGAGTCGGGTATGAAGGCAAATGTCACCCGTCCCATCCTGTCCGCCGAACCGAATGAAACGCCCGAGCAATCATACAGAATGAGAGAAGCGATCGAGCATTACGAAAAATACAATAATGCCTTTAACGGAAGAGTTTTGATTGATTATTGTATTCATGCAGAATATACCTGTGACGAGAGAACCGCAAGGGTCTTGATAGACGAGATGAATGCACACAACGGCAACCTGCATATTCACCTTTCGGAGACGAAAAAGGAGCATGATGAGTGTATTCTGAGACACGGCAAAACGCCTGCTGAGTGGTTCGACAGTCTCGGCGCATTTGAGTCCTCGGCTTTTGCCGCTCACTGCGTATGGCTGAGTGAAAGCGACATGGAGCTATTTCGCCGCAAGGGAGTTAGCGTTGTTCATAACCCGACCAGCAATATGAAGCTTGCAAGCGGCTTTGCCCCTGTTCCCAAGATGCTTGAAATGGGTATAAATGTTGCACTCGGTACTGACGGCCCCTCAAGCAACAACAATCTTGATATGTTCGAGGAAATGCACATCGCTTCGATAATTCATAACGGCTACACGCTTGACGCAACGGTTATGAACGCAGATACTGTTCTCAAAATGGCGACAGTCAACGGCGCAAAGGTTCAGCGCAGAGAGAACTGCGGCGAGCTGAAGGTCGGCAATAAGGCGGATATTATCGCTGTTTCGCTTGACGCACCGCACATGGTGCCTGCACTCGACAAAAAGGCATTGCTGACATATTCCGCACAGAGCAGCGATGTTTCAATGACAATGGTTGACGGCAAGATTCTTTATGAAAACGGCGAGTACAAGACGCTCGATAAAGAAAAGATTTATTTCGACATCAACAAGGCTGTCGAGAAGCTTTATAAATAAGAGGTAGCACAATGGAAAGAATGGACAAGGACTTGGCTTTTATGCTGAGATATGAAAACGTTGCATGGTACGAAAACGGCGAGGTGAGAATTCTCGACCGCCGAATTTACCCGAGAAAGGTTGAGTTCGTGACCTGCCTGAATCATCACGAGGTCACTCAGGCGATAAAGGACATGGTGACGCAGAGCGCAGGACCGTACACTGCGGCGGCAATGGGCATGGCGCTTGCCGCTTACGAGTGTAAGGACAGGACCGAAGCGGAACAGATAGATTACCTCACCGAGGCGGCATATACGATCTCGCATGCACGCCCGACCACCGTTCAGCGCATGACGCTTATCACGGGCGGCTGTCTCGATGCGGCAAAGAAAGCGATCGCGGCAGGGGAGGACGTCAGCGAAAAAATCGTTGAACACACCGTTGAAGCGAACAATCTCCGCTACAAAAAAATCAATCTTATTGCCGAGCATCTCGTCGATATGTTCCCTCAGAACGGAACGGTCATGACGCAGTGCTTCGGCGAAACGATAGTCGGCATGATGCTCAAGGTAGCAAGAGAGAGGGGCAACAACGTCAGAATTTTTTGTCCCGAGACAAGACCCTATTTCCAGGGCGCAAGGCTGACGGCGACTGTTTGTCACCAGATGGGTTTTGACACGACCGTTATCACGGACAACATGCCCGCATTTGTAATGAAAAAGGAAAATGTTGATGTGTTCACCTCGGCTGCCGATGTTATCTGCATGGACGGTCACGTTGTCAACAAGGTAGGTACATATCAGATCGCCATTGCGGCGAAATACACGGGTATTCCGTATTTTGTAACGGGTGCGCCCGACAGAGGTCACACGACGATTGACACGGTTAAAATCGAGATGCGTGATCCCGATTTTGTGCTTCAGGCTATGGGAGTAAAGACTGCTGCAGACGGACTAAAGGGCTATTATCCTGCGTTTGACATAACGCCGCCCGAGCTTGTCAGCGGAGTTGTTACCGATACGGGAATTTACACGCCATATGACCTCGAAAGCTATTTCAAAAAGGGCACAATGGGCGAATTTGAAATGATATTGTAAATATGTAAAATAAAATATACTGACTAAATCCTCATGTAAGACGAAAGCCATACATGGGGATTTATTATGCTGTTGTTCCGAATAGAAAGAATGCATGTAAATTGACAGATTTTTGTTAATTTTTTGTCGATTTTAACGTTAAAATGCTTGACAATAGCACTCTTAATAACCTATAATTATAGAGGCTTAATTTAATTAAAATTTTTTGTGGGAGGATTATCATGAGCAAAAAAACCGTATTTTTGACAGGCGCATCAGGTAACATGGGATACGCAGGTTTTAAGGAGATCTATAAGAGAAAGGATAAGTACAACCTTGTTCTTCTCCTCAGAGGAAGCGAAAAGAACCGCATCAAGTTCAAGGACTATGAGAACGACCCTGCCGTTAAAATCGTTTGGGGCGACCTTACAAATTATGACGACGTTCGCAAGTGCGTAACAGGCTCGGACATCGTTCTTCACGTCGGCGGAATGGTTTCTCCCGCTGCCGACTATTTCCCGAAGAGAACGATCAAGACTAACACGACCGCTATGCAGTATATCGTTGATGCCGTTAAGGCTCAGCCTGATCCCGACGCGATCAAGGTTGTTTACATAGGCACAGTTGCCGAGACAGGCGACCGTAATCCGCCCATCCACTGGGGCAGAACGGGCGACCCGATCAAAATCAGCATCTACGACCACTATGCGGTAAGTAAGGTCAGAGCAGAGCACATCATTGCCGAGTCGGGACTTAAATATTGGGTATCGCTCCGTCAGTCGGGCATCCTTTATCCGGGTATCCTCAAGAATATTGACCCGATCATGTTCCACGTTCCCATCAACGGCGTTCTTGAGTGGGCAACTATCGAGGATTCGGGACTTCTTCTTGCAAATGTCTGCGAGGATTCCGTTCCCGAGGACTTCTGGAGAAAGTTCTATAACATCGGCTCGGGCGAGCAGTACCGTATCACAAACTTTGAGTTTGAGGAGTATCTCCTCGGCGCAATCGGAATGGGCTCACCGAAGAAGCTCTTTGCTCCGAACTGGTTCATTCTCAAGAACTTCCACGGTCAGTATTATGCCGACTCCGACAAGCTTGAGAATTACCTCCACTTCAGACACAATGTTCCCATCAAGAAGTATTTCGACGATATGTCAAAGACATTGCCGAAGTTCTACAAGCTCTCAAAGCTTGCTCCGGGCGGACTTGTTAAGAAGTTCCTTATGGAGGGTCTCGCCAACAAGGAAGTATTCGGTACAATGAACTGGATAAAGAACAGAGTTCCCGAGCGTATCAGTGCATATTACGGCTCATATGAGGATTGGAAGAACATTCCCAAGACTTGGGATAAGTTCGAGATCAAGAAGGCTTCCATGACTCCGACATATCTTGACCACGGCTATGACGAGAGCAAGCCGCAGTCTGAGCTTGACCTTGACGATATGGAGAAGGCGGCAGAGTTCAGAGGCGGTAAGTGCGTGAGCGAAAGCATGACAAAGGGCGACCTTTTCACTCCGCTCAAGTGGCAGTGCGCATTCGGTCATACATTCGAGATGTCACCGAACCTTGTACTCAACGGCGGTCACTGGTGCCCCGAGTGCGATCCGATTCCGTGGAATTACGACGAAATTGCAAAGAAGAATCCGTTCTTCGCTCAGGTTTGGTATCCGAACCACACCAAGGACGAGCACAACGTTTACGGCATGGATATCTTCAAGGATTTCGGCGAGAAATAAGCATTTAAAAATACAGGAGTGATATATATGAAAAAAACAGTAGTTACCTGCATTACGGTAGTTCTCTGCGTAGTTGCAGTCTGCGTTTCATCTGTACTCGGAACAGGCAAGCTTGCCGACGCCAAGGTTGAGGCGGCAAAGTATGCTCCGGCTTCATCATCTTCAAGCGGCAACGGCGGTTCGACTGTAAATGACGGCTCGGGCGATATCATTTCGGATGATCCTTCAATTACACCCGATACTCCGACAGACCCGGCAACAGGCGAGCCCGACAGCACAGCCGCAGACGCAAATAACGGCGGTTCGGTAACACCGAGCACAGGCGGAAACACAGGCGGCAGCGCTTCGGCAAACAAGCCTGCAGCTTCAAAAAAGCCCTCAACTCAGGCTGAAATTCTTAACTATTTCAACACATCGGTCAATAAGGTTAAGACAAGCTCCAAGGGCGGCGTAAAGAACTATGAGAAGAATTCTCAGGCAGGTACTTTCTCTCTCGGCGGACCGTTCAAGATGTTTTCAAGTTTAATCAATTCTCTTGTTGATAAGAACATGGGCGAGAAGAAGGGCGACACAAACCGTAAGCTTACAAAGGCAGACCTTAAAAAGTATTTCCCCGTTGAGGAGGAAAGCTGGTCGTCAAAGCTCACAACGGCTAACATCTCGAGCGCAACTCTTATCGAGAAGAACGGTAAGTATGTTATTACGATAAAGGTTAAGTCCGACGCTCTTTCAACTAATCCTGTTCACGGCGGCGGAAACCACGGTAAGGCATTCAGCATTGTCCGTGTTTCGACAATTCTTGAAAACGCAGGCGGCGCAAAGTCCTTGATCGAGGGCAACACAAAGGTCGGCTACCGTGACGGAAAAATTGTTGCTACGATTGATCCTGCAACAGGCAACCTCACACATATCAATTATTACTACGTTTGGGAGCTCAATGTTACAAAGGCAGGCACAACGGTCAATGCACCGTTCGGCATTGAGTCCGATTTCACAATCAACTGGTAAATTCAGAAAGGATAACAGGGCATCGGAAACGGTGCCCTATAGGTGAATATTATGAAAGTATTTATGATTGGCGGTACAGGTCTGCTCGGCTCGGCAGCTGCCGCAGAGTTCATTAAAAGAGGTCATTCCGTAAAGTCCGTTGCCCTTCCTCCGCTTCCCGAGGGAGCACCGATTCCCGAGGAGATGGAGCTTGTTTTCGGCAACTATCTTGAGCTTTCCGATGATGAGCTTGTTGAAATGATGACAGGCTGTGACTGCTTCGTATTTGCGGCAGGCGTTGACGAAAGAGTTGAATTCCCGGCACCTGTTTATGAAGCATACAGAAAGTATAATATCGAGCCTGTAAGACATCTTCTTACCATCGCAAAGCAGGTCGGCATTAAGAAGAGCGTTATCCTCGGTTCTTACTTTGCTTATTTTGCAAAGGAATTCCCCGAGATGGAGCTTACAAAGAAGCATCACTACATCAGAAGCCGTATCGAGCAGGAGGAGGTTGCTCTTTCGTTCGCAAAGGACGGCGAGATGGACGTTGCTGTGCTTGAGCTTCCGTATATCTTTGGTACTCAGCCCGGCAGAAAGCCCGTTTGGGTAATTCTCATCGAGCAGCTTTCAAATATGGGCAAGACCACAATGTACCCGAAGGGCGGCACAGCTATGGTTACAGTCCGTCAGGTCGGCGAGGCTATAGTCGGTGCGGCTGAGAGAAATGTAGGCGGTAACGCTTATCCGATCGGCTATTACAACCTCACATGGGACGAGTTCCTCCACATTGTTCACAAGGCAATGGGTCAGCCGAACAGAAAGATCATTCACGTTGCAAACTGGATGTTCAAGGCTTTCGGCGTTTACATGATGAACGAGTACAAGAAACGCAATGTTGAGTCGGGTATCAATGCGGTTTACCTTGCGGATATCATGTGCATGAACACATTTATCAACAAGAAGTGGAGCGTTTCTCTCGGCGTTGAGGAGGACGATATCGAGTCCGCTATCTTTGATTCCGTTAAGCTTTCCGTTGACGCTTTCACAGGCAAGCAGAAGCTTCTCGAAATGAAGGGAGAATAAGCCATGGAAAAGATAAGTCTTATCACGGGCGCAACGGGTCATATCGGCTATGCGCTTTTGAAGGAGCTTGTTGACAGCGGCGAAAAGGTTAGAATTCTCATCCGCAAGGATGTTCCCGTATTTGACGGCATTGACTGCGAAAAGGTCTACGGCGACGTTACCGATTCCGAGTCGCTTGATAAGGCATTTGAGGGCGTTGACGTAGTTTATCACCTTGCCGGCGTTATTGATATCAACCCCGGTATGGAGGATCTCACATGGAGAGTAAACGTCAACGGCACAAAGAATGTCGTAAGAGCCTGCCAAAGATGCAATGTCCGCAGACTTGTTTACGCTTCGAGCGTTGACGCATTCCCGCCGCTTCCCGATAATCAGGTAATGACCGAGCTGGATCATTTCAGCCCGAAAAACCTTGACGGTACATATGCAAAGACAAAGGCTATTGCAACTCAGTTCGTTCTCGACAACGTTCACGAGGGCAATATCGACGCTGTTGTTGTTCACCCGGGCGCATGTATCGGTCCGTATGACTTCAAGGTTTCCAACGTCGGCGAAATGGTTCGTATGTTCATCAACGGCAATTTTCCGTGTTCATTGAGCTTCGGCGCATATAACTTTGTTGACGTTCGTGACGTTGCTAAGGGCATGCACGCCGCCGCTCAGAAAGGCAATAAGGGCGACTGCTATATCCTCTGCGGCGAGATGATCTCGACCGACGGTTTTATCAAGGCAGTTGCAAAGGCTTGCGGCAAGAAAGCACCGTCAATGAAGATGTCTTACGGCATGGTAAGACCGTTCGCTCCGCTTATGGAGAAGTATTATTCCATCACCAAGACAACGCCGCTTTTCACTCGTTATTCGATCAGAAAGCTCATGTCAAACTGCAATTTCTCGATCGAGAAGGCAAGAAAAGAGCTTGGCTACGACCCGATGAGCGTTCAGCAGTCGGTTGACGACATGGTAAAATGGATTAAAGAAAACGAAAAATAATTCTTACTGCGGCTTCTTCGGAGGCCGCA
>CAKSSJ010000042.1 GCA_934488615.1 uncultured Eubacteriales bacterium | reverse complement strand
GAGCGTTAAGAAAACAGTCCTGTGGACTGTTTTTAGCGAGGAGCGGCGAGACGGGTACTGTCGCTTTGCGACGGTCGGCGAGCCATCAGTAAGCAAGGCGCAGCCGCAGCGTACGGCAAGTCCTGTCGCCTCGACCAAAGAAAAAGAGCCGATTGCGGCTCTTTTTTCTTTGCAAAGGACTTGAACCTGAGAAGGTCTGAGCGTTAAGAAAACAGTCCTGTGGACTGTTTTTAGCGAGGAGCGGCGAGACGGGTACTGTCGCTTTGCGACGGTCGACGAGCCATCAGTAAGCAAGGCGCAGCCGCAGCGTACGGCAAGTCCTGTCGCCTCGACCACCTGAAACCGTTGATAAATAAGGCTTTGAGCTTTATATCAACGGTTTTTTTTTGACGAAAGCCGCATTTCTAACACTTTTTCTAACACATATTGGTAGTGCAAATAACCAACGGCTGTCTTGATATTTGAGACAGCCGTTGGTTGGGTTATTTATCCAGTTTGTTTGTTATCAAATCGGTCATGGCACGAATGAACGCTATCATTCCGAAAAGAATTGCGGCAGGAACGGTGAGTATGCCTATTGCGGCGAGTCCGCCGAAGAATACAAGCTTTGAAAAAATATGTTTCAGCTTTTTCATTTTGCGTATTCCGAGGTCATTTCGACCGTTCCGGTGAAGTTATTGTAAATTATCATTGCATAGTTCCCGCCGCTGTCAAAATCGAATGTCTTTTCGAAATTTCCGTTCTCGTCAACGGAATAATCCTCAACGTAAGAATTCGTTCTGACACGAATTGAGGCGCCGCCGCTTTCTTTAAGAATTTTCACCTTGAGCTTGATTTTTCTGTCCTTGACCGATGCGCCGCCGAATACTACGTCACGTCCGTATTCGGAGATGCAGGAGGAGGAATAGCTGCCGATGTAGCTGTCCTTGTCAATATTTTCTCTCTTGCCGATGAGCTTTGAATCTCTTGTTATCTGCGTGAGGCTGATGACGTGAGCTATGCTGTCAAAATCATCGACGATCTGCTGTGCCGACGGCTTCCTGACGACCTCAACAACAGCAAGGATAATAACGACTGCGATGAAAATTGCAAGAATTTTCTTCATTGCTCAGTCCTCCTTTGCGCCGCTTACTATCTTGTAATAGGCGTTTGAGGTTATCTTATAAACGATCATGTAGAACAGCGTGAATGCCGCAAAGCTAATCAAAATCGTTGCAATGAAAAGGTTAAGATTTGTCAGGTTGAATATAAGCAGAAGCTTTTTGATTATCGGTGCGGCGAATGCAAGGTGCATGCCTGCGAAGATGAGGGGAAGGAAGAATACGGTCAGGAGCTGTGAATTGATGCTCTTTCTGATTTCCTTCTTTGTCATGCCGACCTTTTGCATGATCTCGAATCTCGACTGATCCTCGTAGCCCTCGGAAATCTGCTTGTAGTAGATGATGAGGACTGCGGCGAAGATGAATACGATGCTGAGAATGATTCCGAGTCCGAAAAGTCCGCCGTAAAGCGCATAGAAATCATTTCTGTTTTGCTCTCTGCTTTCTACCTCGGAAACAAGAACTTCGTCGGAGTCAACTCTCATGTCGGTCAGATAGGAGCTGATATCCTTTGAAAGAGCGATTTGCTCATCTTCCGAAAGACCCGTATCAAAGCCGTAGATCCAGCTGAAATTGACAACCGGCTCAGCGTCCTGCTGATGTGTTGCGTCGGTCATGCCCTGCGTTGCCTGGTCAAGGTCATTTACGAAAATTGCCATTGTCGGAACGATCGTCATAGCCGCATCGGACTGACTGATGAAATTATCGAGATATCTGACGATTTTGAAGCTCTGACCTCCGTTGAATGAAAGCTTGTCGCCGTGGAAGTTTGAATCCTTTCTGAAAAGGTAAACCATTGCTTCGCCGTCTTTGAGCTTGTAATCCGTTCCCATGATCTTGTTGTAATCATCAACGGAAACAAAGTTGAACTGAAATACCTTGTTGTAATCGACAGCGCCGCTGTAAACATTTTTGACGTCTGTTTCAACATTTCCGTCTGTTACCATGCCGGAGAGCACACCAGAAAGATATGTGAGGGAATTGTGGATGTCTGCGTTGTGCTTCTTTGCGATTTCGTCAATTTGCGAACGGATTTTGTCTGCCTGTCCGTTCTTATAAATCTGAGTGTCAAGAGATGAAAAGCTTATGTTAATCTCTCGGGGATAACGGCTTGCGAGAGCGTCCTCCTCGCCGAAATAAAGGCTTGTAGTCGATGAGATCATAACGAGAACCATTGTTGCGAGAATACAGATTGAAGCAAGGCCTGCACCGTTGCGCTTCATTCTGTAAACCATTGAGGAAACGGAAACAAAGTGGTTCGATTTGTAGTAATACTTCTTGTTCTTCTGCAAAAGGCGGCAGAAAAGAACCGAGCCTGATATCATAATAAGATATGTTCCGATGATAACCATGATGACGGCTACAAAGAAGAGAAGCATTGCCTGAAGCGGCTCCTTGATGCTCAGAGCAAGGTAATAAGCACCGCCGAGCAGAAGTACTCCGAGAATACCGAAAATCCAATTGCCCTTTGGCGGTTTTTCACCCGTTTGTTCGCTCTTAACAAGCGAAATGGCGCTTGAGGACCGAACCTGACGAAGTGAATTGAAGAAAAGGAGAATGTTAATTACCGTAAAAATTATTGCACAAAGTCCGATGCCCTGGCTTGAAACCGTAAGGTCAAATGTTGCATCACTTTTTAACAAATTGAGAAATACAAGCTCGGCAAGCTTTGAGAATGCGATACCTGCCGCAAGACCTACAAAGAGGGAAATAAACGTGATTATGAGCGTTTCCCAGAAAAGGATCTTGCTGAGATTGTGCTTATCCATTCCGAGAATGTTGTAAAGTCCGAATTCCTTTTTGCGTCGCTTGATAAGAAATGAGTTTGTGTAAAAAAGGAAGATGCAGGAAAAAATTGCGATTACCCATGAGCCGAGACCGAGAATGTCGGCGGCTGTGGAGCTTTGCACTGCGTCCTTAATACTCTGCGAAAACTGAAGGAATATAATGATATAGTACATCATTACCATGCCTATAGAAGTGAGAATATAGGGCAGATACATTTTTTTATTCTTGCGAATGCCGTCAAAGGCAAGCTTGGGGTAAAATCCTTTTTTCATTATTTTTCACCGCCTGTCGCAAGCAGAGTAAGGGTGTCCGAGATCTTCTGATAAAGCTGTTCGTCGGTATCCTTGCCTCTGTAAATCTGATGGAAAACCTCGCCGTCCTTGATGAAAAGGACTCTGTTTGCCGAGCTTGCCGCCTTGACCGAGTGAGTAACCATAACGATGGTCTGACCTGCGGCATTGATATCGGAGAAAAGACGGAGCAATTCGTCCGTTGCCTTGGAATCAAGCGCGCCTGTCGGCTCGTCGGCAAGAATAAGCTTCGGGTCGGTGATTATCGCACGGGCAACAGCGGCTCTCTGCTTCTGACCGCCTGATACCTCGTAGGGATATTTCTTGAGAAGCGGAAGAATTCCGAGTCTGTTTGCGACCGTTTCGAGCTTGCCGCTCATTTCCTTATAGTTCTTGCCTGCGAGCACAAGGGGAAGATAGATGTTGTCCTCAAGTGTGAATGTGTCAAGCAGGTTGAAGTCCTGAAAAACGAAGCCGAGATTGTCACGGCGGAATGCCGCAACGTCCTTTTCCTTTATCTTGGAAAGATCCTTGCCGTCAAGAACAACGTTGCCGTTCGTCGGCTTGTCGAGCGCGGCGAGAATATTAAGCAGGGTAGTTTTACCCGATCCCGATTCACCCATGACGGCGACATATTCGCCCTCCTCAACGGTGAAGTTTACGTTCCTGAGCGCCTCGACCTTGTTGCCGCCGAAGCGTGTTGAATAGATTTTTTTAAGTCCTCTGACTTCCAGAATACTCATTGTTTTGACCTCCAATCAAATTTTCTGACGTTAGTATATCAGAAAGAAGGAACGTATCTCCATAGAATTGTCTTACAAAACGGTGCTCAAATCTTACAGTTTTGTAAGAAGTGGGGTTTTCGGGTGGGAAATTATAATTGTGTTTGAAATCTTTTTGGCTTTACTGTAGGGGTTCCCACGCTCAAGGCAAGTTTCTGCAAACTTTTTACAAAACCCCTCAGTCAGCTACGCTGACAGCGTCTCGCTGCGGCTCGGTCACGTCGCGGCTCTGACAGTCCACCGGACTGTCATTCACTACCGCGCCGACACTTCGCTACCCTAAAGGGGCGCCGAGATAGAAATCTACCGCAACACATCAAAAAAGCCGTACCGAGCCTTGTTTTTGACTTCGGTACGGCTGATCGGTTATTTTTTACTTGCCGACTGGGGAATGATATCGGGATAAAGAAGATCGTGAATATATTTATCCTCCTCATCCCATTTGAGAATAAGGACCTCCTTGCCGTCTCGCGTTGAGAGCGGATAGGGGACATGAGGAATAATATCCTCGTTAATGCTCATTGAAAGATATTTCGGAGCCTTTGTTACCTGAGAAAGAAGCTCCGTCTTTGAAAAGTTTGTTGTTACAAGCGGAAGAACTGTGTCCATAAGGTCAACCATTGTTGTAACCGAGGAACGTCTGAGCTTTGAAGCGATGGCGTTGAGAATCGCTCTTTGTCTGCCTGTACGCTTACGGTCGGTGTCGATAGAACGAAGTCTTGCGTATGCAACAGCCTGCGAGCCGTTGAGATCGAATGCGCCTGCGGAGCTTACTCCGAGAACGTTCTGTGCTTCCTCCGCGGTAAGCTCAACGGTTACTCCGCCGAGAGCGTCAACTATCTGCTCAAAGCCCGAGATATCGACCGTGATATACTTGTCAATTCTGATTTTATAGTTCTGTTCAATCGTCTCAACCAGCAAGCTTGCTCCGCCGTAGGCATGAGCCGTGTTCAGTCGCTTGTTGCCGTGATTCGGTATCGCAACATAAGCCGCACGGGAGAGAGAAACCATGTTTATAACATTGTTTATCGTGTTTATTGAAACGAGGATCATCGAGTCCGAACGGGGAAGATATGCGCCCTGGAACATAACCGCCTCTTCGTCGCCGTAGTCAACACCGACAAGCAGAATGTTTAAAATTCTGTCGTCATACCATATAACATCGTTGGCAAGTCTTGCGCGAAGGTCAGCATCCGCGTCTGCCTGATTGTCAAAGCTGAGGGATTCGTCCTTGTCAAGGTTCGGGTTTGCCGTGCCCTTCGAATCGCCGTAGTTAAGCTTGCTGAGATATGAATTGACGAAAATTCCGACTCCGCCGACGAGAATCGCAAACACAAGAACAATGGCAATGAACACCTTTAAGCCCTTGCGCTTTTTCCTGCGGCCGTTTTTCAGATCCGCGGCAGTGATCTTGTAATCGTCGTTTTCGGGATCTATTACTTCATATTTATTATCATCCATTTTTTCACCCTCCGAGTTGTTTTTTAACATTATAAACTATTTTAAAAAGAAAATCAAATATTATTGCACATTTTGTTTATAAAGGTTATAATATAATAAATATGGGTTGATATGGAGTACTTTTTTGAACGATAATAAAGCCAGCAAAATTATATTTTAACCCTTTCGACTTCGACGCAATCCGCCGAAGCCACCGTCTCGCTGTGGCTCGGTCACACTCCGGCTCTGAACGTCCACCGGACGTTCATTCACTACCGTCGCGCCGCTTCGCTACCCAAACAATCAGGGGAGGCTGAACAGGACGTTAATTTCATAGCTTTTTTAATTCAGTAGGAACTTTCCGAGCCTCCCCTTGAAGCAAGGGGAGGGGGACCGCTTGCGGTGGTGGGGATGAAAATGCAACATAATTTAATGAGGTGAAAATATGAACACTTTAAAGGATATGATTTTTGAGCTTTCCGAGGCTAACGGAACTCCCGGAGCGGAAAGCGAAATATCGAATATAATTGAAAAATATGTGTCGGGCTTTGCCGAGGTCAAAAAGGACAAGTTCGGCAACGTTACGGCGGACATGGCGGCAGGGGAGAAAACGATTCTTCTTGACGCACATATGGACAGAATCGGAATGATCGTCACGGGCATTGAGGACGGCGGATTCCTGCGCGTTGCAAAGTGCGGCGGAATGGACGCAAGGGTGCTTGCCGCTCAGGACGTTACAATTTGGGGCAAGGAGCCCGTTTACGGCGTTGTTACCTCAACTCCTCCGCATCTTTCAACTCCCGAGGACGCTAAGAAAGCCAAGGACTTTGACGCGATTCTCATTGACACGGGAATGACAAAGGAGGAAGCGGAGAAGCTTATTTCTCAGGGTGACAGAATAACCGTAAGATGTCCTCACGGCGAGATGGAAAACGGTAGAATATTCGGCGCCGCTCTTGACGACCGCGCAGGCTGTGCGGCTATAATCAGAGCCGCCGAGCTGGTTTCGGGAACAAAGGACAGACCGAGCGTGAAGCTCCTCTTCTCAGGTCAGGAGGAAACAGGATGCGACGGTGCAATCACGGGCAGCTTTAATCTTGACGCGGACGAGAGCATTTCGGTTGACGTCAGCTTTGCCGATGCGCCCGACATGCCGAGCGAAAAGTGCGGCAAGCTCAATAAAGGTCCGATGATAGGCATTGCTCCCGTGCTCGACTATAAGATAAGCCAAAGGCTCAAGGCAATTGCCGAGGAAAAGAAGATACCGTATCAGCTTGAGCTGATGGGCGATTCAACGGGCACGAATGCCGATCATATCGCAATTTCAAAGGGCGGTATCAAAACGGGACTTGTTTCTATCCCGCAGCGCAACATGCACACGGGCGTTGAAATTATCGCCGTTGACGATGTGGAAAACACGGCAAAGCTGATTGCAGAATACATTCTCGGAGGTGGTCTTGATGCTTGAGCTTGTAAAGAAGCTTTCACTTCTCAACGGAACCTCGGGCAGAGAGGACGACGTGAGAGAGTTTATTATAAATGAAATAAAGGACTGTGCCGAAAGCTATGAAATTGATCCGCTCGGCAACCTTATTGTGTTCAAAAAGGGCAGGAGGGCGCCGAAAAACAAGGTCATGCTTGACGCTCATATGGACGAGGTCGGCTTCATGATAACAAGCATAAATTCCGACGGAACACTTGGTTTTGAGCGAATCGGCGGAATCGACAAGCGCGTTATGCTCGGCAGAGCGGTAACGGTCGGCGAGAAGAAAATTAACGGCGTTATCGGACTTAAGCCTATTCACATGACAAAGGGCGACGAGAGAATGTCCATGCCCGAAAAAATGTATATCGACATCGGAGCGGACAGCGCAGAGCAGGCGGCGAAGCTTGTTTCGCTCGGCGACTGTGCATATTTCAATTCCGATTTTGTCGAGTTCGGCGACGGCTTTATCAAGTGCAAGGCTCTTGACGACCGCGCAGGCTGTGCGATACTCATAAATATGATAAAATCCGACTTGCCATATGACATGTATTTCAATTTCGCAACGGGCGAGGAGGTAGGTCTCGGCTCGGCAGGTACTGCGGCATACATGGTCAATCCCGATTATGCGATAGTTGTTGAAACCACGACTGCGGCGGATCTTGCCGATGTGCCGGAGAATAAAAAGGTCTGCAAGCTCGGTGAGGGTGCGGTTATTTCATTCATGGACAGGCGCACGATATATTCGAGAGAGCTTTTTGATAAAGCCTTCGAGCTTGCGAAGCGTGACGGAATCAAGGTGCAGGTCAAGTCGGCGGTTGCAGGCGGCAACAATGCAGGCGTTATCCACAAGACGGCAGGCGGCATAAAGACTATTACGGTTTCCATGCCGTGCCGCTATCTTCACTCGCCGTCGTGCGTGCTCAAGGCGGAGGATATAACAGATAGCGAGCGCATTATCCGTGCGCTTGCCGAGGAGTTTGCAGATGCTTAAGGCGGTCGAAAAGGGCGATAATAATTTTGTCGAATTCTGCCGTCGTGACGTTTTCGGCACAAGAATTGCATGCCTTTATAATTGCTATTCGACGGACTACGATTTTGTGAAATTCTGGAAGCAGACGGACGACAACGGGAATATAATTTCCGCAATCGGCAGAATTGACGGCGACACAACGCTCACCTCAACGGGCGAGAATGCCGAGGAGGTTTATGCTTTTCTGAAAATTGTCGGCTTTCGCACCGTTCAATGCGAGAAAAGAATTGCAGAGCTGATGGGTGCAAAACCGTCGCTTGACGGATATGTGGTAGAATACATTAAAAATCAAAATGAAATAAAAGAAATTCAGGCGGATAACCTATTCCGTCCGAAGGAAATTTATGATATAATCAAATCGGCGAATCTGGTCGGAGTGGGGGATTATCTCCCGTGGCTCTCGGACACAACGTTCAGACTAAACAGGGGAGCGACCTCGGTCTTGTCTGCTGTCGAGGACGGCAAAACCGTCGCATGTGCGATGAAGCTTTTCACTACCGAGACGGCTGTGCTTCTCGGAGCGGTCGCGACCCGTCCCGAATACAGGGGCAGGGGACTGGCGGGAGCGCTTGTGACACGGCTTGCCGAGAGCGAAAAGAATAAGCGCGTCGAGCTTCTCTGCAAGCACGACAGCATAGTGGAATTTTATAAATCAATTGGATTTGAAGTAAAAAACGAATGGAGTATAATAACCGATGAACAATGAATTTTTTCAAGTGAGCGAAAAGGTAGCTTCTGCGGCAGATGAGGCGCTGAAGAAGATTCAGCCCTGTTTCGCAAAGACAGATGAAATTACCGAATACAATCAGCAAAAGGTGCTTTCCGCTTTTATCAAGAACGGCGTAAGCGAGGCTATGTTTGCCGAGAGCACGGGCTACGGCTACGGAGACAGGGGACGTGACGTGATCGACAGGGTCGCGGCGGATATTTTCTGCGCCGAGGATGCGCTTGTCCGCCATAATTTCACCTGCGGTACGCATACCTTGGCGGTTGCGCTTTTCGGTATGCTCAGACCCGGCGACACAATGCTTTGCGTTACGGGACTTCCCTATGATACGATTCATTCCGTCATCGGAATTGATGGCAAGGGCGACGGCTCGCTTGCCGATTACGGAGTTACATACAAGCAGGTTGACCTCAAAAACGAAAAGCCCGATTACGACGAGATAGCAAAGAGGGTAAAGGAGGAACAGCCGAAGCTTGTTTATATTCAGCGTTCAAGAGGCTATTCTCTGCGCCCGAGCCTTTCCTGCGAGGAGATAGCGAAGATTATTGAAATTGTTAAGGCGAACAGCAGCGCCGACGTTATGGTTGACAACTGCTACGGCGAGTTCACTCAGAAAATCGAGCCGACTCAGGTCGGAGCGGATATAATCGCAGGCTCGCTCATCAAGAACGCAGGCGGCGGAATTGCCAAAACAGGCGGATATGTCGCAGGCAGAGCGGATCTTGTCGAAAAGATTTCCTACAGGCTGACGACTCCGGGTCTCGGACGTGAGGTCGGCGCAACGCTCGGCCATTCCCGTGAGCTTTTTATGGGTCTTTTCTTCGCTCCGCACACCGTGGGCGAAGCAATTAAATCCGCACGCTTTGCCGCCGCACTTTTTGAGGAATTCGGCTTCGGCACGACCCCGAAAAGCACGGACGACAGATATGATATCGTTCAGAGCGTTCTCCTCCGCAACGAGGAAAACCTGATAGCCTTCTGTCAGGGCATGCAAAAGGGTGCGCCGATCGACTCGTTCGTTACGCCCGAGCCGTGGGATATGCCGGGCTACGACAGCAAGGTTATCATGTCGGCAGGTGCATTCACGGGCGGTGCTTCAATCGAGCTTTCCGCCGACGCTCCGCTCAGAGAGCCCTATGCCGTCTATATGCAGGGCGGTCTTAATTTCCACAGTGCCAAGGTCGGTATAATGCTTGCCGCCGAGGAAATGGCAAAAAGAGGATTGATATAATTGAAATACGACGGAATTTTTCCCGAAACACTCGCGCTTATGGCGCAGAACAGATTTGAAAACAGCAAGGCTTTTTACGAGGAGCACAAGCAGGAGCTGAAGGACGGCTTCACCGTTCCGCTTCGTCAAATCGCAATGGCTCTCGGGGGCAAGGTCTTTGAGCTTGACGACATGATAGTTACCGATCCCGTCAGAATGGTGTCGAGAATCAGGCGTGACAACCGCTACACCAAGGATAAATCGCTGTACCGCGACCACCTTTGGGTAATGTTCATGCGAAACAAGCATGAATGGGTGAATTATCCCTGTATGTGGTTCGAGGTCAATCAGGATTGCTGGGGCTACGGTGTCGGCACATACTATGCCGACGCTCAGTTCTGGGAGCTTTACAGAAAGGCTCTTATCGAGCGTCCCGAGGAATTTCTTCATGCTGTTCACCGTGCGGAAAAGGTGGGTACTGCCCGTTTGAATGACTACTATAAAAAGAAAAAGCCGGGTGAGCCTGTTCCGGAGGTTGAACCCTATTACAATATGAAATCAATAGGCTATATGGCGGTCAGAACGGATTTCAAAACTCTGCAAAGCGAAAAAGTTATTGATGAAGTCGGCAAGGCTTTTGACGAATACGCCGAGCTTTATCTTTTCTTAAAAGGTATATCAGATGAAAGAATGTCAGACGAAAGGACGATGTTAAAATGAATTTCAAGGGCTTCAAAAGCGGCACGGATATCCGCGGCTACGGAGCAGAGCAGTTCAGCGATGAGCCGCTCTATCTCAGCGATGAATTTGTAATGGCTGTTGCCGAAAGCTTCGCAAACTGGCTCGGCGCAAGAACGGGAAAATACACCAACGAGATAACTGTTTCTATCGGACGTGATTCCCGTGTTTCGGGACCGAGAATCATGGCGGCGGCAATTACGGCGCTGACTGCAAAGGGCGTTAAAGTCTATAGCTGCGGTCTTGCCTCAACTCCTGCCATGTTCATGTCAACGCTTGACCTCAAATGCGACGGCGCAATTCAGATAACGGCGAGCCATCACCCGTGGGAGAGAAACGGTCTTAAATTCTTCACACCCGATGGCGGACTTGAGGGCGAAAACATCGCCGAGCTTCTCAATACGGCGGAGGAAATTTACGGCAAAAAATACAGAGCCGAGCCTACACTTTGCGTTGAGAATGACTACATGAAAACCTATTGCTCACATCTGCGTGAGATGATAAAGAAAGGCGTTAATGCCGAGAACTATAACAAGCCGCTTGAAGGCTTCAAGATTATCGTTGACGCAGGCAACGGCGTCGGCGGCTTCTATGCGACCGATGTTCTCGCTCCTCTCGGTGCAGATATTGAGGGCAGTCAGTTCCTTGACCCCGACGGAATGTTCCCGAATCATATACCAAATCCCGAAAATGCCGAAGCTATGGATTCTGTCTCAAAGGCAACGGTCAAGAGCCATGCCGACCTCGGAATAATCTTTGATACCGACGTTGACAGAGCGGGCTGCGTTGAGAATAACGGCGAGGAGATAAACCGTAACCGCCTTGTTGCGCTCGCTTCCTACATAGCCTTGGAGGGTCACGACGGCGGCGTTATCGTTACCGACTCCGTAACCTCGGACGGACTGAAAGAGTACATAGAGTCGATCGGCGGCGAGCATTATCGCTTTAAGAGAGGCTACAGAAACGTTATAAACAAGCAAATTGAATTGAACAAGGCAGGTAAGTTCTGCCCCCTTGCCATGGAGACCTCGGGTCATGCGGCGTTCAAGGAGAATTACTATCTTGATGACGGCGCATATCTTATGACTAAAATTGTAATTCTGCTCGCAAGAGATAAGTCGGGCGAAGCGATAAAGAGTATTCTTGCTCCGCTCAAGCAGCCCGTTGAAGCTAAGGAGCTTCGTTTCTCAATCAAGTGTGACGATTTCAGAGCATACGGCGAGAAGATAATCGAGGAGCTTGAAAAATATTATTCGGGCAAGGACGGCTGGACGATTGCCGACGACAACCGTGAGGGCATGAGAATTTCCGCCGATAAGGACAACGGAAACGGCTGGCTTCTTCTTCGTCTGAGTGTGCACGACCCCGTTATGCCGTTTAATATGGAAAGCAACGAAAAGGGCGGAGTGAAGAAAATCGCAGAGAGCTTTTACGAGTTCATAAAGCAGTTCGATGAACTTGATCTTACACCGATTAAAAAGTTCTTGGAAGAATAAATATAAAGAAAAGGAAGAATAAAAATGACAAAATATAATTATAAAGGATCCGAGGAGTTCAGACCGCTCAGTCCTTGGGCATATTTCGGCTATTCGATTTTGTTTTCTATTCCTGTCATAGGTCTGATAGTTAACCTCGTTTTCTGCTTCAGTGACGGAAACATCAATCGCAGGAATTATGCAAGATCGTTTTGGTGTGCATATCTTCTTGCTGCGATAATTATCGCTGTTTTCCTTGTTGCGGCTCCTGCAATCGGGATAACGGCAGATAGTGTGGAGCAGGTAATTGACGGAGTAAGCAATATTTAAAAAAACCGCAGGACGTTTGATGCGCCCTGCGGTTTTTTGATCTCTTATTCCATCGAAGTGCCGACCTCAAGCTCTCTCTTGTCCCTGAAAAGCATTGAAATGCACCAGATACCGGCGAGTGCGACAATCGTAAAAATGATTCTGCTCACGATTGCGTCCTGACCGCCGAAGATCCAGCCGACAATATCAAACTTGAAAAGTCCGATTGAGCCCCAGTTAATAGCACCGATGATAACCAGTATCAATGAGATCTTGTCTATCATTTTTTTCATCTCCTAAATGTTTCTCAATAATATTCTTTTATAAATTCGGACTTTTATACGCTAATTTATAGAATTTGCACAATGCTTTCAAAATATTATACAAAATATACCAAAAATATAACGAAATAATTAAAAATATATTGACTAAACACAATATAAATGCTATAATCACAATAACCGGATACTCTTATTTATAAGGAGGAGTTTTAATGAAAAAAGTTCACCGAACGTGCAGAAAAGTGTTATCGGTTATTCTTGCCG
>CAKSSJ010000041.1 GCA_934488615.1 uncultured Eubacteriales bacterium | reverse complement strand
TCGCTGCGGCTCGGTCACGCTCCGGCTCTGAACGTCCACCGGACGTTCATTCACTACCGTCGCGCCGCTTCGCTACCTGCAGGGGAGGCTATGTAATTACAGCAACTCAATAAATACCATATAATTTCAACTTACTCCAAAGAAAGGAACGGTAAAAAATGCACACACTCAACCCGAACGTACTCAAAAATCAGATAAGGCAGATTGAGCCGTACTGCGTGACGGATCGCCTTGAAATCGACTCATGGAAGAGCTACACGGGCATACACGTCAGCCCGAACAACATCGTTCTTGACGAAAATCCGCCTATTCAGATGTATCTCGGCGACAGATGGAAGGTCGGCTACGACGAGACGAGATATTTTGAATCAGAAATCACCGTGCCTGCCGAGTTTGAGGGTAAAAAGGTATATCTTTCGATTGATTTCGGCGGTGAAGCCATTGTCAGAATCAACGGTCAAATCGTCGGAGCAGTCAGCTCGGAGGAGAACTTCGGCTGGGTTCATCGCACGGAGATTCTTTTCAAGGACGGCGTTAAGCCGGGCGAAAAGCTCAACATTCAGGTTGAGGGTGCGGTCAACTGTGCAGGCTTCTGCGACCGTGCTATTGCAGGCGCAAAATATATGGAGTACACGCTCAACAAGGCGGAGCTTATCGCTGTTGACAGACTGACGGAGAGCTATTGGTTCGATATCTCGACCGCCTGGGACGCATACGAGCACTGCGAGGACGAATACGTTAAGTCCCGCCTTTTCAACGCTATGGACGATTCGGTTCATCAGCTTGATTTTGACCTCGGCGGCGAAGCCTTTATCGCTTCCGTGCCTAAAGCGGTCAACGTCCTCTGGGGCGAGATCGAAAAAATCAACTATTCCTCCCCCGGCGAAATCATTATGGCAGGTCACAGCCACCTTGATGTTGCGTGGCTTTGGACGGTCAGGGAGATTACAAGAAAGACGGCAAGAACATTCTCTAACAATCTTGCACTCATGGACAACTATCCCGATTTCAAGTTTACTCAAAGTCAGGCGGTTCTCTATGACTTTATGAAAAAGCACTATCCCGATATCTACGAGCGTGTTAAGGAAAAGGTCAAGAACGGCCAGTGGGAAATCGTCGGCAACGCTTGGGTTGAGGCGGATACAAACATTGCAAGCGGCGAGGCTCTTATTCGTCAGCTTCTTTACGGTCGTGAGTTCTTTATGAAAGAATTCGGCGTTTCGTCCGATATTTATTGGCTGCCCGACTGCTTCGGCTTCACATGGGCGCTTCCGCAGATCATCAAGCGCTCGGGTATGAAGTATTTCATGACCTCGAAGCTTTTCTATAACGACACAAACGAGTTCCCGTACAGCGTTTTCCGCTGGAGATCACACAGCGGAGATGAAATTCTCGCTTACCTTTGCAAGAAGCCGTATCAGAGCGAATACGATGCCGAGTACATAACCACACTTCGCAAAAATAACCGTCAGAACAGCATTGTTGACGTGTCCTGCGGTATGTTCGGCTACGGCGACGGAGGCGGCGGATGCACGTTCAATCAGGTTGAGCGCGGTAAGCGTCTTGAAAAGCTCCCCGGTATGCCTAAGACAAGAAACGGTAAGGTTTCGGAGTTCTTCCACGCTATTGACGGCGATTTTGACAAGCTCCCTGTTTACGACGGCGAGCTTTACTACGAAAACCACCGCGGTACTTTCACCAGTCAGGCTTTCATCAAGAAGAACAACCGCCGTGGCGAATTTATGATGAGAAATGCCGAAATTCTCAACGTTTTCGGCGGAGATTATCCTGCCGAGGATATGGAAAAGGCATGGAAGATCCTGCTTATCAACCAGTTCCACGACATTCTCCCGGGCACCTCGATTCACGAGGCAATGGAGAACACGAGAGAAGAATATGCCGAGCTTCGTGAGCTTGGCGGCAGACTTGTCCGTGACGGCAAGAATAAAATCCTCAACAATGTGAGCGTTAAGGACGATTCGGTTCTTGTTTGGAATATGCTCACCTGGCAGACAAAAGGCCTTGTTAAGGCAGAGATTCCGTATGCGGCAAAAGGCATCAAAAATTCCGACGGCAAGTTCCTTGCAAGCAAGGTTTACGATGAGGACGGCAAGCATTATATCGAGTTTTACGCCGATCCCGTTCCTGCATTCGGCTACGGAGTTTTCACCCTCTGCGATGAAACAGCTGAATTTGATACAATCAAGGCAACGAAAAATTCACTTGAAAATAAATATCTCAAAATCACTCTTGACGAAAACGGACTGCTCGACGAGGTAATCGACAAGCAGACGGGCAGACAAATTCTCACAGGCAAGGGCAACCTGCTCACAATTTCTCACGACAAGCCCGTTCACGAGAGCGCATGGAATATGGAATTTGACTATCAGATGAAGTTTTGGGCTCTCGATAAGGCTGAGAGCATTGAAGTCATTGAGGCTTCGCCGCTCAGGGGAGTTATCCGTATTGTCAGAAAATTCCACAAATCGACGATCACTCAGGATATCATTCTCGAAAATGACAAGCCGACGGTTGATTTTGACACGACAGTTGACTGGCACGAGCGTGAGAAGGTGCTCAAGGCGGAATTCCCCGTTGACATCAGAAGCCGCAATGCAAGCTGTGAAATTGCTCACGGTGCGGCGGAATATCCGACGCATTACAACACGAGCTACGATCAGGCAAAGTTCGAGTTCTGCGCTCACAAATGGGCTGACCTTTCCGAGGGCGGCTACGGTGCAAGCATCATCAACGACTGCAAATACGGCTACAACGTGCACGACAATATGATGAAAATAACGCTTCTCAGAGGACCGATTCTTCCCGATCCCGTCGGAGATATCGGGATTCACTCGTTCAGATATTCGTTCTATCCGCACTCGGGAACATGGCGTGATGCCGACACTGTAAGGCTCGGCTTTGAGGAAAACATCAGACTTGACGGCGAATTTGTCAAGGCAAACGGCGGCAGTGATATCGGTCACACATTTGCAAAAATCGACGGCGACAGCATTATTCTCGATGCAGTCAAGCCCGCTCAGGACGGCAACGGCATAATCGTCAGAATGTATGAAGCCGAAACACGTCACTGCACGGCGAAAGCGTGGTTCGACCTCGGCTATTCAAAGGTTATCGAATGTAACCTTATGGAATGTGACGAGCACGAAATTCCGTGCAACAACGGCGAATTTGAGTTCAGCATGAAGCCGCATGAGGTCAAGACCTTCAGACTTATCTAAATAACAAAACAGTCTCTCTTATTCGGGTCAAGAGAGACTGTTATTTTATATTTCTTTGTTCTCAAGCACTTCTTTAACGTCAAGCAGGGACGGCAGGACGAGCCTTGCCATTTTTCTTGACTCCTCGGACGGCTGCTTCAGGTCGGGAATGCATATAACCGAAATACCTGCGGCATATGCGGCGTGGATTCCCGCATCGCTGTCCTCCAATACAAGGCACTCCTCTGCCCTTGTCCCAGCCTTTTCCTTTGCTTTGAGGAAAACATCGGGTGCAGGCTTGCTGTGCTCTATTTCATCGCCGAAAACTCCGCCGTCGAAATATCCGTCTATGCCGTTTCCGGAAAGAATCGTGTGTGCTCGCTCTTTTCCGCTCGACGAAGCAAGGTAAATACCGTAGCCGTTGCTTTTGAGGAAATCGAGCAGCTCCTTAGCGCCCTTTTTGAGCGGCACGCCCCTGGTTTTCAGATATTCTTTTTCCGCCTCATGGGTGAGCTCCATACCCCTTTCAACATCAAACGGCAGGTTATAATTTTCAATCAGCTCTGTCATGTTGCGTACGGCTGTACGTCCGCAGTAAATGTCGGTATACGTTTTCAAAGGGAAGTCCGCTCCCTTTTCGGCAAGCAGACCCTTGTAAAATTCATATGTCATAAATTCGCTGTCAACAAGCAGACCGTCCAGGTCAAAAATAACTGTTTTGATCATAGCATCACCGCCTTTATTCTCATCTATTGTATCACAAGCCTTGCCAAAAATAAAGTGCTGTTTTTTGCAAGGGTGTATTCCGATTTTGCGAACATATCACCTTGACTTTTTCACTCAATATGATATCATAAAACAAACCGAATAAAGGAGTTTTCAAATGGACAGAATAGTAAAAATAGGTATAATCGGATGCGGCGGCATTGCCAACGGAAAGCATATGCCCTCGCTCAAAAAGATAAAAAACGCACAGATGGTAGCTTTCTGCGACATTATTGAGGAAAGAGCCGTCAAGGCTGCCGAAGAATACGGCGTTGAGGGCGCAAAGGTCTACACGGACTATAAAGAGCTGCTCAAGGACAAGGATATTGAGGTCGTTCACGTCTGCACACCGAACCGTTCGCACGCTTTTATTTCGATCGACGCCATGGAGGCAGGCAAGCATGTAATGTGCGAAAAACCGATGGCAAAGACATATAAAGAGGCTAAGAAGATGCTTGAAACCTCCGAGAGGACAGGCATGAAGCTCACTATCGGCTACCAGTCACGTTGGAGAGCCGATTCGCTCTATCTCAAAAAAATGTGTGAGGACGGCGAGCTCGGCGAAATATACTACGGCAAGGCTATTGCGCTTCGCCGCCGTGCGGTTCCGACATGGGGCGTTTTCCTCAACGAGTATGAACAGGGCGGCGGTCCGCTCATCGACATCGGCACTCATGCACTTGACCTCACCCTTTGGATGATGGATAATTACAAGCCGAAAATGGTGGTCGGTACCACCTTTGAAAAGCTCAAAAATCAGAAGAATTGCGGCAACGCTTGGGGCGACTGGGATCCCGAAAAGTTCACGGTTGAGGACGCGGCATTCGGATTCATCGTTATGGAGAACGGCGCAACGATAATGCTCGAATCCAGCTGGGCTTTGAACATCAGAAACCCGAAAGAGGCTATAACAATGGTTTGCGGCACCGAGGGCGGCGCAGATATGTTTGACGGACTCAACATTAACTTCGTCAAGAATGGCAGACAGTGCGTTCTCAAGCCCGACCTTGACGCGGGCGGAGTAGCGTTCTATGACGGCGACGGCGACGAGGATCCGTCAGTGCTTGAAGCGAGAGCATGGCTCGATGCGGTTATCAACGACCACGAGCCGCGCACAAAGGCAAGTCAGGCACTCGTTGTAACGCAGATTCTTGAGGCCATCTATGAATCGGCTAAGACAGGAAAGCCAATTTATTTTGATGAATAAACAACAGCTTCAAAGGATTGATTATATGAGAGATATAGAAAAAGTTCGCCGCTTTTTTGAGGGAGACAGATATGCCGTTGAGGTTACGGGTGTAAAAATCGACGAGGTTGATGACTGCTATTCAAAATGCAGTCTCGACCTTGATAAGCGGCACTACGGCGCACACGGTCAGGTCATGGGCGGCGTTATGTTTACCCTTGCCGACTTTGCCTTTGCCGTTGCGACCAACACTCCCGAGAGCTTCACCGCCACGGCGGACAGCCACATCAGCTACCTGACCTCATCAAAGGGCAAAAAGCTTTTCGCCGAGTGCAAGAAAGTAAAAGAGGGCAGAAAGCTCTGCTTCTATGAAATAACGATAACCGACGATCTCGGTGTTGAAATCGCCGTCATAAGCACGACCGGGTTTCACATCAGCGCAAAACGAGGTGACTGAATGACACAGACATTATTATGTATCGTAACGTCATTTCTGATGCTCATTGCCCCGTTTTTTAAGATTGAGCCGACACCCGTCGAGCCGCCCGAAAATCTCGCCCTTGAAAACGAACCGACAGCCGACGAAGCACGCATCTACGACCGTGTTGACGGTGTAAATGATTCCGTTTTCTACATTGCAAGACCGAACGAGAAAAGCTATAAGACCGTCAACGCTTCTGATTTCGGTGTAAGCACAGCGGCAAGCGACAATTATTCGGCGTTTTGCAAGGCGATCGAATATTGCAAGGCTAACCCGAACACTACGCTAAAGGTTGACGGCGGCAAATACCATTTCCGAACCGACAAAGCAATCATGCTTGACAATCTCAAAAACATCCTCATCGACGCCGACGGCGCACAGTTTATTTTTGAGCACCCGAATTATTTTCACATTGTGAATTGTGACTGCATTGAGATAAGAGGTCTCAGCATAACATGGAACCTTGAAGCTTCAAGGCTCGCTTCGCTTGTGAAAATCAAAAATGCCGACCCCGAAACGCACAGCTTCGAGATTGAATTCACAGAGCTTGACGAGGTTTCGGCGGATGTTCCGATAATGGCTTTTACCAAATATGACCCCGAAACGCTCACCCCGGGAACAAGACACAATTTCAGAGAGGATTATGTCTATCAATTTCCGGGTTCGATCAAAACCGTCGAAAAGACCGAGCGCAACGTGCTGAAAATCACGCATAACGGCTTGCTTGACAGCTACACGAACGGTGAAATTTATCTTCTTCGCCACCATGTTTACGACGGCAACGCATTCAACGTTCGCAACACATCAAACGTCACTTTTTCCGACGTTAAGCTCTATGCGATTGCGGGTATGGGCTGGCTGATTGAGAACCGCTCCGAGCGTTTTCAGCTGCTTAATTGCGTTATCGGTCTTGACCCCGAGCACGATGATAACAGAATTTCGGCAACCGCCGACGGTGTACATATCGCAAACACAAACGGTAAATTCAAAATCAGCGGCTGTGATTTCAGCTTCATGGGCGATGACGACATCAATGTTCATGACAATATCGCAATGGTAACGAACAGGCTTGACGAAAAAACGGTTGATATCTACACCAACGCGAACAATTTTTCCGTCGGCGACACTGCGATTTTCAGCGGCAAGGACTTCAGCGACCTCGGCTTTTGTGCAGCAGTCACGTCTGTTGACGGCAATAGGCTTACATTTGATAAGGAATTACCCGATAATATCGTCAAGGACTGTATTGTTTCAAACGGAAGTATCGACAGCGGAAATTACGTTATCAGCGACAACTATTTCCACGAAAACCGCGCAAGAGGCCTGCTTCTCCAGAGCAACAACGGACTTTGCGAAAACAACAGATTCTATAAGACTATGGCGAATCCCATCAAGGTTATCATGGACATCTCATCGGGTCTGTGGCTCGAGGGAACGGGTGTAAATGGGCTTGTTATCAGAAACAACAGCTTCGTTGAATGTAACGTTGTTGAATGGGGCGCGCAGATAAGTATTTCGACGAATATCGACGGTCACTCTGCCGATTCGACGCTTTTCTACAACATAACCATCGAAAATAACAGCTTTGAAAGCTTCTATGACAGGCTCATTGATGCGTCGAACGTGTCTAATCTCAAAATCTGCGGCAATAAAATCAATAATAAAGGCGGCAATTGGGAAGCGAGACGAGGACGAATCATAATTCGTCAAAGCTGCTCCAAGGTAACTATCAGCGATAACGAATACAAGGCTTCGGCTAAAGCGCCGTTCCAAAGTCTGATTGAGTTTAAGGACATTAAGTCGGCGATATAAAAGTGCATAAAAATCGGCTGTGACGAGTGTGTCACAGCCTTTCTTTTTACAGCTTATTTCTGATAATCTTGCCGCTCGTTGTTTTTGGAAGCTCATCCTTGAAAACAACAATTCTCGGGTATTTATAGGGTGCGGTGTGCTCCTTAACATAGGTCTGTATCTCTTTCTTGAGTTCCTCGGTCGGCTCTGTGCCCTTTGTGAGAACGATCGAAGCCTTAACGACCTGACCTCTTACCTCATCGGGAGCGGCAGAAACGCCGCACTCAAGAACATACGGAAGCTCCATAATAACATTCTCAATCTCAAACGGTCCGATGCGATAGCCCGACGATTTGATAACGTCGTCGATACGTCCGACATACCAATAGAAGCCGTCCTCATCTCGCCACGCAACATCGCCCGTGTGATAAAGCCCGTCATGCCAGCACTCGGAGGTCTTTTCCTCATCGCCGTAGTAGCCGATAAAAAGTCCGCAGGGAACCTTGTCACGCTCCGCCTTGATAACGATTTCACCCTCCTGACCTACGCCGACGCTCTTACCGTCGGGGTCAACGATATCAACATCAAAGGTCGGAACAGGCTTGCCCATTGAGCCGAGCTTATGCTCCGAACCAAAGAGATTGCCGACAACAAGCGTTGTTTCACTCTGACCGAAGCCCTCCATAACCTTAAGTCCCGTGAGCTTGTTGAGCTGACGGAAAACCTCGGGATTGAGCGCCTCGCCTGCAATCGTCGCATGCTCGATTGAGCTGAGGTCGTACTTGGTGAGATCCTCTTTGATCATCATTCTGTACATTGTCGGCGGTGCACAGAATGTAGTAATATTATACTTTTTGAACATCGGGAGAATATCGGAGGCATGGAAGCGGTCAAAGTCATAAACAAATATGCCTGCCTCGCAAAGCCACTGACCGTAGAGCTTGCCCCAAAGAGCCTTAGCCCAGCCCGTGTCGGAAATCGTCAGGTGAAGTCCGTTCGGATTTACGCAGTGCCAATAGTTCGCCGTTACGAAATGGCCGAGCGGATATTTAAAGTTATGGGTTGCGATTTTCGGATAGCCCGTTGTGCCCGATGTAAAGAACATAAGCATCTTATCGTTGCCGCATGCGCTGTCCTCGGTGCGTTCAAATTCCTTGCTGAAGAGCTTGACCTCGTCATTAAAGTCGTGCCAGCCCTCTCTCGGTTCGCCGACAATAATCTTCGTTTTGAGCGTCGGTGAGTTTTTCGCCGCAAGGTCAACCTGATGAGCTGTGTCGTCATCCGATGTGCAGAGAATTGCGCTTACTCCTGCCGCATTGAAGCGGTAATCAAGGTCATGCTCCTGGAGAAGATGCGTTGCAGGAATTGCGATTGCGCCAATCTTGTGAAGCGCAAGAATCGAGAACCAAAACTGATAATGACGCTTGAGAACGATCATAACTCTGTCGCCCTTCTTGATGCCGAGCGACTTGAAATAGTTCGCTGTCTGAGCGGAATATTCCATCATATCCTTGAATGAGAAGCGGCGCTCGTTCTTGTTCTTGTCAATATGAAGCATTGCAAGCTTATCGGGAAGCTTCTTTCCAAGACCGTCAACAATGTCAAAAGCAAAGTTGAACTTATCCTCGTTCTCATATGAAAGAGAAAGTATCTTACCGTTTTCGTCCTCCTTGGGGTGAATGAAGTTATGGTAAATTCGCTTGCCTGTGCCCGAACGCTTCGGGGATTCGTCGTCGATAGTGTTTTTCGGTGTAACGACCTCGCCGGCAGGATTGAAAACGAGTGCATAAAACGTCGTTTCTTCCCTGTCAACGGCAATCATACCGTGAGGCGTTGAGCTGTCAAAATATATCGTGTCGCCGGGGTGAAGAATTTCAACATGGTTGCCGACCTGAACTCTCAGAGTACCGCTGACAACGATATCAAGCTCCTGACCGTCATGGGTCGTAAGTGCAATATCGTCACTGCCTTCGTTCGGGTCGCACCTAACGAAAAGCGGCTCACAAATCTTGTTTTTGAACGCCGCCGCAAGGTTATAATATTCCATGCCGTGAGCGTGGTCGATTTCGAGACCCTCGCCGCTCCTTGTGACCGTATATGACGCAAGAACGGGGCTTTTACCCTCGATAATATCATTGACATCAACGTTGAAAGCAATTGCGCATCTGTACAAGAACGCAAACGTGAGATCCTTTTCGCCGCGCTCGCAGGCGATATAGTCCTCGATAGTCATGTCGGTCTTTTCCGCCATTTCGGCAGGAGTAAAGCCCACGATCTCACGAAGCTCCTTGATACGCTGAGCCATTTCGTTGATCTTGAAATTCAAGCCTGTCATTTCTTTCATTTGTGACCATTCCTTTCGTTGTTTTATGATTAGGTGATTACACCTTGAATCTTGTTTATCAGCCTTCCCCTTGAGGGGAAGGTGGGCGGCGGATTGCGCCGCTCGGATGAGGTGGTGGAATTTTATCTCTTTATTTATTGAAATCTGACTCGAACTTTTCCACCTCATCAGTCGCTTACGCGCCAGCTTCCCCTCAAGGGGAAGCCTTGGAAAATTTCTGCTTACATCGATGGGTTAAAGAGATTAAATTCGTATACCGTAAAAGGAAACCTTAAATCGGTTTGTGAAAAAATTGTTCACAGTGGATTTTGCAGTTTGGGAGCTGTACATAGGTACTGCATGCACTGTTGCAATTTTCTCCGATTACATCTTGACGAGAGATTTTTTCGTTAGACCGTTCAAAGGTCTCGACGGCTATATTCTTATATGCCGAGGGAGCTTTGGGCTGTATAACGGAAAAAGATCCGTCAAGAAAAAGAAAAACCCGTCTCGAGGCTTCTTTGCCTTGAGACGAGTTGTAATTACTAATTTACTACCCGCGGTACCACTCAAATTGCGTTCATTGAACGCCACTTCGGACTCCAACAAGTCCTATGCTTTTACGCAGCCTTACGGGAGGGTTCTACTTGAAAATCTTTCTTCCCTCCGACTCAGAAGCTACAAACCTAAAACTCACCTATCGGCTCTCACCTGCCGCCGACTCTCTGAAAAGCTACCGCATTAAGTCCTCTTCGTCATTGTCTTTGAATATTTTATTTGTACGAATTTTAACACGACTTTTTTCTCTTGTCAAGCCCTTAAAAAGAATTTTTTTACAATCAGCCTTATTTATGATATTTTCCGCCGCTGTTTATGCGAAAAGCCCTGTAAATCTGCTCAAGGAGCATTATTCTTGCAAGCTGATGCGGAAACGTCATTTCGGACATTGAAAGTCTGAAATCCGAGCGCTTTTTCACCTCATCGGAAAGCCCGTACGAGCTGCCGATGATAAAAGCAACATTGCTGAAGCCGAGCACGCCACAGGAGCCAAGCTCCTTTGCAAGCCTTTCCGAGCTGAGCTGCTTGCCCTCAATGCACATTGAAAAGACCTTTGCGCCGTTCGGGATTTTTGAAAGAATTTCCTTGCCCTCGGCATTCAATGCGTTCGCAATTTCGCTCTCCGACGGATTTTCGGGGAGCTTTTTCGGCGCAAGCTCGATTATATTCAGCCTGCAATATGCGCCGAGGCGCTTTACATATTCGTCCGAAGCGTCACGAAGATACTTTTCCTTGAGCTTAGCTTCGCAGATTATCGTAACGCCTAACATCACAGCACCACCGTTTCCGACTCGTCCGAGCCTGCAACCTTGAGTATGTAGTCCCTGTTTTCAGTCGCACCCATACAGTCAAGCGCCGATTTTGACGTTCTGTATGCCAGCGACGGAATGTTATTTTCCTTACTCAGGTGTCCGAGAATAAGACGTGTTGTGCCGCTTTTTACAAGCTCGGTAACAAAATCGCCGCATGCAATGTTCGAAAGATGTCCGACATCGGAGAGAATACGTCGCTTCAAAAGATACGGATAACTGCCGTTGCGAAGCATGCCGATATCGTGGTTGCTCTCAACAAGCGCAAGGTCACAGCCTGTCAGCGCCGCCCTCATTTCGTCGGTAACGATTCCCGTATCGGTCGCAATACAGATCCGCCTGTCGTCGCTCGTCGTGACGGAATAGCCGCAGCTTTCGGCAACGTCATGTGAGGTATGGAACGGAACAACAAGCTGACCGTTACATTCAACGCCGTCACCGATCGGAATAACGGGGAATTTACCGTTTATAATGCCCATCTTTTCAAGCTCGCGAATCGTTCCCACGGTCGCATAGACGGGAATATTATATTTCGACGCAAAGACGCGCAGACCCTTAACGTGGTCGCTGTGCTCATGTGTAACAAAAACGGCGCCGATGTCCTTTTCGCTTACACCGATGCTGTTGAGCTTCAATGAGATCTGCTTTGCGCTCACTCCCGCGTCAACGAGCACTCCTCCGCCCGATGAGCCTATATATGTGCAGTTACCGCTGCTTGAAGAAAAGAGTGAACAAAAACGAGCCATATGTACCTTCCTGTTTGTCAAAAATATTGCCCCGAGCAAATCGGGGCATAAAATTAACTTATAATTTAACCTACCTGTGTATTTTCCAAAACCTTGGGCTTGTCCTCCTCGCTGACTCGGACAATGTCTGCGCCGAGATTGCGGAACTTGCCGACAACGTTATCATAACCGCGGTCAATATAAACTATGTTCTCGATTGAGGTCGTTCCCCTTGCGATAAGGCCTGCAATAAGCATTGCCGCGCCTGCTCTGAGGTCGTCAGCCTTAACGGGAGAACCGTTGAGATATTCAACGCCCTCAATGGTAGCCGCTTTGCCGTTGACGGAAATATTAGCGCCCATTCTTGCAAGCTGCTCTACATACTGGAAACGGCTGTCCCAAACGCCCTCGGATACAATGCTTGTACCGTCGGCAATTGAGAGCATTGTTGCAAACTGCGGCTGCATGTCGGTCGGGAAGCCGGGATGAGGCATCGTCTTAACGTTGCATTTTCCGGGTCTGCCGTTACCGATAACGCGAACCGAATCGTCATATTCCTCAACCGTTGCGCCGCACTGAATAAGCTTTGCGGTAATCGACTCAAGATGCTTCGGGATAACGTTCTTGACAAGAACATTGCCCTGCGTTGCAACTGCGGCAACCATGAATGTGCCTGCCTCGATCTGATCGGGAATTATCGAATAGGTGCAGCCGTGCATATGCTCAACGCCGCGGATCTTAATAACATCCGTACCTGCGCCTCTGACGTCTGCGCCCATAGAATTCAAAAAGTTTGCAAGGTCAACGATATGCGGCTCCTTGGCGGCATTTTCAATAATCGTCAGTCCCTTTGCCTTAACGGCGGCGAGCATGAGATTGATCGTTGCGCCGACGGAAACCACATCGAAATAGACAAGACCGCCCGTAAGGTCGGGTGCCTCGACGTCGATCATAGCGTTTTCCTTGAGAGTTACGGTTGAGCCGAGAATCTCAAAGCCCTTGATATGCTGGTCGATCGGACGGACGCCGAAATTACAGCCGCCCGGCATAGCAACCTTAGCCCTGCCGAAACGGGCAAGCAGAGAGCCGATAAGAT
>CAKSSJ010000040.1 GCA_934488615.1 uncultured Eubacteriales bacterium | reverse complement strand
ACAACAGGGCTCGAACCTGTGACCCTCTGCTTGTAAGGCAGATGCTCTCCCAGCTGAGCTATGCTCCCATTCGCCATGTTTCCTAACGTCGTTGCTCAGTACCGCAGCGACATTGAATACTTTACCATAATATAAGCGTTTTGTCAATACCTTTTTGAGAGTTTTTATTTTTTCTTTGCGGATTTCAGAAGGCGCTTTATGTCCTCGCCGCTGAAATCATATTTTTTGTCGCAGAACTGACAGCAGACCTCCGTGTTTTCCTCTTTGGAAAGCTCCTCGAGCGACTGTGCGCCCGTTGAAATAAGCGCCGCCTCTACCCTCTCGCGCGAGCAATTGCATTTGTACTCGGGCTTTGATGTGTCGAGAACGTCAAGCTCAAATTCGCCGAGAACCCTTTTGCATATCTCCTCGGGGCTGAGTCCGTCGCAAAGCATCGCCGTCACGGACGGAATGTCCTTTATACAGCGCTCAACAGCGTCGATCGTGTCGTCCATCGCCGTCGGAAGAAGCTGAATTATAAAGCCGCCTGCCGCCTTGATCGAAAGGTCTGGGTTGACAAGCACGCCGAGAGCGCACACCGACGGGATCTGCTCGCTGATCGCGTAATAGCTTGTGATGTCCTCGGCAATTTCACCGCTCACGAGCGGAATCTGACCGACGTAAGGCTCTTTCAGGCAAAGGTCCTTGATGACTGTCAGCGAGCCGTCCGTGCCGACCGCGCCCGAAACGTCAAGCTTGCCCTTTGAATTGAGCGGAATTTCGACAACGGGATTCTGAACGTAGCCCCTTGCGTTGCCGCTGCTGTCCGAAACAGCCATGACCGTACCCGCAGGGCCGCCGCCGTTGATCCTCAGCGTGATGCTCTCGTTCTCGCCCTTGAGCATACTGCCCATAAGGCTCGACGCAGTGAGAAGCCTGCCGAGCGCCGCCGACGTAACCGCCGAGGTCTTGTGGATCTGCTGTGATTTTTCAACCATATCGGTCGTGTCCGCCGCCATGATGACGAGCGTACCGTCCCGCGAAATACATCTTACAAGTTTATCCATTTTATCGTTCCTCCGATTTTATATAACATGTGTTTTGTCGATTTTTATGAAATTTGTCTCGGCTCCCCTGTAGGGTAGCGAAGTGTCGGCGCGGTAGTGAATGACAGTCCGGTGGACTGTCAGAGCCGCGATGTGACCGAGCCGCAGCGAGAAGCTGGCGGCGAAGCCGACTGAGGGGTTTTGTTCCGAGAGAATAGATAAAAGTGAAGAGTGAAAAGAAGCGGTGGCTTTGCATTGCAAAGCATTATAATAAAACCTTTTCTCTTCGTTCTTCTCTATTCTCTTTTATCTCAATAATTAACCCCTCCGTTTCGCTTCGCTCAACACCTCCCCTGCAGGGGAGGCAAGAAAAAACTGCACCTTAATACAATTAGCAAAAAACAATCATGTCCTTTGCTTTATCTCATTATCTATACTTTCACAGACCTCATAAAAATATGTGTTTATTTCGTAATTTGAAAACCTCAAAACCTTTATTCCGTACTGCTCAAGTTTAGCCGTACACACATCATCATATTCTTTATTAGCGCTTTCATAATGTTGAGATCCGTCTATTTCTATTGCTATCTTTGCTTCGTTACAATAAAATTCAATGATATAGTTTTCTATTACCTTTTGTCTGCAAAATTTTATCGGATAATCTTTTAAAAAGCAATACCACAATCTTCTTTCCTGCGGTGTAGATTCCTTTCGTAAATTCTTTGCCCTCGAAATTAAATCACCGTTATACTTTATCATTTTTCTTTCTTTTTATACCCCTCATACCGTGCCACAAACACGGCGCGCTGGGTTTCGTCATTCAGCTCACGGTCGCTCATTTCATCATAGATGTGCAGTACCTCAAATTCCGCGTCGGCGAGCCATTTCTTATAATCCTCAAGCGGATATGCCCGTTCCGTGAACTCCTCCGCACTGCGGTAATATGCGCCGTCCTCGTATTCAAAAATATCGAGCGAAATATCCACGCTGTCGTCCTCGTTGAGGCTGTTCTGCCAGACGCAGTAAACGTCGTCGCAGTCATAGACAAACGTGTTGTCGGCGAGAATTTTCCTGTGCTTATATATTGTATTCACATCAAAAATAAATATTCCGCCGTGCTCCATAAAAAGTCCGACCTTTTCGATCGTCTTTTTCACGTCCTCGGCGCTCTCAAGGTGATTCAGACTGTCGAGCATGCAGACCGCGCCGCTTATCGTGCCGTAGAGGTCAAGCTCGGTCATCTCCTGGCAGAGGAAGAGCGCATCGACATTTTCGGCATATTTTTTGTTCTGCGCCTGAGAAAGCATCGCGTAGGCGGAATCGGTACCGATCATGTCGTACCCGCGCTTGGCAAGCTCGACCGTCAGGCTTCCCGTTCCGCAGGCAAGGTCGAGAACCGGCTCCTTGCCCTTTACCCCGTAACGCTCAAAAAGCGCACTGATATAATCGGCACGCTTTTCGTATTCGATATTATCCGTCAGCTTGTCATAAACGTTTGCAAACGCATTGTAGCCGCTCATTCTGACTTTTCTCCGTTCATTCGCTCAAATATAAGGTCGTATCCACCCGTACCGTACTGAAGCGAGCGGTTGACGCGGCTGACCGTTGCGGTGCTTGCGCCCGTCTCCTCGACGATCTCGCTGTAGACCTTCTTTTCGCGGAGCATTTTTGCAACGACGATTCTCTGTGAGATCGACTTCAGCTCGTTGACCGTGCAAAGATCCTCAAAGAAATCGTAGCATTCGTCAACCGTTTTCAATTTGAGCAGCGCTTCAAAAAAGAAGTCGGTGTTATTGTCTCTGATCTTTTTTTCCATACATACATCTCCGTATTGTCTAAAAACTGCTTATCCTTAACTCTCATTTATATATTTTACCACACTAAAACGCAAAAGTAAATAGCTTATTCGAAATTAAATGTTGAGTTGTGACCCTCTGTCGAGCCGATGAGAGTTGCGGTATAAGCAATAATGACCGCATCGGGCTTCATTTTGTCAATATAATCAATTACACTGCCGTCGAAATAGCGCCTGTCCAGCAGAACGGTCTGCTCAAACGTTTCGGCAAGATACGGAGCAACGCATTTATTGTAGGAATCGCCGATGATGAGCAATTTTTTGCCGTTTTTGCAATTGCCGTTCGTTATCTTCGTCAGATCCTTGTTGCCGTTGAGGTAAGCGGAATAGGACGAATAATTGTAATAATCGGTATTGTTGAGGTACTCCTTGTTGAAAATAACGTCCTCAAAATTGCCCTCGGTCGGCTCGTCCTTGTTGTATTGAACTGTCAGCTTCGTCGCCTTCTTAGGGTAAATCAGACTTATATCCTCGGGGTCGGCATACGAGAGCGTTACCACCCTGCCCTGCGCGCCGAGAAAATACTTTTCATAAACGCTGACGTTGTAATTATTCAGATTGCCGACGGAGGTATCGAGCGAATAACCGAAGTCGGAATTGAGCCTTTCGGTAATCTGCCCTGCCGCCCACACTCCCGTTTCGGGCTTCCAATGGTGATCGGTCTTGAAAAAATTCGCGTACCAGTCGCCGCCCTTTTTCCCGAGAGCGTCTCTCATGTCAAAATAGTTTACGTTCCTCTTTTTAAGTCCCGAGATAAGGCTGTCCGCCGTCCCGTTCGCCGCGTCAAGCACACCGTCGGGGAGCTGACCGTCGCCCTCATGCTCCTTTGTCGGGTACTGAACATAAAGGAAGTCAATTCCCTTTTCCTTCATTATTTTTTCAAACCATTCAACGCTTTCCGCCTGCGCCGTTGCGTCCTCGGGCTTTGAATTGTCAAAGGTCAGATAGCCGTTTTTCATAACAACGACCGAGTCGGTGCCGCTTACGGTTTTCATTCCGACCGTCTTGCAGAAAAGCGCGTTCGCCTCAACATATTTCATTCTCAGCGGCAGAAGCCTCGTCGTGTAGTAGTCTATGCTGTCCTTGAATTTGTTCACAAGCGAAAGGTAGCGCGAACCCTCCGTTGCAGTCTCCTGTACCGTCTCGGTGTCCGCCGTTTCGGTTTTGACCGAAGGCTCGAATTTGTACTCGCCGAACGGGTAATCGCTCTCCCATTTTGCGGCAACAGCCTCGGCGGGAGCTTCAGTCTGAGAGGTATTCACATTTTCCTCGCCGTAATCAAAGTACCTCTGCGCGCGATAGGTTCTGTAGCAGACCGAGCCGAAAAAGAACGCAATAATGCAAATGAACAGTATTCCGATGACGTATTTCGACTTGAATTTTTTCATCTGCATTTCGCCGTCCTTTCGTTAGAAATTAAAGTAAATAAACGGATTGTAGGTGCCCTTGATCGTGTATGTGACCGAGATCAAGAACAAAGCAATAAGTAAAATTCCCGAAACGACCGTATAAACGGGCTTGTCCGTGTTGATTTTTTTCTTCAGCGCACGGACTATCGGGAAACAGCAAATTATTCCGAGCACAAGGAAAAAGCTGTAGTTTGAAAGATAGAACACCGTCGTGCTGTCATAGAGCGGAAGTGAGCCGAAGCCGAACATATCCCCGAGGTACGAAAGTGCGGAGGAAATGTCCTTCGCTCTGAAAACGACCCAGCCGATTATTACAAGGAGCATTGTGTAAGCATGGCTGAACACACCGAGCTTTTTCGTAAAGCCCGTGAGCTTTTCGAGCGTAAGAATTACGAAATAAAACAAGCCCCAGACAAGGAAGGTCCAGTTCGCGCCGTGCCAGATTCCCGTCAGCGTCCATACGACAAAGAGGTTGAAAACAAGTCTTGATTTTTTCTTAACTCTGCTTCCGCCGAGCGGGAAATAAACGTAATCTCTGAACCATGTTCCGAGCGAGATATGCCACCTGCGCCAGAACTCGGAAACGGATTTTGAAACATACGGATAGTCAAAATTTTCAAGGAACTCGAAGCCGAACATCTTTCCGAGGCCTATCGCCATTTCGCTGTAGCCCGAGAAATCGAAAAGTATCTGCAAGGTGTAAGCAAGCGCTCCGAGCCATGCGGACGAAACGGAGCCAACCTCGCCGTCGAATATTCCGTCGGCAACTATCGCAACGTTATTTGCGATAAGCACCTTTTTCACGAAGCCTATCATGAAGCGGTAAACGCCGTCCGTGAACTGATCAAAATTTTCATGCCGTTCCTTTATCTGATCGGCGATCGTCTGATAGCGCACGATCGGGCCTGCGATGAGCTGAGGGAAGAATGAGATATAGAGCGCAACATTGCACGGATTTTTCTGCACCTCGCCGTCGCCGCGGTAAACGTCGATAACATACGACATTGCCTGGAACGTGAAGAACGAAATACCTATCGGCAGGGTGATGCTGAGCGTGTCAAGGCTCGTGTGCAGAAGCGCATTGATATTTTCGAGCGTAAAGGTCAGATACTTGAACACGAAAAGCATTCCGATATTGACGATGACCGACGCAGTCAGCGCCGCCTTGCCCTTTTTGCTGTCACGGTTTTTATCGACTGCCAGTCCGAGCGCCCAGTTAATGAGGATCGAGCCGAGCATCAGAAGAACGTAAACAGGCTCGCCCCACGCGTAGAAGAAAATGCTCGAAACGATCAGCACCGCGTTCTTAAAGGGCAGGGATTTGAAAATGGGGTTATAATATGCGATCAGTACGATCGGCAAAAATAAAAATAAAAACGTCGTCGATGAAAAAATCATATTATACCCCCTTTTTTCAGATGATTTTTTATAAGGTTATTTAAGCTACTTTATGAACCCCTCAGTCAGCTTCGGAAGTTTGCGCCGTCTTTCCCTTGCCGCCCCTTTAGGGGAGGTGGCTTCGGCGGATTGCGCCGAAGTCGGAGGGGTTAAACAGATTTAATCAATATTCAAATAAACCCCTCAGTCACGACACAAGGTCGTGACAGCGTCTCGCTGCGGCTCGGTCACGCTCCGGCTCTGAACGTCCACCGGACGTTCATTCACTACCGTCGCGCCGCTTCGCTACCCTACAGGGGAGCCAAGAGGTTTCTGCTGACTTTATCGTATAATCAAATAAATTGACGTCATGTTTCAAGCCTCCCCTTGGTTGAATCAAAGGGAGGTGTCGCATGAGCGACGGAGGGGATAAAGATTAAAGCCTGATAAAGCGTCCGTCCTCAGTCGCCGACACTGCGCTAAATTTAATCAATTATACAATATAATAAAACTTTTTTCAACCGCAAAATAGATAAATATACGTCGTCGGGGTTTGTTGACAAATAAAAAAGGGTATAGTATAATTTGTAAGTAGCCATCGGTTACATAAAAATTACGAATAGAGGTAATTACATTATGAATATAGCAGTAGTTCTTGCAGGCGGTTCGGGAAGCCGTATGGGTATGGTTGACCGTCCGAAGCAGTTCATCGACATTTACGGCAAGCCCGTTATCATCCACACTCTCGAAGCCTTTGAGATAAACGAGAAGATCGACGCGATCTGCGTTGTCTGCGTCAAGGCTTGGCAGGAGGATCTTACCATGTGGCTCAAGGAATATGACATCCGCAAGGTTCGCTGGATCGCCGACGCAGGCGCTTCCCGTCAGGAATCCTCGCTCAATGCGCTCAATGCCATTCAGGCGGAGTGCAAGGGTGACGATTACGTTATCATTCATGACGCTGCAAGACCGCTCGTTTCTCAGAAGATCATCAACGAGAACATTGAAAAGGTCAAGGAATTCGGCGCATGCGACACTGTCATTCCCGCGCACGATACGATAATCAAGAGCGTTGACGAGAAAACTCTCGATTCGATCCCTCTGAGGAAAGAGCTTTATCTCGGTCAAACTCCCCAGTCCTTCAAGTATTCCATCGTCAGAAAGGCCTATGACGATTACTTCGCTATCCCCGAGGACAAGCGCCCCGTCATGACTGACGACTGCGGACTTGTTCTTTCGGCAGGCATTCCGATCGGCATAGCTATGGGCGACAAGCTCAACATGAAGATCACGACAATGGAGGATCTTCTCCTTGTTAAATCCATCGTCAGAGCAGGAAGATAAGGCAGAAAGGATTGGTTAATTTTGTTTGCAAAAAGTTACAAAATTACAGAGCCCAAGCGATTTGAAATATTTGTCGAGGACATAAGAAACGATAACGTCCTCGTCCGCCCCGATTATCTAGCGGTGTGCAAGGCGGATATCCGCTACTACCTCGGCAACAGAAGCCTTCGCATACTCAAGAGAAAATTCCCCATGAGCCTTATTCATGAGGCCACGGGTGTTGTCATCCGCGACAAGAGCGGCAAGCTTGAGAGCGGTCAGCGCGTCGTTCTCCTCCCCTGCCGCAAGTCGGACTGCGACGGTACGAAGTGCGAGGTCTGCGTCAGGAACAACCCTCACCTGCTTGACAATTACTGTCCCGAATCAAAGTTCTGCTCGAGCAACTATGACGGCTTTTCGAAGGAGCTTATCGACCTTGAGCATGAATATATGATCCCGATTCCCGATGAGATAGGTCCCGAGGCGGTTTTCTCCGAGCTTATTTCCGTAGGCTGCTGTGCAATGAGACGCGCGGGCTTCACCGAGGGTGAGGCTGTTAAGAGCGTGACCGTCTGGGGCGACGGAATAATGGGCTATATCATCTCTCTTGTTGCGAAATACGGCTTCGGCTGTGACGTAAACATCGTCGGACTGAACAAGGAAAAGCTTGACATGTTCGACTTTGCAAACGTTTATTATTCGAACGACATTGATCCGCTTCCGCGCATGTCGGTTGCCATTGAGGCTGTCGGCGGAAACGCATCGGGCATAGCCGCGAATCAAGCCATCGACAAGCTCTATTCGGGCGGAAAGCTCATTCTTTCGGGCGTTGCCAACGACAATGTTCCGCTTAACACGAGAATGGTGCTTGAGCACGGCATTTCGATAAGAGGAACGACAAGAAGCGTCCGCTGTGACTTTGAAAAGGCGGTCGAGCTTCTCACGATTCCCGAGTTCCGTGAGCGTATTCTCAGGCTCATGCTCTCGATCAACGATGTCACGAATATCAGAGATTACTACGCAATATTCGAGAAAGAGTCCAAGTCAACGGCTCTGGGCAAAAATATAATGAGAATATCGTTCTGATCAAACGTCAGACTGCCGCAGATTCAGGTTTGCGGCAGTTTTTTTATGCAAAATTCGCTTATGAAGAATCCGTTTTGCTCTTGTATACGGGCAGTCTTTCCCCTCGGGCAACAAACTCGCTGACGTCGTAGCTCGCCGTCGGCTTTTTGCCGCCGTCACGTCTGAACCAGCTGCGAATCGTCGCGCAGTGATTGCAATAGGTCTTGCCCGTCGAAGCCATGTAGTTGCCGAGATTTTCGATGTATTCGTCGCGCTTGCCGGCTCCCATTTGCTCAGCCAGACGCTCGAACTCCTCCTCTGTCAGCTCAACATTTTTATTTTCGCCGTATTTTTTCGTGTGCGTGCGCGCGCCGCCGTCAGACGCAGACTCACACTCATACTCAGACTTAGATACAGACCTATACTCAGTCTCAGACTCAGTATAGGCTTTTTCCGAAAACCGTTCGGTTTTGTCGGCAAGCGTTGGATTTTCTCCGCCGCTTTTCTTCGGTCTGCCGCCCTTTGCGCCGTTTATTCTGTTTGTCTGCACCTTTTTATCGTAGTTTGCTTTCGAGCTGTCTATGTATCGCTTGACCCGTCTGAAAAACATTCTCATCGCTCTGTCCTCAAGCTCAGGCTCTCCCTGCCCGTCAACATAGCGGAGAATGTCATTGAACAGCTCCCCTGCCTCGGCATAGGAAAAATCGGCAAGATCCTCAAGACAATCGGTCGGCAAAACGAAGCTTGTCTTTTTTTCTTCCATGGTGTCCTCCTTTTCGGCATGAATATCATATACATAGTCAATTGTACACGTTATTCCGACTGAAAACGGCTTTGTGACCCCTTGCGGCAAAAAAAGACCTTTTCCGCCCCATTGCGACAGACGGCTTTGGCAGAAACCTCTCGGCGCCCCTGTAGGGTAGCGAAGTGTCGGCGCGGTAGTGAATGACAGCCCGGCGGACTGTCAGGGCCGCGACGTGACCGAGCCGCAGCGAGACGCTGGCACGGCTTGCCCGTGACTGAGGGGTTTGTTTCAAGTGAAAAGATAAAAGAGAAGAGAGAAAAGAAGCGGCGGCTTTGCGATGCAAAGCATTTAAAAAATCAGCAGAAACCGACCAAGGCTTCCCCTTGAGGGTAGCGAAGCGGCGCGACGGTAGTGAATGAACGTCCGGTGGACGTTCAGAGCCGGAGCGTGACCGAGCCGCAGCGAGACGCTCCGTCGTAAGACGGTGATGAGGTGGAAAATTTAAAGTTTAATTTTATTAAATAATAGGATAAATACTCACCACCTCATCCGAGCGGCGCAATCCGCCGCCCACCTTCCCCTCAAGGGGAAGGCTGTTAAAATGTCAGCAAATCTCTCACTTTAGTCACATCTAACATCAAAAAAAGACTGCCGCATTTCTGCGACAGCCTTTGAATCAGCCTATTTATTATACGTTTTCCTTGCCGTACTTCTTGACCATAGCCATCTTCATTACGAAGAGGAATGCGATTGTAAGAACAATACCGATCGGAAGAACGATATATGCCTTCTGAATGAAGCCCGAAACAATATACATTACGAACGAGATAGCCGCAACGGAGATTGCATACGGAAGCTGAGTCGAAACGTGGTTGAGGTGGTTGCACTGACCGCCTGCCGAGGACATGATAGTTGTATCGGAGATCGGTGAGCAGTGGTCGCCGCAAACAGAACCTGCAAGGCATGCGGACATACCGATTGTCTGAATTGCGCCTGACGGGAAGATTGCGATAACGATCGGAATAAGAATACCGAAGGTGCCCCATGATGTACCTGTTGCAAATGAGATGAAGCAGGCAACAAGGAAGATGATAGCCGGAAGGAAGTTCTGGAAATCACCTGCAACGCTGGACATAACGTCGGCAACGAACGGCTTTGCACCGAGAACCGCTGTCATGTTCTTAAGAGATGTTGCAAATGTAAGAATGAGGATTGCAGGAACCATGGCGATGAAGCCCTTGGGAATGCACTCCATAGCTTCCTTGAACGAAACAAGCTTTCTTGCGCAAAGATATACGATTGTGAATACAAGAGCGATAATGCTGCCCCATGGGAGACCAACGGTTGCATCCGTGTTTGAGAAAGCGTCAACAAAGTTGCTGCCGTCGAAGATTCCGCCGACATAAACAAGTGCGAATACGCAAACTGCGATAAGTACAACGATCGGAAGAACAAGGTCGATAACCTTACCGTTTGATGACGGATTTTCCTCCTCAACCTCAGCCTTGTCGCCGCAGGTGTAAAGGTCGCCCTTAGTCTTTGCGTTGACCTCGTGAATTCTCATCGGGCCGTAGTCAAATTTCATGAGCGTAATGCCGATGATGAATACGAAGGTAAGAAGTGAATAGAAGTTAAACGGGATGGCTCTGATAAAGAGCGAAATTCCCTGTCCCTCCTCGGCGTATGAGGAAACAGCCGCCGCCCATGAGGAAATCGGAGCGATCATGCAGACAGGAGCCGCTGTAGCGTCAATGAGGTAGGAAAGCTTCGATCTGGAAACTTTATGTCCGTCAGTAACGGGACGCATAACCGAACCGACCGTAAGGCAGTTGAAATAGTCGTCGATGAAGATGAGAACACCGAGAGCAAAGGTCGCAAGCATTGCGCCTGAACGTGTCTTGATGTGCTTCTGTGCCCACTTACCGAAAGCGGCGGAACCGCCTGCCTTATTGATAAGGGCAACAACTGCGCCGAGAACAACGAGGAAGATAAAAATACCTGCCGTGCCCGAAACGGCGCCGATAAGTCCGTCATTGACAAGGATATCCATTGTCTTGGTGAATTTGAAGTCCGAGCCGAGAATTGAGCCGGCGAGAATACCGACAAACAACGAGCTGTAAACTTCCTTGGTGATAAGAGCAAGTGCGATAGCGATTACAGGGGGAACGAGAGCCCAATAGGAAGCTCTGACCTCGCCCTCGCCGCCGCAGGTTTCACATTCAACCTGCTCGACAATTCCTGTGCCGTTGCAGTCGGTACACTTTACTGTTGAAAGCGAACCGCCCGAGACCTTGGCGAAAACAAGAACTGCTACAATGACAACGCAAGCAATCGCCAAAATGATTTTCTTGGATTTTTTCACAATAAACCCTCCTGAATTAAAATAAAAAACGACATGGTTCCGTACATTCATACCAACCATGTCATAACGACCATTACTACATGACAGCACTCCACATACAAGTTGTGACAGTCCGTTGCATATTCTGCAACGTCCCAGCTATGGTTCACAAGGCAGATCCCCACGCTTCGGCGGTCAGTCTTTTCACTTTCTGAGTTGCCTTCCCTGCGAAAGTTACTTGTAAAGCACCGCGCCTCCATCATCCTGAGTTATTCTCAGAACCATATTCTGTTTTCGATAAACGGATTATATCACTATTATTCAGCGATGTCAACATTTTGCAACAAATTCTTAATAAATTATTCTTATTTTTTAATGTTGGCAGGATAAAGCTATAGTTTTGCCCCATTTCCGCGCCGACACTTCGCTACCCTACAGGGGAGCCGAGTATAAGTTTTTACTGAAAATTTAACAGCCTTCCCCTTGAGGGGAAGGTGGGCGGCGGATTGCGCCGCTCGGATGAGGTGGCGAATTTTCAGCTCATTATTAAACTAAATAAAAGTCGAACCTTTCCACCTCATCAGTCGCTTACGCGACAGCTTCCCCTCAAGGGGAAGCCTTGGTCGGTTTCTGCTGACTTTTTAATGCTTTGCAACGCAAAGCCACCGTTTCTCTTCACTCTTCACTTTTATCTTTTCTCTTGAGCCAAACCCCTCAGCCACGGACGAGTCGTGACAGCGTCTCGCTGCGGCTCGGTCACGTCGCGGCTCTGACAGTCCACCGGACTGTCATTCACTACCGCGCCGACACTTCGCTACCCTACAGGGGAGCCGAGAGGTTTGTGCAAACTTTTCTTGCCGCCCAAGCGTAATGCCTGAGCGGCTGTTTTCATGTCCTTATTTCTTCTCGTTTACCGCGATCATGATTTCGCAGTAATAATCGGGATTGCTGACATCGGCGGACGGGTAGACCTCGATCTCAACCCCGTTGCCGTATTCGTACGTTGCGCTCTGCGGGAAAAACTCCGTGCAGATTCGCTTGAACGTCTCCTTAAACGCGTCGGGCATCTTGCCCCTGCACGGGAATGTTGCAAATGTGTATGCCGGAATCTCTACGATCTCAAATTCATCACCGTCAAGCGGCACACCGTTGTACACCGCACCGATTCCGTACGGGAAGCCCGAATTCGCCATGTCACTCGTGAAGCATATGCCGAGTATGCCGTGAAGCTCGCTGAAATCGGCATATTTTGTCAATCTTTCAACCGTGCCGTCGCTGCTGACCTCGCTCCAAAAGGCTGAAATGTCCGCCGTTGCGGTGTCTCCCTGCGGCTTGTTGACGTGCTTCTTCTTGCACACAATTTTGAACGAGTCCTTTCTCTCGATTCTGTAATCCATAAAATTACCTCCGTCTAAAATAAGTTTAACGGAAAGCCGTGAGAACGAACGGACTGTTTCGCCGCGCTTCGCCTGCGATGGAGTTATGCCGTGAAAACGCGTGAATGCTCTGGTGAAGCTCTCGGGGGATTCGTAGCCGTACTTCAACGCAACGTCAATTATTTTTGTGTCCTTGCCGTGCTGCAGCGCTTCAGCCGCCAATGACAAACGGCGCATGCGAATGTAGTCGCCGAGGGTAAATCCGCATATCATGCCGAAAGCCCTTTGAAAGTGGAACGTTGACGACGCCGCCTGACGCGCGATAGCGTCGTAGTCCGTTTCCTCACAGAGGTGCTCCTCGGTGTAGTTGATAGCCTGTTGAATTCCCGATATCCAGTCCATATGACCTCTCCCTTCCGTGTGAATTCATTATAGCAGGGGGCAATTCCTTTTTCCTGACATTTTGTGCTCTGTTTTGTCAAAAATAATTAAGCGGCAGTGATCACATAATGGATACTGCCGCTTTTTTTACGGTAAAAATCTTTTAGTTGTCATTCTGCCGTAGTGCATATCCGGGCGGAAGCCCTCGGCATATGAAACACCGCATTGATAGCCTCTGACCTTTGAACTGCTGCGGACAAAATCAATGAAGTCGATTTTGTCATGTTCTTTATTAAATCAGAGTATTTATTAAAGCAGGCTTGCCGCCGCTTTGTCGAGCATGATGACAGCGTCTTTATGCTCATTGAGGATCGAGCACGGGATCTGCGGCGTGATTTCGCCCGAAACCATTGCTTTGATCGCCTTCGCCTTGCTCTCGCCCGTTGCGATGAGAAGAATTTTCTTTGAACGCATGATCGAGCCGATGCCCATTGTCATTGCATATCTCGGCATCGGAACGTCGCCGAAATATTTCTGATTTGAATTGATCGTGCTCTGAGTGAGAGTTACCTTAAAAGCCTCGTCCGTGAACTTATCGGCAGGCTCATTGAAAGCAATGTGGCCGTTTGTGCCGATTCCGAGAAGCTGGAGGTCGATTCCGCCTGCCGCCTTGATCGCCTCGGCGTAGCGCTTGCTCTCTGCGTCGCAGTCCTCAGCGTTGCCGTCAAGGAAGTTTACGTTTTCCTCCTTGACATCAACATGATTGAAAAGATTCTCATGCATGAAGGTGTAGTAGCTGTTCTTGTCATGCTTGTCCAGATCACAGTATTCGTCAAGATTGAATGTCGTAACGTCCTTGAAGCTGATCTCGCCGTTGTTGTAAAGCTCGATGAGCTTCTTGTATGTAGGTACGGGAGTTGCGCCCGTTGCAAGACCGAGAACCGCGTTCGGCTTGTCTGCAACAAGATCCTTATAAAGCTGAGCCGCCGCACATGCGATCTGCTCCGCATTGTCGAAAATTTTGATATCCATTGTTTTGCCTTCCTTTTTATTATAATGTGACCTCTTTACCCGAATTTGAAGATCTGTAAACAGCGTCAAGAATTTTTGATGTGATAACCGCGTTGTCAATGTATGCCTGGTTCGGCTTTCTTGTGATAACTGAATCGACGAATGACTTCACTTCAGCCGCATAGTCGAAGCCCGTTGAATTGTAATTGGGCGTAATTTCCGTAAGCATATCGCCCATTGTCGAATAGAGCTTGAATTCTCCGCCATACTGCATTCTGATTCCGCCCTTTGTTCCGAGGAAATCAACAAACATTTCGTGTTCATTTATATTTTGCGCCCATGCGCCGTTAAAAGTAATCGCCGCCTTGTCGGTTCTGATAAGACCCGTTACAAAATCGTCAACGTCAAATGTGCCCGTTTCCGTATTCTTGGTATCCTCAGCCCACATGCTTGTGTAAATATAATCCTTCATCGCTGTGCCGAGCTTTGAATGTGCAACACCCGAGCAGGTAAGAGGCGTCGGATCGTCGAGACAATAGAGAACAAGGTCGATAAAGTGAACACCCCAGTCAATGAGAACTCCGCCGCCCGAATTCGCCTTTGTTGTGAAATCACCGCCAAGCCCCGGGATCGAGCGGTGCGCTCTGAAGCTGATGTATACCTGATAAACCTCGCCGAGAGTGCCGTTTGCGATAAGCTCCTTGATTTTGTTGACCGTATCAACAAAGCGATTTACAACGCCGATTGAAAGCATTCTGCCCGTCTCGTGGGCAACCTTCTGCATTTCAAGAGCCTCGGAAAGAATTCTTGCGGCTGGCTTTTCGCAAAGCACGTCCTTGCCGTCGCGCATGAAATCAATAGAGATAGGCGCGTGGCAATCGTTGTGGGTGCAGACGGAAACAATGTCGATATCATCATGACCGAGAAGCTCCTTGTAATTGTAAACAGCCTTGCCACAGCCGTAAGTCTCAACCGCCTTGTCCGCGCGCTCGGGGATAATGTCGCAGAAATAGCGAACCTCAACGTTATCGAGCTTAAGATAGCTCGGAATGTGCGAACGGGAAATGTTACCGCAGCCGATAATGGCTACGCCAAGTTTTTCAGACATGCATATCACCTCAAGGTAAAATATAGCAATATTCTAACAAATTTTTCAAGAAAAGTAAAGACATAATAAGAATTTATATAAATAATGTTGTTGTCCCCGAAGCGTGCAGTGCATTGTGCATATATTGCGAATGTGTTTTTTGTGCATGTTGGTGTTTTGCCCACCTCCCCGTAAGAGGAGCTCACGCTAAAAACAAGTTCCTTTCTGACTTCAAGAAAACCCCTCAGTCACGGACGAGCCGTGACAGCGTCTCGCTGCGGCTCGGTCACGTCGCGGCTCTGACAGTCCACCG
>CAKSSJ010000039.1 GCA_934488615.1 uncultured Eubacteriales bacterium | reverse complement strand
CAGCTTTTCCTTGAAGAAAATTGCCGCCGTAATCGCCGTTATTATCGTTGCGCCGCCATCGTTAATCGGGAACATAACTGCCGACGGAACATTTCGTCCCGCAATTGTGGCAAGCTGATTGATTGTAAGCAGGATAACGGATGAAAATGTACCGTATAAAAAAACAGGTTTTGGAACCGCCGCGATTTTGGCTCTGCCGCTCTGACTGAGAAGCGACGGAACAAGACCGATGAACATTCCTATTCCGATAAGACCGAACGTCAGAAACGAGAAGATTGACACATTGGTATCGGGCAGATATTTCGAAAACATCTTTTGTGCGAGCATCACGGAACCGTTTGAAAGCATACTTCCGATCAGAAGAAGCAGTGTTCTCGGCGTAAAGCTGCCGGTCTGCTCTTTTGAATAACCGATTAAAAGCCATCCGGAAAAAATGAGCAGTGCAATTCCGATAAACTGCAGAGGCTTCATCGGCTCGTCAAACATAAAAATTCCTGCAATACACGGGAGAAGAAGTCCTGCCGAACCTGCGAGTGCGGCAAGAACCATTACTCCGCTCTTCAGCGCCTCAAGGTTGCAGTACAGATTCAGAGCGAGCGAAAGTGCACCGAGGGCGGAAATGCCGACGGCAGGCAGACTGAAGCCCGACATACCGCCGAAAATCAACATAACAAAAGCGATCAGACCCGCAAGCAGATAGCTGTACGCTCCGTAGAGAAAATACGACTGAGCAGTGTTCACCATACCGCTGGTCTTTTTGCTGAAAAGATTTTGCGGAAATCTCAGAAGAAGGATTATTATCAGAAAAATATAGTCTTTCATTTATCTTATCACAACCACCGTGTTTGGCTTCATCGTAAGGCTGAAACAGCCGTTATCGGGAGCTATTGTTTCGCAAGCTGTCATATCGTGAGTGTCGTCGAGCAAATACACCGTGCGAAGAACGTCGCCCGAAAGCTCAACGGTGAATGTACGGGGCAAGGCTTCGTCATCATCCGTGTAATAGGTTATCATCGTGACGCTTGCGCCGTCTTTAACGGCGGATACGGCATAGATGTCGGGAATGTCGCATAACGTTTCGCATTCGCCGTCGCTTGAAAGCATTTCTCCCCAGATTTTCAGCGGATAGTAACCTTTGCGCGTTTCCAATGTGCCGGGTCTGAAAAGGCCGTTCATTGTTGAGTTGATCCTTGCGTCGTAATACATCAGCATATCAAGTCTTTCATGCTGGCAGGCTGTTGCAACGGCGGCGATAAATGCCGACCCTTTTATTGAAAGCTCGGTTGCCAGGCTTTTTTTCCATTCTTCGTCGCTCCAACCGCAGACGTAGTTCCATTCGTTGAGTATGCTCTCGCTTTCGTTGTAGCCGTATCGGTCGAGCAAGGCTCTGTGCAGACGGGTATCTCTTATAAAATCCTCAACCTTTGAAGAGTAGCAATGCCACGAATAGAAATCCATCGGTACATTACGCTTCTTCATCTCCTCAAAGAAAGGAATCAGCCAGTCTGCATTGTAGCGACACGCGGCAGGACCGCCGATTTTGATCTCGGGAAAGCAGGATTTAAGATGCTTTGCCGTGATTTCAAAGAGGTCGAAAAACTCCTCGGGAGTGCCCGTCCAGCATTTATTGTTGAAATCAGGCTCGTTCCAGATTTCCCAGTAAACAATGCCTCTGTGATGACCGTTTGCCCAGCCCTTGTTCATGTGGCGGATAATATGCTCACAGATGACCGCCCATTTCTTGAAATCCTTCGGCGGCATGATTCCGTAATGCTTCGGCCAATGCTCGATCTTGTTGCCGAGACGGTAAAACACCCGGGCGCCCGAGCGCGCGATATTGTCAAGATACATATCCGTCAGCGTGAAATCGTAGGATTCGGGGGAGTAAGGATCTGCATCAAAGTCCGTGAATATGTTTATTATGTCAACCGTGTGCTCTCCGCCGTAGTCGTAGCAGATAGAGGAATCGTGAGTTCTGGCATAGGGTATGTTAGCTTCCTTAAAATAGGGCAGATTGGTCAGATTCTGGTCTGCGTTTTCGGTGTAAACGGGTCCGTTGTTGACGGCGTTCATAGGCTTTATTTTGCCTATTATTTTGTTTGGATTTACGGAAAGTTTCATTGATTTATCATTCCTTAATTATATTGCGCGGCAAATGTCTGCAAATGAATTTTAACCAATATTTTGCCCGTTGTCAACAGTATTTGTAACGGATTTTTAACTAAATCAAATTCTGTAACAATTTGTAATATTATTTTGCTTTTTTTGATGATTTTTTTCTTGACTTTTAGAAATTGTATTGTATAATGGAGGTACAAAAGTGGAACGAATTTACACATAAATCCCACGATGTGGAAGGATTTTTTGAAAAAGGGGGCGGCTGTTACGAAAAAGTTCAGTGGATGCTATGAACGCACACTTGACATAAAGAAAAGAATAGTCATGCCTCCGAAAATCAGAGATGTCATGGGATGCAAGGAGTTTATCCTCTTTTCCGACCCTAAAGAGGAGTTCCTCAGAATATATAGGGAAGAGGACTGGGACGAGGTAACCGATGAGCTTTTGTATGCCAATAACGGGGTTGACAAGACAAAGCTTCAGAGAAAGGTTTCACTTAATTATATAAACTGCGAGATGGACGCGCAGAATCGCGTCGTTTTGCCCGGAAGATTTATTGACAGAGCAGGTATTATCCGTGACATCGTTATTCTCGGTGTCGGAAAACGTGTCGAGATCTGGTCAAAAGAAAGATTTGAAAAGATGCTTGAGGATGATACGGAGCCTGTTGATATTCAGCTTCGTTACTAATGAGCGATTTTAAGCATATCCCCGTACTGTTTAATGAAACGATAGACGCGCTCAATATCCGACCTGACGGGATATATGTTGACTGCACCGCAGGCGGCGGAGGCCATTGCTCCGCAGTTGCCGAAAGGCTGACAACGGGCAGGATCATTGCCATCGACCAGGATCCCGAAGCCATTGCTAATTTGCAGGAGCGGTTCAAGGATAACGGCAAGGTGACAATAGTCCACGACAATTTTGTTAATATATCGTCGATACTTGAAAATCTCGGGATTGACGGCGTTGACGGAATCATGGCGGATCTCGGAGTAAGCTCACATCAGCTTGATACCGATGAGCGTGGATTTTCCTTCCACAAGAACGCACCTCTTGATATGCGAATGAGCATGGAGGGCATGAGCGCCGCAGACCTTGTCAATACCGCTTCACAAAGCGAATTGCAAAAAATCATCTACACCTACGGCGAGGAAAAATTTGCTCCGTCGATTGCAAGGAACATTGTCAAGGCGAGGGAACAGAAGCCGATCGAAACGACCTTTGAACTTGTTGATATAATCAAGGCTTCAATGCCGATGAAGGCAAAGCGTGACGGCCACCCCGCACGAAAGACGTTTCAGGCGCTGAGAATTGAGGTCAACGGCGAGCTTGAAAAGCTCGAACGCGCAATAGACAATATGTTTGAAGCGCTCAATCCCTCGGGTAGGATAGCGATAATAACCTTTCATTCGCTTGAGGACAGAATAGTAAAAAAGAAATTCAATAAATTCTGCGAGGGCTGTACATGCCCGCCCGAATTTCCAGTTTGCGTTTGCGGGAAAAAGCCGAGGGGCAAGCTGCCGTTCAAGTCGAAAGCACCGACGGAGAACGAGGTAGGGGAGAATTTCAGAGCGCACAGCGCAAGACTCAGAGCAATAGAAAAGATATAAAACAAAAGTAAGAAAGATTAAATCTAAATGACGTTAAATTTTGAAAGGAGCTGACGGATATGGCTAATCTTAATGAAGGCTTAGCCCTTGATCTCGATTTATTCGACGACAGCAAAAACGGCTACGTTCCCGTTGAACGCAAAAAGAAAAAATTTGAAATCCCCACAGTAATCAGTTCTAAGCCGATCAGCTCGGAGCAGGCGAAAACTGAAATCAAAGCGAGCAGGATCGCGGCGCTCAGAGCGAGCGTTATCGCAATTGTTGCGCTTCTGATTCTCGGTTCGCTTATTTACAGCAGAGTAATGCTGACGAACTATCAGAGCGAGCTTGCAGATCAGAGATCGGAGCTTAAAATCGCGCAGAGCGAGAATGTACGTCTCCAGATGCAGTTTAACTCGCTTATGTCGATGGATAAGATTGAGGACTATGCTCAGACGAAGCTCGGAATGGTTAAACGTGAGAGCTATCAGGTCAGATATTTTGACATGTCGGAAGATGACAGCGGCGCAAAGACAAGCCAAAAGGAAACGAATCAATGAATATAAAACGGGTGTCAGACATATTTATGATATGAACGGTGAGGGCGGATTTTATCCGCCCTTAGAGTGATTTTAAGGGTACACAGCTATGGCGGCACCTCAAGCGTGCGGTGTTGCCTTGAAAATGAAATCGGAAAGGATGATCGGATTGAAGAAGAATAAAAATGAATTTCTAAGACCTAAAAAGATAATAATGAAAGACCTTCAGAAAAGAACGATAAAAGTTCTTGCACTTATTATGATTGCAGGCTTCGGACTTTCGATAGTCGGCATGGCGAGAGCTCAGCTTGTCAAGGGCGATTTTTTCAAGACGAAGGCTGAAACTCAGCAGCTCAGCGATACTGCAATAACAGCCCAGAGAGGCGTTATCTACGATTCCAATATGTCGGTCCTTGCGCAGAGCGCTTCTGCATGGAAAATATCGCTGAACGCAACTGCCTTTGCCGAGGCTCCTTCACAGGCGCAGGAGCAGGTTTACTCAACTCTTACAAAGGTTCTCAGTGTTTCGAGGGAGTACCTTCAGGACAAAGCGTCATACAAGCAGTACAACAGCGTGAGTATAAAGACAAAGGTCGAAAAGGAAATAAAGGATAAAATCGAGGCTTTTATCAAGGGCTCGTTCAAGGATAAGGATGGCAACGATCAGAGCTACGGTTCGCTCGTTATGATAGACGAGGACGTTAAGCGTTACTATCCCTATTCAACGCTCGCATCTCAGATCCTCGGCTTCACGGGTACCGACAACAACGGTCTTTCCGGACTTGAATCATACTATAACGGAACGCTGACGGGTGTTGACGGACGTGTTATTTCCGCGCGGAGCAATTCCTCTGTTGCACAGGATATTGAGTACAAGTCGGTGTATGAGGCAAAGCAGGGCACAAGCCTTGTGCTGACGATTGACGAAACGATTCAGAGATACCTTGAAAATGCGCTTTCCTCGTGCTATGAAACGAGCAAGGCAAACAGCTGTACGGGTATCGTTATGGACGTCAAGACGGGCGCGATTCTTGCCATGTCAACAAAGAGCGATTTTGACCCGAACGACCCGTATACAATTAAGGACAAGAGGACTGTTGAATCGCTCAATAAGATCACGGATACTAAGGAAAAGGAAAGAGCCGAGGAGGAGGCAATGTACTCCCAGTGGCGCAACAGAGCCATTTCGGATACATACGAGCCCGGTTCGGTATTTAAGGTCATCACCATGGCCGCAGGACTTGAAGAGAATGCGGTCAAGTATGATGAGAAGTACACCTGCACCGGTTCAATAAATGTTGCCGACAGAATTTATTCCTGCCATAACACCGCAGGTCACGGCACTCAGACGCTCACAGAGGGTTTGATGAACTCATGCAACCCTTATTTCATCACGATCGGTCAGCGCCTCGGCGTTGATACATTCTATAAATATTTTGAAGCATTCGGATTTACCGAAAAAACCGGAATCGACCTCCCCGGAGAAGCTGCTCCCGTAGCCGGAGTAACATATTTCAAGAAGGACACCATGACAAAGGTAAACCTTGCCAGCTCCTCATTCGGTCAGTCGTTCCAGATCACGCCTATACAGATGATTACGGCGATAAATGCCATTGCTAACGACGGAAAGCTCGTTCAGCCGTACATTGTCAGCAAAACGCTTGATAACGACGGCAATGTTATTTCGCAGACTCAGCCGACCGTCAAAAGGCAGGTCGTTTCAGAGTCAACCTCGGAAAAAATTATGGCTTCAATGGAGCAGGTTGCTCTCGACGGTACGGCGAGAAACGCTTATGTCGCAGGCTACCGCGTCGGAGGCAAGACGGGTACATCGGATAAGCTGAGCGATGTCGGTCAGGTAGTAGCTTCGTTCGTCGGCGTTGCACCGACAAACGATCCGAGGATCACTGTACTGATCGTTGTTGACGAGCCCGAGGGAGCTACAGGCGGCGGTGCGGTTGCCGCTCCCGTTGCAGGCGAGGTAATTGAAAACACACTTACTTATCTCAACGTTGAGCGCCAGTACAACGATTCGGAAAAGGCTTTGCTCGATGTTCAGGTCCCGAGCGTGACGGGCAAGTCGGTTGAGGAAGCAAAATCCTCGCTTGACGGCGATAAGTTCAGCGTTCAGGTCGTCGGTGAGGGGGATAAGGTTCTTTCTCAGATGCCCGCATCGGGTCAGTATATTCCGCAGGGCGGAGTAGTTGTGCTCTATACGGAGGATCAAAAAAAGAAGCTGAAAACAGCTGTCCCTGATTTTACGGGAATGACAATAACGGAGGCAAACTATGCCGCGGTCAATGCGGGAATAAATATCAAGGTGTCGGGAAATTCACTCTCAGACGAAAGTTTGACGGCTTATCGTCAAAGCTCACTTAAGGGCGCGGAGATTGAATACGGCTCTACGGTAACTGTATATTTCAGAACAACATCCGGAATATCGGATCATTAAGGCATGCGCCGCGATCGGTGCAGTGTCAACTTGGCAGACGGAGGTCTTTATGAAGCTGCAAGAATTGCTTGAAGGAATTGAAATACTGAACGGTTACTCACTTAATCCTGAAATCGCCAACGTAACCGACGATTCAAGAAAGGTAAGGAATTCGAGCGCTTTTGTTTGTATAAAAGGAAACAGAAACAGCGGATACGACTATGCGGGGAAGGCTGTCCAGCGAGGCGCCGCAGTTGTGATCTGCGACCGCGATATCGGAGTGAAAAATTGTATTGTCGTTGAGGATACGCGGAAGGCTTATGCTCTTATGTGCGCCAACTATTACGGCAACTGTCACAGAAAGATGAAAATGATTGCGGTGACAGGTACAAACGGCAAAACGACAACCACGTTTATTATTAAAAAAATTCTTGAAGAAAACGGATATAAGGTCGGAGTTATCAGTACGGTTGAGGTCGCTATCGGAAACGAAAGATACCCTGCGGATTACACAACGCCCGATCCGCTCACGCTTCACAGATATTACTATATGATGAAGCTCGCAGGCTGTGACGTTTGCATTACGGAAACCTCATCGCAGGCGCTTGAACAGAAGCGGACGTACGGCATTGACTTTGATATCGGTGTTTTTACCAATCTTTCCCGTGAGCATCTGGATTACCATAAATCCATGGACGAATATGCGCGGGCAAAGGCAATATTGATGCAGAACAGCGATATTTCGGTTATAAATTCAGACGACGGATATGCGCCGTTCATGGCTGAAAATGCAAAGGGCAGGGTAGTTAGATACGGCATAGAAAATGAAGCCGATGCTTCTGCCGAGCAAATCAGACTGAATTATGACGGCGTTGAGTATAAGCTCGTTTCAAATGGCAAAAGCTATGATATAAAATACAACGTGATCGGAAAATTCTCGGTATACAATTCGCTTGCCGCGCTTACGGTCGGCATGCTTATGAACGTTGATCTGAAAAGAGCTGTCCGTGCGGTTGAAAACGCAAAATCGGTCAGGGGACGCATTGAGAAGCTTCCGAACAAAAGAGGAATAAATATACTTATTGATTTTGCACACACTCCCGATTCACTGGAAAATGTGCTGAAAACGGTAAGAGATATTTGTGATAAACGCATAATAACGGTGTTCGGCTGCGGCGGAGACCGAGACAGGACAAAAAGACCGATGATGGGCGAGATCGCCTGCAAATATTCGGACATTGTCTTTGTCACATCGGATAATCCGAGAACAGAGGACCCCGAAAGGATAATCGACGATATCGTGAAGAATCTGAGCGAAAAATCCTATGTAAGGATCAGCGACAGAACCGAGGCGATAAGGGCGGCAATAGCCGAAGCAAAGCTCGGCGACACGGTTCTTATTGCGGGTAAGGGTCACGAAAAATATCAGATTATCGGAACACACAAAACACACTATGACGAACGAGAGATCGTAAAGCAAATACTTGATAACGGAGCGAATTTTGAATAATGAAAAAGCTGACATTAAATGAAATTGCCGAGGTGATCGGCGGAACATTCAACAAAGACGCGGAGTTCTGTGAGGTTTGCATTGATTCGAGACTGTGCAAGCCGGGATGCATTTATGTTGCGATCAAGGGTGAGAACTTTGACGGACACGATTTCACGGCTTCGGCATTTGCAAACGGTGCGTCTGCGGCGATCATTCATCACAAGGTTGATGCCGACGGTCCGATGCTCATGGTTGAGGATACGCACAAGGCGCTTATGCAGCTGGCGCATTGGTACAGAAACACATACGATATTCCCGTTGTAGGACTTACGGGAAGCGTAGGCAAAACGACAACCAAGGAAATGACATGGTTTGTCCTCAATGAGAAATATAACGCTCTCAAAACGGAGGGTAATCTCAATAACAATATCGGCTTGCCGAGAACTCTTCTGAGAATGGACGAGGACACGCAGGCGGCGGTCATTGAGATGGGCATGAGCGACAGGGGAGAGATCTCCGAGCTTTCACATATTGCCGAGCCGACTATCGCGATAATCAGCAATATCGGTGTTTCTCACATGGAGAACCTCGGCTCGAGGGAGAATATTCTCAAGGCAAAGCTGGAAATTCTTGACGGACTTCGTGAAAACTGTCCGATTCTTCTCAACGGCGACGACCCATATCTTGCAGGCGCGGTTATCGAGAATCATCCCGTAATCTATTACGGAATTGACGATAAAACCTGTGATTTCAGAGCGAAGAATATTGAACAGTCAGACGAAAAAACCGAATTTGACATAGTATATGACGGAAAAATTCAGCACACTGTTATTCCGACGATCGGCAGACATAACGTTTACAACGCTCTTGCCGCATACGGCACGGGTATGCAGCTCGGAGTTACCCCCGAGGAGGCGGTAAGAGGTCTTGCAAAGTATACTCCGTCGGGCATGCGTCAGAGAATGAAAACCGTCAACGGAATAAAGTTTGTTGAGGACTGCTACAACGCGAGCCCCGATTCGCAGAGGGCGGCGCTTAAAATGCTTTCCGAGATGAAAGCCGAAAGAAAGATCGCAGTGCTCGGCGATATGCTTGAGCTTGGCGCGATCAGCGAGGAATCGCACAGAAACGCAGGCCTGCTTGCGGCAAAGGCAAAGGTCGATATCCTTATGACATACGGCGAAAGGTCGCTTGCCTCCGCCGAAAAGGCGAGGGAATGCGGAGTTCCTGCGGTTTACGGCTTCACGGACAAGAAGGCTCTTGCCGATAAGCTTTTTGAAACGCTCAAGTCGGGCGACGCTGTGCTGTTCAAGGCAAGCCGAGGTATGGCGCTTGAGGACGTTATCAACGACCTTTACGGCAGAATGAAATAATCAACAGGGTTGAAAGGACACGGGTGAAACAAATGAACGGTTATTTTGCACTTATACTCAGCGCAGTCGGAGCATTTGCAATAACGGCACTGCTCGGATATATAATTATCCCCTGGCTTCACAAGCTTAAATTCGGTCAGACGATTCTTGATATAGGACCGAAATGGCACAAAAAGAAGCAGGGTACGCCGACAATGGGCGGACTGATGTTTATTATCGGAATTTTCTGCTCGGCGGCTGTGGTGCTCACGGTATATTCAATGACAGTCAGCAGGGCAGGGCTTGATTCGAGCGAAAAGACAAAGCTTTGGGCAGGACTTATAATGGCTCTGCTGTTCGGCTTGGTCGGATTTGCCGACGACTACATAAAGGTTGTCAAAAAGCGCAATCTCGGACTTTCTATCATTCAAAAAACAGTTCTTCAGCTTATAATCTGTGCGGGATACCTTACGAGCCTTTATCTTGCAATGGATAAGGATCCGTATATGTTCATTCCGTTCGTTGGCAATGTTTCGCTCGGCATCTGGTTCTGGATCCTCGGCGTCTGCGTGCTTTACGGCGCGATAAATGCGGTAAACTTTACGGACGGCATTGACGGCCTTTGCTCATCCGTAACGGCAACGGCGGCAGTCAGCTTCATTGTGATGGCTGTTGTTCACAAGGCTTTCGGAATCGGAATTCTTTCTGCCGCGCTTTTGGGCGGATGCATCGGATTCTTTGTATGGAACAAATATCCTGCAAAGGTGTTTATGGGCGACACCGGCTCGATGTTCCTCGGCGGACTTGTTGTTGCGATCGCCTATGCGTTCGACTGCCCGATAATCCTTGTTCTGACGGGTATTATCTACTTCATTGAGGGTCTTTCGGATGTTATTCAGATCGGATACTTTAAAATTACGCACGGAAAGAGAATTTTCAGAATGGCTCCGATTCACCATCACTTTGAGATGGGCGGCTGGAGCGAGAAGAAGATCGACACTGTTTTCTGCGCGGTCAATCTTGTCGGCGGAATCATCGGAATTGTTCTGATGTATTACGGCGGATTTACGAGATAAAATGTCAGCGGAAATTACCTTGGCACCCCTGTGGAGGAGACAAGGTAAATCGGCAAAAACTATTCAAGCCTCCCCTTGAAGCAAGAGGAGGGGGGACCGCTGCGATCATCAAGAGAAAACAAAAAACCTAAACATAACAAAGGGGGATAAGAAAATGTCATCGGAACAGCTCAGACAGACAGCCGTCAAAAATACGGCATCTTCGGCTAAAAAAACAAAAAATTCATTCAGGCTTTTCGGACTGGATGTGTTCATCGGCGGCGGATTTGATATCGTGTTTATGGTATTGGTCCTGATGCTTCTTACGATCGGACTTGTCATGATGTTTTCCGCAAGCTACATCAGCGCAAAGTATGACTCGGCAACCGGCTATGACGCAACATACTATATCAAGCGTCAGCTCGGATTTGCCATTGCGGGAGTCGCGCTCATGTTCCTTATTTCAAGGATAAACCCCGAGCTTTTGAAAAAATCGACTCCGATCATTGCCGCAATATCTGTTGCGCTTTTGATACTTGTTCTTATTCACCCGTATATAATCGAGGGTAAAGAGGACTTTAAACGCTGGCTTAAGCTCGGAATAGTTTTCCAGCCCTCGGATGTTGCAAAGCTCGGAATAATAATGCTTTTTGCATGGCTTTTGGAAAAATACAGACATCTTGTTGAAACAAAATGGTGGGGCGCTGTTCTTCTGTTCATGCTTCTTGCAGTTTTGTGCTTCTTGATCTATAAGGAAAAGCACCTTTCCTGTACCGTGCTTGTTTTCGGAATCGGAGTCGGTATGCTTTATCTCGGAGGAGTTGACAAGCGATGGTTTATTCTCGGAATAACCGTGGGAGCCGTGCTTGTGACGGTGGTTATTCTTTTCAGATATAAGATCCTTGATCCGTATCAGGCAGAAAGAATTGATTCCTTCTTTCACAAGGATTATGACGATGTAGATACACGCTGGCAAACTAACCAGTCGCTTTTCGCGCTCGGTTCAGGCGGATTCTTTGGGCTCGGCCTCGGAAATTCAAGGCAGAAATATCTCTACATGCCCGAGCCGCAGAACGATTTCATTTTTGCGATTGTCGGCGAGGAGCTTGGCTTCTTCCGCTGTGTTCTTATCATTCTGCTGTTCGCCGCTCTGGTGTTCAGAGGATTCATTATCGCGTCAAGAGCGAAGAGCATGTATGAGCGTCTGGTCGTGCTCGGAATTTCTCTCCAGGTAGGATTGCAGACGATATTGAACATTCTGGTTGTTACGGATCTTGCGCCGAATACGGGTATTTCGCTCCCGTTTTTCAGCTACGGCGGTACGGCGCTTGTCATGCAGCTTATAGAAATGGGTATGGTGCTCGGTATTTCAAGATCGGGCGACAGGAAGAAGAGGGCGAAAACCGATGCTTAACGGAAAAAAGATTTTATTTGCAACAGGCGGTACGGGCGGACATATCAACCCTGCGCTTGCCGTTGCAGGTTACATAAGGGAGAATTACCCAAAGGCGGAGATACTTTTTGTCGGCACGGCTGACAGAATGGAGGCTCAGCTCGTCCCCGCCGCAGGATTCAACTTCAAAACGATTGAGATTCAGGGTTTCAGCCGTGAGCTTAATTTCGGTGGTCTGAAGCATAATTTGAAAACAATAAAGCTGCTTTTAAAATCCGAAGGGCAGGCAAAAAAGATTATTCAGGAGTTTGATCCCGATGCCGTTATCGGATTCGGCGGTTATGTCAGCGGACCGGTTCTCAGCGTTGCGGCGAGAATGGGGATCCCGACCGCCGTGCATGAGCAGAACGCTTTCCCGGGGGTAACGAACAAAAACCTTGCAAAAAAGGTTGATGTGGTTATGCTGACCGCACCCGAGGCGGAAAAGCTTCTTAAGCCGAAGAATCCGTGCGTTGTTACGGGACTTCCGATAAGAGGGGAGATAATTTCGGCAAACAAGGAATTCGCGCGAGCCGAGATGAAGCTCGATTCGCGTCCGCTTATTCTTTCAATGGGCGGCAGTCTCGGCGCCAGGGCAATAAATGAGGCGGTAAAACACCTCATTGAAAAAAGATATGAAAAAAATGACTGCTATTATTTGCATGCAACGGGCAAGGCGGGCTCGGCGATGATAGAGGATATTGGAAAAGAAATCGACCTCAGCGCCAATCCGCAGATAATGCTCAGAGAATATATCAACGATATGGACCGTTGCCTTGCGGCGGCAGATTTGGTCGTTTGCCGTGCAGGAGCAAGCTCACTGAGCGAGATTCAGGCGCTCGGTAAGCCGTCGATACTGGTTCCTTACCCGTATGCGGCGGAAAATCACCAGTATTACAATGCGAAAACGATGTCCGACAGAGATGCCGCGATCCTCATTGAGGAAAAGGACTTCACGGGTGAAAGACTTCTTTCGGAGGTCGAAGCGCTTCTTGCCGATACCGACCGCCTTAAAAGAATGGGCGAAAACGCAAAGGCAATGGCTATCCTCGACGCGTCACAGCGTATTACGGAGTGCGTATGTAAGATAGTTAAATAAGCGCCTTTACTCCGAAATTAACACTTTTCGGAAAATATCATAAACTGAGAACAGATTGATATTTCCGAAAGGGTGCGATATATGGGACGCTTTATTATTGAGGGCGAAAGAAAGCTCGGCGGCAGACTGAGGGTTCAGGGCGCAAAAAACAGCGCACTCCCGATTCTTGCGGCAACCGTTGCCGTAGGCAGACCGTGCGTGATACATAATTGTCCGTCGCTGACCGATATTGATTCAACGCTGAATATTCTAAAGGTTCTCGGCTGTGAGGTTCACAGAAGCGGAAATTCCGTCTCGGTTGACAGCAGTAAGCTCAATTTGAATGATGTGCCTGATGAGCTTATGCGCGAAATGCGCTCGTCGATCGTTTTTCTCGGCGCGCTGATCTCGCGAACAGGCGAGGCCCGTCTATGCGCCCCCGGTGGGTGCGATATCGGCATGAGACCGATTGACCTGCACCTTTTCGCAATGGAAAAGCTCGGCGTAAGTCTTTCGGAGGAGTTCGGCCACATCTCATGCAAATGCGTTAAAACGAAGGGCGCGAAGATCACGCTTTCATTTCCGAGTGTCGGAGCAACGGAAAATATCATGCTTGCCGCTCTCAGATGCTCGGGCACAACAACAATAATAAATGCCGCAAGGGAGCCTGAGGTTGCGGATCTTGCAATGTTTCTCAATTCCTGCGGAGCAAGGATAAGCGGAGCAGGCGAGAGCACGGTTTATATCGAGGGAGTTGAACGTCTGCACGGTACGCAGTTCACCGTTATGCCTGACAGGATCGTTGCCTGCACCTATATGGCGGCGGCGGCAGTAACTGGTTCGGATATTCTGCTTGATGATGTTGTACCGAGTCACATCATGCCTGTTATGCAGTGCTTTGAAATGAGCGGATGCAGAATTACAACCAATCAAAACCGACTGCGAATAATCTCACCGAACAGGCTCGGTTCAATGGGTACTATAAGGACGATGCCGTATCCCGGATTCCCGACGGACTGTCAGGCGCTTATTATGGCAATGGCGGCAGTTACGGACGGAACGACCGTGATTTGCGAGAATATTTTTGAAAACCGTTTTCGCCACGCAGGCGAGCTTAACAGAATGGGCGCCGACATAAGCGTTCATGACAAAATAGCCGTTGTCAACGGTGTCAGACGGCTTCAAGGCGCGTCGGTTTGCGCGCATGACCTCAGAGCAGGAGCGGCGCTTACGGTCGCGGGGCTTTGCGCCGAGGGATGCACAACGGTTGAAAACACCAATTTTATTGACAGAGGATATGAAGCGCTCGAAAAGAGCCTTAATTATATAGGAGCAAAAATAAAAAGGATTGACTGACGATGAAAAAGCTGACAGCAAGACAGGTTGCCGCACTTTCGCCCGAGGCGAGGGAAAGGTACGAAAAGAAACTGAAAAAGGTAACACGCAACCGCAGGATTCTTACGGGGATCATTGCGGCTGTTGCCGTTGCGGCGGTTTTTGCCGTGCTCTCCGTAACAGTGCTTTTCAACGTCAGTGAAATAAAGGTTACAAAAGCAGGAGCTCATTACAATGCAGAGCAGATTCTTGATGCCGCAGGCGTCGAGGTCGGTGATAATATGCTCACGACTGATTGGAGCAGGGTAAAGGCAAGGGTCGAGGAAAAATTACCCTATGTCCTTTCTCTTGATATCGGCAAGAGCATCAGCGGAAAGGTCACATTTTCTGTAAAGGACGACAAGGCGGCATTGCTTTTCAAAACCGCAAACGGCTATGCGATTGCCGATTCAAACGGCAAAACGCTTGAGGTGTTAAAAACAAAACCGAAAAACAGCGGGCTTACGCTTCTGACGGTAAAGAACAGCCTCAATGCCAAGGTGGGTGAGGTGATAAGCTTTGCCGATGATAACGAGAAGGCATTGTATGACGAAATATGCACCGCTATAAATAATGCAAATATCAAGGGAATAACGGGAATCGACATTCACGACAGCAAGAATATCAACCTTGAATATCAGAGCCGATACAGACTTTATCTCGGCGACAGCAGTGAGATTGAGTATAAGCTCAGAGAGGCTAAAAAGGTGATCGCGCAGGAGGATGAGAGCAATCCAAATCAGATCGGCGAAATAAACCTTTCGATTGTCAAAAAGGTCTATGTTGAGCCGCTTGAAACGCTTGAAAAGACGACGGTTCCGCAAACTCAGCCGACTACGGAGCCTGAAACAACTACGCTTTCGGAGGAGGAGCCTGCGGACAGCGAGGAGGTTTCCGAGCCTGAGGAAGAGAATGTCCCCGAGGAGGAAAGCACCACCGCCGAGGATACGGCTGAGGAAGAGTAATTTTGCCGTCACATTAAAGGAAAATTAAACCGAAAAAGACGGATAAAGAGATGTATGCGAAATTAACTTGCGAATACTGAAAAAAATCTGAGATTTTTGCCTGTTTTCGTGATATTAGTCTTGAAATTGATAAAAAAGTATGATATCATAACAGTTGTGTAAAACTTGGAGTAAATATGATTTACAAAACGGAGGTTTTTAAAATGGCATTTGAAATTGATAACGATTTCGAGAGCACCGTTCAGATCAAGGTTATCGGCGTCGGTGGCGGCGGCGGAAACGCTGTCAACACAATGATCGCTCAGGGTATGCAGGGTGCCGAGTTTATCGTAGTGAACACGGACAAGCAGGTGCTTGTCAATTCCCAGGCAACTCACAGAATCCAGATCGGCGAGAAGTCCACAAGAGGACAGGGCGCCGGCGGACGTCCCGAGGTCGGCGA
>CAKSSJ010000038.1 GCA_934488615.1 uncultured Eubacteriales bacterium | reverse complement strand
CCGGACTGTCATTCACTACCGCGCCGACACTTCGCTACCCTCAAGGGGAAGCCTTGGTCGGTTTCTGCTGACTTTTTAATGCTTTGCAACGCAAAGCCGCCGATTCTTTTCTCTCTTCACTCTTCACTTTTAACTCAAAAAAATCCTCCCCTTTTAAAGGAGAGGATTTTTGATTTTAATTATATACCCTTGAGCAATTCGCCGAGTACGGTTGTTGAGTGGTCCTCAGTCGGTCTGAGCTCAACCTCGGAGTAGCATCTCATACCTGTACCTGACGGAAGAAGCTTACCGATGATAACGTTCTCTTTAAGTCCGAGAAGCGGATCGGTCTTGCCCTTGATTGCAGCGTCGGTAAGAACTCTCGTTGTCTCCTGGAAGGAAGCAGCCGAAAGGAACGACTCTGTTGCAAGAGAAGCCTTGGTGATACCCATAAGAGTCGGTACGCAGGTTGCGTAGTTCGGCTCCTTGCCCTCGGCCTCGGCAGCAGCCTTGACCTTATCATTGGCAACATAGAATTCATGCTTCTCAACGATCGAACCGGGCAGGAAGTCTGTATCGCCTGCATCCTCGATCTTAACCTTACGCATCATCTGACGTACGATAACCTCGATGTGCTTATCGTTGATATCAACACCCTGTGTACGGTATGTCTTTTGAACCTCGCGGATGAGGTAATCATGAACGGCAGAAACGCCTCTGATTGCAAGAACGTCATGCGGATTCGGAGCACCGTCGGTAAGAGCCTGACCCTTTGTTACATGGTCGCCCTCCTTAACGATCTCACGGAAGCCGTAAGGAATAAGGTAGGACTTCGACTCGCCGTTCTCGCTGTCTGTGATGACAACGTGGCGGCTCTTCTTAACGTCCTCAAACGAAACTGTACCCGAAATCTCCGAAAGGATCGCGAGAGCCTTCGGCTTTCTTGCCTCGAACAGCTCTTCGATACGCGGAAGACCCTGTGTGATATCGCCGGCATCCTTAGCACCGCCGGTGTGGAACGTTCTCATTGTAAGCTGTGTACCGGGCTCACCGATGGACTGTGCGGCGATGATACCGACAGCTTCACCGATCGTAACCGGACTGCCTGTTGCAAGGTTTGAACCGTAGCACTTGATACATACACCGTGCTCGGTCTTACAGGTGAGAAGCGAACGGATAACAACGGAAGCTACCGAGCCTTCCTCTGCTTCGCCTGCATTTATCTTTGCCTGATGGTTTGCCTTTGCGTGGGTTGCAACTCTCTCTGCGTCCTCGGCAGTCATCATTCTGGAATTCTCCATGATGACCTCGCCTGTCTCCTCGTCAACATAATCGTTAAGAAGGAAACGGCCTGTAAGACGCTCTGCAAGATCAACAATCTTACGGTTGCCGTGGAAGATGTCGTAAACCTCAACGCCCTCTGTGCAGTGGCAGTCCTCCTCACGGATGATGCACTCCTGCGAAACGTCAACAAGACGACGGGTAAGGTAACCCGAGTCAGCTGTACGAAGAGCGGTATCGGCAAGTCCCTTACGGGCACCACGCGATGAAATGAAGTATTCAAGTATGTTAAGACCCTCACGGTAGTTAGCCTTGATGGGAACTTCGATTGTTTTACCTGCTGTGTTAGCGATAAGTCCACGCATACCTGCGAGCTGACGAAGCTGTGAATCGTTACCACGGGCACCTGAATCAAGCATCATGTTGATCGGGTTGTACTTATCGAAGTTTGCCTTGAGTTCCTTGGCAACCTCAGATGTACAGTTCTCCCAAACCTCGATAACTCGGTCGGAACGCTCGGAGTTTGTGATAAGGCCTCGCTCGTAGTTACGGTTGATCTTATCGACCTTAGCCTCAGCCTCAGCGATAAGCTCTGCCTTCTTCGGCGGGATAGTTGCGTCGAATGCGGCAACGGTGATACCGCTTCGTGTGGAGTGCTTATAGCCCTGAGCCTTAATGTTATCAAGCATTTCCGCTGCAACAGCTGTGCCGTGAACACGGATACACTTGTCGATGATCTTACCAAGATTGCCCTTCTTAACAAGGAAGTCGATCTCAAGCTTGAACATGCTGTCTATATCCTCGGGGTTACGCTCAACGAAGCCGAGATCCTGCGGGATCGGATTGTTGAAGATAACCTTACCGAGAGTTGTCGGAACAAGGCGTGTATACTCAACGCCGTTGATCGTCTTTGTCATACGGATCTTGACAGATGAATGGAGAGTGATGATGCCCTCGTCATATGCCATGATTGCTTCCTCAACGTTGCGGAAAGCCTTACCCTCGCCCGGCTCACCCGGCTTCTCAAGAGTCAGGTAGTAGGAACCGAGGATCATATCCTGGGTCGGAACGGCAACAGGACGTCCGTCCGAGGGCTTGAGGAGGTTGTTAGCGGCAAGCATGAGGAATCTTGCCTCAGCCTGTGCCTCAGCCGAAAGAGGAACGTGAACAGCCATCTGGTCACCGTCGAAGTCGGCGTTGAAAGCCGTACAAACGAGCGGATGAAGCTTAATGGCACGACCCTCAACGAGTACGGGCTCGAAAGCCTGAATACCGAGTCTGTGAAGTGTCGGCGCACGGTTGAGCATTACAGGGTGATCCTTGATAACGACCTCAAGTGCGTCCCAAACCTCGGGATGTACCTTTTCGACCATCTTTCTTGCAGACTTAACGTTGCCTGCCTTTTCGGTTTCAACAAGACGCTTCATAACGAAGGGCTTGAAGAGCTCAAGTGCCATTTCCTTCGGGAGACCGCACTGGTAGAGCTTAAGCTCAGGACCGACGACGATAACCGAACGGCCCGAGTAGTCAACACGCTTACCGAGAAGGTTCTGACGGAAACGTCCCTGCTTACCCTTAAGCATGTCGGAAAGAGACTTGAGAGCTCTGTTGTTCGGACCCGTTACGGGACGGCCTCTTCTGCCGTTATCAATAAGGGCGTCAACAGCCTCCTGAAGCATTCTCTTTTCGTTGCGCACGATGATGTCGGGTGCGCCGAGCTCAAGGAGCTTCTTAAGACGGTTATTACGGTTGATAACACGGCGGTAAAGATCGTTAAGATCCGATGTTGCAAATCTGCCGCCGTCGAGCTGAACCATGGGACGGATATCGGGCGGAATAACGGGGATAACGTCGAGGATCATCCACTCGGGCTTGTTGCCTGAGGTTCTGAAAGCCTCAATAACCTCAAGACGCTTGAGAGCCTTTGCTCTCTTCTGAGCCGATGAGCCGTTAAGCTCCTCGCGAAGCTCAGCCGAAAGAGCGTCAAGGTCAACCTCCTGAAGGAGAGCCTTGATGGACTCGGCGCCCATGCCTGCCTTGAAATCGTCCTCGTATCTTTCACGATACTCCATATATGCCTTCTCGTCAAGGATCTGCTTCTTCTCAAGCGGTGTATCACCGGGATCGGTGACGATATATGCCGCGAAGTAGAGAACCTTTTCGAGGTTTCTCGGTGTGATGTCAAGAACAAGACCTATTCTTGACGGAATTCCCTTAAAATACCAGATGTGAGAAACGGGAGCAGCAAGCTCGATGTGACCCATACGTTCACGGCGAACCTTGGCTTTTGTAACTTCAACGCCGCAGCGGTCACAGATGATGCCCTTGTGGCGAACTCTCTTGTACTTTCCGCAGTGGCACTCCCAGTCCTTGGTGGGTCCGAAGATTCTCTCGCAGAAAAGTCCGTCTTTTTCCGGCTTAAGGGTACGGTAATTTATAGTTTCGGGCTTGGTTACTTCACCGTAAGACCATTCTCTGATCTGTTCGGGTGAAGCAAGACCGATTTTAATTGATTCAAAGGTATTGTTTTCCAATCTGAATGCCCCTTTTCCTTAAGGCAGAGCCGCAAATTCATGCGGCATTGCCTCTAAATCTATTTCAATACAACCTGCAGTCTGTTATCAATCGAAGCTTTCCTCGTCGTCATCCATGAACATGTCGTTCATTTCCTCAAAGATATCGTCGAAGGATTCTTCATCTTCCTCATCCTCGATGGGGTTGCCCTCTTCATCTTCAAGAGCATAGCCCTCTGCGCCCTCCATGTCGTTGACCTGAGTGAACGCCTTATCGTCGGAGGCTGTGAAGCCGAGCTCATCATCAAAGTTCTGCTTGAGGTCTATCTCGTTCTCGTCCTTGTCATAAACACGGACATCAAGACCGAGCGACTGAAGCTCCTTAACAAGAACCTTGAATGACTCGGGAATACCTGACTGAGGAACGTTGTTGCCCTTAACGATCGCTTCGTATGTCTTAACACGGCCGACAACGTCGTCTGACTTGACTGTAAGGATTTCCTGAAGTGTATATGCCGCGCCGTAAGCTTCGAGCGCCCAAACTTCCATCTCACCGAAACGCTGGCCGCCGAACTGAGCTTTACCGCCCAAAGGCTGCTGAGTAACAAGTGAATACGGGCCTGTCGAACGGGCATGGATCTTATCGTCAACAAGGTGCAACAGCTTGAGGTAATACATGATACCGACTGTTACGGGGTTATCGAACTTGCGTCCCGTACGTCCGTCTGTAAGGATCGACTTACCGTCCTCACGGATTCCGAGGTCATGGAACATTCCCTTGATATCCGCCTCGTGTGCGCCGTCGAATACGGGAGTCATAACTCTCCAGCCGAGATGCTTAGCGGCAAATCCGAGGTTGACCTCAAGAACCTGACCGATATTCATTCGGGACGGAACGCCCAACGGGTTAAGAACGATGTCAAGCGGAGTACCGTCCTCAAGGAACGGCATATCCTCCTGCGGAAGGATACGGGAAACAACACCCTTGTTTCCGTGACGGCCTGCCATCTTATCGCCGACCGAAAGCTTACGCTTCTGAGCAATGTAGCAGCGAACGACCTTGTTTACGCCGGGGCTGAGCTCGTCGCTGTTTTCTCTTGTGAATACCTCAACGTTAACGATGATACCGTACTCGCCGTGCGGCACACGAAGTGAAGTATCTCTGACTTCCTTAGCCTTCTCGCCGAAGATCGCACGGAGAAGTCTCTCCTCGGGAGTAAGCTCTGTTTCACCCTTCGGAGTTACCTTACCGACAAGGATATCGCCTGAGCGAACCTCTGCGCCGACACGGATAATTCCGCGCTCGTCAAGATCCTTAAGAGCGTCATCACCGACATTCGGGATATCTCTTGTGATCTCTTCGGGTCCGAGCTTGGTGTCTCTTGCTTCAATTTCGAATTCTTCTATATGAATTGATGTGTAAACATCGTCTCTTACGAGCTTTTCATTGATAAGAACGGCGTCCTCGTAGTTGTAGCCCTCCCAGGTCATGAAGCCGATAAGAGCATTCTTACCGAGGGAGATTTCACCGTGATCCGTTGCGGGACCGTCGGCGATAACGTCGCCCTTCTTAACCTGCTGACCAAGATCAACAATCGGCTTCTGGTTAATGCATGTGCCCTGGTTGGAGCGCATGAACTTTGTGAGATTGTATCTGTCGATACCCTCTGCCGTCTGAATTTCAATATAATCGGCATTGACGTGAACTACGACACCGTCCTTCTTACAAAGAACAACTGTGCCCGAGTCAACGGCTGCCTTATATTCCATACCTGTTCCGACGATCGGAGCGTCTGTACGGAGAAGCGGAACTGCCTGACGCTGCATGTTCGAACCCATGAGGGCACGGTTTGCGTCATCGTTCTCAAGGAACGGAATCATTGCCGTAGCAACGGAAACGAGCATCTTCGGCGAAACGTCCATGAAGCTGACTCTTGAATTGTCGATCTCGTGGAATTCGTCACGGTAACGTGCCATGACCTTACGTCTTACGAAATAGCCTTCCTCGTCAAGCGGCTCGTTAGCCTGAGCAACGATGAACTCGTCCTCCTGATCCGCTGTCATGTAAACAACCTCGTCGAGAACCTTGCCGTCAACAACTCGTCTGTACGGAGCCTCGATAAAGCCGTATTTGTTTATCTTTGCAAAGGTTGCAAGATAGGAGATAAGTCCGATGTTCGGGCCTTCAGGAGTCTCGATGGGGCACATGCGGCCGTAGTGGCTGTAGTGAACGTCTCGAACCTCGAAGCCTGCACGGTCACGGGAAAGTCCGCCGGGGCCAAGAGCCGAAAGACGGCGCTTGTGAGTAAGCTCGGCAAGCGGGTTTGTCTGATCCATGAACTGTGAAAGCGGTGATGAACCGAAGAATTCCTTGATCGCCATGAGCACGGGGCGGATGTTGATAAGGGTCTGCGGTGTTATTTTGTCGTCCTCCTCCTGAGCCTGGAGAGTCATTCTTTCGCGGACAACTCTTTCCATTCTTGCAAGTCCGATTCTGAACTGGTTCTGGAGAAGCTCGCCTACGGAGCGGATACGGCGGTTGCCGAGGTGGTCGATATCGTCCGTTCTGCCGATGCCGAAGGCAATGGAGTTTACATAGTTGATTGATGAGAAAATATCGTCAATTGTGATGTGCTTAGGAATAAGGTCGTCGCAATGCTCCTTGAGAAGTCCGAGGAGTGCGTTATCGTCCTCAACGTCAGCCTCAAGAATTTCCTTGAGAGCCGAGAAAGAAACCTTCTCGTTGATGCCGATTTCGTCAAGCTGCTCCTCCGTGAACTGCGGGAAATAGGGCTTGATGTCAACCATGCCGTTGGAGATGACCTTGATCTCCTTGTCGTCGTCAACCTTAACGAATACAACGTTGACGCCTGCCTGCTCGATTTCGATAGCCTTCTCCTTGGAGACTACCTCACCCTCCTCGGCGAGAAGCTCGCCTGTGAGCGGTGCGATAACGGGCTGTGAAAGCGTTGCGCCTACAATACGGTCAAACAGCGAAAGCTTTTTGTTATACTTATATCTGCCGACTCTGGAAATATCGTAACGGTACGGATCAAAGAACAGATTGTCAAGATGAGTCTGTGCGGTTTCGAGAGTTGCGGGCTCGCCGGGACGGAGCTTCTTGAACACTTCCATCAAAGCCTCTTCGGTGTTCTGCGTCTCGTCTCTTTCAAGCGTAGCCTCAAGGCGGGGATCGTATCCGAAGAATTCACGGATATCTGTGTTTGAGCTGAGACCCAAAGCTCTGATAAAGGTTGTAATGAAGATCTTTCTGTTCTTATCAATACGAACATAGAAAAGGTCGTTTACATCGGTCTCGTACTCCAGCCAAGCGCCTCGGTTCGGGATAACGGTGTTCGAATAAAGCTCAATACCTGTCTTATCATGGGTCATATCGTAATATACACCGGGTGAACGAACAAGCTGCGAAACGATCGCACGCTCGGCACCGTTGATGATGAAGGTACCGCTGTCCGTCATTATCGGGAAATCACCCATATAGACTTCGCTCTCTTTTACGACGCCCGTTTCCTTATTGAGGAGACGTGCCTTTACACGCATGGGTGCGGAATAGCTCGCATCACGCTCCTTGCACTCTCTGATCGAATACTTCGGCTTGTCGTCCATTCTGTAATCGACAAACTTGAGTACCCAGTTACCGGTATAATCGGTAATATCCGCGATATCACGGAAAACCTCTTTGAGTCCGGTATCCAGAAACCACTTGTATGAGTCCTTCTGAACCTCAATGAGGTTTGGCATTTCCATAACCTCTTTGATTTTTCCGAAGCTCATTCTGGTTCTGCTGCCCCTTGCAACGGGAGAAACATTCGCCATTGACTAATCACTCCGTTCTTTTTATTTTCGTCCGTGCATGTAACCGCCGAAAACCATACTGAAATTAACTGCGGTTACTTAATAAATACTTGTGAAATATGACAGTTTTTGTCCTAAAAACGGGCATAATTTTTTCAAGGAAAAAAGACCCAAGGACACACAATGCCATTATAATCGTTATAGCATTATACTTCATTAGTTAAAATATGTCAAGCGAAAATTTGAGAAAAACACAACTTTTTTCAAAATACTGACAATTTAAATAAAATATATAAAATATGTCGAGAAGATATTGAAAATGTGCACTATTTTGTGCTATAATATATAGCAATAAATCAAGAAGGAGTGTGAATATGTCTAATACCGCCGTGCAGGAAGCGGAGAATCTCGAGATTGAACAGGTCGAGGCTCGGATAAATGCCGACCGCAATCTCAACAAAAACCGACGCTATGTCGGCACAAAAGAGACTCTCGCTTATATCATTTATGATATTTCCGCCAGCTTTAACATTTCAAAGTACAATGACGTTTTCATCACCGATATTGTGCAGGTAGGTCTGCGGTTCCAGACGATAGTTACCTTCGTCATCGGAATATGGGACGTTATCAACGACATTTTCCTTGCCGCAATCATCGACAGAACCCGAACCCGCTTCGGAAAGTTCAAGCCGTACCTCATTTTGTATGCGGGTCCCGGCTTGCTTCTGAGCTTTTTCTATTGGATGATGCCGATATTCTTTACGGGAATGGGGCCGTACAATGCCACAAAGCTGACCTCGTACATGATCTTCTCGATTTTCAACAATCTGGCAGGCTCAATGAACAACATAGCCAAAACGGGTATGCTTTCAACCATCACGCCGAACGTTGTTGACAGAACGAGACTTATCACTCAGGCGAACCTCTTCTCGGGCTTCGTTGAGAAGGGTCCCGAAATTCTCATGGGACTTCTGATAGACGTTTTCAACAACACGGGACTGGGCAAGAAGCTGCCTACCCTCTTCATCAGCGCAGGACTTTTCACCTCGCTGGCTTCGGGCATCATGGCGCTTTACTTCTCAATCGTTGCCAAGGAGCGTGTCATTCAGAAATCCGAGAAGCCGAGCATCTTCCAGGGTGTGAAATCGGTCATCACCAACAAGCCCTTGCTTATTTTGACATTGGTTGACTTCCTTTCCGCTTTCGGAATCAATTCGGGAACAAACTATTATTACATAAACGTTCTCGGTCTTGCTTCAATGTCAACGATCGTCGGAATCCCGGGCGCAGTCGTTTCGCCGATAAGCTATTCCTACGTTACAAAGGCAAGAGAGCATTTCTCAACAAAGACGCTGTGGATCTTCAGCTCCGTACTCCCCGACGTGCTTATGCTCGGTGTATTCGGAGTCGGCTCGATCAACAATAACTACAGAAAGAGAGCCGCAATGATTCCCGCATTCATGATCCGTGAAACGATCTGGATGGGTGTTTACGGAATCAGCAAGGTTATCCCCGAGGAGATGCGCAACGAGTGCATTGACTACGGCGAATGGAAAACAGGCTTCAGAACCGAGGGAATGACAGGTGTTGCAAAGGGACTTGCACAGAAGCTTGTCGGAACGCTCGGAGGAACGATCAAAGCCTTCATTCTCAGCCGTATCGGCTACAGGGAGGGCGCGGGCTACGGAAATCAGTCGGCACATACCGAATACATGCTGTTTGCAATGTGCACGATCATACCTGTTGCAACAACCATCCTCGGACTTATTCCGAAGTTCTTCTATCCCATCGACGCAGAAACACGGGACAGAATGTACCGTGAGCTTGCCGAAAGACGACAGGCCGTCGCCAAGGAAATGAACGATAAAGCCGCTCAGATCCATGTTGAGACGCAAACAGAAGCATAAATTTACAGAATATTATAAAGCAAACAGAACCGTCGGAAAGCCCCGACGGTTCTTTGTTTTGGTGATGGTTATGTAAAGCTTAGTCTATCTGTTCAAGCCTCCCCTTGTTGCAAGGTAGCAAAGCGGCGCGACGGTAGTGAATGAACGTCCGGTGGACGTTCAGAGCCGGAGCGTGACCGAGCCACAGCGAGACGGTGTCGCATGAGCGACGGAGGGGAAAAAGATAATAATATTTTAATAACAATCTCTACAAAACACACAACGGCGCAGAAAATCTGCGCCGTCGGAGTTATTATTTTATTGCAATACTGTCCTCAAATATTAAAGGCCGTATTCTGCCGCAACGTCTGCGATCTTAACGGGCATGCCTGTCTCAAGAGACTTCTTTGCAGCGATGCCGATAAGTACGGGCTGGAGACCGCACTCAAGACCTACAGTGATCGGCTTATCGTTTACAACGCAGTCAACGAACTGAGAAACCTCCTCAACATATGCTCCCATGTATCTCTCAAGGAAGAAGTTGAGCGGAACCTCGCCGTGAACGCCGTTAGCGTCGGAAACAACTGCGGTTGACTCTGAATCATTTGAAATTGCAACCTGACCGAGTGAGCCGAATGCCTCAACTCTCTGGTCGTAGCCGTAGCTTGCACGGCGGCAGTTATCAATAACTGCGATTGCGCCGTTAGCGAGCTTCATGGAAATAACCGCTGTGTCGATGTCGCCTGCCTCGCCGATCGCGGGATCAACAAGAACTGCGCCGTATGCGAATACTTCCTCAACCTCAGATCCCGACATAAAGCGAACCATATCGAAATCATGGATAGTCATGTCAAGGAAGATGCCGCCCGAAACCTTGATGTAGCTTACCGGCGGTGCGCCCGGGTCACGGGAGCAAACCTTGAGGATATTGAGGTCGCCTATCTGACCGCCCTCAACTGCCTTTCTTGCAGCCTTGAAGTTGTGGTCGAAGCGGCGGTTGAAGCCTACCTGATACTTAACGTTGCTGTTTTCAAGAGCCTTCTTAACCTCAAGGATCTTGTTTACGTCATGGTCGATCGGCTTCTCGCAGAAGATGTGCTTGCCTGCGGCAATAGCTTCGAGAGAAATCGTTGAATGTGTGTCCGTTGATGAGCAGATGAGAACAGCCTGAATGTCCTTGTCCTCAAGGATCTTGTGATAATCGGTGTAGAACTCGTTTACGCCGAGACCCTTTGCCCACTCCTTTGTCTCGTCATTGAGAAACGGATCGGCAATAGCCTTGACCGTAGCTGACTTGACATATCTCATGATTGACTCGCAGTGTACCTTACCGATACGGCCTGCGCCGATAATACCAACATTTAACATAGCTTTACGCCCTCCTGATTATATTGTGCCGTCCCATGTGGAAACTTCTGTTTTCTTCATTTCTTCCTCGTCGAACCAACGTGTTGTTACGCACTTGCTCTCAGTGAAGAAGCGGTATGCGTCCTTGCCGAGGCAATGGAGATCGCCGAAGAACGAATCCTTATGACCTGCGAACGGGAAGAATCCGATAGGAACAGGAATACCAACGTTTACGCCGACCATGCCGCCGTCGGTATGACGAACAAACTCACGGGCATAGTAGCCGTTCTGAGTGAAGATAACCGAGCCGTTAGCGTACGGGTTAGCGTTCATGACTGCCAGACCCTCTTCAAAACTCTTAACTCTCTTGACGCAAAGCACGGGTCCGAATACCTCGTCACGGCCGATTGTCATGTCCTCTGTAACATGATCAAAGATTGTCGGGCCTACATAGAAACCGTTTTCATAGCCCTCAACAACGCAGTTTCTGCCGTCAAGCACAAGCTCTGCGCCCTCTGCAACGCCCTTGTCGATGTCTGCAAGAACTTCCTTGTAGTGCTTTTCGTATGTAATGGGTCCGAGCTTCGAGGTCTTATCGTATGCAGGGCCGAGCTTGAGTCCCTTAGCCTGCTTAACAAGCTCTGCAACAAACTTATCTGCGATGCTCTCTTCGACAACGCAGCAGCTCAAAGCCATACATCTCTGACCTGCGCAGCCGAATGCGGAGTTCATAACGCCTGCCGCTGTTCTCTCGATCGGAGTATCTGCAAGGACAAGAGCGTGGTTCTTAGCCTGGCAAAGGCACTGAACTCTCTTGCCTGCGCTTGCCGCCTTTTCATATATAAGCTTGCCGACGGGAGTTGAGCCGACAAATGTGATGCCCTTGACATCGGGGCTTTCAAGAATCGTGTTGATCTCGTTTCTCGAACAAGTGACAACGTTGATAACGCCGTCGGGAACGCCTGCTTCCTTATAAAGCTCGGCAATTCTGAGAGCTGTTCTCGGAGTAAGGCTTGCCGCCTTGAGAACCATTGTGTTGCCGCATGCGATACATGTCGGAGCCATCCAGCCGAACGGAATCATAGCAGGGAAGTTTACGGGAACGATGCCTGCGAAAACGCCCATCGACTCGCGGTACTTAACTGTGTCATAGCCTCTTGAAGCGTCCATAACGCTCTCGCCCATCATAAGTGACGGAACCTGAGTTGCAAGCTCGGTGCCCTCTTTAGCCTTGAGAACGTCGCCCTCAGCCTCTGCCCATACCTTTCCGTTTTCCTCGGCAACAAGCATTGTGAGCTCGTCCATGTGCTTGATGAGAAGATCACGGATGTTGTAAAGGATCTGTGCTCTCTTGATAGCGGGAGTTGAGCTCCAGCCCGGGAAAGCTGCCTTAGCCGCCGCAATAGCGCCGAGAACCTCGTCGTTGGTACAGCAGGGAGCATAACCCGTTGTCTCGCCCGTGCTGGGGTTGACAAGAGTGTAGTATTTGTCTGTCTTTGATTCAACGTACTCGCCGTTGACAAAGTATTTGAGTTTTTCTGCGGACATTGTTACATCTCCTTATATGTTATTCTTATTTTTAACTTGTTTTATCAGCCTTCCCCTTGAGGGGAAGGTGGGCGGCGGATTGCGCCGCTCGAATGAGGTGGCGGATTCTAAGCTCATTATTTAACAATCTCTGACTCGAACGGTTCCACCTCATCAGTCGCTTACGCGCCAGCGTCTCGCTGCGGCTCGGTCACGTCGCGGCTCTGACAGTCCACCGGACTGTCATTCACTACCGCGCCGACACTTCGCTACCCTCAAGGGGAAGCCTTGGTCGGTTTCTGCTGACTTTTAAACAGAATAATCAAGCTTAGTCTATCTGTTCAAGCCTTTCATTTGTTGATTCAAGGGGAGACTTGCCTGACTTTCACCTTAATTATTCACTATAAATTATAATCAAAGTCCTGCCTTTTCTGCAATGTAGGCTCTTGCCATCTTTGCATACTTGAACGGATTTGCGATTGCGGGATCCTGCTCTGCTTCAACGAGCATCCAGCCCTCATAGCCTGTTTCGTCAAGAACGTCGAAAATCGGCTTGAAGTCAATCGCGCCGTCACCGGGAACTGTGAAAGCACCCATGCGAACACCCTGAAGGAATGACTTGTGCTCGTCCTTGACCTGCTTAACGATCTCCGGACGGATATCCTTGAGGTGAACGTGCTTGATTCTCTTAGCATACTTCTTGAGAACTGCCATGTAGTCCTCGCCGCAATATGCAAGATGACCCGAATCGAAGAGAAGGTAAACAGCGTCGGGATCGCACATATCCATCATCTTGTCGATTTCCTCGGCTGTCTGAACGACCGTGCCCATGTGATGATGGTAAACGAGCGTAATGCCGTATTCCTTAGCGATGTTGCCGAGCTTTGAAAGTCCGTCTGTGAACTTCTTCCACTCCTCATCGTTCATAACGTATTTATTCTCAAAAACAGGTGTGTCCATCTGTCCCTGAATGCTGTAGCTCTGCTCCGAAGCGCCGATTCTCTTTGCGCCGCAGCCCTTAAGGAACTCGCAGTTCTCTCTGAAATCCTTCTCGACCTCCTCAAAGGGCTTGGTGAGAATGAATGACGAGAACCAGCGGTTAGCGATCTGAAGTCCTCTGATATCAAGATACTCGTGCATTTCCTCAACGGTCTTGGGATACTTGTTGCCTATCTCACAGCCCTCAAAGCCTGCAAGCGCCATTTCGCTTACGCACTGCTCAAAGGTGTTCTCACTGCCGAGATCGGGCATATCGTCGTTTGTCCAGCCGATCGGTGCGATACCGAGTTTAATTTTTTTTGCGTCCATGTTACCTCTCCTTGTTAAAGAATTGCGTAGTTAAGTTTTTTTGTCAGGCTGTGTAAAAATTTTGCAGGCTTGCTGGCGCAAGTCAAGAAATTTTTGTGCGGCATGACGGAAATAGATTCAAGCAAGGCGTGCACCGCAATTTGTGCGATGTTGCCTTAATACTTTTTAGCCTCGGAAAGCTTCTGCGTTCTTTCGGCAAGGGCTTCCTTACCCTTTTCGGTGCGCGGAATATCCGAGCAGCCGACATTCCACCAGCCGCCGTATCCGTCAGTCATGGATTTAGGAAGAACCTTTATATCAATGAGCACGGGCTTAGTCTGCTTGAGTGAATCAAGCACCGCCGCCTCAAGCTCATCCATAGTCTTTGCAGTGTATGCGACATAGCCGTAGCCTCTTGCGCATGCGGCATAGTCGATATTCATGAACTCGCCCTCGCGAATCGGCTTGTCGCCGTCACGGTAACGGGCTTCCGTACAGAGCGAATTAACGCCCTGACCCATCTGAAGATTGTTGATACAACCGAATGATGCGTTGTCAAAGAGCATGACGTTTATCTTCTTGCCCTCCTGCAATGCGGTCAGCATCTCGGAATGAAGCATGTTGTAGCTTCCGTCGCCCGTGAAAGCGTAAACCTCCTGATCGGGACATGCGAGCTTTGAGCCGAACGCACCTGCAATTTCATAGCCCATGCAGGAATAGCCGTACTCCATGTTGTAGGAATAGAGCTTGTCTGTCGTCCACATTCTCTGCATACAGCCGGGGAGCGAGCCTGCCGCACCGACTGCAACCGCGTCGGACGGAATAAGCTTACGAATGAGTGAAAGAGCCGCCGTCTGAGTGATAACGCCGCCCGTTGCCTTAACAAAGCTTTCAACTGCGTCGGGCATATGGTTCGGAATTTCGGGAGTGTAGCCCTCGCCGTAATGCGTTGCGGCAAGACGCGCCATTTCCTTATTCCAATCCGCCTTTGCGTCTGCGATTTCGGTCGTGTAAGCCGACTTGTAGCCGTCAAGATACTTCTCAAGAGCGGTCACGCCCTCCTTGGCATCGGCAACCATCTTTATGCTGTCAAGCTTGCCGCCGTGGAATGCGCTGGCATTGATCGTTACAACCTGAGTGTCGGCATAGAGCCACTTTGACGAGGTCGTGAAATCGGAAAACTTCGTTCCGATACCGATAATCAGATCAGCGTCCTTAGCAAGCACGTTTGCGCTTGAATTACCCGTTACGCCGATACCGCCGACATTGAGGTAATGGCTCGATTCGATAGCGCTCTTACCTGCCTGGGTCTCGGAGAACGGAATGTTGTGCTTCTCGCAGAAAGCCTTTACCTGCTCGCCTGCGAACGAATATCTTACACCGCCGCCGACAATAACAAGAGGCTTCTTGCTCTTTTTTATCTCCTCGGCAACCGCTTTGACCTCATAGTCGCACGGAATCTGTCGGGGAATGAAATGTACTCTTTTTCTGAAAAATTCAATGGGATAATCGAAGCTTTCGCCCTGAACGTCCTGGCAGAGAGCGATCGCCGCCGCGCCCGTGTGAGCAGGGTCTGTGAGAACTCTCATAGCGTTTGTGAGCGCCGTCATAACCATTTCGGGACGTGTAATGCGGTCAAAATAACGCGTTACCGCTCTGAAAGCGTCGTTCGTTGTGCATGTGCCGTCGTGGAGCTGCTCGACCTGCTGAAGAACGGGGTCGGGCTGACGGCTTGCGAATGTGTCGCCCATGAAAAGGAGAAGCGGAATATTGTTGACCGTGGCAGTAGCCGCCGCCGTTACCATATTCGCCGCACCGGGGCCGATAGACGACATACAGGGTATGATTTTGAGTCTGTTATTCATCTTGGCATATGCCGTTGCAGCCTGAGCCATACCCTGCTCGTTTCTGCCCTGCATAACCTTTATTGAGTGCTCTGCCTGTGAGAGAGCCTCACCGACGCCGAGAACACAGCCGTGGCCGAAAATGGCATAGAAAAGCTCAACGAATTTGCTTTCAACGAGCTTTCCGTCCTGCTCAATGGCAACGTACTGATTGTCAAGGTATCTGACGATCGCCTCGCCTGCAGTCAATCTTATTGTTTTCATATCTTATGATCCTTTCTTTGAGGATGTGTGGGTGAAGTTAAAATTATAAATATTCAGCAAATCAATCAGCCTTCCGCTTGGTCGGGTTCTGCGGAAATTCCTTGCCTCCCCTGCAGGGGAGGTGTTGAGCGGAGCGAAACGGAGGGGTTAGAGTAATTTTTATTAAACTCTTTACAGAACCCCTCAGTCACGGACAAGCCGTGCCAGCTCCCCTATAATGGGAGCCAAGGGATTTCTTCCCAAATCAAAAAATGCTGTATCAATTAACCAAGTGCGTTTTGCCGAGTCAAACTACTCAAACGCATTTTGGCGAGAGATTTTTTTGTTAGGCGGATTTTATTCCGTCCTACAATCAAACCTCTGAATAAATTTGAGAAAATTTTGTTCACAGTGCTTTTTGCAGTTCGGGAGCTGTATGTATATACTGCCCCGAACGAAAAATGTGCTGTGCAGAATTCGCCAAATGTATTCTACTTTGTTAGGCGGATTTTATTCCGTCCTACAAGCAAACCTCTGAATAAATTTGAGAAAATTTTGTTCACAGTGCTTTTTGCAGTTCGGGAGCTGTATGTATATACTGCCC
>CAKSSJ010000037.1 GCA_934488615.1 uncultured Eubacteriales bacterium | reverse complement strand
ATACAAATGCCTGCAACGCAGATAACCGCCGCTGCCGATTTGATAAGCTGTTTGCCGGTTTCATTGCTCATGGTATTACCCTCCTGTAATTTGGTAATTTAATAATATAATTATTTTGCGCTTTTGTCAATCCTTTTGCCGTTAAGTGGGACTTCCTTTCGAAAAAAGCTTGAATTTTATTTAAGTATATATTATTATTTAATCATAGAATTGTCAATTTTCAATTGACGAAAAATGTCGTGAAAGGGCGGTAATTATGCATTACAGAAAAAACGGTGATACTATAAGCGTAAGGCTGTCAATCGGCGAGGACATTGTGACGTCATTGCTTGAGCTTGGTGAAAAAGAAAATATAGGATTTGCGCAGGTCAACGGCATCGGAGCCGTCAGCCGCGCAACTGTCGGCTTCTATAATCTCGAAAAGGGAGAATATATGCCGAAAACCTTTGATGAGCCGATGGAGATTGTCTCCCTGCTCGGAAATATGACGAGGAAGGACGGCAAGCCGTACTTGCATCTCCATGCCGCTTTTTCCGGCGAGGACTGCAACGTTGTCGGCGGACATCTGACCGAGGCGATCATCGGTGTAACGGCGGAGATATTCGTCAACATTATCGACGGTGAAATGAATCGCCGCGTTCACCCTGTTACGGGTATAAACGTATTTGATGTTTAAGCAGATTCAACAGTTTTTTCTGATATTTCTTGACAAAACGACGGAAATATCATATTATTAAAATAACAATAAAAGAGGGCGTGGTGCGTTTATGTTTCAGTCTTTAGTTGCGGCTTGGGTTGCTTTGGTCATGGCATTTGTGAGCTTTGTTCCGGGCTTTGTTGTGCCGGAGGATAAATCCGGCGAGACGGACAAAAGCTACCCTTATATTTTCGTTCACGGCTTTCTCGGCTGGGGCGAGGATGAAGGCATAAACCAGGATTTCTCATATTGGGGCGCAACATCCTGCCACCTTATGCAAAAACTCAGAGAAAAAGGCATAGAGTGCCGTGATGCTTCGGTCGGTCCGTTCTCGAGTAACTGGGACAGAGCGTGCGAGCTTTATGCACAGCTGACCGGCACACGTGTTGACTATGGCGAGGCTCATTCCAAGAAGCATAAGCATCTTCGCTACGGCAGAACCTATACCGAGCCGATTGTCAAAAACTGGGGCGAGAAGGATGAAAATGACCTTATGAATAAGGTTAATCTTATCGGACATTCCTTCGGCGGAAATACAATCAGACTTTTGCAGGGTCTTCTTTCAAAAGGTGATCCGGATGAAATTGCAGCCACGGATGCCAATGATATTTCTCCGCTCTTTACAGGCGGTAAAGCAAACTGGGTGAATTCCGTTACCACGATTTGCTCTCCGAACAACGGAACAACACTTGCTTATATAGCTAATGACCTTAACCTTATTGAAATAGGTGAAATAGCTTTGTTCCTGTATGCTGCCGTCCTGGGACGTTCGCCGCTCAACGGATATGTCGATTTCCATCTTGAGCAGTTCGGACTGACGTTTGTTCCCGGAGAGAAGACAACGGTCAACCATGTTTATAAAGCACTGCATACAATACTGCAGCAGAAGTATGATAACGTTGCGTTTGACCTTTCATGCGAGGGCGCAAAGGCTCTCAACGACAGGCTCTCTCTTGATGACAATGTTTATTATTATTCCTATGCGTTCAGGACCACTGCCGACAGCCCGATAACAGGCAAGATGCAGGTTGCCTTGCCGAGCACACTCTTTATTCTCAGGCCGTTTTCCGAGATGATGGGTATATATACCTCCAACCCCGACGCACCGTATGAGATAGATGAATCGTGGGTCGCGAATGACGGACTGGTTAATGTTGTTGCCGCTCAGTATCCTTTCGGTGACGCTCACACGGACTATGACCCGAACAATATCAGAACGGGAATCTGGAACGTTATGCCGCTGAGCACGGGCGACCACGGCAATGCGATAGGAATAGGCATCGACGAGGAATCGCTGCTCAACTATTATATGGGCATGATAACGATGATTGAAAATCAGCCGATCACGGATTGATAAATTTTTAAAAATTGAATAAAAAAGCACCTTCGGGATAAATTAAACTCGGAGGTGCTTTTTCATTGAAGCAGTGTATTCGGATAATCAGTATGATCTGTTTTTTTGTTTCGGGCGTTATTATGATGCTCGTTATTGTGGGATATGTCCGTATTCCCGACGAAATGACGATCAGTGAATACGATAAAATGAACGTCGGAAAAACATACGTCTGCCAGGCTCTTGTAAACCACAGCGCAGAGGATGTTTCTCCCGTTGAAACCGAATACCTTACCTCCGTCAGGCTCTTTAATGTTTTTCCTGTTAAATCCGCAAAGGTTAAGGTCTCGCGCCGAAAATACGTTGTCCCCGGGGGAAACGCTTTCGGAATACGCCTGTATACAAAAGGCGTTATGGTTATCCGCATTGATGCAGTAACGACCGCATCGGGTAACGTCAGCCCCGGCAGACTGTCGGGACTTAAAGAGGGAGACATGATAATCTCTGTTGACGGTGTTGAGGTTTTCCGAAACCGCGAGCTTTCTGCAATTTTCGCCTCGGGCAACGGCAAAACGCTGAGGCTGAAAATCGAACGCGACGGAAAACGCAAGGAAATTGATTTCACACCCGTGCTTTGCTCCGAGGACTCAACCTACAAGGGCGGGCTCTGGATAAGAGACAGCACGGCAGGGATTGGTACGGTTACCTGGTATGACAGAACGAACGGAGTGTTTGCGGGTCTCGGTCATGCCGTATGTGATACGGATACGGGAGAAATAATGCCCCTTTCGGGCGGAGATGCGGTCGAAGCTCTGATAAAGGGGTGCTATAAGGGCACAAGCGGCAGCGCCGGTGAGCTGTGCGGAGTTTTCTCCGCAGGCACGATAGGAAGCCTTTATATCAACGGCGAAACGGGTGTTTACGGAATAATGGACACCTTTGATCAAAACAGCAATGTTGTTCCCGTTGCATTAAGGCAGGAGGTAAAAATCGGCGCTGCTCAAATTATCTGTACCGTTGACGACAACGGCTCGGCTTACTATGACATTGAGATAGAAAAGGTGCTCAACAACAAGGATAATCAGCGCAATCTTGTCCTGAAGGTCACGGATCCCGTATTACTCGAAAAAACGGGCGGAATAGTTCAGGGCATGAGCGGCAGTCCTATCATTCAGAACGGCATGCTTGTCGGCGCGGTCACTCATGTTTTTGTCGATGACCCGTCCGAGGGCTACGGCATATTTGCCGAAAACATGGTTGAGACTGCTCAGAGCTTGTCTCAGGAGCAGAAAACGAAGGCCGCGTCATAAGAATACAATATCGGTTATTCCGTAAATCTTCTCAAATAACACCAAAAACTGATTTTATAATTCAAAAAAACAATATACAAAAACCGCTTTCTTTCGTGTTTTAATACAGGAAAAAGCGGTGCTTTTTTGTTTATATCTCAAGATTCAACAACATTTTTATCGCTTTTTCACAATCGTAACGCAGATGGCAAAGAAAAATGGTAAAAAATGGAAAATTTTCCTTGACAAAAATGCCATAAAATGGTAATATATCGGTGAAAAAATTTCACGGAGGTAGTATTAAAATGGAAAATAAGATCAAAATTCTGATTGCGGAAAACAACGATTTCGGTCAGAGCTGTGTTCGGGAGTTTACCTCGTACGGATACAGTGTGGTCCTGTCTGACAAGGACGGCGCTCAGGTTCTGACGAAGGCGAAGTTTGAAAAGCCCGATGTCGTGATCATGGACGCGTTCATGCTCCATATTGACGCTCTCGGCGTTATAAGACAGATTAGGGAGATGAAGGACGGAAGAAAGCCGATTCTGATAGTTCTTTCGAGCGTTGACAACATGCGGTTTGAAAGTGAGATCCTTAACGGAGGGGCGGATTATTACTTTCTCAAGCCTGTTGAGGCGAACGTTATCGCTCAGCGCATTGCTCAGCTGGCAGGCTGGCGCACTTCGGGCTCCTTTGAGAAAACGGAGAATGACCTTGAGGTTGTTGTATCCGAGATCATGCACCAGATAGGCGTTCCCGCTCATATCAAGGGCTATCAGTACCTCAGAGAAGCAATAATTCTTTCCATCAACAACACCGAGATGATGGGCTCGGTCACAAAGCTTCTGTACCCGACCGTTGCCAAGACCTTTAAAACAACGTCGTCGAGAGTTGAAAGAGCAATTCGCCACGCCATTGAGGTTGCATGGGACAGAGGAGACGTTGACGTGCTCAGCTCGTATTTCGGCTATACGATCCAGTCCTCACGCGGAAAGCCGACAAACTCCGAATTCATAGCAATGATTGCCGATAAGCTGAGACTCAGACTTAAGGCATCGTAATTCATTTTATTAAAGATTTCAGCCAGTTAAGCTCTTCCCTGTCAACAGAACGGAAAAGAAGTATCATTCCGAGATATAAGAAAACAGCAGCGATTATTTCAAGGGAAGCCGCAAGCTTTGCGCTTGCAAAACTTATTGAACCGAAAATCATGTTTTTCAAAAGATTTGCACCGATAACACAGAATGTCGGAACAAAAATATCCTTAAAAAAAGAGACGTTTACATCGCTTACCTTTGTCAGCCTTCGAAAGCTGAGAAAAAAGTTGATTATTTCGCTGACAAAGATGACAATAACATATCCTTTAACGGAAAAAATCGGAACAAGCAGGTAAACCAGCACGACGCAGATCGAAGCGTCAATAATATTGTACCGCATGTAACTGACCTGCTGATCAAGTCCCTTAAGCATACCGTCAACAGACATATCACAGTACATGATCGGAATAAGGGGCGAAAGAATTTGAATATAAAAGAAAGCGCTGTCATTGCCGTAAACCGCAAATGACAGCCTTTTTGCGTTAAAATACATAATCCCTGCCGTGCCGATGGAAAAAATCAGCGTCAGGTGGAGAACTCTGGCTATCATGTAATTTATTCTCGGCTTGTTGCCCGATATGTGCAGGGCGGATATCTCGGGCACGAGCAGACCCGACAAAGAGGACAGCAGGGCGGAGGGGTAGAGCACGAGCGGAAGCGACATGCCGTGGATAACTCCGTAGGAGGCGAGGGCGGACTGGGGATCGCTGCCCGATTTTCGCAGACCGACAGGGATCAGCAGGTGTTCAACTGTCATGAGTATCGAGCGCATCTCCGAGCCTACAGTATCGGGAATTGATATGCGGAAAATACGTTTCCAGATATCGCGCCCCGCCTCGGTCTCCTTCGGCTTGCAGACGGAAAAGCGGTAAAGCGTGTACGAACAGCAGAGAGAGAAAAGCTCCGCCGAGGAAATTCCGAAAACGATAGCCGTGCAGGAGGCCTCAAGCCCGTAGTTGATTACGGTTTTCAGCATAAAAACAGTGATAATGATTTTGAAAATCTGCTCGGCAAGCTGGACTGCCGTATAGCGCACGACCTTCCTGACGGAGGTGAAATAACCGTTCAGCGCCGCCGACATAGCGACAAACGGCAGACTCAGGCTCAGCACCTTCAGGGACGGAACGCTCCGTGCGTCGCCTATCCATTTTGCTCCGATGAAGCCCGAAAAGCCTGCCAGAAGAGCGGCAATAACTGCGCCGCAGACAAAGGAATAAATAAGACAGCGGCGCATTATCTGACGGTCGTTGTATTTTCCGAGCGCGATATTGTCGGCAACCAGTCTCATTGCCGCAAGACGTATTCCCGCAACGGAAAAGGTGATTGCCATACCGTAAACGGCGGCGATGAGCTGAAAAAGACCTATGCCGTCCGCACCGATTTTGTTTGTCAGATAAACATTGAAGCTGACGGCGACCGTTTTCATCAGAAATGCCGCAATTGTCAGCGAAACCGTATTTATAAAAAGCTTTTTTGCGTTCGTCATCAACATCACTCCGTATAAATGCTTATGACAATTTCAATAAAATAAGAATTGATATTGATAAAAACTTATGATATAATACAAAAGTAATGTAAACAGGGGAGGGCTTGTATGAAAAAGGTTATTTCTGTAATTCTTGCGGTCTTGCTGACCTTTTCGGTGAGCGCCGCTTCCTTTTCTTCGTATGCGAGCGACAAATGCGGCTGTTCATATACGCCGATCGTTTATGTCACGGGCTTTGCGATGACCGACTTGGTCGCAAACGCGGGAACAGATGATGAATATAACGTTTTCATGCCCGAGACCTCGGCGATAGTTTCCGCTGTCGCAAGCCTTATCGTGCCTGCAATCATGCTGAGGGTGACGGGAGATTATGACGCTTTCGGAGCCGCTCTGGGCAGGACGCTGAACGTTATGATGAAGGACGCCGCCTGTGACGATAACGGCGATCCGCTCAACGACAGCGTTGACGTGAAATTCAGGGTCGATCCGACCGCCGCGCACGGCTACCGCTGTGACGATCGCTTCAACTACGACTGGCGCGAGGATGTTTTTGATATTGCGGACGAGCTTAACGATTACATAGAAAAAACCAAGGAGCTTACCCGACACGACAAGGTCGTCCTCAAGGGCGAGAGCATGGGCGGCACTGTCGTTATGACATATCTCAAAAAATACGGACATGACAGCGTTGAAACGGTTATCATGCAGTCCTCCGCATTCAACGGAATAACACTTATGGGCGGACTTTTTACGGGCGACCTCAATATAAAAACAAGCTCCGTAATGAACTATATCGGTAATTTCATTGAGGGCAGTGACCCCGTGACAGTGCTTTATCGCTGTATCTTCTATGCACTTTCGGGATTTCTTCTTTCTCCCGTGTGCGGCGAGCTTGACAAGGTGTTCGCCGAGGGCAAGGAGGCTCTTTATGAGGAAAGTCTGAGAGATCTTTTCGGCAATATCCCGGGAATATGGACGTTCGTGCCGAATGAATACTACGAGCAGGCAAAGGCATATATGCTCGATGAGCGCGAAAATGCGGTTCTTATAAATAAGCTTGACGCTTATCACTACGGCATTATGGACAGCACAAAAGAGATTCTCGACGTAGCGATGTCGGACGGAATGAAGCTTGCAATAGTCTCAAATTACGGCAAGGCGGCGGTTCCCGTGCTGACCGAGGACGGCTATCAGAGCGATTTCCTTATTGACACGTCAAGGACCTCGCTCGGTGCAACCTGTGCCGATTTCGGGACGACGCTCCCAGAGGGCTACACTCAGAGTGTTGCCGACGGTCACAGCCACATTTCCTGTGACAATGCCATTGACGCATCAACCTGCATGTACCCCGAATACACATGGTTCATCAAGGATATGATGCACACCTGGTACACGCCGGGCTATTATGATTTTACATGGTGGCTTGCTCAGCATAAGGTTCAGCCGACGGTAAATGAAAGCGATGCTTTCCCGCAGTTTCTTTATAACGATCAGGTCAACAAAATCATTGTTCCGCTGACGGTGGAAAACTCCGACACGCAGAATAAAGATATTGATATAAAAGCAGTAATCAATGAGATCATCAATAAATAACGGAGGATAACCATGAACAGAAAACTTACCAAAGCTATTTCAATTTTCATGTCTGCCGCAATCGCGACCTCGTGCACGGCTCTTTGCTCGTTCGCGATTGACAAGGACGTTGATTACAAAATCAACAGCACCTATGCCAATGTTGACTGGAGCACATATAAGCAGTATAAGACAGACCTCCACAGCCATACAACGGGCACGGACGGAGCATCAACGAAGAAGGAGACTGTCGAGAAGCACTACGACCACAATTTCGATATTCTCGCAGTTACCGACCACGGCACAACGGATTACGGCTGGGACGACGCTTCGACAAACAAGGCTGTTAAAATCGCGATGACCGTCAGAAAGGGCAATCTTCCGATTGAGGTTCTTTCGTCAAAGGGTGAGACCTCGGACGGTAAGAAATATACATATGACGGCAACTATTATACAGAGTACGACGAAAACGGCAAGGCTGAAAATTCGATGCTCAGGGTGCCTTTTGGCAATGAGCAGAACCCGACCTCGTTCAATAACGCTCACGTTTGCTCATGGTTTGTAAATTACGGCAACGACACTATCGGCGGCACGAGTGACTATGAAACTCCGATAAAGAACGTCGATAAGCTCGGCGGACTTTGCGTTATCAACCACCCGGGTGAATACAGCGGAGCAAGAAACGTTGCTAACTACGACGAGGCTTACAACACCGATAACGTCAAGTTTAAATATGTGGTTGATAAGTTCGCAAATATTCTCGAAAAATATCCCGCATGTCTCGGAATCGACGTGAACAGCAAGGGCGATTACAGAACCCGTTACGACAGAAAGCTTTGGGATCTCCTGCTTCAGAAGGTCGTTCCGACAGGCAGAAACGTTTTCGGCCTCGCAACATCGGATTCTCATAATGAGGGCATAATCAACTCGGGCTATACCCTCATGTGCATGCCCGAAAAGACGATTCCTGAGCTTAAAACAGCCATGAAGGACGGCGCTTTCTTCGCCGCAAGCTATTACATGGGCAGTAAGGTCGAGCTTCAGGTATGGGCTGAGGAGCTCAAGGCGGCAGGCGTAGGAACCGAGCTTGCGGAAAAGTTTGCGGAAACCTATGATAAAATAATCGAGGAAGAGAATGCAGGCAAACAGCGCACGATTTTTGCATTCGATCAGGAAGCGGTTACGCCTAAGGTAAAGTCTGTTTCGGTCGATGACGTTGAGGACACTATCACTATCGGCACCAAGGACGCATACATGGTTCACTGGATCGCCGACGGCAAGGTAATTGCAACGGGCAATACGATCGACCTTGACGATTATTCCGATGAGATCGGCTCATATGTCAGAGCCGAAATCGTAGGCGAGGGCGGAGTTATCTATACTCAGCCGTTCACTCTTGAATATGACGGCGCACCCGAGGCACAGACAAACCGTTTTGTCGATCTCGGCGGAGCAACGACTCTTCTTGCCGACACAATTGTTAAGTTCCTCGTAAAGGTTCTTAAGGATTTCAGAGTTATTGATATCGTTTGGTATTTCCTTACTAAGTAAATAAAAGACATTTAAGGACAGAAACAAAAGCATAATAAAAGCTTTCGTTTCTGTCCTTTTTACAGGAGGACAACATGGAAAAAATATGGAATAACGCAAAGTTTATTTACACAGAATTTCGAAACTATTTTGACGCGTCAAAAAATCCGTGGGGCAGCAGAGTGCCTTATGTTAATCAGCATTGCGAAATTGTCGATAATAACGGATTACCGATGTTTTGGAGTAATTTTGATATCGTAAGCGACGAGAAAACCGAGTTGATTTTTTCGGCTCTCGGTATTGTTGATATCTACATTAACGGCAAGCGCGTCGGCAATGACGAGATGAAACCGGGCTGGACAAATTATCACAAACGTGCCCTTTACTACGTCTATGATGTTTCAAAGTATATTCGTGAGGGAAAGAATAGAATTCTTGCAGTGGTATCGGCAGGCTGGTATTCAGGCAGAATTGTCCAGAGTACATACGGTGCAAATCCGCCCGCTTTCATTGCAAATATTGTGCATGGCGGCAAATCAATTCTTGTAACAGACGAAAACTGGGACGCAACGGTTGGCGGACCGGTTCGCTTGGCTGATATCTGGGACGGAGAATACTGCGATGCAACAGAGAACGGCTATGATGAGATTTCAACAGTAGGATTCGTGCCGAAAAAGGTTCGCAAAGCGACTGTATGTGATTATTTCAACGGCGTGTTGACTCCTTTTATCGGTCCTAAGGTTCAAGTTCGTGATGAATTAAGTCTGAGAGCAAAAACTCTTACGGTTTATGACGGTGTTAATTATAACGGCTCCTATTACGGCGAGATAAATATCTGCGACAATCCCAAATCTTTTCCTCTGACGCTCAAAAAGGGTCAAAAGCTTATCATTGATCTCGGTCAGGAAATGGTCGGCTGGGCTAAGCTGACCCTTAAAGGCGAAAGAGGAACATTTGTTAATGTTCACTATGCAGAGTTTTTGAACGACAGCGGTGAAATTTCAAGAGGAAATGACGGTGCAAAAGGATCGCTTTATACCATCAATTTCAGAACCGCGCTTGCGAAGGAAACATATGTACTCAGCGGTAAGAACGAGGAGGTTTACAGACCTTCATTTACTTTTTACGGCTATCGTTATGTTCAGATAAGCTCAACGAAGGATATTGAAATACTTGATTTTATTTCCGAGGTTGTCGGCTCTGTTACGAAAGAAATAGGAACGCTTGAAACCTCCAATGAGCTTGTCAACAAACTTATTTCAAATACTCTTTGGGGTCAACGCAGCAACTATCTGAGTGTGCCGACCGATTGCCCTCAGCGTGATGAGCGTTACGGCTGGACAGGAGACGCGCAGGCGTTCAGTATAACGGCTGCTTACAATGCAGATGTCAAGGAATTTTTCCGCAAGTGGATCCAGGATGCCCGTGATTCTCAGGGTGACGACGGCGGATATACCGAGGTTATTCCCAAAACGTTTTGCTGTCATGCGGAGAATGAAGCGGCATGGTCAGATGCAGGCATAATCGTTCCTTATAACATGTATGTTATGTATAATGATATTGAGCTTCTTGAAACGCATTATGAATCAATGGAGAAATACATTGCTCAGCTCGTTGATAAGTTCGGCATGGCAGGCGCAAATGCTCGATTCGGTGACTGGCTTGCATATGATCAGTGCGACAAAACTTATGTTTCGTCCGTTTATTTTGTGCACGATATTGACCTTATGATAAAGATGAGTGACGTTCTCGGAAAATCCGACAGAGCCGAGCATTATAAGGAGCTCAGAAAACAGGCTTATGCTTACTTTGTTGAGAATTACATGAAGGACGGAAAGCTTATCGGACAGACGCAGACCGACAAAATCCTTGCTCTTGCCTTTGATCTTGTTGATGCCGACTATGCAAAAGCTCTCGCCGACGAGCTTGTTGAGCAGATAAAGGCGAACGGTAACAGACTTTCGACGGGCTTCCTCGGAACATATAATCTTTGCACGACGCTTTCAAAATACGGTAAAGATAAAATGGCATATACGCTCCTTATGCAGCGCAATGAGCCGTCATGGATTTACAGCATCGACCAGGGCGCAACGACAATTTGGGAGCGCTGGAATTCCTACACTAAGGAGAAAGGCTTCGGCGACGTCGGCATGAACTCATTCAATCACTATGCTTACGGCTCGGTAGTTGAATGGATGTATCGCTATATGGCAGGCATCGAGCCGGGAACGCCTGGCTTTGAAACTGTTATTCTTCGGCCGAGAATTGATACAAGAACCGCCGATGAGCTTCCCGACGGACAGAAGCGCGTGACGCATGTTAAGGCGAGCTACAAGTCCGCCGCAGGACTTATTGCGAGCGAATGGTGCAACGAGGACGGGTTCACATATAAATGCACCGTTCCCGTAACGACTGAGCTGAGACTGCCTATCATGGGCGAAAAGCTTAAAATAAACGGTGCTGAGCACAGCTTCGATGAGTACGAGCGCAAGGACGGCTGTGCGATTATCCGCCTCGGTTCAGGTGAATATGTATTTGAGGAGAAATAAAATGAGCGGTAAACCTTTGCTTTGTCTCGGCACGGGGCTTGATTTTGACGAAGTCCCCGCCGTTGAGCAGATTGAAATAATGAAGTCGGTCGGATTCGACCAGTTCTTTTACTGCGAAGCAAAAAATCAACGTGCATCGGACGATGAAGCCGTTGCGGAGAAAGCGGCAAAAATCGGAATAGGCTTTCACTCGATTCACGCGCCGTTCTATGCAATGGACGATTTATGGCATGACGAGAACGGCGAGCTTGCGAAGATTATGGAGCAGGAGCTGAAAAATTCGATTGATAACTGCCGTAATCTCGATGTGCCGATAGTTGTTATGCACGCGATAATCGGAATGGATAACCATACTCCGACTGAGCTCGGATTGGAGCGAATAGGCAAGATAATCGACTATGCGGTCAAGAGGGGAGTAACGATCGGCTTTGAAAATACCGAGGGCGAATGTTATCTCAAGGCGCTTCTTGATAAATTCGGCGAGCTCGAGAACGTCGGCTTTACCTATGATTCAGGTCACGAGCTTTGCTATAACGGCGGTTCGGATATGCTCGGCAAGTACGGCAAGTATCTCATTTCGACCCACCTTGACGACAACCACGGAATGACCGACCCCGAGCACCCGAATTTTCTTGACGATTATCATTTGCTCCCGTTTGACGGCTATGCCGATTGGGAGGGGATCGCCAAGCGGCTTCACAAGTGCGGCTTTGACGGCAGTCTGACCTTCGAGGTCGATTCGAAGGGCAGGGGCGGAAGCCATTCCAACGATATGTACCTCGGAATGAGCATTGAGCAGTTCGTTAAGGCGGCATACGACCACGCCGTGAGGTTCAGAGACCTGTTTTTGGCAACAAAATAAAATCACTTCCGACGGCTTGATCGCTGTCGGAAGATTTTTGAAAAATATTTCAGATTTATTTTGAAAAACAGTTGACAAACAGAGTTGTATCTGATATAATATCAAACGTTCCTTGAGGGAACGACAACTGAATGCGAGAGTGGCGGAATCGGCAGACGCGCACGTTTGAGGGGCGTGTGGTAATCCCGTACGGGTTCAAGTCCCGTCTCTCGCACCAAATAAGGAAGAGTCGCAACAGCGGCTCTTTTTTATTTTGATTATATTTTGAGCGGGGCTTGAACCCGAGAGGGTCTGAGCGTTAAGAAAACAGTCCGGTGGACTGTTTTTAGCGAGGAGCGGTGAGACGGGTACTGTCGCTTGCGACGGTCGGCGAGCCATTAGTATGCAAGGCGCAGCCGCAGCAGACGTCAAGTCCCGTCTCTCGCACCAAATAAGGAAGAGTCGCAACAGCGGCTCTTTTTTTGATTCTTCTCTATTCTTTTTTATCACATAAATAACCCCTCCGGCTTCGGCGCAAACCGCCGAAGTCACCTCCCCTAAAGGGGCGGCAAGAAAAAGCCTGCGCAAACCTCACGGCTCCTCTGGGGGAGCTGGCGCGGTAACGACTGGGGGAGCAAACACAAGAAAATAGACAAGAGTTAAAAGTGAAAATAAGCGGTGGCTTTGCTATGCAAAGCATTGTTAAAAATATTCTTTTTTGACAAAATTTTATTGGCTTGGGGTTTATTTGGGGTTTATTTTTTTCTGTGCAGAATCAAGTCGGAAATCGGCTTGTTTTTGATTATATTTTAAACGCGGATTGCTGTAAACTTGCAAAAACAAACCAACGTGACAAATGGCAGAAAAACGACTGCTTGGACAGTCACCGCGTTTCCTTTTCCGCAATTAACCGTGAGTTCCAAAAAAACTTGAATTTTTTTGAAAAAACACTTGATTTTATCGGGATTATAGTATATAATATTCAAGCGTTGTCGGGGTGTAGCGCAGATGGTAGCGTGCTTGGTTCGGGACCAAGAGGCCGTGGGTTCAAATCCCGCCACTCCGACCAAATTAAAAAGAGTCGCATAGGCGGCTCTTTTTTTTGATTCTATTTTAAAGGGATTTAAACCCGAGAGGGTCTGAGCGTTAAGAAAACAGTCCTGCGGACTGTTTTTAGCGAGGAGCGGCGAGACGGGTACTGTGTCGCTTGGCGACGGTCAGCGAGCCATCAGTATGCAAGGCGAAGCCGAAGCAAACGGCAAGTCCTGTCACTCCGACCACCTGAAACCGTTGATAAATAAGGCTTTGAGCTTTATGTCAACGTTTTTTCTTTTTTCTGAAAACCGCATTTCTAACACTTTTTCTAACACATATCGGTAATGCAATTTTCACCCATTGAAACCGCGAGCCGCACGCCCTTGCGACTTTTCTTTTTGCCTGTAACGGTAACGGCTCTCAAAAGCGGCAAGGAACGGCGCGGATTTTTGGCATTTTTCGTAGAGCCATTGTTATCGGGCGGAGCAATGGCTTGGCATATTTTGTTACCGTTAAAAAATAATTTTTGCCGCAAAACCGCGCAGGTGCGTCACTTGACTGAGAATCCATTGACTTTTTTGCGCCGCCGCGTTAGAATGGCACCAAGATGAATCGGCAAAAACGCTTCGCAGACAGGCGCCGTTTGGCGGACGTAAATTCGGCTGACATCTTCAATTTCTGAAAGGACTGATCTTGATGATCGAGAAAAATATGCTCGGAAAATTTATCCGAGCCAAAAGAGAGGAAGCGGGTCTTTCTCAAAAGCAATTCGCCGAGTTGCTTTTCGTTACGGAATCGGCAGTGTCAAAATGGGAAAGGGGAGTGAACTACCCCGACATCACCATGGTTTCCGACATTTGCCGTGTGCTGAACATAAGCGAAAAGGAGCTTATAACGGCGTCGGACGATACGACCTACAGGCAGATTAAAAAGCAATCGGCAAAGTACGAAAAAATCAAGAAGCTGACATTCCGGATACCGACCTCGGCATACCTTTTGACTGAGCTTATTTGCCTTATCTGCGCTCTGTGCGGAGCTATGCCGTTTTCAACGCTGATGATCGTCACAGCGAGCCTGCTTTGCGCGTTCCTTTTCTTCCCGTCCGTGTCAACCTTTTTCGGCGATCGAAAGCTGATCGCTTATCTCGCCTCCTCAGCGGCAGGCGTGGTGATCCTGCTGGCTGTTTGCGGCTTCGCGACGGGCAGTGCAATATGGGTGCCGACGGCGGTCACGGGAACACTGCTGGGATATTCGGCGGTACTGCTTCCGATTGCGTTGAATAAATACGCGAAATTGGGCTTTGTTTCAACGCATAAGACGCTTATCAGCTTTACCGCGGACCTTGTTCTGACTGCGGCGACCGTTGCAACGGTAAAGCTTCTTGCTCCGATAAATGTCGGCAGGGCGGAGCTGTTGGTGCTTTATAGCTTTGTTCCGTTTCTGATAACGGGAATAATTGTCAGCCTGAAAATGAACGGGCTGATTAAGGGCGGAATCTGCACGGCGGTTTTCGGCGGATTTATTTATTTTGTAAATTATGTTGTAGGCTATGCGTTTGACGAGCCTGCGGACATGGCGATAAATCTGTCGGACTGGTCAGCATATACGAACGGAAACGTATTGCTGACGATATTGGTTGTCTGCATTTTGACAGGCGCAGTGCTTATCGGGTGCGGAATTGGCAGAAATATGAAGAAAAAGTAAATATGTATTGACAAAATATATAAAATGTTATACAATCTGTTTGTGGATATGTGCATATTTGCAGAGTTAAGCAAATTTTCAGCCACAATTTTACGGTTTTAAGGCGGCAATGCGGTTGCCTCTTTGAAATATAGATTCAGCGGTTAAAATTATGGAGGGATTAACTATGGAAAACATGAATCAAACAGAAGTTAAAGCTGAGCAGACCCCGATGAACAATGCTCAGAATGCGGCACAGGCTCCTGTTGCACAGCTGAAAACCGACAGAGGCTTGCTTAAATTTATTCTCTTGTCCTTTATTACATTGGGAATTTACGGCCTTATTGTAACGGCACACATTTCAGAGGACGTCAATGTTGTTTGCAGCAGATATGACGGAAAAAAGACGATGAATTACTGGCTTCTTATCTTCCTTGTAGGTCCGCTCACCTTGGGAATCGGCTACATCGTGTGGATGCACAAGCTTTGCGAGCGTATCGGCAATGAGGCCGACAGAAGAGGACTTGGCTGTAATTTCGGCGCGGCAACATTCTGGCTTTGGAATGTACTCGGAACCTTTATTCTTGTTGGTCCGTTTATTTTCCTCCACAAGCTGCTTTCAACAGTCAATGCGCTTAATCAGGACTACAATCAGAAGGGCTAATTACCGTATACCGCTGAATAAATAAGAAAAAATAAAAGTCAACGTATTTGTGCTTGCAATTACGTTGACTTTTTTATTCTGTTTTATTCCTATATCAACAGTCCGTTGTTGATGAAGAGGGTTGCAAAGCCGAAGTAGATGAGCAATGTGAGCGCATCGACGATGGTTGTGATCATCGGACCTGCCATGAGCGCAGGGTCGAGGTGCAAAAGCTTTGCCAGAATCGGCAATGCACAGCCTATCACCTTGGCGACGATAACGGCGCAGATCATTGCAAGACAAACAACGATGAATGTGCTGCTTGAAATTTCATTGTGCGTTACAAGCTTGATGATCCACATTCTCGCATAGTTGACAACGGCAAGCGTCAAGCCGCAGAGAACGGCAACTCGGATCTCTTTCCAGATGATTCGGAAAAAGTCCTTGATGTGAATATCGCCGAGGGCAAGACCACGGATAACAAGGGTCGAAACCTGGTTGCCGCAGTTTCCGCCCGTGTCCATAAGCATGGGGATAGAGGCGGTAAGTCCTGCAATAATTGAAAGCTTGTCCTCGAAGCCCTCGATGATCTGACCCGTAAATGTAGCCGAAACCATGAGGATAAGAAGCCACACGATTCGGTTTTTGTAAAGAGTGAAGATGCCTGTTTTCAGGTATGAATCCTCAGAGGGCAACAGCAAAGCCATCTTTTCAAAGTCCTCTGTGTTCTCGTCCTCGATGACATCAACGATATCGTCGATGGTGATGATACCGACAAGTCTTTCTTCCTTATCGACAACGGGGATTGAAAGCAGGTCGTATTTCTTCGCAATTGCGGCGACCTCTTCCTGGTCGTCCATCGTGTTGACGAAAATAAGCTGTTCGTCGTCCTCCATGATGTCCTTGACTATCTGATCCTCGGGAGCAACGATGAGCTTGCGGAGCGGAACCGTTCCGACAAGCTTGCGCTTATCGTCCATACAGTAGCAGGTGTAGATCGTCTCCTTATCGAGAGCGGTTTTTCTTATCATTTCTATCGCCTGCTTAACGGTGTAGGTCTCGGGGAACGAAACCATCTCGATAGTCATGATGCTGCCTGCCGAATTTTCGGGATATTGAAGAAATTTGTTAATAAGCTTTCTTGTTTCGGGCTTGGTGTGGGCAAGCACACGGGTGACGACGTTCGCGGGAACCTCCTCAAGGAAGTCAACCGCATCGTCAAGGAACATGTCCTCCATAAGAAATTCAAGCTCGGAATTTGTGATCGCGTCAACGATATTACCCTGAATATCGCTCGGCAAATAAGAAAAAGCATCAGCCGATGATGTCTTGGGCAACAAGCGGAAAAGGCGAACCTGGTTTTCGGGTTCCATCTCCTCAATCAAGGCGGCAATATCAACGACATTCATCTCGCTGAGCATTTCCTTGATGGCAGAGAACTTGTTGTTGGCAAGCATCTTGCTGATGATTTCAACCATAGTGTCCAATTTTAAGCGCCCCTTTCAGCACGGCACAAAACCGCGCCGCAGGCGCAATATCAGCTCCGATTCTGTGAGCGGACGTCTGCAACGGTGTTTATGCTGTGCAAATTATTGAATTTGTTCAAGTTTCGTTGCCCGTAGCTACTGTCACTACTCACTGAAATCTCACCTCACATTG
>CAKSSJ010000036.1 GCA_934488615.1 uncultured Eubacteriales bacterium | reverse complement strand
TTACAAGAAAAAAGCTGATTGAGAGGTATCGAAATGAACGAGGTAATTAAAGCAATTCTTGAAAGACAGACGATAAGATCGTATAAAAAGGAGCAGATAACGGACGAACAGCTCGACCTGCTCATGCAGGCGGCGAAGAAGGCTCCGAGCGGAAGAAACATGCAGCCCTGCCATGTTCGCTTTATTCAGAACAGGGAAATGCTCGATCAGATGAACACCGATTTCAAGGAGCTTGTCGGCTACGATACACCGGCTTACACTCGTTGGGACGTGAATCCCGTTTACCATAATGCTCCGACCTTTGCGGTCCTTTTTGCGGAGAACGAGAGCTACATGGACGGTGGAATTATGTGCGAAAATATTTGCATTGCCGCACAGGGTCTCGGTCTCGGAACATGTATAATCGCAAGCGTCGGCGCACTCTTCGCCGACGGAAATGCCGAGGGTAACAAGTGGAAAAGGGCATGGGATATCCCCGAAAATTATAAATTCCTTATCGCTATAGCAATAGGCTATCCCGACGAGAAGCCCGAGGAAAAGCCGCGCTTCGACGACCGTATAAAGGTAATAAGATGAAGTATTCGATAGATAGGATTGAAGAAAACATCGCCATTTGCGATGACGATGACGGCAATGTTCTGAAGCTGAATGTTGACGAACTGCCACAGGAAATCCGTGAGGGCGACATAATAGAGAAAAAGGAAAACGGCTTCGTAATTGATGCCGACGAAACACAGCTTCGCCGCAAAAAAATGGCGGAGTTGCAAAGAAATATATTTGGAAAGAAAAGAAAATGAATAATAAATATTTAAGCGGAAATTTGATGATCGCCGTTTTGGCAATTCTTTCGTGTATCGGACTGTATATGCGTTGGAGCAGAGGAGAAGATATTACCGATTCGTTGGTGAGTCTCGGGCTGATTGTTTTAATTGCAATTCTCAGCACGGTGACAATGAAAATCGAAAAAGACAAGAAAAAGGACATACTAAGAGTTGTTCTTGCAGGTTTGATGATGTTTTCGGGAATGGCTGTTATTATTATCTCGGTTATCGGTATTTGTTCGAGAACCGCTGTTTACAGTGAGGACACCAAGCTTTACAGTGAGATTACGGCTGGTTTTTCCGAAATGCCGACTATAGAAGAAATCGAAAAATCAGAGGGGTCGGAATTCTATACTTATACCAGAGAAAACTTTAGTGACAGCGCAACCGCAATAATACAATATGATGCCGAGTCTTATTGGAAAAAGCTGTTGGAATTGTATGACAAATACGGATACGGCGATACGCTGATTTATGATTTTGATAAAGAGCGTGGACAGTTTACACATGACGGCTATGTTTTTATTCTTGTTGACAACAGCCGAACCATTAACTTTGAAAAATCTGTTTTAATCGGCAGAAACGGTTCCGAAAGAAAAATTGCATACATATGCTATGCAAATAAATCTTATGACGATCCGCTTGTGGAATATCAAAGCGCCGGCAGAACTTTCAGAAGAAAAATAATCAGCATGGAATCGTTTGTCAACGGAAAATGCGGTTGGAAACGTCATAAAACGGAACAGGAAATTAAACAAACAACCTAATAAGCAAAAGAAAACGGTCTGCACTCAAATGCAGACCGTTAAATTATTTTAATTTTACAACGATATATTCATCGGTTTCAACTATGCAGTCCTTGCTCGGATAAACTCCGATCTCGGAATAATTTCTCTTTGCTTCGTCGTACTGCTCCTTGGTGCAGTGCTCAAAGCTGACGCCGATATAATCGCAGAATTTGTAAAGCTCGGATTCGGGATTATCCTTGTCAAGCGGATTCCTGATGCCCCAGTCGAGATAGGAGCGTCCGATATAATCATACCTGAGCTTTGCCTTTCTCGCAGAATCTCCCGTGGCAAGACGGTTGATCAGCCTGCCGAGCGGCGAGGAGTTTGAAACGGATATTTCGCTTATCAAATGATCCGACATTTCATATCCGCCGATGAAAACAACAGGCTTGTTTATGTCATAGGCTTCGGATATTCTGCTGTGAACCGTCAGAATAACATTCTTTTCTTCTTCAAAACGCTGATTGTTTACCCAATAGCATTTGTTTGACGCACCGATCTGAATTATCAACGCGAAAACGAAAACTGCCGCAGAAAGTCTTTTGACAAGCCGCTTGCCGGACTGTACATTCAGGCTCACAAGATATGCAATGAACGCAACGAAAAACGGCATTCCCTGTTCGGTTCTGTATTCGGCACCGCCGCATCTGAACAGGGTCATTGCAAAAATGGGAATGAGCAGTCCGAGGAAAAGAATCACGCTTGAAAACTTTTTCGTTTTTCTGATGTTGATAATGAAAAGAATAAGCCAAACGATTACCGCAATAAAAAGAACGGTAAATCCCGTATTGCAAAACACCTTAAGTCCCCAGTAAGCAATATACGAGCGGATGAGCTTTTGAAATGCCGAAAGGCTTGCCGTCCAATAGCTTTGGATCTGCGCGTTGGTGTTTATTTTAATTGAGAAAATTTTTATCAAGGCCTTTGTGATCGCAAGCTCCAGAATGAATCCGAGCGCCGCGACAACAGCGTTGTAAATTCCCTTTAAAATCAATTCGCCGCTTTTGATTCCGTTTTTCCTGCGGTCCTCAAGGATAAAAACGGCAAACACCGCTCCGACATAGGGAAGTATCATACATTCGTACCATGAGAAAACGGCAATCATGAGAATTGTCGGAATGAGCATGCTCCTGAGCAAATCCTTGTATTTGATTTCAAGATAAATTGTAAGCGAAAGAAGCAGGGTGCTTCCGCCGACCGTCAGTATCGCGCCGTTATATATGAAGTATTCGGGCAGGAGCGGAAACGTGATATAAATGCAGGTGAAAACGATTGACGGAACGATGCTTTTGTAATCCGTGAAGCCGTCAAAAACGGCAAGCATAATGAGCGTTCCGAGAATGAAGCAGACAAGACCGAGAATAGGCTCAAACCACACGGGACAGTTCCACAGCCCGAGAACCTTTTCAACGATCGTTGCCGTAAATCTTCCCTGACCGAAAAGAAGTCCGTTATAATAGCTGTTATAGCTCAGCCAGTCGATAGACGGGGAGGGGTTGGCAAGATAAAAGCCGTAGGTGCCTATCGCCGTCAGCGCAACCGCTATCAGATAGAACGGATTCGTTATTCTTTTGTATATTGAACCTTTCAGATCGAGCGATTCATTTGTCAGTTTGCGGTCAATTTGCATTGTACACATCTCCGAGTTTAACCACAATGTATTCGTCATTTTCAGCGGCATAGCCCTTGTTCGGATATGACGGCAGATCAGCATATCTCTGCTTGGCATCCTCAAATTGCTCCTTGGTGCAGTGCTCAAAGCTGACGCCGATATAATCGCAGAATTTGTAGAGCTCCGTCAAAGGATAGTCTTCCTCAAAATAGCCTACGCTCCAGCCGAGATATGATGAGCCGACAGATTCAAATTTTACTCTTATTTTTGCTATTTCCTGAAGCTGATCCTGATATACAGGGCTTTTAGAGACGGCAAAGGCTTTGAGCTTTGCGGCGAATGAGCCTTCGGGATAGCTTCGCTTTTCCTGCAGTGAATCCGAGATCTTATATTCGCCGATAAAGACCACGGGCTTGTCGGATTCAAATTTTGACGTGATTTCGGAATTCACAGTTAGAATTACGTTTTTCTCCTCCTCGTATCTCAGAGAGTTTACGAAGTAAGAGTAATTTGAAGTGCCGATCTGCACCGTAAGCAGAAAGCAGAATGCCGCGGCAATAATGCGCTTAACGACAGATTTTTTCTGATTGAGTTCAAGGCATATCGCATACGAAACAAAAGCGATGAAGAACGGCATGCCCTGCTCGATACGGTATAACGCACCGCCTCCGCATCTTATCACGGTCATAGCAAAGACGGGGATCAACATTCCGAAAAATATAATAACGCTTGAAAACTTTTTGTATCTCACAAGCTCAACTACGGACATGATCAGGAAAATGAACAAAAAAACAAATAAAATGGTGAACGGAGCATAACAAAAGGCTTTGATGAACCAATAAGATGCATAATTAGCCAGCAAATAAAGAACTGACGAAAGATTTTCCCAGTGTATAGCCACATCGGCTCCGTTATGCAACGGAATTGAAAAGATTTTTATTGCGGCAGTCGTGACAGCATATTCAAGCACGATGCTTGCAATAAGTATCATTGCAAAATAGAGACCCTTGGTAATTACAAATTTTGTTTTGAGATCATGATTTTCACGGTTGAGAAGGTAAAAAACCGCAAACACTGCTCCGACATACGGAAGTATCATACATTCGTACCATGAGAAAACGGCGATCATGAGAATTGTCGGAATGAGCATGCTTCTGAGCAAATCCTTGTATTTGATTTCAAGATAAATTGCAAGCGAAAGAAGCAGGGTGCTTCCGCCGACCGTTAGTATCGCGCCGTTATAGATGAAGTATTCGGGCAGGAGCGGAAACGTGATATAAATGCAGGTGAAAACGGTTGACGGAACGATGCTTTTGTAATCCGTGAAGCCGTCAAAAACGGCAAGCATAATGAGCGTTCCGAGAATGAAGCAGACAAGACCGAGAATAGGCTCAAACCACACGGGACAGTTCCACAGCCCGAGAACCTTTTCAACGATCGTTGCCGTAAATCTTCCCTGACCGAAAAGAAGTCCGTTATAATAGCTGTTATAGCTCAGCCAGTCGATAGACGGGGAGGGGTTGGCAAGATAAAAGCCGTAGGTGCCTATCGCCGTCAGCGCAACCGCTATCAGATAGAACGGATTCGTTATTCTTTTGTATATTGAACCTTTCAGATCGAGCGATTCGTTTGTCAGTTTATTTTTAAACATAGCCGCTGGCGCTGTGTCAGTTATCACAGCCTTCTCCTACTTCGTTTGTTTTATCAAAATTTATTCGTTCTTCCTCAATGACAAGCGGACGGTTCATGACCCTCGTGTTGATATTGAGGACATATTCGCCGAGAAGTCCGATGAAGAAAAGCTGAACGCTTCCGAGGAAGCACATGCCGATAAGCACGGGAGCCATGCCCATCGGGAAGTTATCCCACATGATGAGCTTGAGAATGAGATAAACCATTCCGACGATGAAGCTGACCGCGCCGACACCTACGCCGAAAAAGGTCGCAAGTCTGAGACCGATTTTTGTGTACGAGGTGAAGCTGAGCATCGCCGCGTCATAGAGCGTGTAGAAATTGTTGTGAGTTTTTCCTGCTCTGCGCTTCGCCTGCTCATAGGGAATATCCTTTCTCCTGTAGCCAAGCTCCGCAACGATTCCTCTGAGGAACGGAGTGGGGTCCTTAAGATTTCTGAGCACCTCAATGAAGCTCTTGTCATAAAGACCGAAGCCCGTGAAATGCTCGATCTGCTCAACGTCGCTCATTTTCTTGATGAGCTTATAATAGCAGGTGCGTAGAAATCTGATGATTTTGTTTTCCTTGCTCGTTGTCTTAATGGCGCAGACAATTTTGTAGCCGTTCTCCCATTCGTGAACGAGCTTCGGAATCATTTCGATCGGGTCCTGAAAATCACAGCACATGCAAATTGTGCAGTCGCCTGTTGTCTGTAACATTCCGTAATAGGGCGAATTGAACTGACCGAAGTTCTTGGCATTGAAGATTGCCTTGATCTTCGGATTTTTTCTGCAAATTTCACGGAGGAGCGGACGGGTGTTGTCCTTTGAATCGTTGTCGATAAAGAGAATTTCATAGTCATACTCGGGCAGAGATTTTCCCAATTCCTTTATGACCGCCTCGCTTATCGGAACAACATTTTCCTCCTCGTTATAGCACGGAATCATTATGCTGATTTTTTTCATATCCAAACCCTCAATCCAAAAGTTCTTTTATTCCTGCTTCAAAGCTTACCTCGGGAACGAAGCCCGTGTCCTTTGTAAGCTCTGAAATATCCGCCTGTAAAAACATGACCTGATTGCGTGAATAGGGAATCGCGCCGAAGTCGATCTCCGCCCGACTGCCGCAAAGCTCATGTATTTTTTCTATATAGTCTCTCAGCGGTGCGGACTTGCCGCCACCGAGACAGTAAGTTTTTTCGTTATGCTCATTATCACAGCCGATAAGGTAAAACGCATTTGCGGCGTCCCTTGCACTGAGAAAATCCCAAAGCTGTTCGCCCTTGCTGAATTCCGCCCTTTCGTTGGCTGTGAATTTGTTTATTGCAGATTTTATGACCGAATTTTCGGGATCGTATTTTCCGTAAACGCTGAGAATTCTCACCCATGTGTGGTCAATGCCGAGCTTGCGGCATTTCAGCCTGCTGAGCTGACCCGCGGCGAGCTTTGCCATACCGTAGCCAGTGAACGGAAATGTCGGAGCTTCGGGTGTCAGCGGCTTGTCGCAAAGGCCGTATTCAGCCTGCGAGCCTGCGCCGATAAATTTCCGACAGCCCATTCTTTTTGCGAGCTCAACCGCATCAAGCGTGTATTCAATATTTTTCAGCTGTAGATCTGCGTCGTCTCTTGCTGCTCCCGTGGTGCCTGCCCATGCGAGGTGATAGAAAACGTCATAATCGCTTTCTTCGGGAACAAAGCTTTTCATTTCGTCAAGTGAACAGCAGATTTTTTTAATAAGGCTGTTGCTCGGAATGCCGTCGATCCTTGTTGAACCCCTGTGGTAAAGCACGGTGACTTCAACGTTTTCACTGATGAGCTTGTCGATTATCGCACGACCGACCGAGCCTGTTGCACCTGTTATTACGGCTTTTTTCATAATATCACTCTTTTATCAGCGTAATGTACATGTTCTGAGCCAGCTCGTCCCTGTCAAGGAACGGAGCAAGATCCTCAAGCGGAGGGCTGACAAGCGTTCCGTCAGCCAGACGCTTCGTACTGCTCTTAGGCTCCCAAACCTGTTTCGTATCCGTGAAGATTTCGCAGAAGGCATAGCCGTCGGTTGCAAGAGTTTTTTTGACTGCCTCCTGCATTTCCGCATTACTGCTTGCCGAGAAATACGGGAAGCCGAAAGCCTTTGCTATATTCTCAAATTTTGGGAATGAGAGGTCGCCGCTTTCGGGGCCGATACCAACCTTTGTGTGCTCCTTGAACAGGTTATTCTGAGTTATTCTGATGCTGTGGTAGCCGCTGTTGTTGATAAGGAAAAGCTTTATCGGGAGATTGTTTGTGATTATCGTTTGAAGCTCCTGAAGATTCATCATTATGCTTCCGTCGCCCTCAAGGCAGATTGTGTTCTGCTTCTTACCCGAAACGCAGAGACCGACAGCCGCAGGCAGACCGTAGCCCATACTTGCGATCGCGCTGTTGATAATGAAGCGTGAGCCGTGCTTGATAGTCCAGCACTGATGTCCCGCAACACAGCATGCGCCGTTGCTGACCGCGGTAAGCGAGTTTTCGGGAAGCTGATCAGCAAGATACTTGATGAAAGCGTAAACATTGGCTGTTGAGCCGTTTTCCTCCCTATGACGGGGTAGCACGACGGGATATTTTTCCTTCCATTCAACACACTGTCTGCGCCAATCGTCTCCGCTGAATACGGGAGCAGTCTCATCGCTTATATTTCTGATGATCGCTTCAAGGAAGTCCTTTGCGTCCGCCCAAACAGGCATATCAACGTGGATAGTCGGCTTTTTCATCTCAGCCTTGTCAATGTCAACCATGATGACCTCGGCGGCTCTTGCCCATGTGCCGTAGTCGTAGCCGACCTGACGTATGCTGATTCTGGTGCCGATAGTGAGAAGAAGATCGGAATTCTGAACTGCAAAGTTACCTGCGCGGTCGCCCATGTTGCCGCCTCTGCCGCAATAGAGAGGATTTTCGTCCTCTATAACGTCAATGCTGTTCCAATATGTTGCAACGGGAACGCCGAGGAGCTTTGAAGCCTTTTGAAAAGCCTCGTATCCGCCCGAAAGACGAATTCCGCCGCCTGCATAGATAACGGGGCGCTTTGCGTTCTTTATTTTTTCGAGAATTATTTTTATTGTTTCGTCGCTGACCTTGGGCGGAAGCTCGCTGTCGTCATCAGTCGGGTCGTAGCCCTCGAGGTCATCCGTTTCAATGTAACTGCCCTGATAATTTACGGGTATATCGAGCCAAACGGGGCCCGGTCTGCCCGTTGTGGCAAGGTGCCACGCCTTTTCAAGCATGTATCTTATATCGTTGATATCCTCAAGCATGGCGGAATATTTGCACATGCAGGAGATTGCATTTGTGATGTCAAATTCCTGATCGCCGACCGCTCTGAGGGGGAGACCCTCGGTAAACTGCTCGGCATAGCGCGCCGTTGTGGTGTATTTGACCTGACCGCTGACAACGAACATCGGAATCGAATCAAGCCAGCCGCCGACAACGCCAGTAATTGCGTTCGTGCCGCCGGGGCCTGTTGTGACGCAGAGCGCGGCAATTTTATTGTTGAGCCTTGCATAGGCCTCAGCCGCGATCGCGCTTGCCTGTTCGTGGTGGTTATAGGTGCAGTGAATTCTCTCATTGTGACCGAATGCGTCGTTTAGGTGCATTGCACCGCCGCCAACAACCGTAAAGCAGTCGGTTACGCCGCGGTCGGCAAGAAAATTAGCAATATAGTCAGCGAGTCTGATCTTCATTTATTTCATCCTTTGCTATCTGATTTGATTATTCGTTTTCAAGAGCTTCAATAATTGTTTTTGCCATATATTTGAGCTTTTCGTCCGTCATTCCCGGGTAAACGCCGACCCAGAACGAATCGTTCATGATCCTGTCGGTGTTTTCAAGCGTGCCGACAACTCGGTAGCCCTTGCCGCTTGCGCGCATTTCGTCAAAGCAGGGGTGCTTGATGAGATTTCCCGCAAATAACATTCTTGTCTGAACGCCCTTGCTCTCAACGTATTGCACAAGCTTGTTTCTGTCAACGCCCTTTTTGCAGGTGATGAAGAAGCCGAACCAGCTCGGGTCGGAATTTTCGTTCGCCTCGGGGAGCATGAGCTTATCGGAAACACATTCGAGAGCGTCGTGAAGTACCTTGAAATTGTGCTTTCTTTTTTCGACGAAGCTCGGGAATTTCTTCAGCTGAGCACAGCCGACTGCCGCCTGCATATCGGTGGCTTTAAGGTTGTAGCCGAAGTGAGAGTAAACATATTTATGGTCGTAGCCGAGCGGAAGTTCGCCGTACTGCTTGTCAAAGCGGTGTCCGCAGAGGTTGTCCTGACCGGGCTCGCACATGCAGTCGCGACCCCAGTCGCGCATCGAGCGGATAATTTTGTGAAGAAGCGGATCATTTGTATAGACTGCGCCGCCCTCGCCCATTGTCATGTGGTGCGGCGGATAGAAGCTGCTTGTGCCGATATCTCCGATTGTGCCCGTGAATTTTGTTTCGCCGTCGATCGTATATGTTGAGCCGAGCGAATCGCAGTTGTCCTCAACGAGCCAAAGGTTATGCTTGTCGCAGAAGGCCTTGACTGCCTTGAGGTCAAACGGATTGCCGAGTGTGTGGGCAACCATGACCGCCTTCGTTTTATCGGAATATGCTGCTTCGAGCATTGAAACGTCAATGTCTGCGTTCGGGAGCTTTACGTCAACAAAAACGGGAATCGCGCCGAACTGGATCATCGGAGTTACGGTCGTCGGGAAGCCTGCCGCAACGGTGATTACCTCATCGCCCGGTTTGATTGCTCTTTCCTTGAGCAGGGGAGAGGTGAGGGTCATGAAAGCGACAAGGTTTGCGCTTGAGCCCGAATTAACGAGCGAGCAGAATTTTACACCGAGATATTTGCAGAAATCGCGCTCGAACTGCTTTGTGTATCTTCCTGCCGTGAGCCAAAATTCAAGCGCGCTGTCAACAAGGTTCACCATTTCCTCCGAGTCATAAACTCTTGAAGCGTAGGGGATTCGCTGTCCCTCCTTAAATTCTGTCGGAACGTTGTGATATTTGTCGCAGTATTCCTTTACCTTTTCGAGTATTTCGTCATGTAACTGTTCTTTTTCGTTCATTGCCGTTTCTCCGTTCATATATTAAAAAATTCTTTTATCTGCTTGGCTGTGAATTCTGCCATGTTCTCTTTATCGGCATATGCCTTTGTCCATTCAACGGTCTTTTCAACCGCCTGACGCGCCGTCCATCTCGGCTTCCAGCCGAAAACCGACTTAACCTTTGAGCAGTCGAGCTTGAGGAAGTTTGCTTCGTGGGGTCCGTCCTTATGCTCGGCAACGTAGCTCTGTCCGCCGCCCCATGCGTCGCAGAAGCAGCCTGCCAGTTCGCCCGTTGTGAGACAGTCGGATTCGTTCGGTCCTACGTTGTACCAGTCGGCAACGCTTTCATTGTCATACTGCGCCGCGGCTATCATCAGATAAACGTAAAGCGGCTCAAGCACATGCTGGTATGGGCGGATTGAGTTCGGATTCCTTACCTTGATATCCTCGCACTTCATCGCGGCTCTTACGCAGTCGGGAATGATTCTGTTTGCGGCAAAGTCACCGCCGCCGATTACGTTGCCTGCTCTTGCGGTTGAAATTTTCACACGGTTATCCGCAAAGAAGGAGCTTTTGTAGCTGTGAGTTACAAGCTCCGAGCAGGATTTTGAATTTGAATATGGGTCAAAGCCGTCGAGTGGTTCATTCTCGCGGAAGCCCCAGATAGTTTCGTCGTTTTTATAAACCTTATCGGTCGTAACGTTGAGGAAGGATTTAACCGACTCGCTCGTTCTTATACATTCAAGAATGTTGACCGTACCCATTACATTGGTTTCGTATGTGTATTTCGGGTCGTTGTAGGATTCAAGCACGATCGGCTGAGCCGCAAGGTGCAAAACTATCTCGGGCTGAACCTCGTCAAAGACCTTTTTAAGATGCTCATAGTCTCTGATATCGCCGATCACGGAATTCATTCGTCCTCCGAGACCCGTGATCTCAAACATGCTCGGATCGGTCGGCGGTTCAAGCGAATAGCCTGTTACGTCTGCGCCCGCAAGCAGGAGAATGTGGCAAAGCCATGTTCCCTTGAAGCCCGTATGGCCTGTAACGAGCACCCTTTTGCCTTTGTAAAATGTAAGATCAAGCATAATATCACCACTTTATTTTTCTGTCGGGAGGAAGAAAATCCAGCCCGAATCAAGATCGTTGATTACTTTTTTGCTGTTTGAAACTTTATCAAGAAAATGTCCGCCGTAGAAATCATCCATTCTCTGATAGAACTGAGCGCCGACGGCAATAATTTTGTCTGAGCTGTTTATAAAATCTATATTTTTCTCAAAGTCGGTTACAAGCATGCAGTCAATTGCCGCAGTAACGTTCTTTTCATTCGGCATATGAAAGTATTCGTAGTAGCCTGTTTCATAAAATGTAAGAAATTCGATCTGCGTATTCGGATTTGCTTCAATCGTTTCGGCTATCGGAGCATAATCGAGCGCCTTGAAATTCTTGCGCTGATATATGAAGAAGTTTTCGCCCGCGAGCACGGTGAAGAAAATGAAAACCGAAAGAACAATGCCGAGCGCGGAAGTGCCGATTTTTTTCATTGAATACGGAATCAGCATCGGATTTTCTTTATTTTCAACGAGTGAATCCAACAGCATGGCAAGTATCATTATTGCAGGCCATGTGACGGGCAGCAGGCAGAAATCATGACTGCGTCCCTGATAATATGAGAAAGCGGCAACGCCGATGATTGAAAGCGAAAACAGCATTCCCATGAACGGCAGATTTTCGTCCCTGCGGCGGAATGCCTTTATTGCCGAGAGCGAAACGGGCAGAGCCACAACGTACGCACAAACGACACCGAGCCAGCTTCCGAGCGCGGGCATACGGAGCATGTAGTAGCCGTAGCCGTAGAAGGTCAGCTGGCCGAAGAAAATGTCAACGGGATTGAATACTCGGCGGCTCGCGATGAAAATTACGATAAAAACCGCGAGCATTGCAAAAGCAACCGCGACGATGCCTGCGGCGATCATTCGCAATATTGTCTTAATATATTGCCTGCGGCAGGACTTATCGAATATAAATGAGTTATAAAAAGCGTTCTTGTACCAATAAGCCAAAAGAAAACCGCCCGTGCATACAATTCCGCTGTCAATGTTCCAGAAAAGAGACAGTCCCGAAACAGCCGTGCCGAGGAAATAGAAAAGCTTATTGCTTATTCTGCCGCTATAAAACAGCGAGATCATCGAAAGAATTATGCAGGGGAAAATCACCCTGTGCGGCTGATACTGATAATAGGGATACAGGCATACAAGGTAGTTTGTTGCGCCCATCAGCACAGGCATTGCCGAGAATGTCAGCGAAAGAACGACCGTATTTTTCAGGTGACGTTTCAATACGCGGCACAAAAGGAAATACGAAATTCCGCATAAAATACTGCAAAGAATTGAGAAATTTAAAATGCGGTTGCTCGAAAAAATCCCCAAAAGCTTCATCGGAATATAGTATATATATGGATAGAAGCCGTATATTGAATGAAAGTCAACGCCCTCGGTCAGACCGTCGAGGAGCTTTTCGACAGGGGAAAAATATGCGTCAAAATGCCAGTTAAAGCCGTCCTCACAGCCGACCTTTTTGAAAAGATTGAATGTGATTATCAAAAGTGTGAAGCCTGCGGTCTGCAAATTGAGAAGAACGTCGGCGGCTTTTCGGCTTTTTCTGCCGAGCATGCCGACAGCGAAGCCAAATGCCGTAAGAACGACCGCACCGAGGATCGCAGCAATATTCTTTGATGCGGAGGAAAACTCGGGCAGGTTCTTAATGCAAAAGGCTGACACAGCACAGATAGGCACAAGCAGGATCACAGCCGAAACGGCATATTGGAGCCCCTTAATTTTTGTATAGTCAATGTGAAGCTTTTTAAATAGATAATTAAAGAAGAGGGCGCAGAGGGTGAAGATGATAGCCGAGCCCATGTATTGAAGCTTTTCGCTTCCCTCGGCGACAAAATCGCTCTCGTCAAAAACAAAAAGACGGTGTATCGCTTCAACGTCCAAAACGTTTTTGAATGAAAATTCAACAATAAGGCAGTATAAAGCGGTAACTAAAGAGGAACAGCCCAATGTCAGTATTCTGATGAAAGAAATATCATCGCTTCTTAAAACACAGTCCTCTTTTTTCATCATCTTTTTCTCCCGTTACAATGTTGTTACGATCACCAGATCTTCCACGGAGCGGTGGAGTCCGCCCACATTTTTTCAAGCTGCTGCTTTTCTCTGAGGGTGTCCATCGGCTTCCAGAAGCCGTCGTGCATATATGCGTCAAGCTGACCGAGAGAAGCGCAGGTTTCAAGCGGCTTCTTCTCGAAAACCGTTTCGTCACCGTCAATAAAATCAAAAATTTTCGGCTCAAGCACCATGAAGCCTGCGTTGACGCGTCCGCCGTCGGTGTCGCTCTTTTCGCGGAATGAGGATATTTTGTTATCGTCCTCAATATCGAGCACACCGAAGCGCTGACCGATATTAACGGCGGTCAGTGTTGCAATATGTCCGTTTTCCTTGTGGAATTTAACAAGCTCGTCAATATTGATGTCGGCAACGCCGTCGCCGTAGGTCAGCATGAACGGCTCGTCACCTATGTATTTCTGAATTCTCTTGACTCTGCCGCCCGTCATGGTGTTGAGACCCGTGTCAACGAGCGTGACCTTCCACGGCTCGTTCTCGTTGGAATGAACGATCATCTTGCCGTTGTCGGTAAAGTCAAAGGTAATATCGCTCCTATAAAGAAAATAATCGGCAAAGTATTCCTTGATAACATGCTGCTTGTAGCCACAGCAGATAACAAAATCGTTGTAGCCGTAAGCCGAGTAGATCTTCATAATATGCCAGAGGATCGGCATGCCGCCTATCTCAACCATCGGCTTGGGTATAAGATGGCTCTCCTCACTTATTCTGGTTCCGAATCCGCCTGCAAGAATAACTGTTTTCATTAGTAATCTCCGCCTTTTTCGTAATATTAAGTATATATTTCCAGTATAAAATACCTATATTACTATATCATACACGGCAGTTAAAATCAATAATTTAATGCCATTTTGCATGTTTAATTTTGAACGAGAGCTTTTCTCATGCGCTTTATGTCCAAAACAGGCGGCACGTTTTTTAGCATGTTTCACAAAAATAAAAAATCTGAGGGAAATCTATTGACATTCGCTGACTTTTGGTTTATTCTATGGGCGTAGGGTAAACGATTACCCAAGCCAAACGAATTGGAGAATATATGGACGGTAAAAACATTTCGATGGTCGATATAGCCCGAATGTCGGGTGTTTCGATCGCCACGGTCTCAAGGGTTCTTAACAAGAACGGACGCTATTCCGCCGAGACCGAAAAAAAAGTAATGGCAGTCGTCGAGAAATACAACTACGCCATAAATCCCAACGCACAGGGCTTAAGAACCAACAGGACGAAAACTGTCGGAGTTATAATTCCCGATATCACAAACGAATATTTCTCGCAGATAGTTAGGTCGGTTGAAAGCTCGGTTATTCCGCTGGGATATAACGTATTTGTCTGCGACAGCGACGAGAATATTGATTACGAGGCTCATCATATTGCATCGCTCCAGTCAAAGGGAGTCGAAGGCATTGTTTATTTCAGTGTAAGAAAACCCGGCGACGAGGTCTCAAAGGAATTCACGGTTCCCGTTGTTTACATCGACAGACGCCCCGGAGTAGAATTCAACTTCGTTTCCTCGGACAACGAAACGGGCGGCTTCCTCGCAACGGAGGAGCTTATTAAAAAGGGCTGCCGAAAGATAGTTCTTGTTCACGACGTCAACTCTTACTCAACGGTCAATAAGCGTAAGCAGGGCTACCTGAGAGCGCATAAGCAGTACGGCATTGAGATTGACGACAGCAGAATGGTTCCTTGCAGAGTTTCCTATGCCGACGCGAGGGACACTGCGAAAAGGCTTGTTGCCGAAGGTGTTGACTTTGACGGAGTTTTCTGCACGACGGATTCCATGGCGCTCGGAGCGCTGAGAGGTCTTAAGGAGAGCGGAAAAAGAGTTCCCGAGGACGTGAAGCTCGTGGGCTTCGACGGTATAACGCACACGGAGATTTCCGATCCGCCGATAACGACGGTAGTGCAGGACACAGACCAGCTCGGAAAAAGATCGGTTGAGGTTCTGATGGATCTTATCAACAACAACACGGGTAAGATTCACGAATACACGATCCCCGTTAAGCTTTCTGTCAGAGGAAGCACGGACTGATTTAATAGTTTAAAAAAGGGTTCAGCCCTTTTTTAAATAGCGGTTGGGTAAAGGTTTACTCAACTATATATACAAAATATTTCCACATTATATATTCAGTAAGGCAGTATAGAGAAAGGAAGGATATCATGAGTACTCTCGTTGAAATGAAAGGGGTAGTCAAAAAGTTCCCCGGAGTTACGGCGCTGAAGGATATTTCCTTTGATATCCGGGCGGGCGAGGTACACGTCCTGCTCGGAGAAAACGGAGCAGGTAAATCGACCCTGATGAAGATTCTTTCGGGTGTTTACCAGCCGACCGAAGGCAAAATAATCATCGGCGGCAAGGAATTCAGCAAGCTTACGCCGAAGGATTCCTACGATAACGGAATCAGCGTTATCTATCAGGAGCTGAGCGTTATCAACGAGCTTTCGATTCAGGAAAATCTTTTCGTCGGAAAGCTTCCGATGAAAAAGGTCGGAATTGCATCGGTAGTTGATTACGGCGAAATGAACAGGAAAGCGAAAGAGCTTCTCGCAAAGATCGGTCTTAATAGAGACCCGAAAACGTTGGTCGAGGACATCAGCGTTTCCGAAAAACAGCAGGTCGAAATCGCAAAGGCGCTTGCTTCCGACAGTAAGGTAATCGTCATGGACGAGCCTACGGCTTCTCTTACAAACAAAGAGGTCGAGCATCTTTTTGACGTTATCAGAGCGCTGAAAAAGGAAGGCAAGGGAATCGTATTTATCTCGCATAAGCTCGCAGAGATCAAGGAGATCGGCGACAGAGTTTCGGTTCTCAAGGATGGCGCTTATGTCGGAACAAAGCAGGTAAGCGATGTTTCGGTTGACGACCTTGTAACGATGATGGTCGGCAGAACGGTTCAGAACACATACCAGCACGAGGACGCTCCCGACAGCTACGACGGCGAAGAGGTAATCTTCGAGGTCAAGAATCTTTCCCGTAAGGACGGAAAGGTAAAGGACGTTTCGTTCAAGCTCCATAAGGGCGAGATCGTCGGCTTCTCGGGACTTGTCGGCTCGGGCCGAAGCGAAATGATGAACTCGATCTTCGGTGCCGAACCGAAATCGGCGGGTGAGGTTTTCATCGGCGGCAAGAAGGTCAACATCAAGAGCCCATATTCGGCAATCAAGCACGGACTTGCGATGGTTACGGAAAACAGACGTGAGACGGGCTTCTTCCACAACTTCGATATCAAGCAGAATATTTCAATTCTGCCGTTTATAAAATCGTCAAGTCTCGGAGGTGCCGGCGGACTGACAAGCGGCAAATTCGAGAAAGAATGTGCCGAGGCTCAGAAAAAGAGCCTGAACATCAAATGCTATTCCGTAGATCAGGGTATCACGGAGCTTTCGGGCGGCAATCAGCAGAAGGTAATTCTCGGCAAATGGGTAGCCGCCGATTCACAGATAATTATTTTTGACGAGCCCACAAAGGGTATCGACATCGGCAGTAAGAGTGAGATTTACACTCTCATGCGTAAGCTCGCCGACGAAGGCAAGGGCGTCCTTGTTGTTTCGTCGGAGCTGCCTGAGCTTCTCGCAGTTTGCGACACGATCCATGTTTTCAGAGAGGGTCGGATAGTTAAGACCTTCCCGCACAGAGAGGCAACAGAAGAAAATATCATCAAAGCGTCTACGGCGGATATCGCCTAAAGAAAGGAACGTGAATACCATGTCTGAAAAAATAAAGCAGGTTAAACCCAAGGAAAAACTCACTTTTAATATGATCTGGCAGAAGTACGGCACATTCGGAATTCTCGTAATCTTGCTCCTCATTCTTGCAGTTATGAGACCCGGAACCTTCTTCTCCACGGCAACTATAACACAGATTCTTTCACAGAGCTCGGTCAACATCCTCATCGCGATGGGCGAATTCTTCGCGATCCTTATCGCAGGTATCGACCTTTCGGTCGGCTCGGTTGTTGCCCTTACGGGTATGGTCTCGGCTCAAATGATGGTCGCAGGCGTCAATCCGCTGCTTGCAGTTTTGCTCGGTATAATCTTCGGCGGCTTCCTCGGCTTCCTCAACGGACTTCTCATCAATGTAACGGGACTTCATCCGTTCATCATCACACTCGGTACGCAGTCGATTTTCAGAGGCGTAACACTTATCATTTCAAATTCAAGCGCAGTTTTCGGCTTCCCGAAATCGTTTACAAACATCATTTCTTACAAGGTATTTGACCTTCTCCCGATCGTTGCGATAATCGCAATAGTCGTAGCGCTTCTCCTCTCGTTCCTGACGAGGAAAACAAAGGTCGGCAGAAACATTTACGCACTCGGCGGCAACAAGGAGTCCGCCTGGTACTCGGGCATCAACGTAAACATGCACACACTCATCGTATTCATCATCTCGGGTATTTGCGCAGGTATCGCAGGTATCGTTCTTCTCGGACGTGTCGGTTCTGCCGAGCCCGCGGCGGCAACAGGCTTTGAAACCTATGCGATCGCCGCTTCGATCATCGGCGGAACAAGCTTCTTCGGCGGTAAAGGTAAGATCTTCGGCGTTGTAATGGGCGGTCTCATCATCGGCGT
>CAKSSJ010000035.1 GCA_934488615.1 uncultured Eubacteriales bacterium | reverse complement strand
CAGGCAACTCACAGAATCCAGATCGGCGAGAAGTCCACAAGAGGACAGGGCGCCGGCGGACGTCCCGAGGTCGGCGAAAAGGCGGCTGAGGAGAGCAGAGAAGAGATCTCTTCAATCCTCAAGGGAACAGATATGGTATTTATCACCGCAGGTATGGGCGGCGGCACAGGTACAGGTGCGGCTCCCGTAATCGCTGAGATCGCTAAGGAAATGGGCGTTCTCACAGTCGGTGTTGTTACAAAGCCCTTCAAGTTTGAGGGCAAGAAGAGAAGCACACTCGCAGAGCAGGGTATTGCACGTCTTTCAGAGAACGTTGACAGCCTCATCGTTATCCCGAACGACAGACTTAAGCTCCTCAGCGACCGCTGCAAGACTCTTTCAGAGGCATTCCTCGTAGCAGATGAGGTTCTTTCACAGGGCGTTAAGAGCATTTCAGAGCTCATTAAGGTTCCCGGCTTTGTCAACCTTGACTTCGCTGATGTTTGCAGCGTAATGAGAGACGCAGGCTATGCTCACATGGGCGTTGGTACTGCAAAGGGCAAGGACAAGAGCCTTCAGGCAGCAGATATGGCTACATCAAGCCCGCTTCTCGAGACATCTATCGCAGGTGCAAAGGGCGTTATCATCAGCATCACTTCTTCGCCCGATATCGGTCTTGAAGAGATCGAGAACGCTTGCGAATCCATCACAGAGAAGGCACATCCGGACGCAAACATCACATGGGGTGTTGCATTCGATTCCAAGCTTGAGGATGAGATCATCATCACTGTTATCGCTACAGGCTTTGATGCAAAGCCGTCAGAGGATTTCGGCTCAATCCCGACCTTTAAGGCAACATCAAACGCAGGCGCACCGATCCGCTCAACAGCAGCCGCTTCGGCAAACGCTCCGATCGAGCCGCCTGTTGTCAACAGCTCAAAGCCGCAGGCAAAGAGCGGTGTTGACGATGAGGACTTCTATGTGATCCTTAACGACATTATCAAGAAGAAGGGCGACAACAACTGATTGTCCCGTAAATAAAAATCAGACCTCGACATTGCGTCGGGGTCTTTTCTTGTGTTAAACAGAAGCTTATTCTCAGCTTCCTTTTAGGAAGGCTGTCACGGCTTGTCTGTGACTGAGGGAGTAAGATTCTATCAGACTTTAATCTTTATCCCTTCCGTCGTCAAGGACGACACCTCCCCTTGAATCGTTCAAGGGGAGGCTGAATAGAACGTAAATCTTTTCTATTTCAAGTCAGCAGAAACTAAATAAGCCTCCCCTTATGGTAAGGGTAGCGCAGTGTCGGCGCGGTAGTGAATGACAGTCCGGTGGACTGTCAGAGCCGCGACGTGACCGAGCCGCAGCGAGACGGGAGACCGCTTGCGGTGGAAGGGATAAGTAAAATGTATCACTATGTCATCTGATTCTTCGAGCAATCTTTTCTATTCATTTTTTTATCTCAAAAATAACCCTCACATCGACCTAAGGACAAAATGAAACAAGTTACTAATATTTTTACAAAAAAAACGGCAGTCACACTCGTGACTGCCGTTTTTTTGTCTTATTAAAGGTCAAGCTTGAGGTCGTTTTCCTTGATCCAGCCTATTTTTCTGAGAATGAGGCAGAATACCCACGAGAGGACAGCGGGGAGAACGAAGCTGATGAGGATAAGTCCTATCCAGTCAAAGGCGGTGATGCCTGCCTTTGTGCCGTCTGCAACGGCATTGACCCAGCCTGTGTAAACACCGATCTGACCGACAAGTCCGCATGTGCCCATGCCCGAGGAAACCGCCGCGCCGTTCATTTCAAGCTTGAAAACACAGGTTGCTATCGGTCCGGTAATCATCGAAGCGAGTGTCGGCGGAATCCAGATCCGCGGATTTTTGACGATGTTGCCCATCTGAAGCATGCTCGTGCCGAGACCCTGCGAAACAAGTCCGCCCCATTTGTTCTCACGGAAGCTCATGACGGCGAAGCCTATCATCTGAGCGCAGCAGCCTGCGAGAGCCGCTCCGCCTGCGAGACCTGTAAGTCCGAGAGCCGCACAAATTGCCGCACTGCTTATCGGGAGGGTGAGGGCGATACCGACTATAGCCGAGATTATAATACCCATCAGGAACGGACGAAGCTCGGTTGCCCACATTATCGCATGTCCGACTGCACTTGCCGCCTTGCCGATATACGGTGCACAGAGCATTGAAAGCACACAGCCGAGACCGATCGTTACAACGGGAGTGACGAGAATATCAAGCTTTGTTTCCTTGCTGACAGCCTTGCCGAATTCGGCGGCAACTATCGTGATGAGCAATACTGCGAGCGGACCGCCTGCGCCGCCGAGCTTATCTGCGGCATAGCCAACGGTTGCGAGCGAGAAAAGAACAAGCGGCGGAGCTTTGAGCGCAAAGCCGATTGCGATTGCCATTGCACAGCCCTTGACCGCCGAAGCGAAATCGCCGATGGTTACAAGTGCTTCGATTGAAAACTGAGTTCCTATAGTTGAAAGAATCGTGCCGACAAGCAGGGAAGCGAAAAGGCCCTGCGCCATTGCGCCGAGAGCATCAATTCCGTATCTTTTAGCGGAAAATTCGATGTCCTTGCGCTTGAGAAACGCTTTGAATTTTGACATTGGAGACCCCTCCCGTGTGATTATAAGGTTTTTATATCCGCATCAAGGCTGTTTTCGGAAATGTTGTTCCAAAAGCCGCATGCCTTGACTGTTACCGTGTAATTCGTGTTAGGTTCAAGATCTGTGAAGGTGTACGATCTTGTTTTCGGCATATCATAAAAATAATATTCCGACCATATACTTAAATGTCTGACAACGAAGCCGTCGGCATTCTTGAGCACTATATCATAGCAGTTGACGTAATCCTCGTCGATTTTTGCCTGATCGAATTCAATTTTGAATGACGTGTCCGTTATGTCGGAAACAATAATCTTCGCATCGTCGGCGAAATAGGGGACAACCCTTGTTTTGTATCTGTCTGCGGTGTAGGTGAAGGAGCTTATGTCGCTCGGAGTGTCGATTTTACGCACCTGCGGGAAGAAATGACCCGTCAGAACGTCGAAGGGATAAACTCTTACTCTGTTGTCCGCATCGGCTTCAACAATGAGCATCTGAGCGGCATTCTCTTTGTTATCGGGTATCGAACCCGTAATCTTGTCGAACTCGTCCATCTCAAAATAGCTGAGCGTGCCCGTGCCGAGCGAGGTGAAATGCTGCTGATGAATTGACCTCGGGTCGTTTATCGGAGCGTGGGAGTGACCCGAGAAATGAATTATCTGCGGATGGTTCATGTAGGTCGTTATCAGCTCGTCCTCGCCCCAAAGAATGCTTCCGTAGACCGTGTTGGTGTTGTGGGGGTGCTGAAATACGAAAATCGGCTTAGCTCTGTCGTCCTTTGCGGCGGAAGCAAGCTCCTGCGCCATCCAAGCCTTTTTGTCGTCATCAAAGTTACAGCTGCTTGAGGGCGAAATAGAGACGAAATGGAAGCCGTTGATGATTCTGTGCTGATCGGGATCCTGACCGAGAATTCGCTTCATTCTTTCGGTCGCAACCTCGGTGCCCTCGCCGTTAGTTTCATGGCTTGCAAACGAGGAAATTACCTGCGTTTCGTCATAATCAACGCCTGCGTCAAGAATGTTCTTGACCTTCTGCATCTGAATTTCCGTTCCCGAGTTTGCAAAATCGCCGACAATGACGATCGCATCAAGCTTTTTGTAGCTCTCGGAGCTTCGGGCGATGGAATAAGCGTATTTCAGAGCAGAAGCAAAGCGCTGTTCCTCGATGCAGTCCTCGTCCTTAATGTGAATGTCGCTGACGACCAAAAATCGCAGAGACGGGTTGAAATCCTTATCAAGCATTATTTCAGCCTCCGTTTACATATACTTATTTCAATATACTACTAAAAAAATCCAAAGTCAATAGATTTTGAGAAGAACTGAAAAAAGAGGGAGAAAAATGGACTTTTTGAAGAAAAAAAGCAGAATAACGGCTGTTGTTGCCGTGGTTCTCGTTCTGACAAGCTTTCTTGTGGCGGTCAAATTTCTGTCGGGCGTGGTCGAGGAGCATTACGACAGCGTGAAAACCGTTTGCCTTGACGCAGGGCACGGTGCAGACGATGTCGGCGCAACCTCAACGGGCGGTGCACGGCTTGAAAAGGACGATAATCTTCGCCTAACGCTCAAGGTCAGAGACAAGCTGGAGGCAAAGGGGATAAAGGTAATTTTGACCCGTGACGATGATTCCGACATCACGCTCAAGGAACGCTGCCGGCTTGCTAATAAAAAGCGGTGCGATTTCTTCCTGTCATTACATAGAAACAGCTCGGTTTCTGGCTCGGGCTTTGAGGCGTGGATAGCCAAGGAGCCAAAGGGAAATGAGGAGGAGGTAGCACAAAAGCTTGTCGATACGCTCAGTGATATATCGGGACTGCCGAACAGGGGAGTGAAAAAAGGCTACCGCAACTCGAGCGGAAACAATTACTATGTCAATTCCAACACAAATATGCCGTCAATTCTTCTTGAGGTCGGCTTTGTGACGAGCGATGAGGACAACAAAAGCTTTGATAAAAGCCTCGACGATTACGCCGAGGTCATAGCGGATATTATTTTTGAGAGTATACAAAACGAAAGCCTCACGCATGACCCGTGAGGCTTTAATTATATGCTTATTTGTCCTTCTTGAAAAGGTTCTTGAACCATTTAAGAATTGCATTTTCTTCAACGGTTTCTGCCTCTTCCTTGACCTCCTCGGTCGGAGCGGAAACAGCGGCTGTTTCATAAACGAACATTACCGATGTGCTTGAGGCGGCACCCTTGGTTGTGAAGATGTCGTACTTCTGACCTGCTTCGATCCAAGCCTTTGCGCGGGCGATAAGATCGTCGGCATTGTCGGCAAGCTTTGCGTATGCTTCAAGGTCATTCTCTGAAATGATCTTGTCAAGCGAGCTCATTATGCCCTTGAGCGATGCGATGGTGTCATCGTCAAGAGTTTCGCCGAGGGTGTTGAAAAGATCCTGATTCTTGTCGATCGTCGTCTTGAGCTTCTTGAGCGTCTCAATCGTTTGAGGAAGATTTTTGAGTGCCTTCTGAACCTCGGGCTTCTGCATATCCGTCGAAAGTCCCGTGATGATAGGCATTACGGTTTCCATATCCTTTGAGAGGGTCGGAAGCTGCTTGAAGAACTTCTGAAGAATCGGGTTATTGAGAAGCTTTGCAACCTGCTCAAGGTCTGTGTCATCGGTGTCTGCGATGAGCTTTTCGATTGCGGCGATGTTTTCCTTTGTCATGTACTTTTCGAGTACATCAAGAAGAGCCTTGTTGTCGTTATAAAGCTTTGTTACATCGGAAACAGAGGAAGCGAGCTCCGTAAGGTTATCCGTGTTTGAGAAGAGCTTGTTGATAAGCTCGGTCGCGTTCATGCTGTTGAACTTGTCGATGACTGCCTGAACCTCGTTGAGGGTGTTCTTGACATCTGAAACGGTGTTCGGGAGGCTGTTCTCAACGCTGCTCTCGATAGCCGAGAGGGGAAGAACGGCAAAAATCATGTTTGAAAGTTCAAACTTATCCGTGTCTGCCGTAATTGTGTAAGTGTTTGAGAAGTTGAAATCGCCAAGCTGTTTGAGCATCTCATCGCTGAGGTTGAGGCTTTCCTTAAGTCCGGGAGCGCCGACCATGAGTGCGATTTCCTTTGTGCCGTCGCCGATGGTCTTGCCGTTTTCAACGGTAACGTTTGAGAAATTATCCTCCGGAAGAATCATACCGCCCGCAATGATGAACGGTGTGTAGATCGTTGTGTCCTTGCCGTTGATTTTTACACTTTTTTTGGACTCGTTGTTTACGGTAACAACCATCTTGACCTGACCCTTTTTGCCTGCGATATCCTTGGCTGTGGTCTCCTTACCGTCAAGGTAGTAGGTTATCTTGAAGTTTACTGGAAGCTCCTTGTCCGTTGTGCCTCTGTAGTAGAGGTCGGTCGATTCCATGTTCCAGCGGTATGAACCGTCCTTGTTCTTGACGGGCTCAACGTTGGACTTAACATTCTTGATGTCGGAAAGGTCGGTCTTGTCGTCGATATAGGTCTGAGCCTTATCCGTATGAAGCCAGTCTGTTACTACCTTGCTTGTAACCTCGCCGTCGGAAGCCATGTTGACATAAACTGTCTCATTCTTTTTATATGAGGTTGCGGCTGTGTCGTAGCTTACCTTTGTTGTGTCGGACTGACTCGGAGCTGTGGTCGGTTCGTCTGTGCTGCCGTCATTCTTCTTTGAACAGGCAGAGAAAGATGCAAGCATAGAAGCGCAGAGAAGAACGCACATGATTTTTTTCAGATTGTTTTTCATATTATTACCTCCGTATTGTTCAGGCATTGTTATCTGCCGTTTTGTTTTCTTTTTTCTTCATTTTAAGCTTGAACTTTTTGCCGAAGAAGTCGTAAGTCGTTTTTTCGATTACTCCCTCAAGTACAAGAAGCAGCGGCGTAAGCATGAATACTATGACGCCTGCGCTGATAAGCGAACCTCTTGCGAGCAGGAGACAAACTTCTTTAACTATCTTGATATCGCAGGTGAGGAATACGCCGAAGGTTGCGCCGAAGAATACAAGTGCACTCTGGAAGATCGAACGGTCGGAAGCGTTGGCGGCAATCTTGATTGCGTCGAGCTTGTTGTGGCCGTTTCTCATCTCCTCACGGAAACGTGTTGTAAGAAGAATTGCGTAGTCAACCGTTGCACCGAGCTGAACACAGCCGATAATTGTCGGGGCTATGAACGACAGCGTCGTGCCCGTTGCGAACGATATCGCCTTATTGACGAATATCGCAAGCTCAATCGACATAACAAGTATCGTCGGAATCGAAATTGATTTGAAGATGATTGCGATAAGAATGAATATCGAAAGAATTGAAAGCACGCTTGTCAGCTTGAAGTCGTGGTCGGTGATGTCGATAAGATCCTTGTACATTGCGCCTTCACCTGTGACATATCCGTTTTTATCGTATTTCTTGACGATATTGTTTATCTTGGTGAGCTGTTCGTTACATTCGTCCGTTGCGGCAACATATGAGGTGTTGACGAGGATCATCTGTCTGCCGCCAGCCTTTGCGATGCTCTTGAGCTCGTCGGGAATCATCGAATCGGGGATGCCCGAGCCAACAAAGCTATTGTAAGCAACCATGTTTGTAACGCCTGCGGTCTCCTTGATCTCATTCTCCATCTTAACGAGGTCAGAAGCGTCAAGGCTGTCGTCAACAATGATGAAGTGCGAGGTTGCCATGTTGAATTCCTCTTTCATCTTGTTGAGAGCGGCGATACAGCCGATGTCATCGGGCAGCATTTTATCCATTGAGTAGTAAACGTCAACGTTTGACTGCATGATATATGACGGAATAAAGAGAACAAGGAAAATTGCAACCCAGACTTTTTTATGATTGACAACAAAGTTGTTGAGCTTGTCAAATTTGGGAATGAAGCTTCTGTGGCGATATTTGTGAATGATCTTGTCACACTGAAGAACGAGAGCGGGGAGAACAACGGCAACCGTGAGAACGCCGAATACAACGCCCTTTGCCATAACAAGACCGATATCCTTACCGAGCGAAAGATCCATAAAGCAAAGCGCAAGGAAGCCGAAGATCGTTGTCAGCGAGCTACCCGAGAGGGAAATGAAAGCGCCCTGAATTGCGCTCGCCATAGCGTCTCTCTTGTCTGCATGATTGGACTTTTCTTCTTCAAAGCGGTCGATGAGGAATACCGAGTAGTCCATAGTAACGCCGAGCTGAAGAATTGCGGCGATACATTGTGTGATGTATGAAATTTGACCGAAAACGAAGTTTGTGCCCATGTTGTAAACAACCGCCATGCACAGCGCCGCCAGAAGAACCCACGGCTCAACCCATGACTCCATGCAGAAGGTCATAACAACAAGTGCAATTGCAATAGCGATTGCAATGAATATCGGAGCCTGCGAATCGGCAAGGTCACGCGTATCCTTCATGATTACGCCCATACCGCTGAGGAAGCACTGATTATTGAGCAAGCCTCTGACGTCCTCAATGGCTTTCATTGTCTCATCTGTGACTGCCTTGTATTTATACTGTATAAGCATCATTGTGCATTTGCCGTCCTTGCTGTAAAAGATATCTTTGACGGCCTGCGGAATGATTTCCTGCGGAATACTTATATCGGCGATATCGTTGACCCAGATAACACTGCTGACGTTATCGACCTTTGCAATTTTTTCTTTTAATGCGGCAACGTCCTTTGACGGCATATCCTCAATAACAAGGAATGACATTGAGGCGCTGTTGAAGGTTTCGTCCAGCTCGTTTTCGCCCTTGACCGAATCAAGCTCGCCCGGAAGATACGAAAGAATATCGTAGTTGACGAAGGTATTGATATAGCCGATTGCGCTCGGAATGAGAAGCAATATGGCTACCAACGTTATCAACCTCGGGTGGTAGGCGATGAATTTGGCAAATCTTTTCATTTGTAACCGATCTCCTTTTTTAGATTTTATATGCCACTTTACAAACAATATGTAAAGACTGAAAGGGTATTAAACTGATTTATTTGTCTGTCGCTGTCGGCGGTTCGGAAATTACAGCTTCGACGCTCCTGTAAAGAAGCGGCTTTATCTCCGAAATTTTGAACGGTGATTCATAAACAAACGAATCGTAGCAAACCGAACCGACAAGCGTTACTATAAGATAAATTCTTTTTAGTGTTTCCTGCTCCGAAAAACCGTTTTCGATGTTTTCCTGAACAAGCTCGCTGAGCATGGATTTCAGCTCGTCATCCTCTATCGTGCTGAAATAGCTCAGGCAGGAGGAAAAGTTTTTGCCCATGAGGGTAATTATTTCCTTGTGCTGTTCGAGATAGTCAACGATTTTTTCCGTTATAAAAAGCATCTGTTCACAAAATGACATCTGACAGGTCTCTTTCTTCTTCATCAGCTCTTCGAGCACATAGCGGAGAATCAAAGCGCCCTTTCGGATGATTATACGCTCCATCAAATCGTGCTTATCCTTAAAGTAGAGATAAAACGTGCCCTTGGCGATTCCGGCGCTTTTAACAACATCGTCAATCGAGGTGTTGCTGAAGCTTTTTTCAATAAAAAGCTCATATGCGGCATCGAGAATATTCGTCCTTTTATTCTGTTGTTTTTCAGAAATCTTACTCATTTTGCATATCTCCGTAAATAAAATGACTACCAGTCACTTTTGCTTTTCGTCTAACATTATACGCAAAAATGACTAATAGTCAATATCTTTTTTAAAATTTAATAATTTGTTAATATTTTAATTGAGCAGAAACACCGAAAGGTTGAGATAAGCCGCAAAGGTGAGCCACAAAATATACGGAATTTGGAGCAGTCCAGCAAGCTTTGAAACACGGTAAAACATGACAGTCATTGTGATTGCGAGTGCCCAGAGAACGATAAGCCATATAAATGAAAAGAGATAGGCATTGAGCGAAAAGAAGAATATCGGCCACATGAAGTTCATCGCAAGCTGAATGGCATAGACCGCAAGCGGCTGCTTGGCTTCCGATTTATCCTTTTCGTAAACAAGGTATGAGGAAATTCCCATGAGAATATAAAGTATTGTCCACATCACGGGGAAAAGCCAATCGGGAGGGGACAGCGGCGGCTTTGTGACAGCCTCGGAATAGACATCGAAGCCGCTGCCGACTATCAGCGACGATATTCCGCCGACGGCAATGGGAATCACAACTGCGATTATCAGGTGCTTGAAATTGATATTTGTCTTGACGGTCAAAAAAATCACGCCTTTCGTGTAAGTGTGTGGAGGTGTAATCTCCATCTTAGAACATATCATTAACTTAAAAATTTTGTAAAAAACCATGGTATGATGCTCACATTACTTCGTGAGGAAATCAGCCGGATTCATGAATTTGTCTTTATCCCCTCCGTCGCTCATGCGACACCTCCCCTTGATTCAACCAAGGGGAGGCTTGAGAATTTTTTGCAATACAGAGTTTTTTACAACTGTTTCAGCCTCCCCTTAAATGATTTAAGGGGAGGTGGCTTGAAAAGCCGGAGGGGATAAAGATAATAGTGCAAAAAGTATTTAAGTTAATAACATTGAATGAAGGAGGAGTCTAATTAAACCTTGGGCGATTTGAACATCGCACCATATAGTAAAACTCTTCCGTTACACTTATATTATATACGAAAAGGCATGACGTTTATTCGCTATTCAATTACATTTTCGACTTCTCCGTCGTTTTTCATGCTCTTATCGGCACGAAAAACTGTGAGGTGACCCTTCATCGAGTCCTCAATCGAGGTGCACGAAACGGACATTTCACCGTCGCGGACATAACGTACAAAATCCTTGACAAGCTCAATATCTCCGCCTCCGTGGGAATCGTCCTTGACGCTGACGTCAACAACGCGGTCAAGATGCTCGCAGCCGGGTCTTGGGTCGATGAGCGAAACGGTGAATTTGCCGCTTTCGAGCGTTCCGAAAATTTCACCCTTTGTGCCGATAATATGAATCTTGCGCTGAGGGATAGCCGCTCCGCCTATCATATTATGCGTGCCCGTTGCGCCGCTCTTGAAGCGGACAGCGATGCTCTGGTGGTCAACAACGTCGTTGTCGCTTTTGTAGGCGCAAACACCGTAGGGGCTTGTTTTGAGAAGCTCGATTTTGTCCTCGATCGTTGCATTTTCTTTGTCCTCAAGCTTGTCCCAAACGTAGAACGACCAGCGGTCGGGGTGATCGATATAAAGCCGCTTCGCCGAGTAAAGACAGGTGTCAACGAGCGGACAGTCAACAAGACAGCGTGTGCCGCTTTCTTTCGGAGCGTTTTCGGGTCTGAACTGCATCAGCGAGCCGAAGCTTGAGACTCGGGCAGGCGCATCATCGCCCATGAGCCACATCATGATATCAATATCGTGACAGCACTTTGCAAGAAGCATTGTTGCATGGCACTGCTCCTCGTTGCGCCATTTTCCTCTTATATGGCTTGTGGACATATGGTGGTAGCTGACGTGCTCAACCGTTTGAATATTTACTATCTGTCCTATCTCGCCGCTGAGAATCGTTTCCTTGATTTGACGGTAAAACGGAGCGTATCTGAGAACGAAGCAGACCATTATCTTTCGTCCGTTCTCCTCGGCGCAGCTTATCAGCTCACGCATTTCCTCCTCGTTGACGGCGAACGGCTTTTCAAGAAGAATGTCGTAGCCTGCCTTGAGCAGGGGGATAGATGTCGCAACGTGGATGTGATCCATCGTTCCGTTTATGGCGGCATCGGCGAATTTCGGCACAGCGGCAAGGTCGTTGACGTCCTTGAAGCGGCGCTCCTTAGGAATATTGAAATATTCACCGATTTGATTTCTGCGGAATTCGTTCGGATCGGCAACGCCGACTATCTCGAGCATTTCGGGATCAGTTTTTGCCAGCTCGGCATATATCATCGAGCGATGACCGCCGCCGACTATGACGGCTTTTAACGGTTTACTCATATTATTTACCTCGTATCTGTTTGCGGAATATAATTTCATTGACTCCTGCGCCGATCAAAAGCGCAACGGCTGTTACGGGGATAAGCGGCAGGAGAATTATAATTGTAAGTATCAAAACTGCAAGCACGGCAGGGCCTTTTTTGCTCTCGGCGACCGTTTCTTCATACTTGTTGTTGCATATCGCATTGACGGTTTTTCTGTCGGCATTCAACGGCAGGTCGGCATTGCTGTCGTCAATTCCGCTGTTGTAGAGCAGGGGACGCACAAGGTCGGCGAGCCTTATTTTGATGTGAAGAAGCTTCAGCACACTGTCGATAATATTGACGAAGCCTATCACAATTTTGTATTCAGCCGTGTCGGGCGTGTATGGAGCGTTGCCCGAGTACAGGTGCAGGACAAGCTGTCGGATCAATCCGAACACGCTCTCGTTCTCCGCCGAGGAAAGGTCGGCGCCGTGCGTTTCGCTCTTTACCCATTTTGCGAAAACACCCAATTTAAGCCTTTTTATAAGCTGTGCAAGGGGCTTGACGAGCCAGCCGATGCGATAAGAAACATTCGGGTGAATACTCATTGAATCCACGCAGGCGGCAAAGGTGTCAATGTCCGAAGCCGCCGCATCAAGCGTTCTGTCAATCATGCCGATGAATTTATTTTCGAGATAATCGGGCAGATCGTCAATGCCGCTGACCTTTTCGGTTATTGCAACGCTTTCGATATGAACATTGTTGCCGCAAATTCTGACCGTGCGGTAAAGACCGGGATAGCCTGCAAGGGCGGAGGTCGAAACGTCGTAAAGAATATTTCCGCTCGGCGAAAAATCGAATGAAATGTCGTGCACATGCGAATGACCCGTGAAAACAAGACCTATGCCGAGGTCGGCGAGAAAGTCCTTGATTTCTTCATGCTCGCCCATCATGTCTTTTTTGCCAATCAGAGAATAAACAGGGGAGGGCGAAAGAATCGGGTGGTGAGTGAAGGCGATCACACGCTTGTTGCATTGCCTTGCCGCATTTGCGATTTTGGCTATCCATGCCTTGTGCTCGTCGGAATAGCCGCTCCTGCCCTTGTCGTTCTTGTCGGAATTGAGGGCAAGAAGAATGTAGTTTTCGTCAAGCTCGGCTGCATAGGACATCTCAAACTGCGAGAATGCCTCGTCGGGTCCGAAGCTGTGATACATTTTCAAAAGCTCGTCACGCTTGGCGGACGGAATTTTCGTTTTTACCTCGCCTGTGTAGCAGTTTGTCAGTCCGTCGTCCTGATAGTCGTGCGTTGAGGTTATCGCAAAAACACGCTTGCCGCACTTCTTCAATGCGTAGAGCAGCTCGATAAACTCAACATGGCTGTCATAGTCGCCGTCGCAGGTCGCATCGCCGCAGAAAATTACGTTTTCACAGCCGCTTTTCGCAATATGAGCGAAGGCGGCAGAGATTATCGCAGGGCTGTCCTTGACCGCCTTTTGGTTGGTCGAATCGTATTTTTTGTATGACGGAGTGTCGATGCCGAGCTTCGGCGAATAGTAGTGAGCGTCCGTCATGACAATTAAATCAAGCGGATATTCAAAGACCGTATTATTCATCGGTTTCAACAACTCCTCTGCGCTTGATAAGCTCAAGTGAAATCTGCTCCTTCTTCTTGGCGTTGAGGTCATAGAAAATCATCGGGATAATCTGGAGAACAACGAAGCAGGCGGGAATTATAGTATAGATTACAAGAAATCTTGTCAGTGTGCCGTCACTCTGAGCCGCATAGGCAACCGACGGATCCGTTGATGGAAGATAGCCCGACCATTTGAAAACAAGATATGTACCGAGCGAGGTCGTGAATGCCGAAGCAATCTTGGAGAAAAGTCCGTAACCTGCGTAGCAGAGACCCTCCTGACGCTTGCCTGTTTTCAGCTCAATTTCGTCAACGCAGTCCGCGATCATGACGTTCGGAGTAAGGTTGGTGTTGCCGTTCTGAAGTCCGACAAGGAAATTGATAATAAGGAACGGGATAATAAGCTCTTTTCGGAAGCCGATTATCATTGAAACGCCGAAAAGCAGGAGGAATGAGACGGCGCCGTAGGCACTGCAGGCGATAAACGTGTTCTTCGTGCCGATGGTTTTGATGAGCTTTTTAACGACGAGCATACTGACTGCCGTGCCTATTCCCATCGGGAGCAGAAGCGCGAGCTTGAGACCCTTATCGCCGAGGAGATATATCGCAATGTATAGGCTTGCCGCACCGTAAACTCCGCGGCCGAAGCCTGCGAGCTTGGCAAGCGAGACCATGAGCAGGTTCTTGTTGGTGAAAACGAATTTAAGGCTCTGACCGAGATTTACCTTTTCGGTCGTGTAGGGGACGCGCTCTCTCGTGTTCTTGAGCATGATGGCAAGGAAAAGAATGAAGCCGATAACGCAGACTGCCGTTGAAATCTGCAAGTCGAGACCTCTGCCCTCGGCGGCTTTGAAGCCCTCCTTGCCCATTATTGCCTTCATGACAAGTCCGACGACGATGAGAACGACCATTCCGCCCGATTGACCTATCGAGCGCATGATTCCCGCGATTGAAATTGCGTCGCTTCGCTCGTCGGGGTTTGGTGTACAGACGGCGCCGAAGCAGTTGGCAGGGCTTTCAACGCAGACGAGCAGCATTACATAGGCGCAGTAAATTGCGAACATCCATATCGTTGCAACGACAAAATTCGACGTTTTCGGCGCAACAAAAACGAGCATCGAGATTATGCCGAGCGGAACACAGCCGTAGAGGAGCCACGGGTGGATTTTGCCGCGCTTTGATTTTGTCTTGTCAACGAGGAAGCCGATTATAATTTCAGCCGCCGCGCCGACAAAGCCTGCAACAAGGAATACGGTCGATATCAGCGTCGCAAGGGCATCCGAGCTGAAATTTTGATTTTTGAAAGCAAAATCGGCGAAATATGTTTTTGCATATTCGGGAACCCAGCCCGAGAGCAGGGCGATGCCGAAAAGCCCTATTCCGTAGGAGAGCGCCTCGGTGGGCAGTCTGAACGTCTTTGAGCCGAAATGAAGCTCTTTTGTCTTTAAATATTTTTGCATTTCCGTGTCCTCTCTGTTTATTGTATATATTACATATAATTTACCATATATAATCTGAAATTTCAATAAAAATTATTAAAATGAAAGTGATGCAACATTTGCAACAAGATATTTGACACTTTGCAATTTTATGTTATAATAAATTATGTATAAATACGGTAAGGTGATAAGCATGTTTGATTTTATCAGATTGACGTGTGCGGTTCCCGAGGTCGAGGTCGGCAACACGGAATTCAACACGCAGGAAATAATTAAATATATCGACATCAACAAGGACGCCGATGTTATCGTGTTCCCCGAGCTTTGCGTTACGGGCTACACCTGCGCCGACCTTTTCTTTCAGAGAACTCTGATCGACGGCGCAAAGAAGGGTATTGCCGAAATTGTTAAGACGACGAAGGACAGCAATTCCGTTGTCGCAGTCGGCGCGCCCGTGATTATCGGCGGTCAGCTTTATAACTGCGCCGTTGTGATGTCGCACGGAAGGGTGAGCGGCATCGCCGTAAAGACCTTTATCCCGACCTATAACGAATATTATGAAAAGCGTTGGTTCTCCTCGGCGGCTGATTTGAAGTGTACTTCTATCGGCTCGGACGAGCTTATGCTTGACGGCGACTATGAAATCCCCGTCGGCAACAACCTTGTTTTTGATTGCTCGGGTGTGAAGCTCGGAGTTGAAATTTGCGAGGATCTGTGGGCACCCTTGCCACCCTCGACGCTTCTGACGCTTGCGGGTGCGGAGGTTATTCTCAATCTTTCCGCCTCCAACGAAACTATAATGAAAAGAAAATACAGAACCGAGCTTGTTTCTCAGCAGTCGGCGAGGAGCCTTTGCGCCTATGCCTATGCGAGCGCAGGTATGAGCGAATCGACGACGGATCTTATTTTCTCGGGTCATTCGATAATCTGCGAAAACGGTGCGGTTCTCTCTCAGAATGACAGCCTGATCGACGGTGGCTATTCGATAAAGCATGATGTTGACCTCGGCAAGATCAGAGCCGACAGAGCAGAGAACAAGACCTTTGCCGATTCTGCTTCGCTTTACCTTGAGGGCAAGGATTATGTTGAGGTCAAGGTCGGAGCAAAGCTCGAAAGCGACGGCGAAATATATGAGGTAAAGAAGCTTCCGTTTGTTCCCTCGGATAAAAAGGACAGAATCGAGCGCTGTATGGACATCTTCCGTATGCAGGTCGCAGGACTTAAAAAGAGAGCGGCGAAGGTCGGCGGAAAAATGATTCTCGGTGTTTCGGGCGGACTGGATTCCACGCTCGCACTGCTTGTCTGCGCCGAAACAGCACGTCAGCTCGGACGTGACCCCTCGGACGTTATTGCTATAACGCTTCCCTGCTTCGGCACGACGAAGCGCACCCATTCAAATGCATGGGAGCTTATGGAGACTCTCGGTGTTCATGCGATGGAGATTGATATTAAAGAGGCTTGCACGCTTCACTGCCGTGATATCGGACATCCGACGGATAAATTCGACGTAACATATGAAAACATTCAGGCTCGTGAGAGAACTCAGGTGCTCATGGATTACGCCTGCAAGGTCGGCGGCTTTGTTGTCGGAACAGGCGATCTCAGCGAGCTTGCACTCGGCTGGTGCACATACAATGCTGACCACATGAGCATGTACGGCGTCAACTGCGGCGTGCCGAAAACCCTTGTACGCTGGATGATAGCGGCACTGATTGATTATAATATTTTCCCCGACAGCACCCATGTGCTTGAGGATATAATTGATACGCCGATAAGCCCCGAGCTTCTTCCTCCCGACGAGGACGGCAATATTCAGCAGGAGACCGAGGAGATAATCGGACCCTATGCTTTGCACGATTTCTTTCTCTATCATCTTCTGCGCTTCGGTTTCTCACCGTCGAAGATATTCTTCCTCGCCGAGAAAGCGTTTAAAGAGGATTTCGACAGGGAAACGGTACTCAAATGGCTCAAGGTGTTTTACAAGAGATTTTTCACTCAGCAGTTTAAGAGAAGCTGTCTGCCTGACGGAGTGAAGATAGGCAGTGTTTGCCTGTCTCCGAGAGGAGATTGGAGAATGCCGAGCGACGCTTCATATGCAATTTGGCTCAGGGAGATCGAAAATCTTGAGACTGTAACGCACGGCTGATTTGTGCGAATCGCGCACCTGGATTTTTGTACGGCATAACGTAGATAGATTTGAATAAGGCGCACCGCAGCTTTTGCTGCTTTGCCTTAAATAAAATACGGAATGAGAAGAGAGATTATATGAATGATCTGAAAGAAAAAAGAGTGCCCGTGACCTTTGCGCTGACCGCCGTGATTTTTGTTTTTCATATATTGGATATATTCCTTATCAAAAGCGACAGGTCGGTGCTTGCCGACACGGTTGCGGCAAGGGCATTGAGCATTATTGCGGTTCTTGTTGTTTCAAAAATGCTGAGATTCAATGTTCGCAAAAGGTGCTTTAACGGCTTCGGATTTATTTTTGAATTGATTTACGGAGTAGGCTTTTCCGCCGCTTCACTGCTTGTGATTTATGCGGCTGAGCTTATTTATTTCAAAATAAAGGGCTTCTACCGCGAGGTGAGCGTCTATATGCTTACCCCTGACGGCAAGGAGGACGGCTTGCTTTTGCCGCTGTTGATTTATGCGGTTGCACTGCTGATAAACGTGCTGTTCAAGGAGCTGTACAGAGGTTTCATGCTCAGCCAGCTCGGTCATAAATTCGGAACGGTCAAGTCAAACCTCATTCAGGCGGCGGTTTGTACGCTTATGTCATCATTGTTCATTGTCAGGGCATTTGCCGAGGGCGGATTTGACAGGCTCGGAACGCTTGATACCGCTATAACGGTAACTGTCTCGGTTGTGACTGTTTTCATTAGCTCTTTGCGGTGGGGAATATACTATAAGGTAAACGGCTCAATATGGATGGCGATCGCGGATCACTTTGTCAACGCTTTTGTTATGACCTGCGTATTCTTCTCGCCCGACCGCTTACCCGACAAGTGGCTGCTCATAAAATCGCTTGTCGTTCAGCTTGTGACATGCGTTATCTTTATCCCGTTCTGTTATCGCAGAGAAAGGGTCAACGATGAGTATGTCAAGGAGATGAAAACGCGGCACGATGTTCTCTCGGCAATGAACGAGGCGGAGCCGAACCCCACTGAGGAAACGGCGTCGAACAATTATCTCATGATGATGAACGAGACGGAGCAGGAAAAGAAATTCGGCGGAATCAAGGAAAATGAAATTCTTGATTTTGACAGAAAGCCGACGGAATATTCAAAGGGAGTTCTCAGAGGCTATGAGGACAAGAAGTCCTCGGAAAAATCCGCAGAAAGGGAGCATCATTCAAGCGGTTCTGAGCATAGAAGCGGAAGCAGAAAGCATCGCTCAAGAAGCACTGAAAATGTACCCGAAAGCGCGGAGAGTATTTCAAAGCTCGTTGACGAATATTTTAAGAAAAATTTTGACAAGCACACATATAATTGAATATAAAAAGAACAGCAGTCTGCACACACAGGCTGCTGTTTTCTTTTATTTCTTACAGTCCGAGAAGCTCAAGAACCTTTTCCTTTGACATGTATCCGACGGCGGATTTGTTCGCCTTGCCGTGGTCGATAACGACCAGTGTCGGAATGCTTGAGACATTGAAAATCGAGGAAAGCTCGGGCTCTTCGTCAACATTGACCTTGCCGACCTTAACTACATCGTCGTACTCGTCCGCTATTTCTTCAACGATCGGGGCGAGCATGCGGCACGGACCGCACCATTCCGCCCAGAAATCAAGCAGAACGGGAATATCGCATTTAAGTACCTCGGGTGTAAAATTGTCCTTTGTGATTTTAACTTCAGCCATGATAAAAACCTCCTTAGTCCTTTGACTTATAATAAAGCATACAATGGCAAAAGCCTTCAAAATTCGGGTCGTCGATCTGCTTTCTGAATTCCTCACACATGCACTTGTTCTCGGGTGTATGCTCTCTGCGGCAGGGACAATAGCCACCTGTGCGCTTGAGCCCCTCTTTGACGACCTTAACAATCTCCTTGTCGGGATTGAGTGTGACTTTCATAGCAGAACCTCCGATCTTTGCGGTGTTATAGCAGTTTTTGTAATGATTTAATAAATTTCTCTGCCCATCAGAACGCCCATGACGGAAGCCATCATGAGGCCTCTTGTCCAGCCGCTCGAGTCGCCGAGGCAGTGGAGACCGTCAACATTTGTGTTGAAGTGCTCGTCCATCTTGACTCTGTTGCTGTAGAACTTGAGCTCGGGAGAGTAGAGAAGTGTTTCGTAGGAAGCGAAGCCCGGAGCAACATGGTCAACGGCCTGAATGAAGTTGATGATGTTGGTCATGGCTCTGTAGGGCATGGCGGCTGTGATATCGCCTGCAACCGCGTCGGGAAGCGTGGGCTTGAGATTGGACTGCGAAAGCTCCTTTTCCCATGTGCGCTTGCCGTCAAGGATATCGCCGAAGCGCTGAACGAGAATGTGACCCGTACCGAGCATGTTTGTCAGCTCGCCGACCTTCTGAGCGTAAGCGATAGGCTGATTGAACGGGTAAGAGAAGTTGTGGGAGCAGAGAATGGCAAGGTTTGTGTTGTCGCTCTTAAGCTCCTTATATGAATGACCGTTTACAACGGCAAGATTGTTGTCGTAATTCTCCTGGCTTACAAAGCCGCCGGGGTTTTGGCAGAAGGTTCTGACCTTGTTCTTGAACGGACGGGGATAGCCGATGAGCTTTGATTCATAGAGAACGTCGTTGACCTTCTCGATTACCTCGTTTCTGACCTCGACTCTTACGCCGATGTCAACCGTTCCGGGTAAATGAGCGATATCATGCTCGCCGCAGATTTTTTCAAGCCATTCTGCGCCTCTGCGTCCCGTTGCAATGATCGTATTGTCAGCTCTGATCTCCATTTCAACGCCCTTGTTGTTGGAAACATAGATACCCTCGCACTTTTTGCCGTTGAGGATAATATTTGAGCACTCGTAGCCGAAGAAAATTTCAACGCCGTTTGCGATGAGGTATTTCTCAATTGCGAGGTAGATATCCTGTGCCTTTTCCGTTCCCATATGACGGATCGGGCAGTCAACAAGCTTCAAGCCTGCCTGAATCGCACGGGTACGGATCTTTCTGACTTCCTCGGTGTTTCCGACACCCTCAACCTTAGTGTCTGCGCCGAACTCAAGATATATACTGTCTGCATAGTTGATAGTTTCCTGAACAAGATTTTCGCCGACAAGATTCGGAAGATCTCCGCCGACCTCATAGCTCAGCGACAGCTTGCCGTCCGAGAATGCGCCTGCACCTGAAAAGCCTGTTGTAATGTGGCAATACGGCTTGCAATTCATACATTTCTTAGTCTTTGCCTTGGGGCAGTGTCTGTTTTCGACCGACTGACCTTTTTCGACAATGACGATCTTTTTCTTAGTGCCCTTGCGAAGCATCTCGATAGCTGTGAATATACCCGCAGGGCCTGCTCCGACGATTACAACGTCTGTTTTCATATTTCTGATACCTCCGAAAAAAATAAAAGCCGAACACAATCGCAATGCGATCGACGTTCGGTGGACGGGATTTGCACCCGTATCAATCTTATTGCAACCTATTTTAACACCTTGTTATATCGTTGTCAAGTGCTCTAGCCGACGGGAACACTGCGAAAAAACAATATATTTTATAAATCGGAAATAAAATGTTGCCGAATGAGCCGATTATTATACATTGTATCAGTGGATTTGGCAAAAAAGAAAGATAAAAACAAGCTTTATTGTTGCATGTGTTATACATTGTGATATTATAGAAAAATTTCGGAACCGCATAAATGCCGCAGTTCCGAAATTACTTGTTTATTTGCTTTTGATTTTACCGTCGGTCGAAATGACAGTGACGTTAAGCGGAATATTTTTGCCGCTCGCGTCGAGAGCCTTCTGAACAGCCATCTGAATTCCGCCGCAGCATGGCACCTCCATGCGGACGACGGTAACGCTCTTGATGTCGTTGACCGCCAAGATCGCAGTCAGCTTTTCGGAATAGTCCACGCTGTCAAGCTTCGGACAGCCGATGAGCGTAATTTTATCCTTGATGAAATCATTGTGGAAATTGCCGTAAGCGAATGCCGTACAGTCGGCGGCGATGAGCAGGTCGGCACCGTCAAAATAGGGAGCATTGACGGGAACGAGCTTTATCTGAACAGGCCACTGCGAAAGTCGGCTTTCGGCATTTATATCTGTGTGCGAGCCGTGCTCATGTATGATACGGCTGAGTCTTGAACCGGGACAGCCGCCGTGAGGGGCAATGCCATGCTTTTTAAGCTTGTTTTCCATAACAGCCTTTTCGTTGTAGTCCGCCGCTTCTCTTTCCTCGAAGGTGATAGCTCCCGTGGGACAGGTGGGCAGGCAGTCGCCGAGTCCGTCGCAATAGTCGTCACGCAGGAGCTTCGCCTTGCCGTCAACAAGACCGATCGCACCCTCGTGACATGCCGAGACGCATGCGTCGCAGCCGTTGCATTTATCTTCGTCTATTTTGATGATTTTTCTTATCATTTTCATTACCTCCTGACATGGGCGATTGTATCACATCTTTTTTACAAAAGCAACAGGTAATGTGCGGAAGCGCAGAATATTTCTGCCTGCTACGTCGAAATATATTATAAGGTATAAGTAAGCTAATGATTTTATTTTTTTGATATTGCATGATTTATTGTGGCTTGAAAAGGTGCAGTCTGTAGGGGTCGATGCTTACATCGACCCAAGGTCTGAATAAAATCCGTTATAACACAGGCTCCTCCGCCGACAGAGCCGCAGTGTAGTGTGCTGAGGGGAATAAAGATGGAAAGAAGCGGAAATTATGTTTCACTCCGTTAATCAAGTCCGTCCGCAACCGTTATTAAAGGAAAATCCTGCGATTGTTTACAAAGAATTCACAATTAAAGTGTTGACAAATCGGGCGGACGGTTGTATAGTATTAAATGTAGTTAGCACTCAGGGCAAAAGAGTGCTAACGGTGCTAAAGGCGGTGAGATTATGGAACTCAGTCAGAGAAAAGAAAAAATACTTGCTGCTGTTGTCGAACACTATATAAAGACGGGCGAGCCTGTCGGTTCAAAGCTTTTGCAAAAGGATCCTGAGATTTCGGTTTCCTCGGCGACCATCAGAAATGAGATGGCTGAGCTTTCAAGCATGGGACTTCTCGAACAGCCCCACACATCGGCGGGTCGAATTCCTACCGACGAGGGTTACCGTTACTATGTAGATCACCTTATGGGAGTACGGCAGCTTGACGATGCGGCGAAAAGACGTATCGAAGCCGGTATTTCTATAAGAAACGCCAGCCCCGAAAATATTCTTAAAAGGGCGAACGACTTCCTTGCGGATATGACAAACTGCGCCGCAATTTCAACCGCTCCGTCGGGCGAAAACGTCACGATCAAACGTGTTGAATTTGTACCCGTCGGAACAAGGACGGGAATGATTGTTCTGCTTACTTCAAACGGAATGATCA
>CAKSSJ010000034.1 GCA_934488615.1 uncultured Eubacteriales bacterium | reverse complement strand
AAAGGAGAGATTTTTATGTATAAGTTTACAGGCTTTACTCAGAAAGCAAACACGGCGCTCAACGCCGCAATAGAATATGCGGAGAATCTCGGTCACACATATATCGGCAGTGAGCATCTTCTGCTCGGTCTGCTCTCAAGCGAGGGAAGCGTTGCATACACTGCCCTCACGGCAAGAAACATCACGGCAGACACTGTTGAAACCGCTGTCAGAAACAGCGTCGGCATCGGCACTCCGACAGTCCTCTCGCCGAATGATTTTACCCCGAGAAGCAAGAACATTATCGAAACAGCAGTCACGATTGCAAGAAGTCTCGGCCACGGCTACGTCGGCACAGAGCATCTTCTGATAGCAATTCTTCGTGACAGCAGCTGCTACGCAATGGATATTTTGGATGCGATGAACGTTTCCGCCGCAGACGTTGCAGAGGAAATCACAAAATCAGTCAACGTTTCGCAGAACGACGCAAGTCCGAAATCCAAGTCACAGCCCAAGGGCAAGACGGAGACCCCGACCCTTGACCAGTTTGGCAGGGACCTCACCGCAATTGCACGCCAGGGCAAGATCGATCCGGTCATCGGCAGACAGAAAGAGATTGAAAGAGTTATTCAGATTCTCTGCCGTAGGACAAAGAACAACCCCTGCCTTATCGGTGAACCCGGCGTAGGTAAAACCGCTATCGCCGAGGGTTTGGCTCTTAAAATCGCATCGGGCGAGGTTCCCGAGATTCTTAAGGACAAGAGAATTGTTGCGCTTGACCTGACAGGCATGGTCGCAGGCACAAAATACCGCGGCGACTTTGAGGAAAGAATCAAGTCGGCTATCGACGAGGTTTCAAAGGCAGGCAACATTATCCTCTTTATTGATGAGGTTCACACCCTTATCGGCGCAGGTGCCGCAGAGGGTGCGGTTGATGCCGCAAATATTCTCAAGCCCGCTCTTGCAAGGGGCGAAATGCAGGTTATCGGCGCAACGACGATTGAAGAATACAGGAAGAACATCGAAAAGGATTCCGCTCTTGAGCGTCGTTTCCAGTCGGTTCTTGTCGGCGAGCCGAGCCGTGAGGAGGCAGTCGAGATACTCAAGGGTATCAGAGACAAGTACGAGGCTCACCACAAGGTAAAGATTACCGACGAAGCTATCGAAGCGGCAGTAAAGATGTCGTCAAGATACATCGGCGACAGATTCCTGCCCGACAAAGCAATTGACCTTATTGATGAGGCGGCTTCAAAGGTTCGTCTGCGTGCCTACACTCCGCCCGAGGATATCAGAGAGCTTGAAGAGAAAATCAAGCGTATAAACGAAGAAAAGGCTTCGGCTGTCAACAGTCAAAACTTCGAGCAGGCGGCGGCCTTGCGTGACGAGGAGAAAGAGGTTAAGGCTCATCTCGAGAACGCAAAGGAAGGCTGGAAGAAGCAGAATTCCGAGACAAACGGTGTTGTAACTCCCGATGAAATTGCCGCAATTGTTTCCGAGTGGACGCACATTCCCGTTGTTCAGCTCACAGAGGAGGAGAGCCAGAGACTTCTCCACATGGAGGAGGAGCTCCATAGAAGAATTGTCGGTCAGGATCAGGCAGTTTCCGCAGTTGCCAAGGCTATCCGCCGCGGCAGGGTCGGACTTAAGGACCCGAACAGACCCACAGGCTCGTTCATTTTCCTCGGCCCGACAGGCGTAGGTAAAACAGAGCTTTGCAAAACTCTTGCCGCAACACTTTTCGGTGACGAGAGCGCAATGATAAGACTTGATATGTCCGAGTTCATGGAGAAGCACACGGTATCCAAGCTTGTTGGTTCACCTCCGGGCTATGTCGGATATGACGAGGGCGGTCAGCTCACAGAAAAGGTTCGCCGTAAGCCCTACAGCGTGGTTCTTTTCGATGAGATTGAAAAGGCTCACCCCGATGTATTCAACATGCTTCTGCAAATTCTTGACGACGGCGTTCTCACCGACTCGCAGGGCAGAAAGGTTGACTTCAAGAACTGCATTATCATCATGACCTCGAACGTCGGCGCAAAGCTCATCACAAACGCAGGCAATTCCGCACTCGGCTTCAAGGGTGAGGAAGGCAACGGCACAATGAGCCAGAGCGATATTAAGGACGCAGTCATGGGCGAATTGAAGAAGTGCTTCCGTCCCGAGTTCCTTAACAGGGTTGACGATATCATCGTATTCGAGCAGCTCAATAAGGACGACATTAAGGAAATTGCACGCAGAATGCTCAAGACGCTCATGAACCGAGTTCACGACATGGGCATTGAGCTCAGCTTTGACGACAGCGCAATTGAGAAGATCGCCGACGAGGGCTTTGACCCGGTTTACGGTGCAAGACCGCTCAGACGTGCTATCCAATCGCAGATTGAGGATAAGCTCAGCGAGGAAATGCTCGACGGCAGCATAACCTCAGGCAATAAATATGTCTGCAAGCATACCGACGACGGATTTGTATTTGAATCTGCCGAAGCAAATGCTGAATAATAAACCGAATAAAGCACACCGCCGCCGAGCATTTCTGTTCGGCGGCGGTTTTTGCGTGGCGGCAATCGAGCTGTGCGGGTTATTTAGATTGTTTCTATGTGAAAAAAGTTAGCAGAAACCGTATCGGCACCCCTTTAGGGTAGCGCAGTGTCGGCGCGGTAGTGAATGACAGTCCGGTGGACTGTCAGAGCCGCGACGTGACCGAGCCGCAGCGAGACGCTGGCGCAAAGCGACTGAGGGAGTGGTCGAGCATAGCAAGACAAGACGGCGAAAATATATCTTATTTCTAAATAACCCCTCCGACTTCGGCGCAAACCGCCGAAGCCACCTCCCCTAAAGGGGCGGCAAGTAAGGTCGGCACAAATTTTTCTCGGCTCCATTGTAGGGTCGCAAGGCGGAAAAGCTTTTGTATAAAAGAAAAAAACAGGTCTGTGCGATGCACAAACCTGTTGCTGTAAATATTCTTTTTACCTCTTGCTGTACTGCTTGATGAGGTCGTTCTTGACGTCCCAAAGGCGCTGAGAAAGGTCAACGTAATAGTTATGGGGGTTCTCGAATCTTGTAACCTCGTCCCAAAGCGTGTCAACCTGACCGAGACAATACTTTTTGATATCGTCGATATCCTGATATTCGTAAACTCTCTTGCCGTCTATGAAAAGCGGCTGAAGAAGCTGACGGGCGGTGAAGTTGTAGACATTTTTGCGCTTCCAGGTGTAGTCGGGGTCGAAAATCTCATAATCATGGCTGTCGTCGATCGTTTCGTTCTCAAGGGTGATGACGTCTGCCAATGCCTTGCCCGATTCGTTATCGTAAAGTCTCCAAAGCTTCTTTGCGCCCGGGGTCGTAACCTTGGCGGCATTTTCACTGAGCTTGATTTTCGGAACCATTTCGCCGTCCTTTTCAACTGCGCAGAGCTTGTAAACTCCGCCGAAAACGGGAGCGGACGAAGCCGTAATAAGTCTCTCGCCGACACCGAAGGAGTCAACCTTTGCGCCTTGGAGAAGCATATCTCTTATAATGTATTCGTCGAGCGAGTTTGAAGCGACGATCTTTACGTCCTCAAAGCCCGCTTCATCAAGCATAACCCTTGCTTTCTTTGAAAGATAGGTTATGTCGCCGCTGTCGATTCTTATTCCTTTCGGGCGGAAGCCGCGGGGGAGAACCTCGCGCTTGAAAGCCTCGATCGCGTTCGGAATACCCGATTTCAGAACGTTGTAGGTGTCAACAAGGAGGGTGCAGTCATCGGGATAGGCCTTTGCGTATGCGCAGAAAGCGTCAAGCTCCGAGTCGAAAAGCTGAACCCAGCTGTGAGCCATTGTGCCGAGCGCCGGAACACCGAATTCACGGTCAACTATTGTACATGCCGTTCCTGCACAGCCTGCGATGTAAGCCGCTCTCGCACCGTAAACCGCACCGTCAAAGCCCTGAGCACGTCTTGAGCCGAACTCCATTATCGGTCTGCCGTGGGCGGCACGGCAAATTCTGTTCGCCTTTGTTGCAATAAGGCTCTGGTGGTTGATTGCAAGCAGAACCATTGTCTCAATAAACTGCGCCTGCATAACGGGTCCCTTTACCGTTACGATCGGTTCACGGGGGAATATGGGAGTTCCCTCGGGAACGCTGTAAACGTCGCACTTGAATTCAAAATTTTTGAGATAATCGAGGAATTCCTCGCAGAAGCCTCTGCCTCTGAGGTATTCGATATCCTTATCGGAAAAGCTCAGATTTTCGAGATATTCAACGAGCTGTTCAACACCTGCCATAATGGCAAAGCCGCCGTTATCTGGGATAGTTCGGAAGAACATATCAAACTGCGCGGTCGTGTCACCCTTGCCGTTGAGAAAATAGCCGTTAGCCATTGTGATCTCATAAAAATCGGTGAGCATTGTAAGATTTCTTTTTTTAAGATCGTTCATTTTTGCACCGCCTTTTGGGTTGTTATCGACATTATAACACCGAAAACCGTCTTTTTCAATCCCATATTTATAAAATGGTTATGTTAATTGTATAACAAAACGGAATTTTAAAACGCAAAAATCGTTAAAATGTATAAAAATGATTTGCAGTTGATAGAAGATGGTCTATAAATAACTAAAAAATATGGTATTACGTTTTATTTGTTGTTTTAAAAGTTGCTTTATGTTATTATATAGAAAGAAAAAATATGTTTTTAGCATAAATAGGAGGAAAACCATGAGAACAAGAAAACAGGCGCTTGGCGACATGAACATTATCGGCGCTAAGGTTGAGCAGAAGAGAAAGGAAATCGGCATGAAGCAGAAGGATCTTCTTGCCCAGCTTCAGATCAGAGGTATTGACCTCAATGCTTCGGGCCTCTCAAAGCTTGAGGGTCAGCTCAGAGGAGTTACCGATTATGAGCTTAAGGCGATTGCAGAGTCACTTAACGTCAGCCTTGAATGGCTTCTCGGCTGTGACGAATAAAAATGTCAAGACAAACTGTTCTGTTAATGCAGGACAGTTTTTCCTTTATATTGTTGACAAAGCTGAGGTAAATATAGTAAAATTATATTTGATAAAAAACGGTTTGGATATTCCCGACCGCATGGACAAGGAGCAGTGAATATTATGGCAGTTTTCAGACCCTTTAAGGCGATCAGACCGATTTCTGAGAGAGCCAAGGACGTTGCGGCATTGCCTTATGACGTAATGAACAGCGACGAAGCAAGAGAAATGGTTAAAGGAAATCCGTATTCCTTTCTTCATGTAGATAAGGCGGAGATCGACCTTGATCCTTCGATAGATCTTTATGACGAGAAGGTTTATCTCAAGGCAAGAGAGAACCTCGACAAGCTTGTAACAGACGGCGTATGCAAGGAGGATGAGACTCCGTGCATTTATATCTACCGTCAGATCATGAACGGCAGAAGCCAGACAGGTCTTGTCGGCTGTACCGCTATTGACGATTATATCAACAACGTTATCAAAAAGCATGAGCTTACAAGAGCCGACAAAGAGGCGGACAGAATCAACCACGTTGATTATTGCGACGCTAATACAGGTCCGATCTTCCTTACATACCGTCCCGACGAGTTCGTAAGCAAGACAGTTGAGGCTTGGAAGGCGATCCACGCTCCCGTTTACGATTTCGTTTCAGAGGGCGTTGAAAACACGGTTTGGGTTATCGACGACGCTGACACGGTAAAGGCTATCACGGATAAATTTGCTCAGATCGAGTCGCTTTACATTGCTGACGGACATCACAGAGCCGCTTCGGCAGTTAAGGTTGGCAAGAAGCGCCGCGAGCAGAACCCGAACTACACGGGCGAAGAAGAATTCAACTTCTTTCTTGCAGTTCTTTTCCCGACCGATGAGCTTGAGATCATGGACTACAACCGTGTTATGAAGGATCTCAACGGAAATTCATCGGAGGAGTTCATGGCTAAGCTCGGCGAGGTTATGGACATTGAGAAATACGGCAAGGACGCATACAAGCCCGAGAAGAAGCACACCTTCGGCATGCTGCTTGACGGCACATGGTACAAGCTCACTGCCAAGGACGGCACATTTGATGCGAACGATCCCGTTGATCAGCTCGACGTTTCGATTCTTCAGAACAACGTTATTTCTCCGATCTTCGGCATTGACGATCCCCGTACCGACAAGAGAATTGATTTCATCGGCGGTATCAGAGGTCTTGGCGAGCTTGAGAGAATAGTTGATACCGACATGAAGATCGCGTTCTCAATGTTCCCGACAACATTGGACGATCTTATGGATATCGCGGACGCAGGCAAGATCATGCCGCCGAAATCCACATGGTTTGAGCCGAAGCTCATGAGCGGACTTTTCATTCATAAGCTTTCATAATTCAGCGCAGAAAAAAATATATAAGCCATAGTTTACAACGAGGATAAAACGTTAGTTGTAAATTATGGCTCTTATTTTTTATTATATCTGTATATTGCACGGATTTTTCTTTGATGATATAATGAAAATATAAATCGAACAGGAGTGGGTTTTATGAAGAAGATTATTGCGGTTATTCTCAGCCTTGTTATTGCGTTGACCTTGAGTGTGCAGACCTTTGCCGTTGAGGTTGAGCGTGACGAATTCTATCCGATTATAATTGTGCCCGGCTATTCCTCATCGGGTCTTTACATGAACAATGAGGACGGCACGAAAACCCACGTCTGGGGCATTGACACAAATTTGATTTTCAAGAGGGTGCTTGCCCGTTCGATCGACCTTGCCAAGGGCATCGGCGAGCTGACAAAGGGCAACGCAAAATATATTGCGGATACTGTCGGCGGTGAGTTCGCCGAGATGTTTGAGCATATGCGCTGCAATCCAGACGGCTCAAGCGTTTACGATGTGCATACTTATACGTCAACGGCGGCGGATTCAAGCAACACCTATCTGCTTGCCAATGAGGACGGCAAGTACATGTATGAGCAGGAGATCATGGGCATGTACGGCAGCTACATCGGCGAGGATTGGAACGACTATATTTTCAATTTCAGCACCGATTTCAGAATGAATGTTGAAAAGTGCGCCGCAGATCTTGATAAATACATCGACAGCGTGCTTGAATATACGGGTGCCGAAAAGGTAAATCTTTATTGCGTAAGCCACGGCGGACAGGTGGGTGCGACCTTCCTCAATCTTTACGGCGAAAAGAAAGCCGACAAGCTCAATAATGTTTTGCTGACCGTTCCTGCTATCGGCGGTTCTCCCGTTGCGTACGGATTTTTCACGGGCGATATTAAGTTTGATGAAGAAAATCTTCTCTATTTTATCGAGAACGGCATGATGTTTGAAAATGACTATCACTGGCTGCTCGCAAATGAAAACCTTGATTTTCTTGATGACATTCTGCATTATTTTCTTCCGTATGTACGACACATAATGGAGTTCTGGGGCAGTATGTGGGATTTTGTTCCCTATGAGGAATACGACAAAATTCGTGACAGCTATCTTGACGTCAGCGCTTCCGCCGAGCTTATTGAAAGAACGGACCGTTTTTATCACGAAATATATCCGAGCATGACGCAGAAGCTCAGGGCTTGCGTTGATGCGGGAATAAATGTATATATAATCGCAGGCACGGGCAACAGGGATATTATCGGCTACAAGGCGACCGGCGACGCGATAATTTCCACTCCGTCATCAACGGGGGCAACCTGCGCACCCTACGGAGAAAGATTCAACGACGGATACAAAACGCTCGGCACCGTTTGCGGCAACAAATTGCACAATCATCTTTCGCCGTCAATGGAGATTGACGCTTCGACGGCATACTTACCCGAATACACATGGTTTGTTGACGGCTTCTATCACGGAATGACGATAAAGAGCGACTACAACACCGATCTTATCACAACGCTTATGTACAACGACGAGCGTGCCGATATTTACAGCTATTCCGAATTCCCGCAGTTTCACGCTGACACAAACCGCTGTCAGGTTGTTTTCGCAAGGTTCAATAACAGCGTCGAGGGCTATGTTGCGGACGGCGATAACGCCCTGATAATTGAAAATTGCTCAAAGAAATATGATATGCGAATTGTTTCCGTTTCGTGCAACGGTATGGATATAAGGCTCGGCAAGAGCTTTATGAAGGAAATTCCCGTCGGCGGAAAGATTGAAATTCCGTTCACGGGCGATATTCCGAAGGTATCGGGATTTAAAACGCAGGTGACGGTCAATTATGTCCAGGTCGGAGCGGTCACGCCGTTCGGCTCAAGGACGTTTGATTTCACAATAATGAACGGCGAAAGGGTTGATTTCGACAGCGAAAATCCAATCGTCAAAACCGATCTTCCGCAGGACGGGCTGCTTGAAATAATACTTAAATTTATTCCGTCTCTCGGCTTGCAAAAGCTGACCGAGTTGGTGTATAATACCGTTAAATCATTGTTTTTAAGAGGTGTAAATGCATGAAAAGCAATATCACAAGAGATGAAGCCTTTGAACTTCTGAAAAAGTACAACAGCGAAAAATTTCACATTCAGCACGGTCTGACCGTTGAGGGTGTTATGAGATGGTATGCAAACGACCTCGGCTACGGCGACGATGCGGATTTCTGGGGCATTGTCGGCTTGCTTCATGATATAGATTTTGAGCAGTATCCCGAAGCGCACTGCATCAAGGCTCCCGAGCTTCTCAGAGAGGCAGGAGTAGGCGAGGACATGATTCATGCTATCTGCTCGCACGGCTATGACCTGACGGTTGATATCAAGCCCGAGCACGAGATGGAAAAGGTGCTCTACGCAACGGACGAGCTTACGGGTCTTATCGGCGCGGCGGCGCTTATGAGACCGTCAAAGAGCGTTATGGATATGGAGGTCAAGAGCCTTAAAAAGAAATACAAGGACAAAAAGTTTGCCGCAGGCTGTTCCCGTGACGTTATCGAAAAGGGCGCGGAAATGCTCGGCTGGGATCTTCCGACGCTTTGGGAAAAGACGATCGAGGCGATGCGCTCATGCGAGGCCGATATCGCAAAGACAATGGAAACTATTTGAAAATTTAATTATATTATTTCAGCACATCTTCGGATGTGCTGTTTTTTTATGTCCGAAAAGGTCGGCACAAGGCGGAAAAAATCGAAAAAGCTCTGTTCCCGATAAAAAGGAGATTTTGGAATTATTATTGGCATGTCGGTTGCATAACCGAAAATAAATTTGTCAGGAGGTTAATATGAACAACTTTTCCGAAAAAACGCTGTCTTTGGAGGAGGCGAAAACCGCGCTCAGATGCATGAAGCTCGGCGACCTTTCAGAGGAGGAGGCTCTGGATTGTCTGGAGGATTTTGCGTTCGGGATCCGCAATGTTACGACGTCAAAGCTGGTCGAGGAGATCATTGAAAAGGAGCTTACGCCGCTTCAGACCGAGGTAATGAAGATGTATCTTTATGAAAATCTTGGTGTTGTGCAGATCGGGCGGATAATAGGACTGTCACAGTCTGCCGTTTCAAAGCTTATCATCAGGGCGAACAACACCATCGTCAGACTGCTTACTCCGCTGATAAAGTATCAGAACGATATTTCCGAGGCGGAAATCGTTCCTTTTCAGGTAAGCAAGCTTTTGAATATCTGCGCCGCAAGAAACGGCAATACAGATTCATTCTGCGAGGGCTTGAAAAATCTTCGAATCGCTTATGACATAAGCCTTGATCGGCTTGCTTCAAATCTGAAAATCAGCAGGGCAGAGCTTGAGGCAATTGAGAACGGAAGAAAAATTCCGTCCTTAACGACCTCGATGAGATATTCGGCGCTTTTTGACGTTGAGATCGTCATGAAATTCAAAAACGGGAGGGGCTTCTACTCGTGCAAAAGACTTTAGAGGAGCTGGGGGAGGAATATCTTGAGTCGGCAAAGCTGATCGAAGCCCTGATAAAGAAATACAGAAAGCTGCTCAAGCAGGCGTACAGCTCGGGAAATTATCTTAAAACCTACGATACAAAGCGCAGGCTGACGATTCTCTATGACCAAAAGAGAGAGGTCGTTTCAATCGGAGAAAAACTGAAAAATTACTATAACAAGGAGGATAATTCAGATGAATTACATAAGGATGTCGGTTGAGGGCAACCATCTTAAAATAAGCGAGGACTGCATTTCCACGGGAGGCAGTATTAACTACGACAGGTGCATTTTCACATTTGACAGCGCCTGGGACGGCTTCACAAAAACGGCGGTCTTTTCAATAAACGGGGAGAATAATTACCGTGTTCCGCTGGAAAACAACGCATGCGTGATCCCCTCTGTGTGCATTGAAAGGGAGGGCATTTTGCAGATCGGAGTGTTCGGCGTAAGCGATGACGACGTGATAATAACGACAAATTCCGTTGCCCATCATGTTATTGAGGGAATCGACTCGGCAGGGGAATGGGTCGAAGAGGACAGCAGTCTCGTTATTGCGACGATCGAGGAGCTGAAAAGAAAGGTTGACGAATACGCGCAGGCTCTTTCAAAGAGAGTTTCCGATGAGCTGGATAACCTGAAAACGGACAGCGGCAGAAAGGACGGAATGTCGTTGAAGAGCGATTGGTATTTGCCGACGGAATTCACGGACACAAACGCGGTTGCTCCGTTCAAGGTGAACGGAGTGGACTACGAGCGCTATCTTGATTTCCGCTTGAATGCTCTTGTTCAGGATTTCCCCGAATACGTCGCAAAGCAGGACCTCGGCACGGACGCAAGCGGAGAATGTACGATATACGCGTATTCCTTTACCCCGCCGCATTATGAGAAAACGATATTCATTGCATCGACCCTGCATGGCTCTGACAAGGGCACATTGCTTGCGCTTTCGCATTTCCTCGATTGCCTTTGCCGCGACTGGAAGAACGACAAAACGCTCAGCGCCCTGCATGAGAATGTTAAGCTCGCCGTCATTCCGATAGTTAATCCCTATGCTGTGCCGACTAATTCGACCTACAACAAGAACGGGGTCAATCTTGCGTACAATTTCCCGTATATCTGGGAGACGTGCACAAGATATAAAAAGGGCGATGCCGCGGCGGATCAGAAGGAAACGCAGACGGTTATCAGTTTCCTTGAAAGTCTGAAAAATGACAAGCTTTGCGCGGTTTTGGAGCTTCATACGAGCAATATTACCTACGCGGGAAGAAGCATTTTTTATTCGAGATATCATGCAAACTGTGCAACGGCTCTTGCCGACATTGTGAACAACTTTAACCATGAGCTCAGCTCCTCGGATCAGACGGAGGAGGCTGTTCTTGCACCGTCGCACAATGCGTATCTTATCGACTATGCCGCCGATACCTATGGAGTGAATGCCTGTCAGCTTATCTGGACAACCAATCTTTACGGCGGCGCATTCACAAACTATTGCATAACCAAATGTACCGAGTTTATCGGAAACGTTGCAATGGCTCTGGCGGAAAACAGCCGCTTTATCCCGAAGAGGAAGCCTCAGCCGTTTATAAAGCATCTTTCATGGAGGCGAAGCAGTGAGGACGATGTCTTTACCGTCACCTCGACCGCCTCGCTTGAAAAAATGCCGATCTCCGCATATAAGCTGAAGCTTGACGCGCCGTATAATATCATGCTGAACGGATATGTTGAGCTTGAGCTTTCCGAAGCCTGTACCGTGAAGATCAATCCCGTTTTGTATCAGGTGAAATCGACCGAGCTTGACTTTGTCGCAAGAAAGGAAGCCGCGCAGTTTATGCACGAGGTCACATTGCCTGCCGGAACGCATATTGTTCCGATTTCAAGCGTGCTTCAGGCGTATTACAGCAGCTTTAATTTTACGAACGACTGCAAATATTGCGAGGAAATGTTTTTTACGCTCATGCTCGGCGCGTCCGCTTCGGGCAAGGTAAAGGTGAATTCCTTTGCCGTAACGCTGAATGCCGAGCCGAGCGACATTGCGAAGCCCGTTGAGGTTTTGTCCCCGATCGGACTCTGCTCGGATTATTCGGCAGATGATATTCCGACGCAGAAGGTCGTTTATCCGCTCGGGCTTTTCTCAAAATATGATGAGGATTTCAATAACTGAGGTGATAATATTGACTGAAATTACTGTTTCTCTTATCGCCTTTGCGGGCACACTCGTCGGTTCGCTCGGCGGAGTTCTCGCCGCCAACAAGCTCTCGTCATACCGCATTGAACAGCTTGAAAAGAAGGTTGCCAAGCACAACAACCTTGTTGAAAGAATGTACGCGGTCGAAAGCTCCGTCAAATCGGCGCACCATAGAATTGACGACCTTAGGAATGAAATAGAATAGAAAAACTGTCCCGCTCTGAATTGAACGGGACAGCTTTTCATCTCAGTCCGAAATATTCAACCGAATTGTTATAGGAAATATCCTTGATTATATCAATGAGGAAATCGTCATCGGGGTAGAGGCCCTGTTCGACCCAGTCGCCGACCAGTCCGCAGAGGATTCGGCGGAAATATTCGTGACGCGGATAGGAAAGAAAGCTTCTTGAATCGGTAACCATGCCGACAAATTTTCCGAGAACGCCGAGGTTTGCAAAAGTTCTGAGCTGTTCCCTCATGCCGTCAATATTGTCGTTGAACCACCATGCCGAGCCAAGCTGGATTTTTGACGCGGCATCGCTTGACTGGAAATTACCGAGCATTGTGCCGAGCACATAGTTCGCAGTCGGGTTGAGCGCAAAGAGAATCGTTTTCGGCAGACAGCCCTCCTCGTCGAGCGAATCAAGCATTCTTGAGAGCTTATGCGCAATATCACCGTCGCCGATCGAATCAAAGCCCGTGTCGGGACCGAGCGATTTGAACATTCTTGCATTGTTGTTCCTCATGGCGCCGATATGAATTTCGCATGCCCAGCCGTGACGGGCATATTCACGGGCGAAAAATCTGAACAGCTCGGTTTTATATTTGTCCTGCTCGTCGGCGCTGAGCGCTTCACAGTGAACCGCCTTTTGGAATATCACTTCAAGCTCCTCCGAGCTCGCTCTGCTGTACGGAACATAGCCGAAGGAATGGTCGCTTGCGAGACAGCCGTTTTCGGCAAAGAAATTGATTCGTTCCTTGAGAACTGCCGTCAGAGTTTGATAGCTGTCAATTTTTTGTCCGCTGACCTTTTCAAGCGCTTCAAGCCACGGAATAAACGTCGGCTGTTCGATATTAAGCGCCTTATCGGGTCTGAAGGCAGGCAAGACCTTGCATTTGAAGCTCTTATCCTCGGCAAGGAGCCTGTGATATTCAAGCGAATCCGCCGCATCATCTGTTGTGCAAAGGCAGGTGACGTTTGAGCTTTCTATAAGCTCGCGCGGGGTGAAGCCGCCTGCGGCAATTTTTTCATTTGCCCTGTTCCATATGTTGTCGCAGGTCTTTTCGCTCAGCGGCTCGTAAATGTCAAAATATCTTTGCAGCTCAAGGTGCGTCCAGTGATAGAGCGGATTGCCGATGCAGGAGGGCAGAACCTTCGCCCATGCCTTGAATTTTTCATATCCCGTGGCATCGCCCGTTATGTATTTTTCGTCAATGCCGAAGCTTCGCATCGCGCGCCATTTGTAGTGGTCGCCGCCGAGCCAAAGCTCCGCTATATCGGCAGGCTGTTTGTTCTCGTAGATCTCTTTGGGGGAGAGGTGGCAGTGCCAGTCAAAAATCGGCATTTCTGCCGCGCCCTCAAAGTAGAGCCTCCTTGCCGTCTCATTGTATAGAAGAAAATTTTTATCCATAAAATTTGCCATTGAGGTCAACTCCGTTTTAAAATTATATCAGATTTCCCACTGAAAGTCTTTCATATCAACACAGCCGTTCGGCTTGAATCCAACTCCCTCGCTTTCAAGCAACGCACGCTGCTCCGCCCACCCGGGAGCGGTACGCCCTGAGCTGTTGACAACTCGGTGGCAGGGATAGCTGCCGTAAAATTCGGCACGGCTGAGCACGTTCCCGACAAGACGGGAATTTTTATCGCGCCCGATAAGCCTTGCAATCTGGCCGTAGCTCGCCACCCGTCCGCACGGAATTTCCTCCACAACGGACAGAATTTCATATATCAAGCTGTCGTTCAGAATTTTACTCATAGCGTTGCTCCGTTTAAAAAGTGTAATACAATCATAGCATTTAAGTAAAGTCCTGTCAATCAAAAAGGCTATAATCCACACTGAGTATCGGTGAATTATAGCCTTTTTTAATTTTTGCTTTTGTGTCTGCGCTTAATGTGAAAACTTCTTCTTGTTATCTTTTCATGAGCTGATTTGTATAGAGCTTATGTATGCCGAATTTCCAGCAAAGGAGCATGCCGAATACTGCGCCGACTGCCGCCTGAAGAATCTGGAACGGAAGCTTTAAAATTGCCGCTTCGGGTGTGCCGTAGAAGAATGCTCTGCCGATTGAATAGCCGACAACCATGATGACTGCGCCGACTGCAACACCGATTCCCGAGCTGAGCACGGGCTTCTTTTTCATAACATAATGTGAAAATACGGAAATGACTATTGCCTGCAAGCCGTGGGTTATAAGCGAAACCCACATCGGTGTCGGGTAGAAGAAAAGGTCACCGAGAAAAGCGCCTACGCCGCCGACCATGAATGCCGCCAACGGGTCAAGAATAATCGCCGCTGTGCAGATAACGATGTCGTTCAGATAGAGATGTCCGCCCGCTACGGGAACTCCGAAAGAGCTGAGCGCCACGTTCATTGCCATGAGCACCGCCGTTGTGCAGATCCACATTGTGTTTTGCCTTGCTGTTCTTTTTGTTTGCATTGTGTTTTCCTCCTTGCAAATCTGTTGGGAATATTATATAATAGCTCTGATAATATAAAATAGTCAGAAACGGAGAAAAATATATAACCAGATGAAGTATGTAATCGACAAACAAAAACGTCCCGTATATCTGCAAATTTACAGACAAATAAGGGACGATATAACAAGCGGTGCGTTTGAATTTAACAGCAAGCTTCCGTCAAAGCGACTGCTTGCCGATGAGGTCGGTGTCAGCACGGTGACCGTTGAGCATGCCTATGAGCTTCTGTGCGACGAGGGCTATATCGAGCCGAGGGAGCGCAGCGGATATTTCGTTATTTTCAGTCCCAATGACGGCTTTGCCGAGGTCTCGCATATATCCGAATCGCTCAAAGCCCATGCAACGTCGGCACATTCAAGCTTTTCAATTTCACTTTTAAGCAAGACGATGCGTAAGGTTCTGGCGGACTACAATGAAATTATTCTCGAAAAGCCGCCGAATATCGGCTGTGCTGAGCTGAGAACCGCGCTGAAGCAGTACCTTGCGCGCAACAGGGGAATAAGCGTTGAAATTGAGCAAATAGTTATCGGCTCGGGTGCGGAATATCTTTACAGGCTTATTGTTGACCTGCTCGGGCGCGACAGGGTCTATGCCATTGAGTCGCCGTCCTATCAGAAAATTGAACAGGTTTACCGTGCGGCAGGTGTGAAATATGAGCTTTTGCCGCTCTGTAACGATGGAATCGACGGAACGGAACTTGCCAAAACCGATGCGGACGTCCTGCATACAACGCCGTACAGAAGCTTTCCAACAGGCGTCACGGCTTCGGCATCAAAGCGCTATGAATACATACGCTGGTCGGATAAGGCGGAGCGGTTTATCATCGAATCGGACTATGATTCCGAATTTTCAGTCTCCTCAAAGCCGACCGAAACGCTTTTTGCGCTTTCCGATCACGATAACGTGATTTATCTCAACACATTTTCAAAAACGATCTCGCCGTCAATGCGTGTGGGCTACATGGTCTTGCCGAAAAGGCTCGTCAAGCCGTTCAACGACCGTCTCGGCTTTTATTCCTGCACTGTTCCGACCTTTGAACAGCTTGTTCTCGCCGAGCTGATAAATAACGGCGATTTTGAGCGTCACATCAACCGCGAGCGCCGAAAGAAGCGCCGCGAGGCGGAGCAAAAGACGGACAAAAGCTGTTAAAATGCTTGAATTTTCCGCTGAAATAGATTATATTGTTTATACACAACTATCGGAGGTAATTTATGAAAGATTTCAGATTAAGACAGGTACACCTTGATTTCCATACTTCGCCGCTCATTCCCGATGTCGGCGCGAAATTTGATAAAAAGGCATGGCAGGAAACGCTGAAGCTGGGTCATGTTGACTCAATCACGGTTTTTTCAAAATGCCATCACGGATATTCATATCACCCGTCAAAGGTCAACGCTATGAACCCGACGCTGAAATTCGACCTTCTCAAGGCACAGCTTGAAGCCTGCGAGGAAATCGGAGTTCGTGCTCCCGTGTATATTTCGGCAGGCTTTGACGAAAAGGATGCGGTCGAGCATCACGATTGGCTGAGGGTCGATCCGTCAAATATCGGCAAGGCTCCTGATTTCAGCTATGCAGGCTACCATCTGATGTGCTTCAACACGGCTTATCTTGACAAGCTCATTGCCGAGATTGAAGAGGTCATGGTCAATTATGACCCGTGCGAGATTTTTCTTGATATCGTCGGTGAGCCGATGTGCTGCTGTGAGAAATGCCGTGCGGATATGACCGCCGCAGGTCTTGATTACAAAGATCTCAAGGACGTTGAAGAATTTGGCAGAAAGGTGTATCGCAACTATCTTGACAGGGTAGAGGAAGCTGTTCACAAGCATAACCCCGAAACAATTATTTTCCAAAATTCGGGTCACGTTTCAAAGGGCAGGCGCGATCTCATTGACACGATCGACTGTCTTGAGCTGGAGAGCCTTCCCACGGGTGGCTGGGGATACGACCATTTTCCGATGTCTGCGGCATATGCGAGAACTCAGCGTGATTGCTTCCTCGGCATGACGGGTAAATTCCATCAGACATGGGGCGAGTTCGGCGGCTTCAAGCACCCGAACGCACTTCGCTATGAGACGGCGCTTTCTCTTGCCGAGGGCGGCGGATGCTCGATCGGCGATCAGATGCACCCTGAGGGACTTCTCAATAAATCAACCTACGGACTTATCGGAAAGGCTTACGCAGAGGTTGAAGCAAAAGAACCGTGGTGCAAGGGTGCGAAGTATATTGCCGATATAGCTGTTCTTGCTGCGGAATGTATCAAAGGCAGAGGCGAAGGCGGATGGCACGATGCGGGCGCAAACCGTATTCTACTTGAAACAAACAGACTTTATGATTTTATAGATCTTGATGAAGATTTTACAAAGTATAAAATGCTTATCCTGCCGGATATTTGGAAGTTTGACGAAAGGCTTAAATCGAAAATAAATGATTACCTTGCAAAGGGCGGCAAATTGCTTCTTTCCGGCAAATCGGGTCTTGATAAAAGCAACGAATTCTGCGTTGATACGGGTGTTAAGTTTATCGGCGAAAATGAATTCAGACCCACGTATTTCATTCCCGAATTTGACACGGTAAACGGCAAAACCGAGTACCTTATGCGCGCGGTGAATTACCGCTTTGACAATGTTGATGCCGAAATCGTTGCGAACGGACAGAATCCCTATTTTAACCGCACCGCCGAGCATTTCTGCTCCCATCAGCATGCCCCGAACGACCGAAGCCTTACCTATCCGACCGCTGCAATAAAAGGCAATATCGCTTATATCGGATGGGATATTTTCAGAGGCTATGCGGAAACAGGAGATTTTCACATTAAGGAGCTTGTCGCATATGTTATCAAGCGCCTTATGGACGGAGAATTTACAATTGAAAGCACCGTTCCCGATAAGGGCATCACTACGCTTCTTCAGCAGAACGACAGAAAGATCGTCCATCTTCTTTATGCTCACACAACCGTGCGCGGCAGGAATACGGAGGTAATCGAGGATATCGTACCGCTCTATAATGTCGATGTCAGCGTGAAATGCGATAAGCCCGAAAAGGTAATCCTCGTCCCGCAGAATGAAGAAATCAACTTCACCTACTCCGACGGAAAAGCCTCCTTCACCGTCCCGAAAGTTGAAATTCATCAGATGATTTCTATTGAGTAAGGAATGATTATTATATAAGCTTATATTTTCTCTTGGCATAGCCGAGACAAAGCATAAAAAAGGCATTACCGACTGCAAAAGTCAGTAATGCCTTTTTTAGTATTAAGATAATTGTACCCGCAAACCGGTAGAACACTTAGAATAAAGCCGTTTTACAGTTTTCTATCATTTTGCTATCAAATCAGGAATTTGAGAGCCTGAAACCCAGTACTTATGCGGGCTTCCGCTACTCTTGATATTATTCCCACTCCACCGTTCCGGGGGGTTTGGAGGTGATGTCGTAGACGATGCGGTTGACGCCATCGACCTCGTTGGTGATGCGGTTGGAGACGGTTGCAAGGATATCATACGGGATTCTTGCCCAGTCTGCGGTCATGAAGTCGTCCGTTGTGACGGCACGGATCGCGATGACATTCTCGTACGTTCTGTGATCGCCCATAACGCCGACCGACTTTGAGCCTGTGTAAACGCAGAAGAACTGACTGAGATTTTTCTCATAGCCGTTCTTTGCCATCTCATCTCTGAGAACAAAGTCTGCGTCCTGGAGTATTCTTATCTTTTCGGCTGTTATATCGCCGACAATTCTTACACCCAGACCCGGACCCGGGAACGGCTGGCGCCATACAAGCTCATGAGGAATTCCGAGCATTTCACCGACCTTACGAACCTCGTCCTTGAAAAGGTCCTTGAGCGGCTCGATCGTGCCGAGGAACTGTATGTCCGACGGCTTTTCGACCATGTTGTGATGAGTTTTGATAACGGCAGTGTTTGCCTTATCCTTGCTCTTGCCCTTGCCAGACTCGATTCTGTCGGGATAAATCGTACCCTGTGCGAAAAATCCGTCCTCAGCCTGCTTTCTGACCTCGTCCCAGAATACCTTATAGAATTCCGTGCCGATGATTTTTCTCTTCTGCTCGGGGTCAACAACGCCCTTGAGCATCGCAAGGAAGTGGTCGCCGCAGTTCACGCGGACAAAATTCATATCAAAGAGGGAAGTGAAGGTCTTTTCGACAAAATCTCCCTCGTCCTTTCTCATAAGACCCTGATCGACAAAAACGCAGGTGAGCTGCTTGCCGACGGCACGGCTGAGAAGCGCAGCGGCAACGGAGCTGTCAACACCGCCCGAAAGACCGAGAACGACCTTTTTGTCGCCGATCTTTTCACGAAGCTTTTCGACAGTCGTATCAATGAAGCTGTCCATTTTCCAATCGCCTGTACAGCCGCAAACATTGAAAACAAAGTTTCTGAGCATCTGATTGCCGTATTCGGAATGAGTAACCTCGGGGTGGAACTGAACGGCATAGAGCTTTCTGTCAACGTTCTGCATTGCGGCGCAGGGGCAGTTGTCTGTCTTAGCGATAATCTCAAAGCCCTTGGGCGGCTCGGAAATATAGTCCGTATGGCTCATCCAAACAACGCTCTTTTCGGGAACATTCTCCCAAAGAAGGCTTTCCTTGCTCAGCTGAAGCTCAATCTTGCCGTATTCGGAAACGGGAGCGGTTGCAACCTTGCCGTCGCCCATCCATGCCATGAGCTGACAGCCGTAGCAGATGCCGAGAATAGGAACGCCGATGTCAAGAATATCTTTTGTATAATGCGGAGATTCCATATCAAAAACAGAGTTCGGTCCGCCCGTAAAGATAATGCCCTTATAGCCGTTCGCCTTGATCGTTTCAAGGTCGGTGGTGTAGGGGAGAATCTCGGCGTAAACGTTGAAATCACGGACTCTGCGGGCGATGAGCTGATTGTACTGTCCGCCGAAATCGAGGACAAGTATTTTTTCGTTCATTATCTTCGTCCTTTCTTAGATAGTGACTGCCGTGTCACATCTTTTGAAGTCTGTAACACGACAGTAAATTTTTATCGGTATATAATTTCTTCTCTCTTCGGACCGTTGGAAACCATTGTAATCGGCTTGCCGATCTCTTTTTCGATAAAGAGAACATAGTCCTGTGCTTCCTTCGGGAGCTTATCGAATTCCTTAATGCCCCTGATGTCGCATTTGAAGCCCGGAAGTGTTACGAGAACCGGCTTTGCCTTCTTGAGCATATGGGTGTTCGGGAAATCCTTGACGATTTTTCCGTCGATCTCATAGCCTGTGCAAACCTTGATCTCGTCAAGATAGCTGAGACAGTCGAGAGCGGTCAGGCAAACCTGAGTTGCGCCCTGAACCTCGACGCCGTAGCGTGTTGCAACGCAGTCGAACCAGCCCATACGACGGGGACGGCCTGTTGTTGCACCGTATTCACCTGCGTCGCCGCCGTGATTACGCATTTTATCGGCTTCCTCGCCGAAAATCTCGCTGACGAATTCGCCTGCGCCGACTGCCGAGGAATAAGCCTTTGTAACCGTGATGATATCCTTGATCTCATGTGCGGGGATACCTGCGCCGACTGCGCCGTAGCCTGCGAGAGTTGAGGAGGATGTAACCATCGGATAGATACCAAAATCGGGATCCTTGAGTGAGCCGAGCTGACCCTCAAGAAGAATCTCCTTGCCGTCCTTGATTGCCTGACGGATAAATGCACCCGTGTCGGCAACGTAAGGCTCGATCATGTCCTTGTACTCCATGAGTGTGTTGAACAGCTCGTCAACATCAAGGAGAGGTTTATGATAAACGTGCTCAAGCAGGAGGTTCTTGACCTCGCAAACGCTTGCAAGCTTTTCTTTAAGCTCATCGGGGTAGAAAAGATCGCATACCTGGAAACCGATCTTAGCGTACTTGTCCGAATAGAACGGAGCGATACCTGATTTTGTTGAGCCGAACTGCTTGTCTGCGAGACGCTCCTCCTCGTATGTGTCGAGAAGAACGTGATAAGGCATCATGATCTGTGCCCTGTCGGAAACAAGAAGCTTGGGCTGAGGAACGCCCTTGGAAGTAACGTCGTTAATTTCCTTAACAAGCTTCGGAATATCAAGAGCTACGCCGTTGCCGATGATGTTTGTGATCTCGGGATGGCATATGCCAGACGGAAGAAGATGCAGAGCAAACTTTCCGTAATCGTTGATAATTGTGTGACCTGCGTTTGCACCGCCCTGGAAACGGATAACGACATCCGCTTTGGAAGCAAACATATCTGTGATTTTACCCTTACCTTCGTCGCCCCAGTTAGCGCCGACAATTGCTCTTACCAATGAAAGCACCTCCAAATGAAATATGGAACTCTCGTTCCAAACATGATAATTATAATATTTTTAAGAAGTAATGTCAATGAGAATAAGTAAGTTTTTCGGGGTAATCGGTGGAAAAAGAAGAAAACAGTCGCGCGGGTATGATTGACGGCGGTGACATTTGATGATATAATCAAGGCGGTGATTAAATTGAGTATGAGAAAGCAGATAAAATTTAACAACGGACACCTCAAGGTTTTGCAGATTTCCGATTTGCAGGACAATCGCTTTACATGCGTTGACACGCTTCGCTTCATGGAGGCGGCGGTTAAAAATATAAAGCCCGATCTGATAGTTTTCACGGGCGATCAGCTTGACGTCGTTGATTTTTGGGGCAAGGGTGAGAAGTGCAAAAAGAATGTCGAAAAGGCGATCAACCGACTTTTCAGTGTCTTTGAGAGCTTTGATATTCCGTTTGTGCTGACCTTCGGCAATCACGACCGCGAAACGGGACTTCCGAATGAGGAGCAGGCGAAGATTTATGCTAAGATGAAAAACTGCATCTGCTTTGACGATTTGAACGACGGCAGACCCGATGCGGGAACATTTAATGTGCCGATCATGTCCTCAGACGGAAGCCGCACGGCGATGAATATTTATGTATTTGATACGGGCTCAAAAACAAACGGCGTTTACGGTGAAGTCAGAAGGGAACAGCTTGAATGGCTTGACAAAACGAGCCGTGAGGTCAATGCGGAGTCAATTGTTTTTCAGCATATTCCCGTTGATGAAATATATGAGCTGCTCGAAAAGGTTCCGAAAGGAACGGAGGGCGCCGAGCCTGCCTACGGAACCAGAAAGGGCGAATATTACAGGCGCAGGGACGGCATAAAATTTATGGGCGAGTACGGTGAAACTCCTGCGGCTTTGCCCCGTGAGTGCGGCGAATTTGAACAGCTGAAAAAGCAGGGCGATATTTTTGCCGTCTATTGCGGTCATGATCACTATGACAGCTTCATCGGCACGGTTGACGAAATAGACCTCGGCTATTGCCCGGGCGCAGGCTACAATACCTACGGCATACGTCAGCGAGAGGTCAGAGTGTTTGAATTTGACGAAAACGATGTGAAAAATTACAAGACCTACACGGTGAGCTACGGCGATGTGTGCGACAAGCCGCTTGCCGAGCCCGTTAAGACTTATATTTTCAGCATTGCGCCTTGCTGCACTCCGCAGCTGCCGATGTTTGCGGTCAAGGTGTTTGCACTGCTTGCCGCAATTGCCGTATTATTTGTTCTGCTGGCTAAGGTTATCGGCTCAAAAATTGTCATCGGAATATTATTGGCGCTGCTTGCCGTTGCCGTAATATATTTCGGCGGAGCAATAATTTATAATATTTTTACAAGAAAAAAGCTGATTGAGAGGTATCGAAATGAACGAGGTAATTAAAGCAATTCTTGAAAGACAGACGATAAG
>CAKSSJ010000033.1 GCA_934488615.1 uncultured Eubacteriales bacterium | reverse complement strand
GCTTTGCTATTATACCAAACCACCTCCCCTTTGTCAACACCTTTTTTCAATCTTTTTCACTTTTTTCCTCTTTTCCTTCCCGCTTTCTTCAACCCTCCCGCGCGTTGCTTTATTCTCACTTTTTTCTCTTTTTCTTAGTTTGTTTTGTATAATGCATATTTTTCTATAGTTTCAAGCGTCTATTGTGAAGATATTTCACAATAGACGTCAGTATTTTTATAAAATAATCACAGCTCCCGATCTTAGCAAATTGGGAGCTGTTGTTATGTTCAATTAAAATGAAAAATATTTCTCTCTCATTTTCTTCATTCTGCCGTTCATGAGCTTGAGCATTTCGATCGCCGTTTGTTTTTCGTCGTCTGTGCCGTAGATTGCCTGCTTCATCATTCTGCCTTCCTCAAAGCATGCGTCATCATGAATCGGGAAATAGTTCTTGAGCAGGAAGCAGCCGTAGCGGACATATCTCATTTCGCCTACGATGCGGAATTCCTTGCTTATCGTATCGACGGCAACGCTTCGGAAATTCTTGATAGAATCAATTATCGCCTTGCGCTCATTCTCCGGTGAATAAACGATTGTCGAGCAAATATAAGCGTTCCTGTTTTCGGGCGTGCAGTTATGGCTGTCGGTACTGCCGACAACGGGATATTTGTAACCCCTTGCCTTATCCTCATAATAGCGGACGGTCTGATATCCGTTCTGCTCAAAATAATTCTCGCCGCCGAGAACCTCGAATGCATCAAAAATTTTGTTCTCGACAAGCCAATCGTTGAGTGCATCGGAATCATGGAAGGTGTTGCCCGTTATCCAGGTCGGGTGGACAAAAATCGCAAGTCCGTTCGACTTTCTTATCTCGTCATAAATCCATTTAAGGGTTGAAGCAACGAGCGGATCAACATTATCGGGAACCTTGAAATCCTTTGCAAGCTCGGTCATTTTATCCTCGAACTCCTCACGGGTCATAACCTCGGGACAATCGTCACGGGTGGCACGAACCTTTTTGTCCTTGCCCACTTCTTCAACGGCTTCATCCTCAACGAGAGAGTTGATGCTGTATTCGCCGCCGAAATTTATCATATGCGGGCAAACTCTGAAGCCCTTTATAGGCGGAAGATGGACCTCCTCGCCCATAACCAAATTCATTTCGGTCGGAATATTCTTGAACTGCTCGATCGCATAGAGCGACGGATAATAGCGTCTGTGGTCGGTTATCGAAAGGAAATCATAGCCGTGGGCACGGTAGCTTGCAACAACATTCGCAGGGTCATGTGCACCGTCGGAATAATTCGTGTGCATGTGAAGATCGCCGATAAACGGATAAACGTCAACCAAATCGCCCTCAACGGCATAGACGGCAAATGTCAAATCGTCGTCCTCTTCGTTTGTGAATTTAATACGATATTCGCCCTCGTAGGGAAGCGTTACCTTTATATCAATTCCGTTCTCGGCTGCGGTGATGGGAATTATGCGGCGGTAGCCAGTTGAAGGGTACTGATCCTCAGAGCCGCCGTGAAGCCAGGTCAAAACTGCGGTGTACTCGCTGCCGGCCGTAAAAAACAGCCTATCGCCGAATGGCTGAATATGTATGGTTTTTTCTTTACCTGCTGCCATTACCTTTGGAAATACATCAAAGGTCCACAGCTCGTGCCTTCTTTCAAATGCCATTTGAATACTCCTTTTTTGAAAACAACGGCGGTACCTTCACCGCCGTTTATTTTATGCTTTGATTGTTGCCAAGGTATAACCGTCCTCATCAACGTAAACGGTCATAACCTTTTCGCTTGTTGTCTTTTCGTCGGTCACGGTGTCCATGGAAAACGTGACCTTCCATACGCCTCTTGTGCGGTCAAATGCAAAATTCACCTTATTGAATTTCTCGCTGACTTCTTTTTTTGCAATATCGAGAATCGCAGGCTTCGTATTCACCTTGCCAACGGCATTGCTCTCGCTTGTAACAAAGCCCTCGGTTTTGGCATTGGGATTTTTCTTGATTTCTTCCTCATCGTCGTTGTATTTAAAAGTCAGAACCTCCTCGACGAGGGTATAGCCGTTTTTCTTGTCAACGGTAGTCTGCTTACCGAGGTCGCCCTCTTTTTTGCCGCAGGCAAAAAAGGACATTGCCACAACGGCAGTGAGCAAAACAGCGATTATTTTTTTCATAAGATCATCCCCTGTAGTTCTTGTATTCGCCGCTGAGTATCTTCTGCCACCATTCGCGGTTGTTGAGATACCAGTCAATGGTTTTCTGAATTCCCTCATTGAAAAGGGTCTCGGGCTCCCAACCGAGCTCGGCATGAATCTTTGCGGGATCAATGGCATATCTCATGTCGTGACCCGGGCGGTCCTTAACATAAGTAATAAGGCTTTCGTCCTTGCCGACTGCTTTAATAATTGTTTTAACAACATCAATGTTTGCTTTCTCGTTATGACCGCCGATGTTATAAACCTCGCCGATCTTGCCGTTCTCGAGGATCATGTCGATTGCCTTGCAATGGTCGTCAACATAGAGCCAATCACGGACATTGAGTCCCTCACCGTAAACGGGGAGCTTTTCATCGGCAAGAGCCTTGGAAATCATGAGCGGAATAAGCTTCTCGGGGAACTGATAAGGTCCGTAGTTATTGGAGCAACGAGAAATCGTTGCGGGTGTTCCGAAGGTGCGGTGATAAGCCATTACGAGCAAGTCAGCTGATGCCTTGCTTGCCGAATACGGCGAAGAAGTGTGAATAGGCGTTGTCTCGGTAAAGAAAAGGTCGGGACGGTCGAGCGGAAGATCGCCGTAAACCTCGTCGGTCGATACCTGATGATAACGCGGAATATCAAACTTGTTGCAGGCATCAAGCAAAACCTGCGTGCCGAGGATATTGGTCTTTAGGAAAACCTCGGGGTTTTCGATTGAGCGGTCAACATGGCTTTCCGCCGCAAAATTGACTATCGCATCAAATTTTTCCTCCTCGCAGAGTGCAAAAACAGTTTTTCTGTCAGTTATGTCGCCGAGAACAAAGCGGAAATTGCCCTTGCGTGCTTCGTCAAGAGTGTAAAGATTGCCTGCGTAGGTCAGAGCGTCGATGCACACCAATCTGTAGTCGGGGTGCTTGCGCTGCATATAATAAATGAAATTACTGCCGATAAATCCGGCGCCGCCTGTAACAAGAATATTTTTCATAAAAAATCTCCTTTGGAAATTGTCATAAACATTATACACTATATAATTTAAAAAGAAAAGTATTTTTTATTCTATATCGTTTTCGTTTTGCTCATCATTATATTCGTTGATCGTTTCGGTGGCCTTTGCCGTTTTCTCTTTTATAAAAGAAACAAGCAATATAATCGCTATAAGAACTGCGGCAATCGAAAAGATAATAACTGCGCTCCTTGCTTGCGTCCGATTGTTCTGTACTGTTTCAACGGTACTGTTTTTGTCTGTCTTATCGGGCTGAATATTTCTCCTCATAAGGTATACCGATGAGGGATATGAATTCGGATTGCATGAATAATCCTCGAATTTTGCCAAATAATTGCTCTCCAAAAAGCCCTCGGCGTTGATAAAAGTTGCGTCAACGATTCTGTAATCATCGTCAATTTTTACAACATTCCAAATATGATTGTCCCCCGATTGAAGATAGCACTCAATTCCGCACTCGCGGAAAAGCGCATCGCAAAGCCCTGCATAGTTTGCACAAACGCCCTTGCCTTTCAGTGCGTATCTGAGCTTATGCATGTTGTATTCCGTGCTGATTTCATCCTCTAAACTGTAATGTTCGTAATCATATTCGATATGGTATGCAACATACTCCGTTATTTTGCGGATTTTCTGCTCATATGTCATACTGTCATTTACAAGGCTCTTTGCGAGCTTACGAACCTTATCCTGAATCTCCGCGGAATCTTCTGCATATTCATATAGATCCTCTCGCTTTGAATTGAGCGCATCGACGATCTCCTTATCGTAAAACATCTCGTTGTTTTCGCCCCAGGCTATTGTCAGATTTTTCATCTTTGTTAGCGGCTGAAGGGATTTTATCGGAGCATCGGAAAAATAAAGTCTGCGGATATTTGTGGATTCGAGCGGCGAAAGGTCATTTACACAGGTTTGCTCAAGTTCAAGAGTGTCGAGCATTTTATTATCCTTCAGCGGACTTAAATCCTCTATGCCAACGCCAGAAAACTTAAGATATGTTAAACCTTTAGCCTTTTCAATACCGCGTATTGAGCCCAAGCTGCAATCACCGATAAAAATATCCTCAACATTTTTCAAATATTTTAAAAATTCCAGATCATCGAATTCGCAAAGCTCAAGCCAAAATCTCTCAAAGCTGTTTCCTTCCAGAAAGCTCATGTCCGTATTCTTATAATTCATCAGCCGAACAAGGCTAACCTTTTTGTTAAACTTAAGTGATTCGGCTTTTATTAAGCAGTTATCTATTATAATGCTCTCTACACTGTAACGGTTCAGAAGATTCGGCTTGGTTATGGTGCAATTGTTTAGATAGATATCTATCACTTCATTTCCCATTTTGCTCTGATCAATCACCTTTGCTATTTCATCATCTATCATATTGTATATAGATAATGTACCTCCTTCGTCAAGCTCATAAGCTCCGTCACCGCATTTGATCAATTCGGCACTGACATTTACTAAGGGCAAAACGCTCATCACGATCGCAACTAAAGCAATACCTATTACTCTAAAAAATTTTGCCGCATTTCTTTTCTTATTCATTACAAATTCTCCCCGATATTCAATTTTCATTTTCTGTAATTATACACTATACTTCCGAAAAAGGAAAGGGCTGTAAAGCTTTTTTACAAAAAAGGCTGTCACATTCAGCGACAGCCCTCTATGATTTATTCATCTGTTTTATTATTTTTTTCAACCCTAACTTTAAGGAAATATCCGACCGCGGCACCTGCAAGTGCGCCGACGATCATGTTGACAAAAATATTAACATCCATCACAAGCGAGAGTAACGTGCCCACACCTATGCCTATAACAAGAAAAATCAAAACAAAATATCTGCTCATTTAAGCCGCCACCTTTCCGAAAATATTCTTCACCGCCGCAACGATGACCTCAAGCTTATTCATATGCACGGTTACTTTGACCTTTTCCGAATCAATCAGCCTGCCGTCTGCGGAGCGAAGCTCTGCGGTAACGATTGCCTCACCGTCACCCTTTGCGGAGATAAAGCCCTTTTCATCAACGCAAACAATTCCGTCGGAATCCGATTTCCATGTCAGTGTGCCGAGCGTTTCATCATAATCGGCAACAATTCTTGCGTTCGCCTTGTATCGCAGGTCGATTTTGTTAAAAGAAACCTTCAAGGGCTTCTCAGCTTCGCCGTTTATTTTCAGCATGTCGCTCTGATTTATCGAGCGCATCCAGGAAAGCGTTACATACGGCTGATGAACATTCAGCACGGTGTTGAGCTGACCAAACAGAGCCTTGACATCCGAGCGGTTGTCCTTTGCGAATTCAAGCAGTGCAATGATAACATCAATGATGCCCTGTATCTGCTTTTGCGTCAGATTTTGGCTTGCGTCGCTTTCCGCGATCTGATTGGCGATATAGGAGCGGAATCCGTCGCTCTTGATCGTGTCCATATTGGTCGGAATAATTCCGAGCGCAACTGCCGACAGAATTACACCGATAGTTTTCAATGCGTTGCCTGCATTGAGCTTTTTGCCTATATACTGACCCGCTATAAAAATAAGTCCGTCTTCGTATTTTTCGGCGTAGCTTTCCTGGCTTACGAAAATTTCATTTGCAAGCTTCGACATCAGCGAATCAAACATTGCACCGACAGAGCGCGAGTCCTCCTCGCTGTAGAAATTCGACTTTGACTTTTTGCCCGTATCATCCATCAATGTGTCAAAGGTTTCGCAAACATTTTCATAATAACCCGAATAGTTTGCGCAGTTTTCCGCCGACGGGAGGTAGTATTCCGTGCCGTAATGGGTAAAGCCCCAATCCTTCATGACAAATTTCGGAACGTAATCGTTCGGGTTCATTATGTTGATGATGTTCCCGTAAATCGCATCTTTCGCTCCGCTCTTTTTGGTACACTGCGGAGCCTCAAACGTGTAAACATAAATATCGTTCTTTGCAATTCCGATATTTTTTATACTGTCGGCACTTTTGAGACTTTTCACATAGCTTCCGTCATCAAGCTCGGCACCGACAAGATTGGCAATCGAGCCTCCCCTGCTGTAACCGGGGATGAGAAGCTTGACCCTGCCCTTGATATTTTCAGCCGCAAAATATTCGTTGATATAATTAAGAATAATTTCCTTGCCGAGATCAAAGCCAAGGTGATTTTCACCGTTTCCGACTCTGAGATTTCCGCCCCACTCCATACCGTAGTTTCCGCTTCTTATTGCGGCAATAACGATAGTGCACTGCTCGCCCGAAAGAGTGACACTTTTCTTCGCCATCTCGACCGCGGCAGTATCATAGCCCTCAGTTTCATAGCCGTACGCCTTGGTTTCATAACCGCAGTTTTGAAGCATTGCTCTGATATGCTCGTCCCTGTCGCTTACGTTAAAGGAATTGAATGTTGCCATAGAAATATTCAAAGCGAGCAGGGCAAGCTTGTGGTTATATTCAAATGAGCTTTCCGAAAACCATTCATCATCGTATTCATAAGGATAATAAAGGCTTTCGTCAAACCAGTCGCACTGATAGGTACCGCTCGTCTTTTTCTCCGCCTTTGCCATGAACGGCATTGACGAAACAGTTATAACGACCGTGAGCAATGCGGCTATTATTTTATTCTGACTGTTCAAGTCGTGCCTTCCCCATTTCGTATTATATAATTCTCTGCTGATATAATGATAATATCATATTACCGTTAAAAAATAAATACATTTTGCTTAATTTGTGAAAAATTTACAATTAAGACAAAACCGCCGACATTCCTGCCGACGGTTATTCAGCCCATATTGATTTCATATCTGCCGCTTCTCAAAATTTCGACAAGCTCGGCATTTGTATTTATCCTTTCTTCTGTTATAATACCCGACGCATTACCTTGCTGACTTTCACGGTGATAGTCAGCCCCGCCTGTCCGAATTTTGAAATTTTCCTTTTCAGCCCATTCCAGTGCCTTTTGATTATAATTCTTATCCCTGTCCTTGCTGTTAAAGACCTCGCATCCGTCAAGATACTTAGGGTTCGCCCTGCTGATATACGGTCTGAACGGATGAGCCTGAACGATTATTGCGCCGCTCTCTTTAACAAGCTCATGAAAACGTCTCAGCCCCATAAAAAGCATGTTTCCGTTTTTCCTGACAAAATCCTCGTCGATTCCGTAAACGAGATAATCATTTGCCGTTGCAAAAAATCTGATTTCCATTCCAAGCAGTACGGTGAAATCGTCACCTGCCGCCTCCCGTGCACAGCGGTAGCCTTCAAGGAACCTGTCAGCATCAATATTCCTTTTGAATGAGCCGCTTTTTCCGAACGTTGCGAATGAATAATGATCGGTCACAACAAGTCCGCTGTAGCCTATTGACTTGTAAAATTCGACCGTGTCCTTTGCCTTTGTCGCCGCGCAGGTGCTTGTCTCGGCGGTGTGGCAATGCATTTCATATTTATACTTCATCGGTTTTCCTTCTTTATCGGGTAATTGTCGGACTTTTATTTTCACTTTTCTCTCTTACCTCAAAAATCGCCTCCCCTCGCTTAAACAAGGGGAGGCAAAGAAAAACGAATTATTTAACTCTCTTCATGATATCCGCAAACTCATCGGTAAGCGTCTGAGCCGCCGAATAACCCATCGAGTTTGTCTCATGGTAGTGATTTCTGTCAAAACGGTCTCTGCCGCTCGAAAGGTACGGCTGAGTTTTATGGAGAATGAAATCGTTCGGAGCAACAACATAGCCTGTCATGTCGTTCGTTACACCGAATATGAGAAGATTTTTGTCTCCTGCGATGTCAACAAGCGGAGTCGGGTCAATTTCAGGGCCTCTGCCCGTTGCCGAATCCTCTGCCGAATCATATCCGCCGTAAGCAACCTCGGGGAATACCTCGCCCGGCATGAGAAGAATCTGCTGTGAGCCGATCCTCATGTAGGTCATTTCGGAAACAAGAGCAATTCCCAGATCGCCCTTCTTTGCAGGCACAAGCTTTGAGCTCATTACCTTAAGCATGGCAAGAAATGCAAGCACTGCGTTATCCGCATAGTAATAGAACGGCTGCTGAACAACGGTAATTTCAGGCTTCATCTTCTCGTCATTGTCAATCGAAAGAGCCGCCTTGCCGAGCGTCTCGCCCTGAAGCTCAACTCTCTTCCATCTGTCCTCAACGTCGGGATATCCGGGGTCAACCGCACCGATCGCACCGATACCGTAAAGAACATTGACGTCCTTTTCCTTATATATCGTCTGTCTGAGGAAATACGGATAGTCGGCACTGCAAAGGGTGTTTGAACCGCCGAGTGTGTTCGGGTGGGCGGCATAGTTGAGAAGCCAGGTTTCCTTGCTTCCGTCATCGGGAACGAAACGGATTCTTGTCAATGTATCATGAAGAACCACGGGAGGACGCTTATCATACTGAGCGTCGGGGACATGGGTTGTTCCGACGTAGAGATCGCCCTTTTTGCGGTTATCGTATGCTTCAAGACAAACTTCCTTAACGTTCTTGAATATCTTCTGCATGTATGTGTCAACCTTGCCGCTCTTCGGAAGCTTTCCCCAGTAACCGACGGTATCAAAGCCCGCATGTGAATGTGAACAGCAAACATTGATAGCCTTGCACTTTGCCTTGCTCGAAAATTCCTCAAGGCTTGCGCGGATTATGCTCACTTCAAAATTGGTAAGACCGATAATATCGGCGCAGACCATCATCACGCCGCCCTCATCGCCGCAGCCGATCCACATTGCGCTGACCGTTACGGGATCATGGAAGCCCGTCATTTTCTGAGCCATTTTGTGTCCCGCTATGTAATATGTCTTAGAATCGAAATCATCGGGCATTGTTTCTTTCATTGCAAAGCCGACGTCAAACTTGTCGTCCGTTTTGTTGGAAATTTTCACAGGCTGAACCTTCGGCAAGTCCGCAGGATAGCCCTTCTTTGCAAGTCTTTTTCCCTTGCCCTTTGTAATCTTTTTCACGGCGCTTGCCGCAAGATCTGCTATATCCATAATTTGACCTCCTTGAAACGCTCTTTTGTTTCAATATAATTATATCACGGCAATAGGATATAAACAAGTTAAATTTTTGTTAATTTGTATAGGGTAAACAAACTATTGCACAGAAAAAATTTATATGGTATACTTAATTAGATTTATTTTCAGGAGGAGTATAGATGAAAGTATGTAAATATTGTGACAGTGAGTGCGACGACGGCGAAAAGACCTGTCATTCGTGCGGAGCGTCCGAATTCAGCAACAAATGCCGCAACTGCGGAACGGTTTTTGACTCAGGTTTTTGTCCGAATTGCGGCGTGAAGGTAGGACAAAAGCCGCACGTGTGCCCTAAATGCGGCAACGAATACTACTCTAACGCGTGCCCGAATTGCGGATATAACGGCTCGGTTCAAAACGCACCTGTCACAAACCCGTTTCAAACATCGTCCACAGTCAACGATCGAAACAGTAAGGGCAAAACTTCAATAGTAACAATACTGTTATGGATATTTTTTCTGCCGATCATGGTTATCGTTACTATATGGAAATCCGAAAAGCTGGACAAGAAATGGAAAATCATTCTGACCGTTATTATTTTGGCTTTCTATTTAGTTTTCGGAGCACTGAGTAACGATACGACCACAACAACGGCATTTCTTTCGGGGGTTCAATTTTAAAGGGTTTCAAGCGTTGCTGTCTATGAACGAAACAACAACGCTTTCAAACAAAACTACTGAATATTTGGAGGAATTATTATGAGAATCAAAAAATACATTGCCGAATTTTTAGGCACCGCGATCCTTGTGCTTTTTGGTTGCGGAACAGCCGTTTTCTGCGGCGGACTTTCAGGCTCAACGGGCAACGGCACACTCGGCGTTGTCGCCATTGCTCTCGCTTTCGGTCTTTCGATCGTTGTCGGCGCATATTCGATCGGTCACATCTCAGGCTGTCATGTCAACCCGGCGGTTTCACTCGCCATGTTCATCAACGGCAAGCTCGATATAATTGACCTTATCGGTTACATAGTCGCTCAGGTAGCAGGTGCATTTGCAGGCAGCGGTCTGCTCCTTCTCATCGCTAAGGAGACTGCGGCAGAGGGCTTCGGCTCAAACGGCTACGGCGAGCTCAGCAGTGTCGGCATTTCCATGACGGGTGCGATCATTGTTGAAGTAATTTTGACGTTTGTCTTTGTTCTGACCGTTCTTGGCGTAACCTCAAGCGAAAAATATTCCTCGGTTGCAGGCATCGTTATCGGTCTGGCTCTCACATTTGTGCACATCATCGGAATTCCGCTCACAGGCACCTCGGTCAACCCCGCAAGAAGCCTTGCTCCTGCGGTTCTTGAGGGCGGCACAGCTCTCAGTCAGGTATGGGTATTTCTTGTTGCTCCGCTTGCCGGTGCGGCATTGGCTGGAATTATTTTCAAATTCCTCCTCAAGCCGAAGAAAGTTTGATTTATCAACGGTAATAGGAGCGGAAATGCGTAAGGGAAAAAGCAATGAATGGGAAAGTCATCGTAAAGTTCAAACCCGATTTTTTGTTTAAGCTATCAAAATCCGATAGATATTTAAATGAAATGCAAAAAAGCGGTTGGGAACTGATTGATATTAAATTCGGATGCTTGCTTTATTTCAGAGAATGTAAAGCGGTTGAAAAATATTATTATATAACGCAGTTTGCCACCTCAAGCACAAATAAATACTCGGTCGGGTCTGAGACTTTGTCGGAAGTATTCAGAAATTCATATGTTGACAACAGAGAGTTTTTCAAAACAAGGCTAATAGGAATAAGACCGTTGAACTTTACAATTTATTGTTTCGCTAAAGAAGACCGTGAGAAAATATCGGTTGTAACAAATTTGCGAAAAAATGATCTTCGCACATCTGTATATCTTTTCGCCGATTATTTCTTCACGAATTTCATATACCTTCCCGTAGCATTATATTTTATAATAAGCAAACTGCGTCAAAGGTAGTTTTGACTATTCTGTTTTCATCGGCAAGGACACATTTCCCGACTTATAACATTTTGGTTAAGATCGGATCGCCTTGAAGCAATAACGTTTTTGGAAAGGCGCAAGCAATTTATGTTTAAAAATGAAAATGTGCAAAAATTTATAGATTATAATTATACATGTTTTTCAAAAAAGCAATGTATACAAAGAATTCTAATCATGGCAAATACTTTCAGGGTGCTTGTTGATTTTATCGTTTATAACAAGCATCGGAAGTTTAAATCTTTTAAAAGCATATTTATACAAACGCTTTTTGAAGTAACAACTCTCAAATTGTTTGCCTTGCCGCACTCTGTTTAATGATTTCACACCTGCAATTACGATAAAATATTTTCGGTGATTTTATGCTAAAGAAAAATGATGAAATATATCTGACGGTCAAAAGCTGTACCGTACAGGGCAGCGGTGTCTGCGACCACGATGGCATGACCGTCTTTGTGCGCGGCGCGGTAACGGGCGACCGCGTGCTTGCCCATATTATCAAAGTCAAAAAGACCTATGCCGTCGGAATCATAAAAAAACTCATACAGCGCTCGCCGATGAGAGCAAAAAACTTTTGCCCCATTGCCGAAAAATGCGGCGGCTGTTGCTTTGCACATATTAAATATGAATCCGAACTTGAGATCAAGGCACAGCAGGTCGCCGACAATTTCAAGCGTCTCGGCAAGCTTGATATAACACCTGCTCCGATTATTCCGTCACCCTCGGCAGAACGGTACAGAAACAAGGCGCAATACCCCGTCGGCTCGGACGGAAAATTTGCAACGATCGGTTTTTACGCGCCGATGACGCACAGAATAATCGACTGCGCCGACTGCCTTCTACAGCCGCAGGAGTTTGCAAAAATAACCGACATTTTCCGTGATTGGATCCGTGAAAAGAAGATCAGCATTTACAATGAATCCGACGGATCGGGAATAATACGTCATATTTATATTCGCAAGGCTGTCGTCACAGGTCAGATAATGGTCTGCATTGTCGCCAATTCCGACAGCGTTCCTCGTGTGGATGCTTTGATTGAACAGCTCAAGGGAATTGACGGTGTAGCAAGTATTATTCTGAACATAAACCGTGACAAAACAAACGTTGTGCTCGGCAAGGAATGTAAAACCCTTTTTGGTAGCGATTACATCACCGACGAGCTTTGCGGCTTAAAATTTAATCTCTCTCCCCTCTCGTTTTATCAGGTCAACCACGACGGAGCAGAAATTCTTTACAATAAGGCAAAGGAATATGCCGCACTGACGGGCAATGAAACTCTCGTTGACCTCTATTGCGGAACAGGCACGATCGGTCTGACCATGGCAAGGGAAGTCAAAAGCCTCATCGGTGTCGAAATTATTCCGCAGGCGATTGAAAATGCAAAGGAAAATGCAAGACTTAACGGCATTGACAATGCAGAATTCATTTGCGGCGATGCATCGCAGGCGGCTGCAACTCTGCTTGAACGAGGTGTAAAGCCCGATGTTGTTATCCTCGATCCTCCGAGAAAGGGCTGTGATGAGGCACTGATAAATACCGTCGCCGAGATGTCACCCGAGAGAGTGGTCTACGTCTCATGTGACAGCGCAACCCTCGCCCGCGACTGTCAACGCTTTTCCGCCCTCGGTTACCAAACCCTTGCCGCCACCCCCGTTGACATGTTCCCCCACACGGCACACGTTGAGACCGTAGTATTGATGACGAGAACCGGCACGGGAAACGGCTGAAATGTACTGAAATAAAGGGATTCCGAGGTTTGCCCCCAAAAACCGGCGGCGACCCGGGATCCCTTTCAAACTTTTTCATCATCTAACCTGCACACCTAAAAAGCCGAAATGCGAGGCTACGGGTTAGATAACTGCGTGGCGAGGCTACAGGTTAGATAGTAGAATTGTTTTGCAAAAGTTCACATCAAAATGCATTTCCTAATCCGGAATGGTGAACTATTAAGGAGGCACACATAATGGAATACGATTTGTCTCGATTTGCAATTGCTCATCAAAGAGACTATCAACAAGCATTAGCTGAAATAAAAAATGGAAGAAAGCTCTCCCACTGGATGTGGTATATTTTCCCTCAGTTAAAAGGATTGGGGCGAAGCTCAACTTCTGACTATTATGGTATTCGAGATTTAGATGAGGCAAAGGCCTTTTTGCAGGATGAATATCTTGGATCTCATTTACTTGAGATATCAAATGCTTTACTTCAATTGGATTGCAATGATGCTAAAATTGTTATGGGAAAACCGGATGATATGAAATTGAAGTCTTGCATGACTTTGTTTTGTCTGGCGGATCCAGATGAAGAGGTTTTTAAAGAGGTTCTGAATAAATTTTTTGATAGGAAATCCGATTACAGAACTGTGAAGATGATAAATCGATAAATGATATTTCTATATCCGTTTAAAAAAGCTCTTTTGTATAGTATCGTATAAGATACATAGTGGCGATTGTACTGATAAAAAAGGAGAAATAACATGATTCAAACCTATCATTTTTTTGGTGAGCACTCGCTGGAATTCGAGGATTCAAAAACAGTGAAAGAGCTTATTGAGTATGCGTTTGAAAAATTTGATTATTATGAACCGTTTGGAATGGATTCTGTTACCGTATTCCAATGTCATCATCCCGATAGTAATTATGGATGGTTTACAATCGACACGAAAAGAAGATGCGTTGATGAAATCGTCAATAGAGATGAACTTTGTTTTGGTTATCATATTCCGGGGATTTTATATTATGCGGAAGGCGGATGGGGTCATCATATGGAGGAATTAGGAAACCATCCTATATTTGAAAACCCTGTGTCGCTCAAACTGAAATTTGAAGATTTTAAGCATACTGTCGTTTTTGAGGGAACACACTCATTTAGAGAAATTCTTAATTTACTTAAAAACACTGGATATCTCGAGAAAAATATTTCACAAATCAAAGTTCATGTACTTGCATATCCAAAAGAAAATTACTCTCAATATATAGAACTGAGTAATCCCATTCTTGATGTGTCTATGGTTGAATTTGAAAACTCATTGCCTCAAGATGGTGTTGTGACATTGCTATTAGAGTAAATTATACGGTTGATATATTCCCGTGTACTGCGATGGAAGATTTGTTTCCGTGTTGTGTCGACATTCACGGTATTGTTTCAACCCATGTGGAGACGGTTGCGTTATTGGTCAGCGAAATGTGATTTAACTGCTTTATGAAGTGTGGATGACCTTCATTGAAAAGAACAAACACAAATTTATAAAAAAACAACACCGCGGAAAGAAGCAATAATTGCAACTTGCCGCGGCATTGTTTATTATTTTATACTTTGATCAGCACAGAATGTTTTTTATTTTCTTTGCAAATTCCTCATCCGATAACTCGTGAACATTTTCAATAAGCTGTATTTTCATATCCTTTGCTCTTTGTACGAAGTATTTATAACGGTCTGTGATATTTTTGCTGTAATACGTTGTAACAAGCACTTTCTGCGCATACGGTCCGCCGAATTTTTCCGCAACTGTATTCAGCTTATACAGCTCCGATTCATCGACATATCCGTTTTTACAGGAAATGAAAATTGGGATCATTCCCTTCATAAGCACAACATCAATTTCATTCTCTGTATCTTTTTCCTCATCCGAAGCATCGTGAATCGTTGAATCCCAGTCGATATAGACGCCATTTACAATGTCGTTGAATTTCGGTTCGCCGTCACAATCAGCCGCTTCCGCCGCCATCAAAAGAACCATCAGCTCCAAAAGCGTACCTTCCTTGGTCAGGCAATGCTTAACCTGCTCATTCTTGAATCTGAACGAAACTGTTTCTTCCTCATCGTTTAAATCCTCAATAAGACCGTAATCGTAGAACGTTTTTATCATGTTGCGAAGCCATATATATTTTTTCTTTGCTTCATCCATGAATGTCTCAATATGCTTTTTATTTGCAAACATATCCAGTTGAGAGGCGGTCTGCGAGCAATGCTCCGAAATACATGCAAGTGTTCCTATTTGAGTGTTCCACAGTCCGGGATTTCTTTTACACATTCCCCACATAATAAACAGATCAGATTCAAAATCCTCACTAAAATTCCAATCATATGTACCCTTTTGACCATCGAACGGAACTATACATCCGCCATAAAGCATAATGCTGTCGTTTACCGTCAGCTTAGGCGGCTCATAATCAGGAATTATTCCGTCTCTGTCACAATCATAAATTGTACCTGTTCTGATATTTATACTGTGCATTTGAATTTTTTCGGTGTCACGGTATCTTTCGTAAACAATTCCCATTGCAACTAATACCAGATCTTCTCCACCCGTCAGGTCAAATATACACTTTTCGTCAGACTCAACGATCTCAGTCAAAGCTGATACAATTTGGTCAATACTGTTTTTGCTGATTGACTTATATTCAAAAGAAACATCTATATCATATTCTTCTGCCAAGCGATAAAAAATCTTTTCCTGTTTTTTCATTGGCTTGTTTTCACCCACAAACACAACCCTATCAGGTCTCATTGCAAGACAGCTTGCCATATTTTCAATAGCAACACTGTCAAAAAATTCAACTAATGTCATTTTTTCACTTCCGTCGATATCCTTTTAGTACTATTTTATCAAAATAAAAAAAGTTGTCAATATCCTTTCAATTTTTCACACAACGAATTATACTACTTCTCTCAATGGCGTTTGTTGACTGCTCCGGGTGTTTGTGATACAATATCATAAGCTTAAGGGGTATTGGATTTTGAATACGGAGGTTTGTCTATGACCTTAAAGGAAGCTATAAAATACAGAAAAATATGGATGGGCTTTGCTATTTTATGGATAGTCCTTTTTCACTTTGGCTACAAGCTACCCGATCCGTTTTCCGTCATACAGTCGAGCGGCTACAGCGGCGTTGACATTTTCTTTTTCGCCTCGGGCATCGGCTGTTACCTTTCCTATTCCCGTGACCAAAATGCCGCCGCTTTTCTCAAGCGACGGTTCATCAAAATCATGCCTACATATTTGGTTTTCATCGCAATATGGTGCCTGTATAAGGTCATAACCGCAGGCATGGATCTCCCTACGGTGCTTGGCAACATTTTCTGCGTTCAGGATCTCACAGGGAAGCCCGGCGGATTTAACTGGTATTTCGGCGCAATGTGGATTTTTTATCTTTTGACACCGTATCTTGCCGCCGTCGCCGATAAAATCAAAAAGCCTGTCGGCTGTGTTCTTTTCTGTCTGCTTTTGGTGCTGTTCTCGTTCCCTTTTTGGAATGTTACCGCTCTTATAATAATCGTAACGAGACTTCCTGTTTACTTCTTGGGTATGTATCTCGCAAAATGCTCGCAGGAAAGCGACAAAAAAATCACGGCAAAATTCACGGTAATTGCCACACTTCTTTCGTTAATAAGCATGGCGGCATTTTTCGTATGCTTTTTCAAGCTTCATGACGAGCTTTGGAACTACGGACTTTGGTGGTACCCGTTTATAATCACTGCACCGACGATTTGCATTTACCTTTCATTTATCGGAAGATTTCTTGAAAAGAATTCTTTCGGGCAAAAAATAAATGCGGCATTTTCGTTTGTCGGCGGCTATACCTTCGAGCTTTTCCTCGTGCATAAATTCATTTTCAACGAGGTCAGTGATTGGATCATGGCAAAACAGCCCGATCACGTTATCGCGATTTGGTTCGCCACCCTCGTTCCCGTCGTTATCGGCACAGTAGCTCTTTATTGGCTGACAAAAGGCATTAAAAAGCTCATATTAAAAACAGCAAAATAACAAAACGGCAGTAGCTTCAATGTTACTGCCGTTTTCATATCTTAATAAACCTGTAGCTTGGACAGGAAGTCCTGCATGCCGTCCTTCATCTTGTCTCTCACTGCGTCAAAATCAACCGTCGCGAGCACCGAGCGAACCGAACCGATATCTGTGCTCTCGCCCTCCGTTACGGTAAAGCTGCACTTCTTACCCTCAAGCCTGAGTGTGTACTCACCTTTAGGGAGCCTTGCGCTGAAATCACCCGAAGCGTCGGTCATCATTCTGTAAACCGTGCCGTTCTGCTTGCTTGTAACTGTGAAATCAATCACCTTGCTCGGCGTGATTTTTGCCCATTCGAGATGTCCTGTTACCGTGCCGTAGCTTTCACACTCCTTAATTGCCGCTTCAACGGCAAGCTGTGCGTTTACCATTCGCATGGTGCCCGTTGGGAGGTGAAGCTTGGACGAGCTGTCGGCAACCTCATACTTTGTGTTTTCCTCGTCACAGACGAAATGCTTGACCTGAGCGCCCGTGAAGGATGGGTTGACGCTCCAGACGAGCGAAGCAATTCCCGTTACTATCGGCGCCGCCATTGACGTGCCGTTGAGGTATGCGTAAGAGCGATAGTTATAATCACTGCTTTCGCCGTTATAGTACGAGCTGTAAATGCTGTAGCCGGGAGCGCAGATTGAAACCTGACTGCCGCCGTTTGAAAAGCTCGCCTGCTCATATGTGTTGTTGCCGTTGAACTTTGCCGCGGCAACAACGATTATTCTGTCAACGATTTCCTGCGGTGTAACTCCCTTAACGGTCTTTATTGCATTGTCAACCGTTATCGGGCAGAAGGTGCCGTTATTGCTTGCGTCCACGGCATAGGCAAATTTATCGTCCTTGTAAACGCCGTTGCCTGCCGACTGACAGCAGATAAAATCATAGCCTCGCTGAAGCATTTTCGCAATGTAATATGAATTGAACCTGCCCTGAGTGTTCTTAACGATTTCAAGTCTGTCGATTCCGTTATCTATCGTGCCCGAGCTTCCGAGAGAGAAATTAACCACCTTTGCGCCTGCTCTGACGGCATTGACAAAGCCCGTCATTATTCTTGCTCGGTTGTTCCATTTCTGTCCCTGCTCCTCATTTGCCTGCCAATCAACGCAAATAAGCTTGCCGTCACGGACAATTCCCGTCAAACCCTTTTCGTTATCCTGCGTTGCTCCGATAATTCCCGCAACATGATTACCGTGATAGGTCGGTGCATTGTTTTTTTCAAAGAACTTATTCGGAAAAACGATCTTGCCTTCAAGATCCTCGTGGGTGGGATCAAAGCCGCTGTCAACAATGCCGACGTCAATATCGCTGAAATATTCGTCGTAATCCCAAGCCTTGTCGATATCCGTAGCTTTTATCCACCAGTTTGAATATTGTGAAAGACCGTCAAGAGCGTCATCGCTCCAATCGGTGAGATTCCACGGATCGTTAGGAACATAATCGGGCGTTATTTTCTCCGCCAGTGAACAGCTTGCAAATTCGACCTTGTCATTCTCCATAAGCTCCTCGCACAGATCATTGATCTCATAAAAATCCGAGCGCTCGATTTTTATTTCATATTCGTTCATGAAATCAACCTTGCCCACTACCTCGCCGTCAAGCGATTTAACAACCTTGTTCTTGTCAAGAATCGTTGCGTCGTCGGTAAAAAACACCGTTACGGCATCGTTTATGTAGGTCGTCGAGTCCTCAAGAGTTGATATACTCTCCTCCTGCGGCTCGTAGAAAACATCATTTTCATCTTCAAATTGAGCAATATTGCTTGAATTGATTTCAACAGCTTTTGCCGAATTATTATCTTCCGAAACGCTCTTTGATGTATTCGTTTCAACGGATTTTTCGGACTTTGGAATGCTTTGCACCGTCGGCTCTGCCGTTATCTGAGCTTCCTTTGCAAGCTTAACGCCGACCGTCGGTGAGCCTGCGGCGATAACTGCCGCCAACGCAACGGAAATAACAGAGCTCAAAAGCTTCCGCTTTTTCATTTTACAACACCCCTATTTTGTATATAAAAATATGTTACTATGTTAAACCAAAAAAGTCAATGCAAAATTTGAACAAAAAATCCGATTTGTTAATTATTTTTATAGAAAATATATAGATTTTTAAGTTAATGTATGATATTATATATGTATATTTATTATTCGGAGGGCTGAATATGACGGTAAAAGAAATCATTGATATACTCGACGGACGTATAATCTACGGCGAGGATCTGCTTGACAGAGAGGTGTTTACCGCCTGCGGCAGTGATATGATGAGCGATGTGCTTGCCTTTGTCAAGGAGCAGGCAGTTCTTCTGACGGGCCTTGTCAACCCACAGGTTGTAAGGACTGCGGAAATGATGGACATGAGCTGTATTGTTTTTGTAAGGGGTAAATCGCCCGATATGGGCATGATCGACCTCGCAGAACAGCGCGACATCGTTCTCATCGGCACCGACCTTGAAATGTTCACCTCCTGCGGTCGGCTCTATGCTCACGGGCTCAGAGGAGGCAGCGGAAAATAATGGATGAGGTAAAATTGCATTATGACGTCAGCGCCAATGACTTCACAAGAGCAGGTGAAGCATCGGGCAAGCTGAAGCGTTCCCTTAAAGAGCTTGGATTCGCCCCTGCCGTTACGCGCAATGTTGCGATTGCCGTCTACGAGGCGGAGATAAACATGGTCATCCATGCCGACGGCGGAGTTATCGACGCGAGCATAACTCCCGAATGTATAACCGTTATTTTGGCAGACAAGGGTCCCGGAATTCCCGATATCGAGCTTGCCATGAAGGAGGGCTATTCAACCGCCCCCGAGAATGTGCGTTCGCTCGGCTTCGGTGCAGGCATGGGTCTGCCGAATATTAAAAAATACACCGACGAAATGAACATTGATACGGTTATCGGTGAGGGTACAACAATCACTTTAAAAATATACAATAAATAATTATCTGAAAGCAAGGAGTAGATCATGGATACTGTTTTTCATTCGGTTAGCCTTGATAAGCAAAAATGTCTCGGATGTATGAACTGTATAAAAAGATGCCCCACCCAGGCGATAAGAGTTCGCCACGGTAAGGCAACGATTATTTCCGAGCGCTGTATCGACTGCGGAGAATGTATTCGCATCTGTCCCCATCACGCAAAAACCGCTAAAAGCGATCCGATAGAGGATATTCAAAAATTCAAATATAAAATTGCTCTGCCGGCGCCGTCGCTCTACGGTCAGTTCAATAATCTTGACGATATCAATTACATATTGACCGCTTTGACGGAACTGGGCTTTGACAAGGTTTTCGAGGTTGCCAAGGGAGCCGAAATCATCTCGGACGCAACGAGAAAGCTGCTGAAAAGCGGTAATCTCAAAAAACCTATCATTTCCTCGGCATGCCCTGCCGTATGCCGACTGATAAGAATTTCCTACCCCGATTTGATTGAAAATCTCTTGGAGCTCAACACTCCGATGGACGAGTCGGCACGTTTGGCAAGAATTGAAGCGAGAGAGAGAACGGGTCTTGACGACAGCGACATAGGCGTATTTTTCATCACCCCCTGCCCCGCCAAAATCACGGCGATAAAGAATCCTCTCTGCGCCGAGAAATCGGACGTTGACGGAGCGATCGCGATCAGCGACATTTACCCCATGCTTGTCAGCAAGATGGATCATCTCAAGGAGCTTAAAAGCATGGACGAATCGGGCAGGATCGGAGTCGGCTGGGCGACAAGCGGCGGTGAGGCTTCGGGCTCGCTGAGTCAGAAATATGTTGCCGCCGACGGAATTGAAAATGTTATAAAAATTCTTGAGGAAATTGAGGATGAAAAGCTCAACGATATTGAATTCATAGAGCTGAATGCATGCACAGGCGGCTGTGTCGGTGGTTGTCTCACGGTTGCAAACAATTTTGTTGCAAAAACAAGACTGTCTATCCTAAAGCAATACCGTCCTGTTTCGTGCAACCATATAGATGCCGAAGAGGTGCCGAACGAGATGATGTGGCAGGAAAATTTACAGCCGTATTCCGTATTAAAGCTTGCCGACAACGTGACCGACGCAATGAAGCTGATGAATCAGGTGTCGGAAATGGTGAAGAACTTCCCCGGGCTTGACTGCGGAACATGCGGTGCACCGACATGCCGTGCCCTTGCCGAAGATATCGTGCGAGGATATGCGAACATTGACCACTGCGTTTTCCGTCTCAAGGCGGAAATGAGCCACATCACTCCGCTCAACGAGGACGAGATTGAAAAATTCATTCCCGTTCCGTTCCGTGAGATTATTGACGAGGAGAAGCTGAAATGGACATAAAAACACTAAAAGAAAAGCTTGATTTAACGCTCATCTGCGGCGACGATTTGGAACGACCCGTAACGGGCTGCTATTGCGGCGACCTGCTCAGCTGGGTCATGTCAAGAGCGCAGGAGGGCGACGCATGGCTCACGGTCATGGGCAACGTGAATTCGATCGGCGTTGCCGTGCTTGCCGATGTCGCATGTATAATCCTGACCGAGAATGCCGCGCTCGATGAGGATGCGCTAAGAAGAGCCGAGCAAAACGGCGTAATCATTCTCACAACGGCGAAAAATTCCTATCAGGTAGCCGCCGAGATTTCAAGGCTGATTTAAAATGGAGCTGTATTACGACTTTCATCTCCATTCATGCCTTTCGCCCTGCGGCGATAACGACATGACGCCGTATAACCTCGTTAATATGGCGAAAATTCTCGGCATGGACGCAATTGCTCTGACCGACCATAACACCGCTCAAAATTGCCGTGCGGCAACCAATGTAGGCGAAAATATCGGTCTGACGGTCATACCGGGCATGGAGCTTTGTACATCGGAGGAGGTTCATGTCGTGTGCCTGTTTGACGATGTGAACAATGCGGAGGCATTTTCGGAATATGTGCTTTCAACCGTTCCGCCCGTCAAAAACCGACCCGATATTTTCGGTGATCAGTTTATCATGGACGAGGGCGACGGAATACTCGGGACGCAGGAGCTTTTGCTGACAACGGCAAGCGGAATAAGTATTGAAAATACCGTAAAAATTGTCAGTGAATACGGCGGTGTGTGCTATCCCGCTCATATTGACAGAAGCTCATACAGCGTTATTTCCAACCTCGGAATGATAACACCCGAGATGAGCTTCAAGACAGTTGAAATGACGGAGCAAGCCGGTCAAAACGATTATAAATGCAGATATCCGATTATAAAGGATATGCCGATTATCGTCAGCTCCGACGCGCACTATCTTGAAAACATGAAAGAAGCGAAGCATACGATAAACGTCAGTGAAAATTCGGCAAAAGCTGTTATAGATTATTTCAGAAAACTGTAAAATATATTCGGAACAGCGGGGCAACACCGCCGTTCCGAATATACGAAAAATAAATAAGTATTTTTTTCAAAAAAACGTTAATATTACTTGACAAAACCGCGATTTAATGGTATCATATCAAGCGTTGCAGATATGCGGGTGTAGTTTAGTGGTAGAATTCCAGCCTTCCAAGCTGGTCGTGTGGGTTCGATTCCCATCACCCGCTCCATTTCTCCAAACATTCTGCAATGTGGAGAACTAATGCGCTTGTAGCTCAGGTGGATAGAGCAACTGCCTTCTAAGCAGTGGGTCAGGGGTTCGAGTCCCTTCAAGCGCGCCATATGGTGGGTATAGCTTAGTTGGTTAAAGCGCCAGTTTGTGGCACTGGAGACCGTCGGTTCGAATCCGACTATCCACCCCATAGAGTCTGCAGGTTCTGCAGACTTTTTTTAAACTCAAATTTAATATTGGGGTGTCGTCAAGCGGTAAGACACAGCACTTTGACTGCTGCATTCGCTGGTTCGAATCCGGCCACCCCAGCCA
>CAKSSJ010000032.1 GCA_934488615.1 uncultured Eubacteriales bacterium | reverse complement strand
GATGAAGGTACCTCTGAAAATGGTGAAGTTTCTGAAGATACAGTAGATGAAACTGATAAAAAGCAGGAAGGAACTATCGAAACCGACGAAGACGGCGAAGATAACGAAAATCCTAATGCCGAAACTGGCGAATCCGGTGAAGGTACAGTAGAAAGTGATGAAAATGATGATTCCAAAGCCTCTGTATCTGAAAAAGCAGCAATTGCCTCTCTTATTGTTGATTCTATTGAGACTAAACTCGATGATTCAAGCAAATTCAATAAAGAAAATGAAATCAATGAGATTGAAGAAACTGAAGAATCAGAAAAAACCAGTGATTTAATAAAAGAAAACTTTGATATCATTAAACCTGAAACAAATGCCCACGTCGGAAGGATGTTTACCGATCTTGAAACTAACGAAAAAATTTCATACATTGATGCTGTAGACAGAATTACGAGTTATTGTACTGAACAATTAAAAGTTATTAACCCGGAAATTACAGAAGCTGAAATTAATGATTTTAATCAGACTGTTACTAAAAACCTTTTTGATCTGCAAGCAAAAAGTGATGAACGCCTTCTTGGTGAACATGGAATTAAGCACATATATGGTAATTTTGAACGATATATTGATATGGAAGGAAACGGCAGTGTTGATTCTGCTGAAAACAACCTTACCGCTGTAATTGCTATTATTCACCATGACGACGGTTATATGAATCCTTCAATACATAGTTTCGGAGTAGCAGGAAACGAGGATATTTATGGAGTGCCCGTAGATAAAACGGTTGAAAGAGTTACAGAAAAACATCATGCGGAACTGAGCAGCAAGAGATTTGGAGAAGAATTCAGGGATTTCTATTCCAAATACCTTTCTCAACAAAAACTTGATGAAATTGAATATGCAATTGAAGCTCACAATGAATCTGGAGAAGGCACTGACAGTAATGGTCGAAAAAGAAGTGTCAGCGATATTATTGATTTAAATCAAAATATAACTGGAGCAACTCTTGATTATAATGGCAAAATAATATCTGAAGATGCTAAAATCATTGCAGCAAAGCTTGCCTTAGTTGACAAGTTAGCTCTTGATGAACGTGAGAAAAAAGTTGACGCATATCTCAATAATGTATTCTATAATACCGATCTTCAAAAGTTATCTTATAAGGCATATATTATTGATAAAATGCAGGAAAAAGCAATCAATGATTCAAACGGAGATAATTTAAGCAGATGTATTGAGGCAAGGAAAGCGTTGCTTGACTCAGCAAAAGCTCAGGCTGAGAATTTAAGAATTTCTGACAGTGTGGAGGAAAATCAAAAGTATATTGATGCAGTAAAGCTTGCTATTGATAAAGACTTCTCTCCAAACGGTGCAAAATTCAATATTGGTATGAATTACATTGAAATACCTGCTGATTCAATAAAAATAACTCAGGATAGCGAAGGAATTTATCATACGGATATCAAGATCTGTTGCTTAGAAGATACTGATAATAGTGATAAATTTAAATCCGAAAAGCGAAGACAGTTTAAAAAAGTTTTTGAAGATTTCGGATACAATTTTGGCGACGACATAGATAATCCAAATAAAAATATTCTTGAAATGACAGGATGTTCATCTGCAGAGGAATTTTATCACATAATTGAAAATAACGGTAAGATAGATCTTCCTCAAAGTCATGCAACTATTTCAATAGAAAAGAAAAGCTTGGCCGAACTTCCACCATATGATGAAAGAATTATTTCAAGAAAAGCCTTAGAAGTTGCAGAGGATTCTTTTGACGCCTCCCTCTTCAAGGAAATTGAGGATAATTACTTTGACATTAAAAGAAAACTTAGTGAAACCAATGAAATGGATGATGAAATTTCAGCTAAGTTTCAAAACCTTATTTCTTCTCTTTCAAACATAAAAGATATAAGTCCAGAATATCACACATATTTTGAAAGTTTTATCAGAGATCTCAGTAGAGTAAGAAGTCTTGAAGGTTGTGACAAAAAAAGGCAATCCGCAATTTTATTGAATTCCTCGGCATTGCGAAATATGCGCATATTAGCATATCAACACTATCTGAATAATTAAGGAGGTCATTTAATGACAAAAGAATCTGTTTTTATTGAGTATATGGATATGTTTTCCAAACTTGACTTTGCAATAGATATCAAGTCAAGTGCTATCTTCAAAGGGAATCTATCCACATTTATCGAATGGTTTTTCGATACAGATGAGTGGAACGGTCTTGACTCTCAGATTAGGGAATATGTCAATTGTTCTGATGTGAATTCTTTGTGCTTTCTTTTGGCAGAAAAATTGTATTACAAAACAATTGACCTCCCTGATCAGACACAGAGTCAAAACGAATTACTTAAATTTTTGTTCGAATTAGATGAAGAACTTTATAAATCAGGTAAGCTTAAAACCTTTTCCTTTGTTCCATCACACCATTTTCCAAAATGGATGTATCCGATAAACTATGCTTTTTTCTCTGAAGAATAATTTTTAGTTTTTTAATAGTTTTGTATTTTATTAGCAAAGCACATCTGAGAAACTAAATTTTCAAAACAGGGACACCGATAACTATTATCCCTAAACTTTGTCTCCTACAAATATATAATTAACTTTCATAACATGAATTTTTATAATACTAATACAGGGAGACTTTATAAAAGCACCCTTAATAGTTTTAATCAACTATTAAGGGTGTTAATTATAAAATTTGGCCTTATATAATAATATTCGCTTTGTTTAATTCAAAACGAGCAACAGCTCCTTTCTCTATTATTTTTCCCGGAACTCTATATAACTTTCTTTTGTCCCATTGCATTTTTTCATATATAATATTACATAGTTTTTTGCTATAAATAATCATTTTCCATCTTTTATCATAAATATCTTTCGGAGTTTTATGCGTAATTAGGGTTTGTTTTTCATCAGAAATAATTGCTAAAAAGTTCTGCTCTCTGTGAATATAGATTTTTACATACGAAGGCATATCTAAATCTCTTATTGTATCTTTGAATAACCTAATTCCACCATTTAAATAACATATTGATATAAATATTGTATTATCCATTGACGCGGACCCCTTCTTATAGCACAATAAACCTTATTACTTAAGCTTTTTCCTTTATTATTTTTGGGCCCTGCCAGGCTTCTTTCTTCGAAAAGTCGAAAAGCAACATAACCTTTCTGTCGCACTGAACTAATTTCCCAATAGTTTTATAGCTATATTTTTCATCAAGCGACCATGCACTATATATTTTTTTACCAAAAAGTGTACATTCTATTCGACTGTACTGGGTCTTTTCTGGATCCTTTCTCCACTTAATGGCTTTGGTAATTATTAGATCAAACTCCCCTTTTTCACACCGAGAAATCATATCGTTGAACTCATTTCTGTTTTTACGTGATGTTCCTGATATACCTTCATCAGCAAAAATATGCTGTAAATTCCAGTTAGCATGTTGTCCTACCAAGTTTTTATAGTGTTCTTGTTGCAATGCAAAAGATGACATCTGTGCATCATTATCTGTTGACACTCTACAGTATGCACATGTCCTGTAAATATGATTAGATTCAAATAATTCCGTTTTATTCTTTGCAGGAATATACGCTGCTGTCTCTATTTCTTCCCTCATTTTTTCATCCTCAATCTACAAAAACGTTTAGTTGGCACCTGCTTTAGTTACATCGAACAATCATTATTTTAAAAAATAATCACCTCAGTAAATCTGCCGATATTATATCATTTATTAATCCCTCTTGTAATTAAGTTTACCACCCCAAAGTGATACATTGGGTGAAGTATACTACCCAATTTAATATTCAACATTATTGGAGGTGCATATTATGTACAATTATAAATCAGAATCAGAACTTATTAACGCCATAGTTAATCGAATTGATCAACTAAGGGTCGCCCAAAACTATTCAATGTATAAATTGGCAGATAAATCTGGAATGTCAATTAACACAATCAAGTATCTTTATAAAAAAGAGGAATTCCAAATGTGCGAACAATAATCAATATATGTAACGCCTTTGAAATTCCTGTTTGGGTGTTTTTTTATAAAAAATCCAATGACATACCTTTATCAGGTTCAGTTTCAACACTAATAAACAATTATATAAACCTATCTGATTCCAATAAGGATCTGATTCTAACTCTATCAAAAGCCCTTAAATAATTTTCATATGGAATATTGCTAACAAAAAAGACTGCACCATAGCTCAAGTGAGCCATGATACAGCCTCAATTATTGCTTATTGATTATTTGTGGTCTCTTCTTCCGCCTCTCGGGCCGCCTCTGCGGCGGTCGCCTGACGGACGTCTCGGAGCGTCGGAAATCTCGTTTTCGGGAACAAGACCCTCAACCTCGATAAGAGCCTCGCGGCGCGAAAGATTGATTCTGCCCTGCTCGTCAATCTCACGGACCTTAACGATAACCTCATCGCCAACGTTGACAACGTCTGTTACCTTGTCAACTCTCTTGACATCAAGATGGCTGATGTGAACAAGACCCTCTTTGCCCGGAGCAATTTCAACGAATGCGCCGAAGTCCATAATTCTTGTTACAACGCCCTTATAAATCGCACCGACCTCGGGATCGTTAGCGATAGTCTCGATCATGAAGATAGCGCGCTTTGCGTTCTCAATATCCTGAGAGCAAACAAATACGCTTCCGTCCTCTTCAACGTCAACCTTACAATCGCACTCTGCGCAAATCTTCTGGATAACCTTACCCTGCTTACCGATAACCTCGGCGATCTTATCAACGGGAACCTTAGTTGAAAGCATCTTCGGAGCATACTTTGAAAGCTCTTTTCTCGGCTCGGGAATAACCGGAAGCATGATCTCGTCAAGAATGTAGCAACGAGCCTTGTATGTCTTTTCAAGAGCTTCCTTGATGATTTCGGGAGTAAGTCCGTGAACCTTGAGGTCCATCTGAATAGCGGTGATACCCTTCTTTGTACCTGCAACCTTGAAGTCCATGTCGCCGAAGAAGTCCTCAAGACCCTGGATATCAACCATTGTCATGAAGCGGTCGCCCTCGGTGATAAGTCCGCAGGAGATACCTGCAACGGGAGCCTTGATCGGCACACCTGCTGCCATAAGTGAAAGAGTTGAACCACAGATTGAGCCCTGTGATGTTGAACCGTTTGAGGAAAGAACCTCGGAAACAACACGGATGCAGTACGGGAACTCCTCAACCGACGGAATAACGGGAAGAAGTGCTCTCTCTGCGAGTGCGCCGTGACCGATCTCACGACGTCCCGGTCCTCTGCTCGGACGAGTCTCGCCAACTGAGTATGACGGGAAGTTGTAGTGGTGGATATATCTCTTTTCGGTCTCGTTGTCGATACCGTCGAGCATCTGAACATCGCTCATGGGTCCGAGTGTTGTAACCGAAAGACACTGTGTCTGACCGCGAGTGAACATACCTGAACCGTGAACACGGCTGAGGAGGTCAATCTCTGCGTTAAGCGGACGAATCTCGTCGATTCCACGTCCGTCAACACGCTTGCCCTCGTCAAGAAGCCAGCGGCGAACGATGAACTTCTGGAGCTTATACATGCAATCGTCGATCTTTGCGATATCGTCGGGATAAACCTCGTCGAACTTCTCATGAACAGCGGCATAGATCGGGCGAAGAGCCTCATCACGGATTCTCTTGTCGTCGGTGTCAAGAGCAACCTTAACGTCGTCGATAGCAAACTCCTTGATAGCCTCGAACATCTCGGGAGCCGGATCATTTGACGGGAAGTCGATCTTCTCCTTGCCAACCTCGGCACGGATACCCTCGATAAACTTAACGATCTCCTGGTTTACCTTGTGAGCATACATGATTCCGTCGAACATATCCTCATTGGATACCTCGTTTGCGCCTGCCTCGATCATAGCAACAAGATCCTTGGTAGAAGCAACCGTAACAGCCATCTGAGAAACCTTTCTCTGCTCCTCGGTCGGGTTGATGACGTACTCACCGTCAATAAGACCAACGGAAACGCCTGAGATCGGGCCGTCCCACGGAATAGCTGAAATTGAAATAGCAACCGAAACACCGATCATAGCGGTGATCTCGGGCGAGCAATCGGGATCAACGGACATAACCGTCGCAACAACACCTACATCGTTACGCATATCCTTCGGGAAAAGCGGACGAATCGGACGGTCGATAACACGGGAAGCAAGTGTTGCCTTCTCGGAAGCCTTGCCCTCACGGCGCTGGAACGAACCGGGAATACGACCTACGGAATAGAGCTTCTCCTCAAAATCAACCGAAAGAGGGAAGAAATCAACGCCCTCTCTGGGCTTGTCTGCCATTGTGGCTGTGCAAAGAACCTCAGTCTCACCGTAACGGATAAGACATGAGCCGCCTGCAAGCTGAGCCATTTTACCGGTCTCGACTACGAGCGGACGTCCTGCAAGAGTTGTTTCAAACTTTTTGAAATCCTTGAAAAACATTTTTTATACCTCTCTGTAAAATTTATTTCTACGTCGGGCAAGGATTTAGCAATAAATCCGCAGTTTGAGCTTCAAGCTGTCGATTCACTGCTAAAGCCGATAAGCTGCCCGACAAATAGATACTTTTTTAAATCGACACTGAGGCAGACAGTAAAAGAATGCTGTCTGCCTCATGAAGCCGAAATTATTTACGAATACCAAGTCTTGCGATGATAGCACGATATCTCTCGATATCAACTTTCTGCAAGTAAGCAAGAAGGTTACGTCTGTGACCAACCATCTTGAGAAGGCCTCTTCTTGAATGATGATCCTTCTTGTGAGTCTTGAGATGCTCGGTAAGGTCGTTGATTCTCTTTGTAAGAACTGCGATCTGAACCTCCGGTGAACCTGTGTCACCCTCGTGAAGAGCATACTCAGCCATGATAGCCTGCTTCTCTGCCTGTGTCATAATTTTCACCTCATTAAATTATTATTTTGCGCCGACCTCCCAGGTTACGGCAGGTGAACACCGCGTGGCGGTAAAACCCGTAATCCGAGAAAGCGGAAACACAACGTTAGTATTATACCACCCGATATCGGGTTTGTAAAGTGTTTTTGTTAATAAAATTATCGCTTTTTATAATTTTCCTATATAATTTTCAATGCGGCAGTCATCAGTCGGTGTTTTGTGCCGAAGTCGAAAGGTTTTAAAATGATATTATTGAATATCAAAAAAGACAGTTCTAAATCCCCACCACCGCAAGCGGTCCCCCTCCCCTTGCTTCAAGGGGAGGCTTAGATAGCTTCTACGTCTATTTTTTCCTATATTATCGAACTGATTTTAGTTTTCAGCCTCCCCTTAAATGATTTAAGGGGAGGTGTCGTCATTGACGACGGAGGGGATAAAGACCGATAAAATAATGATACTCCGCCGACGGGAAACCTTGGTAATTTTCTTCATTTAAACAAAAATCAAACCGAGCCTGCCGCCTTTTTCTTGAGTATCTCAACCAGCTCATATGTCGTTCTGCAATCGTCAAGCGCACGGTGAGACGCGCCGCTTATTCCGAAATACTCTTTCAAAAAAGACAGCTTGTGATGACCCAGCTCGGGAAGCATCTCCTTTGCAAAGCGCAGGGTGTCAAGCGTTCTGTTGCAGGGCTTCTCGCCGAAAAGTAGCGCCGAATTCCACGAAATAAAACGCATATCAAAGCCGATATTGTGTCCGACTATAGGCATATTGCCGACAAAATCGAACCACTCGCAAAGCACGGTCGAAATATCGTCGGCATTTTCGAGCATAGCATTGTTTATACCCGTCAAGCCGTAAATAAACGGGCTTATCTCCTTGTCGGTATGGATCAAATGAGAAAATTCGTCCGTGACAATATCATTTTCAACTCTGACGGCTGAAATTTCAATTATATCGTCCGTTTTGCAGTTCAGCCCCGTCGTTTCAATATCAACAACGACGAAATCGTGCGTATTCAAAAAGTCCTGTGCAACCTTCATTTTTTCCATCCTCTGATTTAAAATACGGTTATAATAATACCATAATATTATTTTGTTTTCAACTCTTTACTTATATTTTCAATTATGTTAGAATACCTCTATCGGAGGTAATGAAAATGTTTTTCAGAAAAAAGGATAAAACACCCAAAAATTATAAAATAGATGAGCTCAGCTTTCTGACCGATGAGGCAAAGGAGGCTTTCAGAGTTCTTGAAATTACGGAGACCTCTCAGCTTATCGGCAAGGAGGGCGACAATTTCTATCTTGACTATTGTGTTGAGAGCGGCGATGTTGCCGACAAGGTCATTCTCTACGAGATGAGAACAGCGGTTTATTTTGCCAATACCCCGAAGCCCGACGAAAAGAAGCTCCGCTGGTGGTACTGGAAAGACAGCAACAAAGAGAAAGAGGATATGTCCGAAGATGACGAATAACAGCAAATACACTTCCACAAAAATCGCCTGTTACGCAGGATATTTTGTTCAGGCGATAATAAATAATTTAGCATCCCTTTTTTATGTAATTTTTCAGGATGAATTCGGACTTCACTATTCACAAATAAGTTGGCTTATACTTATTAACTTTGTGTCGCAGATTTTTATTGATTTCACATCGGTAAAAATCATTTCAAAGGTCGGATATCGGATATCCATTGTCTTTGCTCATGTCTTTGCGGCGGCAGGACTTATCCTCTTGGGAATCCTGCCGAGAGCGTTCGAAAATCACTTTGTCGGGCTTATTATTCCCATTATTATTTATGCAATCGGCTCGGGTCTTATCGAGGTTCTTGTCAGCCCGATAATCGAGGGCTTACCGCTCAGCAACAAGTCGGGCGAAATGGCTTTTCTCCATTCGTTCTATTGCTGGGGTCAGGCTTCGGTTGTGCTGATCACGACGTTTGCAATCAAATTCATCGGCACGGGAAACTGGATCTACATGCCGATCATATGGGCGATCATTCCTATAATCAACATGTTCGCTTTTATGAGAGTTCCTATCGTTCCGCCTGTTCCCGAGGGCGAGAGCGAAATGAGAATTCCCGAGCTTTTCAGAGAACCGACATTTATTATCTGTGCGCTTCTCATGCTCTGCGCCGGCGCAAGCGAAATTGCAATGGCTCAATGGGCTTCGACCTTTGCCGAAAAGAGTCTCGGTGTCAGCAAATTCACGGGCGATCTACTCGGTCCTTGCCTGTTCGCCGTGCTTATGGGCTCGGGCAGAGTGCTTTACGGCTCGTTTGGCGACAGGCTTAACCTGCGTCATGTGCTGAGCTTTTGCGCGGGACTTTGCATTGTCAGCTATCTCACGACGTCGCTCGTCCCCGTTCCGATCGTTTCGCTCATCGGATGCGGACTTTGCGGACTTTCGGCTTCTACCATGTGGCCCGGGATTTTCAGTCTTGCGGCAAAGGTTTTTCCAAAGGGCGGTACGGCAATGTTCGCCATGCTTGCAATGTTCGGTGACTTCGGCTGTGCGTTCGGTCCGTGGATAACGGGAATCCTTTCCGATGCGGCTCAGGCAAGCCCGTCGATCACAATGGATCCTTTGAAATTCGGTCTTATCTTCTGCATCGCTTTCCCGATTCTGATGATAATTCTTTTGAACTTCACAAGGTCAATGAAAAAGGTTAAATAAAAAACAAGGAACTGTTCATTCAACGACAGTTCCTTGTTTTTATGCTTTGCGGCGCAAAGCCACCGCTTCTTTTCAATGTTCGCTTGAATTTACTTCCTCAGTCACAGACAAGCTGTGACAGCTCCCCTATAGGAGGAGTCCATTGTCACTACCGCGCCGTCACTTCGCTACCCCGGAGGAGCCCATGCTCTTAATTCTTATTTTTTAACTTTCAGCAACCGTTCATATCCTGTTCTTCAGCGCCTTATTCAGTGCGATTGAGACTGCCGAGCCGATGACCGTGCAGGCGATCCACTCGATAACGGCGTTTGCCGTTACAAGTGTAGTTATAACTGCTATAACGGAAGTTCCGAGCGCCTGAACTGCCGGAGTATTATAAAAAAGAAGAATAAGGAATCCGACGAAAAGAACTGTATTGATAAATCCGCCGCAAAACGATGTTACCGCCGTACCAGCCTTGAGATAGTTTTTTTTGCTGAATGCCTTATAAATCAGTCCGCAGAAAAAGCCCATGAGAATTCTCGGTACAAAGCACATAATTGCGGTATAAACAGGGCTTTCTCCCAAAAGCGCCATTCCAAAAGCGTCCGTGCCAAAGCACTGAATAAAGCTCGTTGCGCCGAACATCAGTCCGAGCACTGTTCCGACCGAGGGTCCGCCGACGATAGCGCCGATAACAACAGGAATCGTGATAAATGTTATTGAAACCGCACCTATTTTTAAATAGCCGAGCGGAGTGAATGCCATTACAAAAATCAACGCCGTAAGCATCGCCGTCAATGTGAGCTTGTAGATTTTTTCCTTATTCTTTACTGCCATAAAAATTTCTCCTGTCTGAAATTATTTTTTTATTTTTGAAAAAACTGTGCTGCGCATTATCGCCATAGCGTCCTTAAAGTCCCTGCGACAGAAAATCAAATCAATTCCGCAGGTTATCGCCAGCACGATAATGCCTACAACGCAGGCATAAAGCGCCCAGCCGAGGTAGCTTTTCGTTCCGAAGCTCGGAACAAGGCTGACTGCAAGAGCCGACAATCCGACGCTGACAGCCGAAAGTATTATTCTCTTAAAGAAGTGCTTTACGCTCCTTTTCAGAATATTCCTTGAAAGATAGTAAACATACTGAACCGTTCTGAACGTCATCGCAACGAGTGTGCCTATCGCAACACCGACAATTCCGTAGAAATAAACAAGAATTGCGGAAATTGCTATATTTATTCCCGCCTCGGCAAATGCACCGTTGCGCGTCTGCCTGTAATGTCCTGCGGCATAGACCACGCTGTGATACGGAATTCTTATCGAATACATTGCATTGGCAAGCACGAGAATATAGCCAAATAGAGGTCTTATATAATTCGCATCCGTGACGCCCTTCATATAGACGCTCATGAACGGCACGATCAGAAGTCCCGCACATGTGAAAAGCACCGTTACAAGATTGAACGACACGAACTCATAAAGATTAAACTTTTTATTGAGATTTTCATACTCTTTTTTTGCTATCATGTCGCCGAGCGCCGCCTCCATACCTGCAGAGAGACTGGCCGCCACTTTCATAATACCGTTGACAACGGAATAATAAACCGTATATACCGAAACCTCCGCAAGAGCGAGCGACGATGAAATCTTTGAGAAAATCGTAAGAATTACAACATCGGTGTTGAGATTGACAAAGTATGCAATGTGATGTCCAAGCCCGTCCCAGCGCTGTGCGACCGCTTCGTTGTCGGGTTCGGCCTTGCGGTCAATTTTATATTTTTTCTTTACATAGATGTTCAGCAAAACAGGTCTGAGCACATATATCAGCGAGGTCGCGAGCTTCAGAATATGAATTGACGCGCCGAGCTTTATGAACACGACCACCATGATTGCATTGAGAATTATCGTCCCTATTTGCAAAAACGAGGTTATATACCGCCTCTGATCCGCCTGCACAAGCACGGTATATGTCATACCGAAATAATACTGTGCAAAGGTGCTCAGTCCTATTATTATAACCAATGACGCGGTAAATGCCCACTCAAAGTTTTTGTTGACGAGCATCGGGAACACAGCCGCGAGCACGACCATATAGCCGACAAAAATATAAGCAATTTTCCTGAAAAAGTTTTCCGTTGATTTAATGATACTGCTCATTGCCGCGTTGTTTTTCTCGGCAAGCGGCTTATACAGCGCCGCACGGATAACTCCGCCAACTCCCGCCTCAACAAGAGCTATATAGCTGAGAAACTGCGTTATCGAAGAAGTCAGCGCATTGACCTCGGAGCCGTATGTGCCGATAATCAGCCTCGGCACGATAAAGCCGCATATTACCGTTACAAACTCCAGCAGCAGTGAAGCCGCCGAGTTCAGCAATGCTTTTTTGCTCCGCAAGTGCGCCGCCTCCCCTCTTGATATTTTTTATAAATTCAATCCGCTGTTTATCGGATATTCGTTATCATTTTCCGTCACAGTGCCGTCTCCGTCAGTGTCCGCCGCCAATTTAAAACATTCTTCAAGTGTCAGCATGTCTGCCGCTGAGGCATTGATAAGCACCGCGTCGCATCCGTCGGCAACACCGTCGCCGTTGACGTCGCCTTTAATGATGATCGTGTATCTTTTCACTAGCACACCGTCGGCAGTGTACAGAAGCACCTGTCCGCCCGTGCAGACCTTTTCATATCTGAAATATCCCTCGTTGGTCGCCTCAAGATAAAGATTGAGGTTTGCCGCTTTTTGAGGAAGTCCCGTAATATATCCGTCCGCTACCGTAACAGTCTGAGACTCAACGGAGATCAGCTCAGGCAATTCCTTTTCGGGCAAGTCCTTATATGTCAGGCTGATAGCGCCCGTGCCCGTGAGCACCGAGCCGATATACACTCTGTTTTTATAGATCGTCATGTCCGCCGTCTGGCAGTTTGAGCAGGGCGAGCCGCCAAGCTGTTTCCACTCACCGCCGTCAAGATAAAGTATCTGACTGTCCTCACCCGAAGCAATCAGCGAAGCGCAAACCGTACCGTTCTCGGAAATATCCATCGAAGCTTCAAGGATGTTGGTTATCGTTGTCGGCACCTCGTATTGAGTTACCTTTGAATCGCCGTCAACCTTAACTATTATCGGCTTGCTTCCCGAGGTTGCCGCGATCGTCCAGTATTCGCCGTTGTAGCCTATGCTTCTGTGAAGATTAGACGAAACAAGCGGATTGGGTATCTGAATATTTTCCCACTGACCCGAGGTCAGGTTATATCTTTTTATCTGTGTGTACTGTGTTCCTCCTCCGAAAGAGAAATTGCAGTACGTTACATAAATGTAATTGCCGACCGCGCTGAGACTCGGATTTGCAAAATAATCTGCCGTCAGCGAGGAATTAACGCTCGTAACCGAGCTTGACGTAATTTTCTTAATGCTCAGCGTCGTTCCGTCAACCGTCCATGCACTGTATAAGCCCGAATCGCCCTCAAAAAGCTGTATGTCATTCGGATAGCTGACCGTGTTATCCGTGTAAACCGTCTGCCATGAGCTGCCCGTATATTTTGCAAGAACGGGTCTGCCGCTTGAATTGATATAAAGCACATACGGAATGTCGTTATAAACCTTGAGAACCATACTGCTTACATCCGAAAATTGCGAACCGAGAGTAGTCCACGATGTTCCGTCGTACTTGAACACCTTGTTCATAAAGCTCCAATCTTCGCGGCCCATAACGCAGGCATAGAGATTGCCGAGGCTGTCGGTATCTATCTTGATACCCGTTGAATCCATTGCAATACTGTTCGGAACAAACTCCCACAAGCCGAGCGAAGAATAATCGGGGAACTCAACATGGAAGCTTATCTGCGACGAGTCCTCATTATACTTTACATCGGAGATAACGATACCGCTGTTCTTACCGTTGGAATAGAAAATCGTTCCGTCCGTGAGCGATGCGTCGAAATCCGCAACGCCGAAGCTTGTCCTGTTACTGTTCGGGTCGAGCGCCGATTTGAAGAAATCACCCGCGCTCGCCGTTGTGCTTGTCTCGCCGGGACGGTAAACGTAAAGATAATCGTCGCCCCAGGCATTCGTCTGATTAACAACAGACTTGTTGACCCTGTAAATCAGCAATCCGGACGACGGAATCTTCGTCTCGAAGCCGAGATTTGAAAAATTCGTCGTTATTTTCTTTCTGTATTCGAGCATGAAGCTCTCGCTCGCCGACATCGGAGTTTTGATCTCGTAAAGTATCGTGTCCGAGTCGGGATCGCTTACCGGATCGAGCGTATATGTTCCGCTCCGGGTGATCTGCTGCATCGGTATCCAGCCAAGCTTGTATCGCTGGTAGGAAAGCGGATACTGCATAAAGAAGCTGTTGCTTGCCATGATGTCCCAAACACCGACGGGTGTTCCGTCCGTTCCGCTTCTGCGATAGAGATCCGGCAAACCGACACTGTGTAAAAATTCATGCGTAATAACACCCTGACAAGCCGCTACGGTGCCTGTAACGCTGTATGAATCAATAAGATTATAGTTTCCGAACTGATATTTATTCTTTATCTTTGTCGAAACGTCCGTAACGCTCTTGTGCGGCCACATAAAATCAGAGCCGCTCGGGCACTTACCCTGAATAATAACGGTAAGATTATCAACAACGCCGGAATATTTATTGTCAAGCTTATCCTCGGGCATCTTTATCTTTCCCGAATTAAAAGCAGCTACAATCTCCTGAATAACGCTGTTATCATTACTGTTGTCATGCGAAGCCGCCAGGGTAAGGGGCGTAATTCTATCTCCCTCAAGCTGAGGGAAAATATTATTGACATTCAGCTTTCCTCTTGAAATCTCGGTGATATATTTTTTGAACGAAAAATCAATGTCCGAGCCGACATACATTTTTGACGTATCGTTATAATACATCATTATCTTCTGCGAATTGTCGGTAATTTCCGTTGTTGTGTCCTCGGGGAACTTGACAAACACAATGAGGTTTGCCATAGTCTCAACCGAGCCTGTCTGTGCCGATGTCGGGAATGCTACGGAAGCTATTATAAGAATAACCGAAAGTAACACGCCTGCAATTGAACGAATAGTTTTCATAACATCACCATCCCTGACGTCTTTTTACAATTATATCATTAAATTCCTGTTTTGTCATTAGATATTTAAAACAAAAGCCGCCCTCGGAACGGAATTATTCTGCGTCCTATTCCAAAAGGCGGCTGTAAAAAATCACAATTTCTTAATTTTCGGTAAGCACCGCATGATCTGCTGTGTTTGCCTTATTTTATCGGTTCAAAATCCGCCGCGCCGTGCTTGCAAAGCGGACAGATAAAATCCTCGGGAAGCTCGTCACCCTCGTAGATGTATCCGCAGACCTTGCAGACAAAGCCTTTTTTGCCGTCCGTCTGCGGCTTCGGCTTAACATTCTTCTGATAGTAGGTATAGGTCATCGTCTCGGCGTCGGAAATAACTCTCGCCTCTGTAACCGAGCAGATAAACATTCCGTGAGTGTCGAGGTCAACATACTGCTCAACCTTCAGTGACATAAACGAGTTGATATATCTCGGCAGGAAGGCAAGTCCGTTATCCGAACGAAGCGGCTCAATGCTTTCAAATTTATCCGCATTTCTTCCGCTTCTGAATCCGAAATTTTCAAACACGGAGAACGGAGCGTCAACCGAGAGGCAATTTATATTCATCTTGCCCGTCTGCCTGATGACATGATGGGAATAATTGTCCTTATTGATGGTAACGGCGATTCTGTTCGGCGAATTCGTGACCTGCGAAACGGTATTGACTATAAGTCCGTTATCCTTTTTGCCGTCGTTTGACGTTACAACATAAAGTCCGTAGCCGATATTAAAAAGAGCCGTAAGGTCGTTTTTGTTAGCCGTTTCGCCGTCCTGTGCAATATAGTCACGGCAAAGCTCCTTTGAAAGCTCGTCAAGCTCAGCCGACGAAGCTTCGTTCAAAGCCGAACGGATATGAACAACGGGCTCAACAAAATTGATGTTCTTAGATTTCTCAAACATGCCCTTCATAATCTTAGCCGCAAGAGGTGCCCACGAGCCGTTCTCGATGAAAGCGACTGTTCTGTTCTTGTATTCCCTCTCGGTCAGCGATTCAATAAACGTGCGCATGAACGGGAAAATATCCGCATTATAAGTCGTTGTCGCAAGCACGAGCTTACCGTAACGGAACGCGTCCTCAACTGCCTCAGCCATGTCGCAGCGCGCAAGGTCATTGACAACGACCTTCGGACAGCCGTTTGCTCTGAGCTTATCGGCAAGGATCTCAACCGCCTTTTTCGTGTTGCCGTAAACCGAGGTGTAAGCGATCACAATACCCTCACTCTCGACCTCGTAGGACGACCAAGTATTGTAAAGTCCGATATAGTAGCCGAGATTTTCCGTCAAAATCGGACCGTGGAGCGGACAAATCTTTTCAATATCAAGCTTTGATGCCTTCTGTAAAAGCTTCTGCACCTGAACGCCATACTTTCCGACAATGCCGAAATAGTAACGTCTCGCCTCACATGCCCAGTCCTCGTCAATGTCAAGCGCACCGAACTTGCCGAAGCCGTCGGCTGAGAAAAGTACCTTATCGTACGAATCATAAGTAACCATAACCTCGGGCCAGTGAACCATGGGAGCGGCTACGAAATTAAGTGTGTGCTTGCCGAGCTCAAGCGTTGAGCCCTCGGAAATAATGATCTGCCTGTCGCCGAGGTCGTTGCCGAAAAACTGACCCATCATCGCAAAGGCCTTTGCCGAAGCAACAACCTTGACCTCGGGATAAGATTCGATAAAACTCATTATATTTGCCGAATGATCAGGCTCCATGTGCTGAACGATGAGATAGTCGGGCTTTCTTCCGTCTAATGCGTCGGCAAGATTGTCGAGCCACTCATGGCGGAAGCGTGCGTCAACCGTATCCATAACGGCAATTTTCTGATCAATTATAACATAGGAATTGTATGCCATTCCGTTCTCAACAACATACTGACCCTCAAAGAGGTCGATATCATGGTCATTGACCCCAACGTATTTAATGTCCATGGTAATATTCATAGCTGAAACTCCCTTCATTTTTTGCATAGTCATAATTAGTATTAACCGAATTCAAGGCATTACTGCACAAACAATTAACCCAAGCATTGCCGGTCAAGTAACGTGACATTTTGCCTGATTTTCAAGAAATAGATAATAGTAATCATTACTGTTATTATTATACATAAAATTCTTCTTTTGTCAACACCTAAAAAGAAAAAAATGCAGCAAAAGTCAAAATTTTCACAGGCATTTGAATGTTTCCGTAATCCCATTAAATCCTTTATAATAATCACGCAAGAAATTACATGATTTGCATTTCACTATACAGCAAAGGGCATCGCCCTTCGTGACGAGGTTCAAAAGAACGAATCACAGAGAACAATGCCCGCATCGTGTCGGAATAATTTTCGCAGCATATGTGAAAATTCTATTTTCAACTTTTAAGCCGTGCTATCCTATATCAGCCGAGAATTGACGTGATGAAATCAAAAAGCTGGCTAAGTGCCTGCTGAATAGCATGTGCCGCATCAGGGGAAATAGCTCCGATCGCCTGAATAAGTGCATTGATGAGATCAGAAATCAATGCGATAATAGCCATCATAAACATTCATCTCCTTTAAAATATTAACGGTCATCCGTCAGCTTCATTTTAGTCCCATAAGCATTATTTGTCAAGAGAATAACCGTTATATTATTTCTGCTTTTCGGCAACATGGCTTTGAGCCTCAAAAAGTGATTTATAGTCTCCGCCTTTTCGGAGCAAGCTATCGGGCGAATCATATTCGCTGATTGCTCCATCGCTTATTACGGCAACCTTATCTGCCGAAAGCGTTTTTCTGATATCGTGAGTAATCATAACAATTGTTCGTCCGTTCTCCTTATTCTCGGATAAAATCATTTCAAATATTTTCTTTGAAGTCTCCGAATCGAGTGCCGAAGTCGGTTCATCAAGCAGCATAACCGGAGCATTGCGATATAATGCTCTCGCCAAAGAGATTCTCTGCGCCTCACCGCCTGATATATTTGCGCCAAAATCGTTGATAATCGTTTTTTCATGCTCAGGAAGGGATTTAATAAAATCCGTCAGCTGTGCCTTTTTTATTACATCGGATATTCGTTCGGGATCAGGTGTTTCCGGGAAAGAAATATTTTTCTCTATTGTATCATTGAAAAGGAAAACATCCTGAGACACCACCGAATACATTTTGCGAAGTGAATCGGTATCAATTTCATTTATATCTCGATTAAAGGTTCTCACACTTCCCGACATAATCGTGAAAAATTTGTTTAAAATATCCGTCAGTGCCGACTTACCTCCGCCGGATGCACCGACTACTGCAACAAATTCTCCCTTTTTGACTTTTAAATCATCTATATGCAGATTAAAATTTTCCCTGCCGTAAGAAAAATCAACATTCTCAAAAGTAAATATATTCTCTGCATTTTTGTCAGGTAAAATATTAGTTAGCGGTTCATTATCAACACTTAAAATATCATCAAAATCCTTGAGAGTGTTTTCTATTGAGCCAATACTAAGTTTTGCTTTCATAATTCCGTTCAGTGAAGAAACAAGCGACGGAAGATAGGCGATAATTGCAATTAGTGTACCTACCGACATTTTGTCCTTCACAACAAAAATTGCACCGACGGCAAATGCCACACCTATAACAATTTGAGATGCCGCCGTAGGAAGAACGTCTCCGGCAAGACATTCGTTTTTTCTGAAAATCCATTCCGAATTGTTGAATCGTTCAAGCCCTGTTTCAAAGGCTTTTTCGACATTGTCGTAGGCATTGTACGAACGAATCGTTTTCATACCGTTAAAAATCTGAACAATTGTTTTTTGAAAATTACGTTGCTCCACAAGCCCGGCATGCGACGCTTCACGCATTCTTTTCTTCTGCGTTTTAATTATAAGATACGATATCGGCAGAAAAGCCAAAACTATAAACGTCAAAAAGGCGTTATAGCGCAGCAGCATGATAAAGACTACGGCAAACTGTGCTATACTTGCAAATGTATTTATTATCGAATTCAAATACAATGACGGAATAGCTTCTGCGCTTCGTGTTAAAATATTCGACAAAGTGACCGAATCATATTGACTGTACCGAGCGTAATTGCTTCGAAGTGTTTTTTTGAACACCTCATCCGTAACATCATAAATGCATTTTTTTCCAAACCAGTAATTCAGTTTATTTTTCAAAAGCGTTATTAACGCTGCAATTATCGGAACGGCAACAGTAACGCAAATACAAATAATCAAAGCCCGTAAATTCTTCCCGGGAATGAATTCGTCGGCGGCTCTTTGATAAATAATCGGATTAACTGCCGAAAGAACGGTTATTATCAGCGATAAAAAGAGTATTGAAACAAGCGACATTATTCGCTTCTTAATTGAAGCTCGCAAGATAGCCTTTGAATATGATTCCCTTTTGTTCATACATCGACCCCCTTTATGCAAGTATAAACAAATAACGATTCCTTTTCAATGCTTTGCTTATTTTTTCTGCACAGTAGCCAAAAGTCCAAATTGCTTTTTGTGCAAAATTACGGTTTCATATCGCTTCACTTTAAATATAATAAAAAACACGCAACCAGGCAAAAGCCTGATTGCGTACACATTTTATTTGCGTTTTTTACCGAAGAAGCCTTTTTTCTCCTCGCCGGTCGGTGCGGAGCCGCCCATCAGCGAATTGAATTTAAGCAATGCTTCGCGCTGTTCGGAATTGAGCTTGGTCGGAATATCGACAATAATTCTGACAAGCTGATCTCCCCTGACCTTGGTGCGGATATTCTGAATACCCTTGCCCTTGAGTCTGAATACAGAACCGGGCTGTGTGCCCTCGGGGATATCGTATTTAACCTTGCCGTCAAGCGTCGGAACCATGAGTGTATCGCCCAAGGTTGCCTGAACGAGGTTGACATGAACCTCGCACCAAACGTCAAAGCCGTCACGCTCAAAGAACGGGTGCGGTCTTACGTTTACTACAACATGAAGATCGCCTGCGGGGCCGCCGTTGAGACCCTTGTTGCCCTCACCGCGGACATTGAGTATCTGACGGTCGTCAATACCTGCAGGGATATTGACCTCAAGCGTGCTCTGCTTTGTGACACGACCTCTGCCGCGGCATTTTGAACACGGAGTTTCGATAATTTTGCCCTTGCCGCCGCACTTTGAACAAGCTCGCTGGGTCTGAATAACGCCGAAAGGTGTTCTCTGCTGAGCCGTGACCTGACCTGTACCGTGACATTCGGGGCATGTTTTAGGCGATGTGCCTGCCGCCGCTCCGCTGCCGTTACAGTCAGGACAAACCTCAATACGGTTTATGTTGATCTTGCGCTTACAGCCCTTTGCAGCCTCCTCAAACGAGATAGTAACGCTCGACTGAAGATCCTCGCCGCGTCTCGGACCGTTCGGATTGGCTCGTCTGCCGCCACCGCCGAAGCCGCCTGCACCGCCGCCAAAGAAGCTGGAGAATATGTCGCCCAAATCAAAATCGTCGCCGAATCCGCCGTTGAAGCCGCCACCGCCTGCGCCGAAGTTCGGGTCAACTCCCGCATGGCCGTACTGGTCATAGCGAGCCTTCTTCTGCTCGTCGCTGAGCACCTCGTAAGCCTCGTTAGCCTCCTTGAACTTTGCCTCGGCTTCCTTATCGCCGGGGTTCAGGTCGGGATGGTACTGCTTGGCTTTTTTACGGTAAGCCTTTTTTATATCATCGGCACTTGCGTTTTTGTCAACGCCCAGCACCTCATAGTAATCTCTTTTATCAGCCATAAATTAAAGCCCCTGACTTGAAAACAGAGGCTATCGCATGATATTGATTATTTCCGCTCTGAATCAAGCTAAATTTATCCCTTCCACCGCAAGCGGTCCCCCTCCCCTTACAATAAGGGGAGGCTGAGACGATTTTGCATCTGCGTTAATATAGCTGACTTAAGGGAAATACTCGAAAGGTGAAATCAATATCTGATAGCCCTGGTATTTTTATTTTGCGGACAATGAATTATTTGTTGTCGTCGTCCGTTACATCTGTGTAGTCGGCATCATAGAAGCCGTCAGCGCCCTGTGCACCTGCACCCGGGTTGCCGCCCATGTTCGGGTCTGCCTGCTGACCTGCCGCACCCTGTGCGCCCTGAGCAGCCTTGTAAATCTTCTCGGATACCTCATAGAACTTCTTCTGGAGAGATTCCTGCTTATTCTTGATGAGGTTGATATCCTGACCCTTAAGTGCTTCCTTCAAGCCTTCGATCTCGGCATTGAGAGCGTCCTTATCTGCCTGATCGAACTTGTCGCCTTCCTCAGAGAGGAGCTTCTCGCACTGGTAAACCATCTGATCGGCGTTGTTTCTTGTGTCAACCTCCTCACGGCGCTGCTTATCCTCCTGAGCGAACTGCTCAGCTTCGTGAACAGCCTTTTCAATGTCGTCCTTTGACATATTGGTTGAAGAAGTGATGGAGATCGACTGCTCCTTGTTCGTTCCGAGATCCTTAGCGGAAACGTGAACGATACCGTTTGCATCTATATCGAATGTAACTTCAATCTGCGGAACACCACGGCGTGCCGGCATAATTCCGTCAAGGTGGAATACACCGAGAGTCTTGTTGTCCTTAGCGAACTCTCTTTCGCCCTGGAGAACGTGAACCTCAACAGACGGCTGATTATCAACTGCGGTTGAGAAGATCTGGCTCTTCTTTACAGGGATAGTTGTGTTTCTGTCGATGATCTTTGTATTGATACCGCCCATTGTCTCGATACCGAGTGAAAGCGGAGTAACGTCAAGAAGAAGAAGTCCCTTAACTTCGCCGCCCATAACGCCTGCCTGGAGAGCCGCACCGATTGCAACGCACTCATCGGGATTGATGCCCTTGAAAGGCTCCTTGCCGATGAACTTCTTGATCTCTTCCTGAACAGCGGGAATTCTTGAAGAACCGCCGACCATGAGAACCTTGTCGATTTCTGAGGTTGAAAGACCCGAGTCGCTCATTGCCTGACGAACAGGACCCATTGTGGATTCAACGAGATCGGCTGTGAGCTCATTGAACTTTGCTCTTGTGAGTGTAAGCTCAAGGTGCTTCGGACCTGTTGCGTCAACCGTGATGTACGGAAGATTGATGTCGGAAGATGTAACGCCCGAAAGCTCGATCTTAGCCTTTTCTGCCGCTTCCTTAAGTCTCTGCATAGCCATCTTGTCACCGCGAAGGTCGATGCCGCTTGTCTTTTTGAACTCGTCAATGATCCAGTTCATAACTCTCTGGTCAAAGTCGTCGCCGCCGAGGTGGTTGTTACCTGCTGTTGCAAGAACCTCCTGAACACCGTCGCCCATCTCAATGATGGAAACATCGAATGTACCGCCGCCGAGGTCATAAACCATAACCTTTTGGTCATCTTCCTTATCAATACCGTAAGCAAGAGCTGCGGCTGTCGGCTCGTTGATGATTCTCTTGACCTCAAGTCCTGCAATGTGGCCTGCGTCCTTTGTTGCCTGACGCTGTGCATCGGTGAAGTATGCCGGAACCGTGATAACAGCCTCGGAAACCTTCTCGCCGAGGTAAGCCTCTGCATCCGTCTTGAGCTTCTGAAGAATCATTGCGGAAATTTCCTGCGGAGTGTATTTCTTGTCGTCGATAGAAACCTTATAATCGGAGCCCATCTGACGCTTGATTGACGAAACTGTTCTGTCGGGATTTGTAATAGCCTGACGCTTTGCGACCTGGCCTACCATTCTCTCGCCGTTCTTGCCGAAGCCGACAACCGACGGAGTTGTTCTTGCGCCCTCTGCGTTAGCGATAACAACAGGCTCGCCGCCCTCGATAACAGCTACGCATGAATTTGTTGTACCTAAATCAATACCAATAACCTTTGACATAATATATTCCTCCTAAGATGTTTATATACAATTTATTTAGTTTGCAACGGCTACCATTGCAGGGCGAATTACCTTATCGCCTATCTTGTAGCCCTTTGCAAATACATTTGTGATAACGTTCTCGCCGAGATTCTCGTCCTCCGAGTGCATTACGGCATTGTGGAAGTTCGGATCAAACTCCTCGCCCTCCTCGCCGAACGACTCGACCTTGAGATCCTTGAAAACGGTTTCAAACTGCTTGAATGTCATTTCAACGCCCTTTTTGTAATCCTCAAACGTAATGTCGGGATTAGCAAAAATTCGGTCGAAATTGTCCGCCACGGGAAGCAGCTCCTTGATGACCGAAGCCTTGCAGTCAACGTAAAGCGCATCCTTTTCTCTCTGCGAACGCTTGCGGAAGTTATCGTACTCCGCCGCAATTCTAAGAAGCTGATCGCTCTTCTCGGCAAGCTCCTTTTGAAGCTTTTCCTCGTTGCTTTCTTCCTTGGCTTTTTCCTCTTTCTTTACCTCTGTTTCTTCTTTTTTATTTTCTTCCTCTGCCTTTTTATTCTCAGCCTCTTCACTGTTTTTCTTTTTTGCCAACAGTAATCATTCCTTTCAGTCTTCATTGAGAACCTGGGAGAGTATTTTTCCGACCATATCGGTCAGATATCTGACGCTCGGAATCAGCGTTGCATAGTCGATCCTCGTCGGTCCGATAATTCCTATCGAGCCGTGATTCTTGCCGCCGACATCGTACTGCGCCATTATCACGCTTGAATTCTCAAGCGGTTTAAACTTGTTTTCACTGCCGATCTTGACATCCAAATCCTTTTTGTTGTCCGTCAAAAGCTTACTCAGCGGCTCGCCCCGTCTCAGAAAATCCATAAGCTCGTAAGCCGTTGCGCCGTAGTCGCCGTAATGGAAGATATTCGACTGACCGCCGAGCATAAGCGGAATTTCCATCGCCTCGCTCGCAAGCTCGGAAACCGTTGAAATAAGGGGTATCATCGTCAGCGCATCCTCACCCATTGAAGCAACCAAGGTCTGGAGCGTCGCAGTGTCGATTGCATCAAGCTCCGTTCCGATAAATGAGGTTTTAACAATATTGTAAAACTTCTCGATAACGGAAGCATTCAGATCAACGTCGCTTCGGCAAACCCTGCTTTTGATCATACCGTTTGAGGTAAGCAGAACGACCATTCCGGTTCTCGTTCCGACAGGTACGAATTCGACACGCTTTACCGTGACATTCTCGCCCGACGGAGCGGTCGAAATTGCGGCGCAGTTTGTCATGTCC
>CAKSSJ010000031.1 GCA_934488615.1 uncultured Eubacteriales bacterium | reverse complement strand
TTATTGTGATATAATCCTATTTAAGTGCCATCGCATTGCAAAAGATTTCAATGATGACCTGCACTGAATTGCTCTTATTTATTATTTAAAAAGGTAATAAGGAGAAACGACATGAAAAAATTTGACGCTCCATCTGTAAGAGAGCTGCTTGACAACGGCGCCGAAAAATACGGCGACGCAACGTTTATCAAATTCATCAGAGATGATAAGATTGAGGAAAGAAGCTTTAAAAAAGTCAGAAGCGACAGTCTTGCGGTTTGCCGCTGGATTCGCAGTCTTTCCGAGAAGAGAATGCACATTGCTATTATCGGAAAATCGAATTACGAATACATAACCTGCCTTTCGGGTATTCTTATCAGCGGCAATGTTGCCGTTCCGTTCGCTCCGGATATCTCCGTTGAGGAGGCGGCAGAGCTTTTCAAGCGTGCCGATATCGAGATGCTTTTGTATGAAGACGAGTTTACCGAGAACGCAGAAAAGCTCAAGGAGCTTTGCCCGTTCCTCAGGTTTTCCGTCAATCTCGGCAACGGTGAAGAATTTGACAAAATTTATACCGATTATTCCGAAAACTCGGAGTATGCGGCGCTTTCCGATATTACGGTTGATAAAAATGCCTGCTGCGTTATCATTTTTACATCCGGCACAACGGGCATAAAGAAGGGCGTTGAGCTTTCGACTCTTGCCCTTGTCGGAAACATCATGTATCACGACTATTGCACAGATATTTTCCTGCCGAACGATGTTTCGCTTTCGGTTCTCCCGATGTATCACATTTATTGCTTCTCGGGCGACTATATAAAAAATCTTAAGGACGGCTTGCAGGTTTGCTTGAACGGTTCGATGATGGATTTGATCAAAAATCTCAAAATCTTTGAGCCGAAGGTCGTTCGTGTAGTTCCGATGATCGCTCAGTCTCTTTTGCAGCGAGTCAAGGTTATTCTTGCAAAAGAACCCGAGACAAGCGTTAAGGACGCGGTCGCTCAGGTGTTCGGCAGAAACATCAAGTGGCTTATTTCCGGCGGTGCTTATCTTAACCCGGAACTTATTGACGAATACGAGAAGCTCGGAATTTTCCTGCGTCAGGGCTACGGCATGACCGAGGCAGGATGCAGAATTTCCGTTCCCGACAATACCGCTTCGAGAGAATCCGTAGGACGTGTTACGGACGTCTGCAAGGTTCGTATTCAGAACGGTGAAATTCAGGTAAACACACCGACGGTTATGCTCGGATACTACAAAATGCCCGAAGAAACAAAAGAGATGTTCACAGAGGACGGCTGGCTTAAAACAGGCGATATCGGAGAGCTTACCGAGGATAATCAGCTTTTCATTACCGGCAGAGTTAAGAATCTTATCATTCTCTCAAACGGTGAAAATGTTTCTCCGGAAGCGATTGAAAAGAAATTTGCCGACAATCAGCTTGTCAGCGAGGTTCTCGTTTACGGCGAAAAGGACAGAATCATTGCCGAAATTTATCCCGACTATGAATATGCAAAGCTTGAGGGCATTGACGATGTTCAGGGTGAGCTCGAAAAGTCGGTTGACAGAATGAACAAGACCGCGAAGGCGGCTCATATCATTTCCGAAGTAAGAGTCCGCACCGAACCGCTTGAGAAAACGGGTAGCGGAAAAATTAAGAGAAAAGAAACAAAGATATAAGGGAGGCATTTTATGAGTTCCGTAAATAAGCCTGTATATCCGCTCATTCCGCCGCAGGAAATGATACAGTATATGCTCAAATACAGCTTCTTTCACAAGCAGGTTACGCAGATTCCCGACTCGATAATCGTGTCGCAGAAGATTGATTTTGACGTCATGACCGAGGCTTTTAACATTGAAATTGAGCGCAACGACTGCCTGAGACTTGTTTTCTTCAAGCAGAACGGCAAAATCATGCAGTATTTCCGTGACACCTACAGAATCGGCAATGCTCCTATATATAATTTCAAGTCCGATGAGGAGCGTGAAAAGGTGCTCACTGCGGACGCACAGAAGCCGATAAAAATGCTCAAGGGTGAGATTTTCAGACTGAAATATTTCACGACGCATGACGGCAGATACGGCGTTTATATCAATATTCATCACCTTGTTATGGACAATGCGGCGGTTTTCGCTTTCTTCAACGACCTTTTTGCCGTGTATGACCATCTCAAAAACGGCAAGCCGATGCCGAAGCCGCTCGGAAGCTATGAGGACAGGATCAAGCGTGAGCTTGCCTACGTTGAGAATAAAGAAAACCTTGAGAGGGACAAGCAGGAATACACGGAATACATAACGAGAAACGGCGAGCCGCTTTACCTCGGCGTTGAGGGACCGAAGCTCCTTGAAGCCGAGCGCAAAAAGAAGAAAGACCCGAACATCAAGGCTCCGTCGCTCTTTGATCCCATCCACGACAAGGCAGAGCTTACGAAAATGACGGTTTCGCCCGAGCTCAGCGAGAAATTTTTTGATTTCTGCGAGAATAACAACGTAAGCCCCGAGTGCCTCGTTCAGCTTGCGATGAGAATGCACCTTTCAAAGATAAACAACGGTCATCTTGACACATATTTCATCTGCCTTTGTACAAGGCGCCGCACGCTCCCCGAAAAGCGTTCGGGCGGTACGGTTACTGCTCCGCTTCCGTGGCGAGTTCATCTTGAGGAGGACGACACCTTCATGACTGCCCTTGATAAGATGGCGGACGCTCAGATCTGGGCATTCAGACACATGGATTATCCGTATCTCGAATACCGTGACCTCCAGCGTGAATTGTTCAATTATTCCGCCGCCGCAGCATCGTCAACTATGATGTTCTCGTGGCTGCCTATCAACGAAAAGTCGATAAACGGCTGGGAATATGAGTACGTCGGCTACGGTCTCGGACGTTATATAATGGTGCTTTACACCTTCGCAATGAAGGACGCACACAGCGGATGTCTGAAAATAAGCTGTCTGCACAGGACAAAGTTTGTCAGCGTTGAGGATATCAAGGCGCTTCAAAAGGGCACGGAAAGGGTGCTTGAAATTGCGCTTGAAAATCCCGAAATCAGCGTTAAAGAATTGCTTGAAAAAATGTAAGAGAGGGTTATTGAGATGCTTGAAACATTAAGAAATATAATTTGCAACTATGTTGATATTGCACCCGAGGATATCACGGAGGAGTCAAAGCTCCGCTCGGATATCGGACTTAATTCGTTTGATATGGTAAATGTTGCGGTTGACCTTGAAAGCGAATACGGAGTCAAAATCGACAGCAAGGAGTTCGGCGGATTAAAGACGATCGGCGATCTGATGAAGTATATCGAGTCAATTAAATAAAACCAAAGCTGTGATGAAATTTTGTTTTTCATCACAGCTTTTTATTATATTAGCTTTTTATCTCCAGATGAACCAGATAAGTATGTATCCTGTCAGCACGGCGGCGAGGGTGAACGGTACGCCGTATTTCATAAAGGTTGTCGCCTTGACCTCGTAGCCCTCTTTCTTGAGGATTCCGATGCCTGCGATGTTTGCGCTTGCGCCGATCGGGGTGAGGTTTCCGCCGAGGGTCGCGCCGCAGAGAAGTCCGTAGTAAAGAAGCTTAGGCTCCATACCCATGTCGGCGGCGATAACGGGCACGATCGTGAGCATAGTTGCTGTGTAGGGGATATTGTCGATGAACGCCGAGAGAATAACGGAGATCCATACGATGATCGTGTAGATAATGAACTCCGAGCCCGAGCCGAGCTTTGCAATTGCGTTGCCGATAACGTCGATAACGCCTGCGCTCTTGATTCCGCCGATTACGACGAAAAGTCCTGTGAGCAGGGCAATCGTGTAGTAGTCGATCTCCTTAAAGGTGTCCTTGACGATTTTGTAATTCTTGTTGAAGAAAACCTCGCGGATAATGCCGATCACGAAGAAGCCGATACAGATAAGACCGTTTGTGATGTCGGGCTTGTAGAACTGACCCTCAGCCGCGCCGTCCTTGTAGGGAATGAATGAAGTGGCAATGAGAAGCACGATGGTTCCGACGAGGAGATAGGTCGGGAATTTGTCCTCAACCTTTGTTCTCTGACTGAATTCGATTTTCGCATTGTCCTTGCGAAACATTGCAAGAATTATGAGTGCGCTGACAATTGCGCCTGCCTCAACGACCCAGAACATACCCGGCTTTCCGTCGTCAACGAAGAAATCGGAAAAGTCGAGGTTAGCCGATTTTGCAAGAAGAATCGACGTTGTATCGCCGACGAGCGTTGCTGCACCCTGCAAATTTGATGATATCGCAATGCAAACGATTGACGGAACAGGAGAGATGTTGACCTTTTTACAGAATGCGAGGGCAACGGGTGCGATCATGAGCACCGTCGCAACGTTGTCAACGAATGCCGAAACAATACCTGCGAAAAGCGAAAGACAAACGATTGCCCACTTAACGTTCGGCATTTTCGAAATGAGAACGTCGGACATGAGCTGCGGCATTTTTGACTCAATGAAAAGATAAACAGTTCCCATTGTACCTGCTATCATCATCAGTACGTTCCAGTCGATTTCTCCGAGCGCCTGCGTAACACCGTAGGAATATGTAGACTCGCCTACGTTGAAAAATCCGCTGCCGAAAAGGTCGGGTGAGACAGTAGCGATAGTGCCGAGAGTGATAAAAATAAGCGCCGAGCCTATCGCAACATAGGGTCTGATTTTCTGAAAAGCCATCATCAGTATGTAGGTGACGGCGAAGAGAATCAAGGCTGTGATCGTGATTGGGTTCATGGTTTGACACTCCTAAAATTATTTCGGGCGGAATCCAAGGCAAGCGTTATTGCCAAAAAAATAAAGGCAGAATCTCTACGGATCCTGCCTGAAAAGACCAAAGCTTAATTAGGTCAATATAACCCGAAACAAATAGAACATGACGTTCTATGACAGACTCCACCACTTGTTGCCGAATATCCTCGGCTCAATTGGGCTACCGTATGATTATAACATATTTATGCGACAAGTCAAGCAAAATGAATAGATTTTAAGGCTTATTTAATAATTTTCATTGACAAAATATTATCAAATTCAATTTCGCTTCTGTCGCTTAAAATGAGCTTACACTCGATTTCGTCGATTTTTCTGACCGAGCAGGGGCGGGTGATTATAGCGCCGCCGTCCTTCCTGCCGTCCGGGCGGAAAAAGGTCAGCTCAACAGCCGTTTGTTTTTGCGGATTATCCCGAATTTCAAGAAGAACGCGGTTGATTTTTTCTTTCTCGGCTTCCTCAAGCTCGGGCTTTGAGTCAGTCAGCCTTGCCGTTTCCTCCAGCTCGTCGTCAAGTCCGACAATTGCGGCAAAGGGAGCAAACTGCGCCGCCCTTGCAGAGCGTGACATCTGAGGACGCTCGGTTGAAACGTGGTGCGGTAGGTTGATTATATCGTCGTATTTTCCGCTCATGCCTTGTGACCTCCGATTTGACGGTTCCTTTCAAGCGCAGTTGCACCCTCCTTGAGGTTCATGCCCTTGATTATCGAATTTTTTCCGTATTTGCTCTTGATTCTCAGAATCGCTTTTTGCATGTCCTTTTCTTTCTTCAGCTCGTTTTCCTCGGTTTCCTGCTTCTTCGTGTCGGTGAAAAGGTCGAGCTGGACGTATTCGCTCTCTTTTTCGGCGTCCTTTTCGGTTATAATATGATTGGCAACAATGTACATTCGGCGAACGAGAAGATTTTTGTCAACTATCCTGTCAAAAAGGCTCATCGCTGTCTCGCAAATAAGCTTTGTCGAGGAGGTATAGCGTCCGATATTTTCGCTCGAATGGGCGGTTTTCGGGATTTTTCTGCCATAGCGGTCAGTTTCGACCGCACCGCTGTAGCTTTTAGTCAGACTTTCAATGTCATAGCCGACGGTCAGAACGATCTGGTCGGTGACAATTCTTTTCGAGACAAGCTCCAGGGACAGCAGATCCGCCATTTCCTTTAGCACAAGCCGAGCCTTTGAAAATTCGTACGGCTCCTGAAGCACCTGCCCAGAGCTGAGACTGCTGCTCTCGGGGCGGTATGACTTGATGTCGGAAATCTCGGTCGGCTCCCAGCCCCATGCGTGGTCGATAAGAAGCTCGGCATTGATGCCGAAAAGCTTATAGAGCAGATCTTCATTATAATAGTCGCTTTTTTTGCCGATCGAACAGCGCGCGACATCGCCCATGGTATACATGCCGTGCGCTTCAAGCTTTTTGGAAATTCCTCTGCCGACGCGCCAAAAATCGGTCAGCGGACGGTGGTTCCAAAGAATTCTGCGGTAGCTCATCTCGTCAAGCTCGGCAATTCGCACGCCGTTTTTGTCGGGCTCGCAGTGCTTTGCGTAGATATCCATTGCGATTTTGCAAAGATAAAGATTGGTTCCGATGCCTGCCGTTGCGGTTATGCCCGTTGTGTCAAGCACGTCGAGAATCATTTTCATCGCAAGCTCGCGAGGCGTCATACCGTAGGTTTTGAGATAGTTTGTTGCGTCGATGAAAACCTCGTCAATTGAATAAACATGAATATCCTCGGGTGCGATATATTTGAGATAAACATTATATATCTGAGTGCTGACCTCCATATAGTGCGCCATTCTCGGCGGCGCGGTGATGAACGCAAGCTCAGCCGACGGGTCTTTCATAAGCTCGGAATGAAAGTGCGACTCATGGGTAAAGCTATGCTTAGGCGCTTTGTACCTGCGCTGTGCGTTGACCTCACGCACCTTTTGAACTACCTCAAAAAGTCTCGCTCTGCCAGGAATTCCGTATGATTTTAGGGACGGGGAGACGGCAAGGCAGATGGTTTTCTCTGTTCTCGTCGGGTCGGCGACAACAAGATTCGCGTCCAACGGGTCAAGACCTCTGTCAACACACTCGACAGATGCATAGAATGATTTAAGGTCAATTGCAATATATGTCTTGTCTGCCACCGACGGCACCTCCTTTTTGTTCAATTTCCCTCAAGGGGAAGGCTGATAAAATTTCAGCACCTTATGCGAAACGGAAAAAAATCCACAATAACCAACGAACCCATAACATATACATATTATACCCCGAACAAACGTTCAGGTCAATATAATTATTTAAAATTTTTGTGATAAAATTTTAACAATCTCATATGCGCAGTGTCACAATGCACAAAAAGAAATGCGTCAGATTGTGTATTTTGTCGCATCGAATCTTGACATTATGAGAAAGAATAATTATAATATTGTTGTATTTACATACCAAATGAAAGGGTGATACACATGAGTGAATATATTAACAGAGTTCTTGCTTCGGTAAGAGAGAAGAATGCTTCCGAGCCTGAATTTGTTCAGACGGTCGAAGAGGTGCTCAAGTCAATTGAGCCTGTAATCGAAAAGCATCCCGAATATGAAAAGAACGGACTTCTCGAAAGGCTTGTTGAGCCTGAGCGTATGTTTTCGTTCCGTGTTGCATGGGTTGACGATAACGGCAAGGTGCAGGTAAACAAGGGATATCGCTGTCAGTTCAACGGTTCCATCGGACCTTACAAGGGTGGACTTCGTTTCCATCCAAGCGTTTATTCGGGAATCGTTAAATTCCTCGGCTTTGAGCAGATTTTCAAGAACAGCCTTACGGGACTTCCCATCGGCGGCGCAAAGGGCGGTTCGGATTTTGACCCCAACGGCAAGTCCGACGGAGAGATCATGCGCTTCTGCCAGGCGTTCATGAACAATCTTTACAGATTTATCGGTCCCGACATTGACGTTCCTGCGGGCGATATCGGTGTCGGCGGACGTGAGATCGGTTATCTCTACGGTCAGTACAGACACATCAAGGGCGTTTTCGAAAACGGTGTTCTCACCGGTAAGGGTCAGAGCTACGGCGGTTCAAACATTCGTCCCGAGGCAACGGGCTACGGTGCAGTTTACTATGCCGAGGAGGTTCTCGCACACTTCGGCGAGAAGATCGAGGGCAAGACAATTGCAATCTCCGGCTTCGGCAATGTTGCTTGGGGCGTTGCCAAGAAGGCGGCTCAGCTCGGCGCAAGGGTTGTTACAATTTCGGGTCCCGACGGTTATGTTTATGATAAAGACGGTGTTTCAACGGACGAGAAGATCGAGTATCTCCTTGAAATGAGAGCGCACGGCACGGGCAAGGTCAAGGATTATGCCGATAAGTTCGGCGCAGAGTATTTCCCAGGCGAGAAGCCGTGGGGTGTTAAGGCTGATATCGTAATGCCTTGCGCAACTCAGAATGAGGTTGACCTCGAAGAGGCAATGAAGATAATCAAGAACGGCACAAAGTATTACGTTGAGGTTTCCAACATGCCGACAACGAACGACGCTCTCGAATATCTCCAGGAGAACGCGGTAGTTGCTCCGTCAAAGGCTGTTAATGCAGGCGGCGTTGCGGTTTCGGCTCTTGAAATGAGCCAGGATTCCATGCGCTACAGCTGGTCTGCCGAAGAAGTTGACGAAAAGCTTCGAGAGATCATGAAGAACATCTACAACAACTCGGTCAATGCCGCTGAGGAATACGGCTGCGGCTACAATCTTGTTGCAGGCGCAAATATTGCAGGCTTCCTTAAGGTTGCCGACGCAATGATGCAGCAGGGTATATTCTAATAGAACAATGATGTGCATGGGGCGGATATTTTCGCCCCATTTTTTTGTGCAGAGGTTCGATCAGAGCACAATTCGTAGGGGTCGGTGACCATGTAGACTCAAAGTTAGATGAAACCGACCAAGGCTTCCCCTTGAGGGGAAGCTGGCGCTTTTGCGACTGATGAGGTGGAAAAGGTCGAGTTTGATTTAATTAAATTGCTATGATGAAAATTTACCACCTCATCCGTCACGACACGAGGTCGTGCCACCTTCCCCTCAAAGGGGAAGGCTGATTATCTCCTGCCTCGGAAACAGCTTTTATCAAGCATTTTTTGATATACATTAAATATGTAAAGTGCTATAAACGTCTCCCTAAACCCTCTTTGTAACCTTTTGTAATTGATTTATTTTGAAAACTTGTTATAATAGTGCGGAGGTGAGTTAATAATGAAAGGAAAGCTTATCGTTATTGAGGGACTTGACGGAAGCGGAAAGTCCACGCAGATTGAGTACCTTAAAAACAAACTGAACGGCAAAAATGTGCATCAAATAAAACTGCCCGACTACGACAGCGAATCAAGCGCACTTGTTAAAATGTATCTCAGAGGCGATTTTGGAAAAAATCCCGACGATGTCAACGCTTATGCCGCTTCGGCTTTCTATGCCGTTGACCGCTTTGCAAACTACAAAATGAAGTGGAAGTCCTTCTACGATAACGGAGATATTATTATTTCCGACAGATACGCTACCTCCAACGCATATCATCAGGCAACGAAGATCGAAAAGAGCGGGAGAGCCGAGTTCTTTAAATGGCTTGAGGACTTTGAATACGGTCTTATCGGTGTGCCGAAGCCCGATGCTGTTATATATCTTGACATGCCGATAGAAATTTCGCAGAGAATGATGTCAGAGAGATATCACGGCGATGAAACCAAAAAGGATATCCACGAGAGCAATCTCAATTACTTATATAAATGCAGAGACGCCGCACTCGACGCCGCTGAGAAAATGGGCTGGCATGTGGTAAAGTGCAACGACGGTGAAAGCCCGAGAACGATTGAGGAGATCGGAAACGAAATTTACGGTATTATTTCCGAGAATGTGCTTTGATTTTCGGTTTTACGAAAGGTTGATAGTGCTTTGAATAAAATCGTAGATATTTGCCGCGAAAGGGAGAATATAATTTCTCTTTGGCATCAATGCTTCGGCGACGGCAGAGACTATATCGAATTTTTTCTCGATAATTGCCCGAACAAGATTTGTCTCGGTTCTTTTGAAAACGGCAAGCTTGCTTCAATGCTTTTTCTTTTGAACGGAAAAATCGGCGGGCTTTCATGCAAATATCTCTATGCCGCATGTACTGCCGAGGAATACAGATGCCGGGGCATTATGGGCAGACTTATCGGCTATGCAAAGGATTTTTGCAGGAGTCAGGGTGTTGACTGTATTTTTCTTGTGCCGTCAAGCGAAAGCCTTTACGGATACTATGAAAAATTCGGCTTTTCTCCGATGATGAAAAGAGCGGAAATGACGCTTCACGGCGACGGGGAAAAACAAATTCTATCAAAAAATCTTGATATAAAGCATATTGCAAGTCAACGCATAAGGTTTCTTTCGAAAATCAAATGCTTCTCTTTCGATGAGAAAACGACAGAGTACAGCGTTGCCGAATTTCTGAAAACAGGGGGAGAAATATATTCCCGAGGCGGCGAAAACGGATTTCTTGCTTTTGCCTCAAGAAATGGGAATAATATTGTCATTAAGGAATTTCTAACCGATTTTGACAATAATATTACGGTATTTTTTGATTTATTTGAAAATTTAGGGGCGGAAAATGTTTACATTTATGCTCCTTTAGTGTATAATGATTCAGATAATGGGTGCAGAACTACTAAATGTGGTATGCTGTTTCCCATTTCCGAAAAAGCTAAAGACTGTATCAATGAAGATGATATATTCTATTCGGGAATGTATCTTGATTGAGAGGTAACGAAATGATTTACGTTTTTCTTGCAAACGGATTTGAAGAAATTGAGGGACTCACCGTTGTTGATTTCCTCCGCAGGGCAGAACTTGAGGTATGTACGGTCGGTGTAGGCGGCAAGCTTATAACAGGAGCGCACAATATCCCTGTTTTCTGCGACCTTGACGAATCTGAGGTCAGGCTGGATGATGAACTTAAGGCTGTCGTTCTTCCGGGAGGAATGCCCGGTACGCTTAACCTCGAAAAATGCGAAACCGTTAAATCCGCTGTCAGCTATTGCGCCGAAAACGACAGATTTGTTTGCGCCATCTGCGCCGCGCCGTCGGTTCTCGGTCACATGGGCTTGCTCAGGGGCAGAAAAGCGTGCTGCTTCCCCGGCTTTGAAAATGAGCTTGAGGGAGCTGAGGTCAGCGACGATTATGTTTGCCGCGACGGAAAATTCATCACCGCAAAGGGCATGGGAGCCGCGATTGATTTTTCCCGTGAGATTACGGCAAGCCTTATAAATGAGAATGAAGCGAAGAGGATCAAGAAATCCCTTCAATGTCCCAATTAAGCGAAAAGGAGGACGAATATGAAAGACGAGAACGGCAGAGAATACTCCGATTACGATATCGACAAGCTCATTGAGGAATACTCGCAGATCAATGCAAACGATGAGCCGAGTGATATTTCACAGCCGCCCAAGGAAAGGAAAAAGTTCGTTGTTCATATAGATGAATCTTTGATTGATTCACCTCAAGAGGAGGAGGAGCCTAAGCCGCAGTCAGGCGGAATCTATTTCTCGAATTATCCGAAGCACCATAAGGCCGCCGCGGTTGAAGAGAAGCCCTCTCAGGAACACAAGAAAAAGAAATCTCCGACTAAGGGCAAGCACGGCTCGCACGAGGAGACCGTTGAAAAAGTTAAAAAAGGAATCGAAAAAGTCGGCGGTAAGGCTGCCGTCGGATTTTTCGCGTTCATTCTTATTTCGACTATACTTCTTTCATATGTCGGCATCACCTGCATAGGCGATATGCTCGCAATCAACAGAAGCGATGAGCCGCAGCCCGTTGATATCCCCGCGGACGCAACGTACAGCCAGATAATCGACATACTCAAGGATAATAAGCTTATCAAGAGAAAAACCTTCTGCAAGGTCTTTGCCAAGTTCAGAGGCTTTGACGATGAAACATATCTGAGCGGACAGTATTATCTCAACAGCAAGATGGGCGTTGAGGGCATGCTTAAGGATATCATGGCGGCGCCTGTTACGGCGGATTCCATATCTCTGAGCTTCCCCGAGGGACTTACCGCGACCCAGATCGTTGAAAAGCTTGAAAAATATGATGTCTGCAACTCGGCGAAGGTTCTTACCGCCATGAAAACAGGCAAATACAACTATGATTTCATTAACGATATCACGGATAACAGCAAGAGATACCTCAAGTATGAGGGCTATCTTTTCCCCGATACCTATGATTTCTATGTTGACGCAGATCCGAACTACGTTATCACAAAGTTCCTCGACAACTTCAATTTCAAGTGGGAGGACGAGTACGATAACCGTGCAAAGGAGCTTGGATTTACAAGAGATGAGATTATAACGATCGCCTCTATAATTCAGAAGGAGGCCGCAAATGCGGATCAGATGAAGGTCATTTCCTCTGTTATCCACAACAGACTTAATCATCAGGCTGATTATCCGACGCTCGGCTGTGACAGTACGGCGCTTTACGTCAGCAACTATGTAACGCCTGTTGTCGGAGAGGCTCAGGGCGCGATTTACTATAACGCATACGACACCTCGGCTGTCAAGGGACTTCCTCCCGGACCGATCTGTAACCCCGGTATGGACGCTATCAGAGCCGCACTTTATCCTGCGGATACCGATTACTATTTCTTTGCCCATGATAAATCGGGTGAAATTTATACGGCTTCAACCTTTAAGGAGCACAAGAACAATCTTGTTCTTATAATCAAAGCAAACAGTTCAACAGACTAAGAGGATTTATGAGTAATATAAAAACGGCATTCCCCGAGCTTCTTTCACCTGCAGGGGATATGGAAAGATTTCAGCGTGCTTTGTATTTCGGAGCGGACGCAATATATGTCGGCGGATCTGCTTTCTCGATGCGTGCCGCACCAGCCAATTTCACCTCGGAAGAGCTGAAAGCGGCGGTTGACGCGGCGCACAAAAAGGGAGTTAAGGTCTACCAGACCTGCAATACCGTGCCGAGAAACGATGAAATTGACAGACTTCCCGATTTTCTCATGGAATCGGCTGAAACAGGTGTTGACGCGTTCATTATTTCCGACCTCGGCGTAATGACGCTCGCAAAAAAATATACTCCCGACGTTGATATTCATATTTCAACCCAGGCGGGAATTACCAACTATGCTTCCGCCAACGAGTGGTACAATATGGGCGCGACAAGAGTTGTTACGGCAAGAGAGCTTTCCCTTGAGGATATTGCAACGCTCAGGGCAAAAACTCCGAAGGAGCTTGAGATCGAGTGCTTCGTTCACGGAGCCATGTGCGTTTCCTTTTCGGGAAGATGCCTTCTTTCTAACTACCTTGTCAACCGTGATTCCAACAGGGGAGAGTGTGCTCAGCCCTGCCGCTGGCAGTACAGCCTGATGGAAAAGACCCGCGAGGGCGAGTATTTCCCGATCGACGAGGACGAGAACGGCACATATATATTCAATTCCAAGGATATGTGCATGATCGAGCACATTCCCGAAATGGTCAAGGCGGGCATTTCGAGCTTCAAGATCGAGGGCAGAGCGAAGTCCGCTTATTATACCTCGGTCATCACCAATGCGTACCGTCAGGCAATCGACGGATATTTGAAAAATCCGAGTGATGATTACAAGCCCGAGAAATGGGTCGTTGATGAAATGTACAAAATCAGCAGCCGCGAGTATTGCACGGGCTTCTACTTCGGACATCCGAGGGACGATGCTCAGATATACTATGACGGTGGCTATAAAAGAGACTGGAGCGTTATGGCTGAGGTTCTCGGCTCGGAGAACGGACGTGTAATTTGCCGCCAGAGAAACAGATTCTTTGAGGGCGAAAAGCTGGAGGTTCTTCAGCGCGGCGTTGAGCCGTATGAAATCACCGTTACCGACCTCAGAGACGAAAACGGTGAAAAAATCGAAAAAGCGCCGCATCCGATGATGACGGTCAGCTTTGAATGTGAAAAATATATCCCTACAGACGCGCTTCTCAGAAAAGCAGTCTGATTATTAAGTTTCGGAGGCTTCCATGCTTTTAAGTGATATTCTCAGCGGTATAGATTATTCCTGTGAAAACTTCTCGGATTCCGATATCGCTGATATTACATACAATTCAAAAAATGCAGGCGAGGGCAAATGCTTCTTCTGCCTTTCGGGAACGATCACCGACGGTCACAAGTACGCCCGCAGTGCCTATGACGGCGGCTGCAGATGCGTTTTTGCCGAGCATAAGGTCGAGCTTCCCGAGGATTGTGTTCAGATAATCACAGACGATACGCGTCACGCCCTTGCAATTGCATCGGCAAATTTCTTCGGCAGACCGTGCGGCGAAATAAAGGTCGTCGGAATAACGGGCACCAAGGGCAAAACAACAACAGCCCACCTTACAAGATGCCTGCTTGAAGCCAACGGCCATAAGTGCGGAATAATCGGAACGAACGGCGCAATGTACGGCGATGTTCATGAGGAAACGGAGAACACAACTCCCGAGAGCTATGAGCTTCATAAGCTTTTCCGCAAGATGATCGGCGCAGGATGCGAATATTGCGTTATCGAGGCTTCCTCGCTCGGACTGAAAATGCACAGGACGGACGGAATACCGTTTGAGGTCGGTGTGTTTATGAATCTTGCTCCCGACCACATCGGAACGATCGAGCATCCGACCTTTGAGGATTACAAAAACAGCAAAAAAATTCTTTTCTCGATGTGTAAGCATGCCGTTGTTAATGTTGACGACCCTGCATATGAGGATATGCTTGAAGGCTCTTCCGCAGATGTTACGAGCTTCGGACTCGGCAAGGCGGATGTCAGCGCGGAAAACGTTGAGCTTCTTAAAAGCAAGGATATGCTCGGTGTTTCCTTTGACTGCGTTGAAGCGGACAGGAGCTTTCATGTCAATGCGCCGATTCCCGGCTATTTCAACGTTTACAATGTTCTCGCCGCTGTTGCGATCTGCAAGGTTCTCGGTGTTGACGTTGAGGGAAAAATCGACGCTTTGCACGGCTTCAGAGTTTCGGGCAGAATGGAATCGGTTCATGTCAGCGACGATTTTGACGTTATAATTGATTTCGCTCATAACGGACTGAGCATGCACAATATTATTTCTACGCTCAAAACCTATCCTCACAACAGAATTGTTGTGCTTTACGGTTCGATCGGCGGGAAGAATCAGATTCGCCGCAAGGAGCTTGGTCTGACTGCAGGTAAGGAGGCCGATCTCTCGGTGCTTACCTCTGATGACCCGGGGGCGGAGGATCCCGCTGAAATTGCTGAGGAAATTGCTTCATATATCCGTCAGGTCGGCGGAAAATATATTATTATTCCCGACAGAAAGGAAGCCGTAAGGCAGACCCTTTCGCAAATGCAAAAAGGCGATATACTTGTTCTTGCCGGAAAAGGAGACGAAACCTTTATTAAATTGAAGGACGGAAAGGTTCCCTATTCCGAGCGCGAGGAAGTTGAAAAATATATTAAATTAAAGAAGAATTAAACCCTGTTTTCAGTGAAAATTCAAGGAGGTAGTTATATGCCGCAAAAAAGATCGGGTGCAGCAAAGAAGAAAAGAAAGAGAATTAACGATCTTTCAAATGCAGGTGCATTTTTCATTTCGTTGCTCGCCATCATCGGCTTGACCCTTGTAATATGCGTCGGATATGTTTTTATCAATGCAGTTACGGTCGTTGCAGGTGACCCCGTTATCAATCTTGAAAGCGCAAGAAACAACCAGAACCAGACCTCGTTCCTTTATGCCAAGGATAAGGACGGCAAGCAGGTTGAGGTCATGCGTCTGCACGGTGAGGAAAACCGAATTTGGGTCGATTTTGACAAGATCCCGAAGCAGATGAAGGACGCTTTTATTGCCCTTGAAGATAAGCGCTTCAACAATCATCACGGTGTTGACTGGATCCGTACCATCGGCGTTTTTGTCAAGCAGAACGACCAGGGCGGTTCGACGATCACTCAGCAGCTTGTCAAGAACGTTACGGGCAACAATCAGGTTACCTATGTCCGTAAATTTAACGAGATTCTGTCGGCGCTGAACCTTGAAAAGAATTTCAACAAGGATCAGATACTTGAGGCTTATCTCAATACTATTTATCTCGGACAGGGCTGTTACGGTGTTGAAACGGCTGCCGAAACCTATTTCGGCAAATCGGTCGATGAGCTTAACGTTGCCGAGTGCGCCGTTATCGCGTCGATCACTCAGATGCCGTATTCCTATGACCCGATAAACAACCCCGAGAACAACAGAACAAGACAGATCTATTGTCTTGATGAAATGCTCAGCCAGGGCAAGATAACCAAGCAGGAATATGACGACGCGGTTGCATTCGATCTTATTTACACAACCGATGACGATTATGTTCCGAGCGAGGCGGAGCTTGAAAGAAGAGAGAACGAAAAGAACGCAAAGGATTCCTCGGAATTCCAGAGCTTCTACGTTGACTATGTTATTGACGACGTTATCGAAAGACTTCAAAGCGACCTCGGCTATTCCGCAAATGAAGCGCGTGACGCTATCTACGGCGGCGGCTTGAGAATTTACACCGCGGTTGATCTGGACGTTCAGAAAACGACCGAGGACATTTATGTAAACAGAAAGGGCTTTGAGGACAAAAAGAATGCACAGTCCGCTATCACTATCATGGATTATAGCGGCAGAGTTGTTGCAATTGTCGGTCAGGCAGGCGTTAAGGAGGGCAACCGAGTTCTTAACAGAGCCAGCTCGTCTCCGAGATCTCCCGGATCTTCGATCAAGCCGCTGACATCCTACAGCCCCGCAATTGAGATGAACGAGATCACATGGTCGTCATATCTTCTTGATTCGGCGGTCAGCTACGGCGGATGGAGAACCCACAATGCCGACGGCGGCTACGGTTCGGGCTATAACGTTACCGTACAGAACGCTCTCGCAAGATCGCTCAATACGATCCCTGCAAGAATTATCATCAATATGATCGGCATTAACGAGTCCTATAACTACCTTGTAAACAAATATCATATCACAACTGCGGTTGAATCTTCGGATAAGAGCGCCGCACCGCTTTCGATCGGTTCAATGACCTACGGTGCCACCTCGCTCGAAATGACGGCGGCTTATGCGGCATTCGGCAACGGCGGCTACTATTACAAGCCGTATTCGTTCTATTATATCGAGGATGCAAACGGCAGAATCCTTATTGACAACAGGAACAATAAGGGCGAGCAGGTTATCTCAACAGGCACAGCCGAGGTTATGAGACATCTTCTCATGACCGTTACGACAACCTCCTACGGTACAGGCTCAAGCTATAAGGTCAGCGGCTTCGATACCTATGCAAAGACAGGTACGACCGATGATAACAACGATAAGTGGTTTGTCGGCGGAACACCTTATTATGTTGCCGCTGTATGGTACGGATACGATATCCCCGAATACATCAGCACTTGGGGCAACCCTGCCGGTGCGGTTTACAAGACCGTATTTGACGCAATTCACGAGGATCTCCCCGATAAGGATTTTGAGGATCTTGACGGTGCGGTTGAGAGAGAATACTGTACCGATACGGGTAAATTAGCTTCCTCAAGCTGTTATTCGACGGCCTACGGATGGTACAAGAAGGATAACGTTCCCGATTACTGTACAGGACATTATTCTCCGTCCTCGTCAGATGATGAAGATGACGATAAGGAAGAGGTAAAGACAACAAAATCAAGTCCTGTTGCGACTACAGCCGCTCCTGCGGAGGATAACAGCAGTCAGGACGGCGAATAAATTTAAAATAATACGGAGGCGGTTGCATGGTTATTATGTCTGTCGATTACGGTGACGCGAGGACGGGTATAGCGCTGTGCGACCGCCTTGAAAGTCTCGCACACCCCGTTGAGGTCATCAAGCAAAGCTATGAGCCAAAGGTTCTTCAAAGAATAAAGGAGCTTGCGGAAATCCATAAGCCCGAGCTTATTGTCGTCGGTTATCCAAAAAATATGGATTCCACGGCAGGCGAGCGCGCTTTGAAATGCGCCGAATTTGCGAAGAGTATCACCGAGACAACGGGAATTGAAACAGATCTGTGGGATGAAAGGCTGACAACGGTTTCAGCTCATATGTATCTCAGCGACAACAATGTAAGAGGCAAAAAAAGAAAAAATGTTGTCGATGCTGTTGCGGCTGTGATCATCTTGCAGGATTATCTCGATTTCAGGAGAAACAAAAATGCAGGTAAGGTCTGAAAACAGAATAACAAGGCTTTTTGCAGGAATAATATGCACTGTCTGCATGCTTCTTTCCGCATATGTCGGAATGATGTTTACGGGAAAGCTCGTGCTCCAGATCGCTCTTACATTTATTGCCGCGCTGATTTTCTCATTTGCGGCAGATATGGCGGGAGTGAGGATGAATATTCTTGCTGTTTCGCTGTGTGTTTCGACGTCGATATGGGTGATTTATGCCTTGATATGTCAGGTGCTCGTAAAGGGCACTTGGTTTATTTTCGACACACCGTGGCGGCAAATATTCTATTATGACAGCATCGGCATGGTCTTTATCGTCATGATCGTCGTTACCGCCTTTCAACGCTTCAAGGCCTTCAGAAGAAAAAATGCAGAAGTAACGGGGGCGTACAGGCGCTTTTATTCCGTTGTCTCCGTTGCCTTTACGGCATTTTACCTCATTGTGCTCATTTATTGCTTTTTTATAATCAGGATCCCCGGCGGAGATCGTCTTGAACCGAATTTCGATCCGCTTGATGTATTCAAGGTCACTTTCTTTTCGGGACCGCTCGACTATGAAAGACTTGTTCTGTTTTTCGGAAATATAGCGATTTTTGTTCCGCTCGGCTATCTTCTTTGCCACAGCCTGAACAGGGGAGCGCTGAGAATAATTCTCATAGTTCTGCCTGCTGTACTCAGCGCGGCGATAGAAGTCTCGCAGTATTATTTTGGCATGGGTCACCCCGATATTGACGATGTGATACTGAATATCATCGGCTTTTACATCGGGGCATTGCTGAAAATTGCCTTTGATAAATTATTTGCATTGAACTAATCCTTTTTCTTCGACGGCAAAAGCAGATCCTTTGCGCCGACAACAATGAGAATTACGGCGAAGATTATTCTCAGCGTGCGGTCCTCAAGGCGGTTGAGCAGAAGAAAACCGAGCGCAACACCGATAAGACCGTAGCCGATATATGTCAGCGCCGCCTTTTTGTCAATCAGCTTGTTTTTAATATGGAAAATTATTGCAAGAACCGCCGACGGAATAAAAAATAAAAGATTTATTCCCTGCGACGTTGCCTGCGGCAGATCCTTATAAAGCGTGAGGTAGAGGATAAGAATTCCGCCTCCGCCGAATCCCATGGCGCCGAGTATTCCCGACACGATTCCGGCTATAATATCAAGTATCATTTCATCAGCATCCTGATTCCTGCGTAGATTATGAAAGCGGAAAATACCTTGCTCAGTATCTTTTTCGGTATTTTCGGCAGTAAAAGCGAGCCTATGACAGAACCGACAAGCCCGGGGATAAGGTAAACGTAGCTGTCGCTCAATTTGACCTGACCCTTTATCAGATATCCGACTGCGCTGATGAGCGTCAGAGGAAGTATTATCGCGATTGCGGTTGCGTGTGATTTTGTCTGGTCGGTTCCGCGCAGCTTCAACGCTTCGACGGCGACGATTCCGCCGCACGACCCGATCAGGATATTTACAATTCCCGTCAGAATTCCGAGCACGGGATTCAATAATTTCTTCATAGTTTCCTCACCGATTGCATAGTTTTTATGTATGGGGTGGTAACGTGAGAATCAGTCGATCGGTTTTGATTTCAATAATAGTCGCTTTTCTTTTTATATTATCTGCATTGCTTTATCTTACATTCATGGCTAATTCTTCCGCAGAAACCGTTTCTGCCGAGCCGATAACAGGAAAAACAATTATAATTGACGCAGGACACGGCGGCGAGGACGGCGGAGCGATAGGGATTGACGGTACAGTTGAAAAGGATATAAACCTTGATATCGCTCTGAAAGCAGAAAGACTTTTGAAGTTTTACGGTTTTAATGTTATAATGACAAGAACCGAGGACGTTATGACCTGTGACGACGGACTGGACACCCTGCGAAGAAGAAAGGTGTCGGATATTCACAATCGCTTTAAGCTTCTCGAAAAAAATCCCGATTCCGTTTTTGTCAGTGTGCATCAGAACAAATTTGAGGATTCCGCTCAGCACGGCACTCAGGTTTTTTACTCGGGAAACAACGAAAAGAGCAAACAGCTTGCTCAGTCGATTCAGACTTCGATCGTTTCAAAGCTTCAGCCCGATAACAGCCGTGTAGTAAAAAAATCAGGCTCGGGTATATATTTACTTTATCACGCGCAGAGCCCTGCCGTGCTTGTGGAGTGCGGCTTTATTTCCAACCCTGCGGAGGTAAAGAAGCTGAATGATGAGAGCTACAGAATGAAGATCGCGATTTTGATTGCAGACGGAATTTTAAAATATATGAGAGAATAAGAAAGAAAAACTTAACGAGGATGATAATATGGCACAGAAAGCAAAAACCCTATACGTTTGTTCAGCCTGCGGACACGAGACTGCCAAGTGGTTCGGCTGCTGTCCCGGCTGCGGCGAGTGGAACACCATGAATGAGGTGTTCAAGGCTCCCGAAAGCACAAAAAATTCAGGCAGGAAAGCCTCGGTCGCTTTCTCTTCAAACGTACAGATGATAAATGATATAAGCTGTGACGGAGAGGTTCGCCACAAAACAGGTCTTGAGGAGCTTGACCGAGTGCTCGGCGGCGGAATCGTCAAAGGCTCGCTTGTGCTTCTCAGCGGCGATCCGGGTATCGGTAAATCAACGCTTCTTTTGCAGATTTGCCAGTATCTCGGCAAAACGCTTAAAATTCTCTACGTTTCGGGAGAGGAATCGGCGCATCAGATAAAGCTCAGAGCGGACAGGCTCGGAGTAAATACGGGAAATCTCTTTGTCCTCTGCGAGACCGATGTTCAGATCGTTTCAGAGCATATGAAAGCGTCGAAGCCCGACCTTGTAATAATTGACTCGATTCAGACAATGAACGTTTCGGAGCTTAATTCGTCACTCGGCAGTGTCGCGCAGGTCAGGGAATGTACGAATTGCCTTATGCAGACCTCAAAGAGCCTGAATATTCCTACGATAGTTGTCGGTCACGTCAACAAGGACGGCAATATTGCAGGTCCCAAGGTGCTTGAGCATATTGTTGACGCGGTGCTCTATTTTGAGGGAGAAAGACATCTTTCCTACAGGATTTTGCGTGCTGTCAAGAACAGATACGGCTCAACGAATGAGATCGGTGTTTTCGAGATGAAGGATAACGGACTCAGCGAGGTTGAAAATCCCTCGGAGATGATGATCTCGGGCAGACCGAAGAACACCTCGGGCTCGTGCGTTGCCTGCCTTATGGAGGGCTCAAGACCGATCCTTGCCGAGGTTCAGGCGCTTGTCAGCTCGTCGTGCTACGGCAATCCGAGGCGAATGACGAACGGCTTTGATTACAACAGACTTGCTATGCTTGCCGCGGTGCTTGAAAAAAGAGCGGGATTTTTCCTGAGCAACTGCGATATTTATATCAACGTTGTCGGCGGACTTAAGCTGGACGAGCCTGCGTCCGATCTTTCGGTTGCGCTTTCGCTTATATCGAGCCTTAAGGACACGCCTATCCGCGACGATGTAATTGCTTTCGGCGAGATAGGTCTCGGCGGCGAGATCCGCTCGATCGGCAGCTGTGAGCAGCGCATCAAGGAGGCGGCAAGACTCGGCTTTAACCGCTGTATCGTGCCTTACCATAACTATAAAAATCTGAATTCGAATATAAAATCGCTCGTTGAAATTGTTCCTGCGAGAACAATAAGGGCGGCATTTGATTCGGCGATATAAAAAAGGGCGAAGGTCGTTATCTGACCTTCGCTCTTGCGCCTTTATTGCAGTTTCTTCCATTCACCGACGGCTAATTGATCGCATCGCTCGTTCTCGGGGTGGGAGGCATGACCCTTGACCCACACGACGCTGACCTTGTGTATATCGCAAAGCCTTAAAAGCTCGTCCCATAAATCGGGGTTCAGTGCAGGCTTGTTGTCACTCTTTTTCCAGCCCCTTGCCTTCCAGCTTTTTGCCCAGCCCTTTGAAAGACCGTCGGCAACATATTTTGAATCGGTCGTCAGCGTGACCTCGCACGGCTCTTTAAGAAGCCTCAGTGCCTCGATAACACCCGTCAGCTCCATTCGGTTATTGGTGGTGTTGCGCTCGCCGCCGCTGATTTCCTTTTCCGTGCCCTTATAGCTGAGGATAGCGCCCCATCCGCCGGGGCCGGGGTTGCCCGAGCATGCGCCGTCCGTAAAAATCTCAACATGTTTCATGTTTTCACCTCATCCGATTTATTTTACCATACGGCGGATAAAAAAACAATAATTATTTATCTCGTCAATTATGTTTATGTTTTAACGCTTCAACCCATAATTATTATCGTAAATCATTGACTTTTGACCGAAAAAATAGTATCATAAATTAGTTAGATTGGGTAATTATGTTATACGGATTTATTATCTTTGTCTTTAATGCGGTTTACATAAAAAATTTAAGAATAGGAGTTAGTATATTTAATGCCGAAAAATGAAAAAGCTGACAAAGGTCAGAAGTCTGCACCTAAGAGTAAGCAGACAAAACGCGGCGTAAAGCAGCCGACGAAGGCTTCTAAAACGTCGAAAACAAAAACGGCGGCTAAGAGCGAAAAAACGAAATCTACCAAATCAAATCAAAAAATCGCTCAGACAGCCGAAAGAAAAAGGACAAATCAGAAAAGAACAAGCAAGAAAAATACAGGCGCGGCAAATTCCAAGAGAAAGCAGAACAGAAAGAAGAATGTCAAATCCGTCAAGATCGGATTTTTGGGCGGACTTAATGAAATCGGAAAGAATATAACCGTTTATGAGTTTGAGAATGATATCGTTATCGTTGACTGCGGACTTGCGTTCCCCGAGGCGGATATGCTCGGTGTTGACCTTGTTATTCCCGATTTTACTTATCTTGAGGAGAACAGGGATAAAATCAAGGGCATTGTAATAACCCACGGTCACGAGGATCATATCGGCGCGCTGGCTTATCTGCTTCAGAAGATCAACATTCCCGTTTACGGCACAAGGCTGACTATGGGTCTTGTTGAGGGCAAGCTCGAGGAGCATAAGCTTCTTGACGGCGCAAAGCTCAATGTTATAAAACCGGGCGACACAATTAAGCTCGGCAAATTCGATATTGAAGCTATTCACGTCAACCATTCGATTCCCGACGCTCTTGCCTTTGCGATAAAATGCGAGGCAGGCGTTATCGTCCAGATGGGCGACTTCAAAATCGACAGCACCCCGATCGACGGCGGAATGATTGATATTAACCGTTTTGCGGAGCTCGGCAACGAGGGCGTACTCTGTATGCTTTCGGATTCGACCAATGCCGAGAGAAAGGGCTATACGGAATCTGAGCGTGCCGTCGGCGCTTCGCTGAGAACTCTTTTTGAGCAGGCGGGCAAGAGACGTATTATAATCGCTACCTTCGCTTCAAACGTTCACCGTGTTCAGCAGATAATCGACCAGGCGGAGTCGCTCGGACGTAAGGTCGCTCTTTCGGGAAGAAGCCTTGAAAACGTTGTTGAGATCGGCTCAAGGCTCGGTTATCTCAACGTCAAGGAAGGGGAGCTTGTCAGCATTGACACGATCAACAAGTACCCCGACGATAAAATGGTTATCATCACAACGGGCAGCCAGGGCGAGCCGATGTCTGCGCTTTCGAGAATGGCTTTTTCGGGTCACAAGAAGGTTTCCATCGGTCCGAACGACTGTATTATTATCTCCGCAAACCCAATCCCCGGCAACGAAAAGACTGTCGGAAACGTTATCAACGAGCTGATGAAGCTCGGCGCCGATGTTATCTATGAAAAGAGCTACGGTGTTCACGTTTCGGGTCACGCATGCCAGGAGGAGCTGAAGCTCATGATGGGTATTATCAAGCCGAAGTTCTTTATCCCTGTCCACGGCGAGCAGAAGCATATCAGAAAGCATGCTCAGCTTGCAATGAGCATGGGTATTCCGAAAAGCAACATTTTCATTCCCGATAACGGCGTATGCCTTGAGCTTTCCGAAAACGGAATCAAGCCGCTTGAGAATATCCCGGCGGGTCAGGTGTTTGTTGACGGCTCGGGCGTCGGCGATGTAGGTAATGTTGTCCTCAGGGACAGGAAGCGTCTTGCCGAGGACGGACTTATTATAGTCGTTGCAACAATGGATTCGTTTTCGGGCGAGATACTTGCAGGTCCCGATATCATGACAAGAGGCTTTGTCTATGTCAGGGAGTCGGAGGAGCTTATCGACGAAGCGAGAGACATTGCAAGATATGCGATCGAAAACTGTATTTATAACAATATCCGTGACTGGAACACGATAAAATCCAAGGTCAGAGATGAGGTTTCGCACCTCATGTATGAAAAGACAAAGAGAAGCCCGATGATTCTTTCAATTATCATGGAGGTTTAAACTATGAAGGACAAAATCAGATCATTGATACACAGCTTTCCTGTTATCTGTGCGGCCTCTGCGGCGGCATTGATCTTCACTGTGCTGACATTTATACTCGGTCCGCTATGGCTTGCAATAATTGAATTGCTCGCCGATATTGCGGTTGTTGTTTATATGATCATGAACTATGATCTGATGAGTGCAAGAAAGCAGAAAATGATTACCCACCTGTCGTCCGATCTTGAGCAGTACGTCAGGAATATTTCCGAGAGCTTTCCGATGCCCATAATCATCTGCTCGCCGAACGGCAGGATCGAATGGTTTAACGACCGCTTTGAGGAGGCTATGGGCTCACATTCCTCGGGCTACGGCGAGTTAAGCTCCGTTTTTGAAAATGTCGGAGCCGATACGCTTCTCGATGCGTCTGTCAACGGCGTTGTTATCGACTGCGACGACAAGAGCTTCAATGTGTTCTCTCACCGCGCGCAGATCGGCGAGAAGGAGTATATCGTCATGTATCTTGTGGATATCACGAAATACAGACGAATTGCCAACGAATATTTCCGCTGCCGTCCCGCTCTTGCGATAATGACAATCGACAACATGTCGGAAATTCAGCAGGATCACAGGGAAAGCGACTGCGCCGCTATAAGAAACGGCGTTGAGAAAAATATTGAAACATGGCTCGCAAAATATCCCTGCCTTGTTACTAAAATCAGCGACAGCAGCTTCTATGTTGTTGCCGAAAAGCAGAATATTGACGACATGATCTCAAGAAAATTCGATATTCTCGATAAGATACGAAATTACACCTACGACGGAAAATACGTCGGAGTTACTCTTTCGGTCGGTGTCGGTACGGGTGCGGACATTGCCGAATGTGAAAAGAATGCAAAGCTTTCGCTTGACATGGCGCTCGGCAGAGGCGGAGATCAGGTCGTTATCAAGAATAAGGATAAATATGAATTCTTCGGCGGTGTTTCAAAGAGCGTCGAAACAGGAAGCAAGGTTAAGTCAAGGGTCGTTGCCTCGGCTCTCTCGGAGCTTATTCAGGGCTGTGAAAACGTTTATGTTATGGGTCACAGATTCCCCGATTTTGACGCTGTCGGCTCAGCCTTCGGAATTGTATGCATTGCGCGCAAGCTCGGAAAGAACGCTTTCCTCGTAACCGACAGGGACAAGACGATGGCAAAGCCGCTTATCGACAGGGCGGAGGCGGAATTCCCCGAAACTGTTGTTTCAACGGAGACCGCAAAGCTCGATTTTGCCAAGAGCAAGAAAAATCTGCTTGTTGTCGTTGATACGCACATCAAGAATTTTGTTGAAAGCCCCGATCTGCTTTCAATGTCAAAAATGACGATCGTAATTGACCACCACAGAAAAGCCGTCGATTACATTGACGATGCGGTTATTTTCTTCCACGATCCGAGCGCGTCATCTGCTTCGGAAATGGTAACGGAGCTTATTGAATATATCCCTGCCGTTGACGAAATAGGAAGCTTTGTTGCAGACGCACTTCTTGCAGGTATCATGCTTGACACCAAGAATTTCATTCTCAGAGTCGGCGCGGACACCTTTGAAGCGGCGGCTACGCTTAAGGAGCTGGGCGCGGACACCGTCAGAGCTAAGCGTCTTTTCTCAAACGATATCGAAAGCTACCATGAGCGCAACAAGATCGTTGATTCGGCGAGAAAATACAAGAACTGCGCAATTGCCGTTGCGGACGGCGAGGCCGGCAATATCAGGCTTATCAGCGCACAGGCTGCAGATGAATTGCTGAGCATAAGCGGTGTTGACGCGTCGTTTGTTATTTTCACCCTCGACGGTGCGGTTTGCGTTTCGGCGCGTTCATTCGGTGCGGTAAATGTTCAGGTAATTATGGAGTATATGAACGGCGGCGGACATCAGACGATGGCGGCTGTACAGATAAAGAATTCAACGGTTGCAGAGGTCACTGAGCAGGTTATGCACAGCATTGACCGATACAACAGTTCATTAAATAAAAGCGAGGTTTAAATTATGAAAGTAATTCTTACTCAGGATGTAAAGGGTCTCGGCAAGAAGGGCGAGCTTGTAAACGCTTCGGACGGATATGCACGCAATTTCCTTTTCCCGAGAAATCTTGCCGCTGAGGCAAATTCACAGGCGATGACGGAGCTTAAAAACCGTGAAAATTCCAAAAAGCATAAGATAGAGGTTGAAACTCAAGAGGCTAAGGATTCAGCCACTAAGATCAACGGAAAGACCATTAAGGTTACTGCAAAGGCAGGACAGGGCGGCCGTCTTTTCGGTTCCGTAACCGCCAAGGAAATTGCCGCTGTTATGAAAACTCAGCTCGGCATTGATATTGACAAGAGAAAGATAACCGTTGATGATATCAAGGCTTTCGGTACTTATCCCGCAACCGTCAAGCTCTATCAGGGCGTGACCGCCGACTTCAGCGTTATGGTAACAGAGGCATAATTTTTAATCGGAGTGAAAACAATGGATAATACAAATTATTCAACTGAATCTGTTTTCAGCATTGAGGCTGAACAGGCTGTACTCGGCTCTATCCTGATGGATCCGGGCTGTGTGTCCGCTGTTCAGGTCATTTTGAGCGCCGATGATTTCTATTTGCCGCAGCACAGAGCGATCTATAATGCAATAGTCACGATTGACGCGGCAGGCGGCAAGATTGATCCGCTT
>CAKSSJ010000030.1 GCA_934488615.1 uncultured Eubacteriales bacterium | reverse complement strand
AGCTTGTCCGCCTCACCCGTGACGGCGAGGTTGTCAGAATGTCAAAGAGAACGGGCAAGGCAATCACGCTTGTTGATTTGCTCGATGATATTCCCATCGACGCAGTTAGATTTCTCTTTAATATGAGAGAACCGGGTTCACAGATGGAATTTGACCTTGATCTCGCGGTTGAGCAGAGCTCGCAGAACCCTGTTTATTACTGCCAGTATGCTCACGCAAGAATTTGTTCAATTATCAAAAAGCTCAAGGCTGAGGGCGTTGAACCACGTGACTGCACCGAGGAGGAGCTTGAAGCACTCAAGGCTCCCGAGGAGCGCGAGCTTATCAGACATCTTGCAGGACTCACAAATGAAATCGTCAATTCGGCAAAGCTCTACGACCCGGCGAAAATCACACGATATGTTGTCGATCTCGCAACGCTTTTCCATAAGTTCTATAACGCATGCCGTGTTCAGTGCGACGACGAAGCGCTCATGCAGGCTCGACTGTATCTCTGCGTCTGCGTCAAGGATACGATCAAAAACATTCTTGAAATGCTCCGTATAACCGTTCCCGAGAGCATGTGATTATATTTGCAAATTCTGCTTGCATTGCGTAAAGCAATCTCGGCTCCCCTGTAGGGGATGCAAGCAAAGTTCGCAGAAGTCCACAGTACAATGCGGACATAAAAAGCATAAACATCAAAACATTTCTGAGGTGGGGAATCATACAGAAAGGACTGCGGAAATATGAAAATAAAAGACAACAGAATACTTTCGGCAATCGGCAAGGATTTTCTTGCCAAGCTGTTTTCTTCATGGTTTTTCATGGGCTCGATCCTTTTCTTTTTCAGCCCTGCCGACACGATTGACGCAAAGCTCTTTCAATCAATAAACATCCTTGCTGCAGCCGCCTTGTTTGTCGGTTTTTTCGCCTTGCAAACGGCAATAAGCAGTCTTTTGAGAAGTGAGCGAACCGTACCGATATGCGTGCTCGCCTCTGCAAGCCTTTTGGCGATCGAAGCCTCAATGAAAGTAACGGACAAGTTTATCATTCTCGGCTTTGCGGTTCTGATTTTCCTCGCGGCGAGATATGCCTACCTCGCAAAGCTCAAAATCGACATTGCGCCAAAGGTCGGTCTTGTAACATCAATTACCGTGGCGCTGATAATTACGGCTTTCGTTTGCGCGATCGTTGTTCTGCGCGTTTTGATCTACACCGCACCCAACTTTGACTTCGGCATTTTCTGCAATATTTATTATAATCTCAAGGAGAGCTTTCAGCCGCTTTCAACCTGCGAACGAGACAAGCTTCTCTCGCATTTTGCGGTGCACTTCTCCCCTGTTCTTTATCTGCTTCTGCCGATTTATTATATTTTCCCATCGGAGATCACTCTTCAAATCGCACAGGTCATTCTGCTGATGAGCGGCATTATACCGCTTCTGCTTTTGATGAAAAAATATAATCTCAACGCGACGGTAAAAATGTTCCTGGCAATAGCCTATTGCGCGTATCCTGCAATCGGCTACGGATGTATTTATGATTTTCATGAAAACTGCTTCATTCTTCCGTTGCTCCTGTGGATGTTCCTTTTCTACGAGCTGAACAAAAAAATCCCGATGTTTATTTTCGCTTTTCTTGTTCTTATGGTTAAGGAAGAAGCATTTGCATACGTTTTCATCTTTGCGCTTTACATTCTCGTTTCGAGGAAGGATTATAAAAAGGGCATTGCGCTAATGGTGATCTCGCTCATCTATTTCGGCTGCGCGGTGTTCTATATTTCGCACTTCGGCGAGGGAATAATGTCGAACCGATTTGCAAACCTCAAGCTTCCCGAGGAAGGCCTTTCGGGCGTTATCAAAACGGTATTCAAAACTCCGATGCTTGTTTTCAACGAGCTGTTCAGAAGCCCAAGCTCAGACGGCGGAAAGCTGATATATTTTCTCCAGCTTTTCCTTCCGCTTGCAATGCTTCCGTTCATGACGAAGAAATTTTCGAGGCTTATTCTCATCTGTCCGCTGCTGATAAACTTCCTTTCGGACTACTATTATCAGTGCGACCTCGGCAAGCAGTATTCGTTCGGAATGACTGCGTTTCTGTTCTATGTTTCGATAATAAATCTGAACGAGATCAAGGAACGAAAGGGCGTTTATATCTCACTGTCTGCCGCTGTTATGAGCCTTGTAATGATGCTGTCACTGCTTTATCCGAGGGTTGTCAGCTATTCGCTGAGCTACGACATGAACAGGCAGTCGTATGAGCGTATAACGCAGGTGCTTGACGAAATTCCCGAGGACGCAAGCGTAACAGCTTCAACATTCTTTGTACCGCGGCTGTCACAGCGCAAGGTCATCTACGAGCAGTATTATCACGATGCTGTCGATACCGATTATCTTGTGCTCGACCTCAGAGGTACAACCTCGGTCAAGGTTGCCGAAATCGAGCAGCCGTACATTGACGCAGGCTACAAGATGATCGTAAACGACGAGGGACTCATCAGGGTTTACGTCAGAAATTAAATACAAAACACCCAAAGTAAACAGGACAAAAAAGCGTTTAAAAGCGCAAACATTACTACAATAAAACAAGGCTATAATTCACAATTGCTTAATCGCCGTTTGTGAATTATAGCCTTTTCTGTTTATTGTTTGCTTTTTGGTCTGCGCTAAATGCGGCAGTCCCCTTTCTTATTTTCTGAGCGGTTCTGTATGCCAAATATCACGGGCATAGTCGTTGATTGCTCTGTCGCAGGCAAAGCGTCCTGCTCCCGCAATATTCATCAGCGACATTCTGTTCCATGTTTCTCTGTCGGCAAAGAGCTTTTCAGCCTTAGCCTGAGCCGCCTTGTAGTCCGCAAAGTCGGCAAGAACCATGTACGGGTCGTGGTGTGTGATAGTGCCGCCGATCTCGGGGAACACCTTGCCGTTGATTCCGCCGTTGATGAAATCAACGACCTTGCGTATATCGGCATTGTTCTGATAATAATTCATCGGATTGTAGCCGATTCTCTTAAGCTCGTTGACCTCAGGCGTACTCATACCGAAGATGATGATGTTGTCGTCACCGACAGCCTCGTGAATCTCAACGTTTGCACCGTCCATTGTGCCGAGAGTAATTGCACCGTTGATCATGAGCTTCATGTTGCCTGTGCCGCTCGCTTCCGTTCCTGAGAGAGAGATCTGTTCGCTGATATCAGCCGCAGGCATAAGATTCTCAGCCATTGTAACATTGTAATCCTCAAGATATACAACCTTAAGACGGCCTCTCACGTCGGGATCGTTGTTAATAAGCTCGCCGAGAGAGCAGATGAAGCTGATGATCTTCTTCGCTATAAAGTAGCCGGGAGCGGCCTTAGCGGCAAAAATATAGGTGTGCGGAGTGAAATCTCCGTCGGGATTTTCCTTGATTGCAAGATACTTTGAAAGAATGTGGAAGGCATTAAGGTGCTGACGCTTGTACTCGTGCAGTCTCTTAACCTGAACATCGAAGATTGATGTCGGGTCAAGCTCAACTCCGTTTGATTTCTTAACAAGCTCGGCAAGTCTCTCCTTGTTGTGGAGCTTGATTTTTTCGAGCTTCTTGAGAACCTCTGCGTCGGTTGCGTAGGGCTTGAGCTTTTCAAGCTCGTCACCGTTATAAATAAAGCCTTTGCCGATAAGCTCGGTAAGAAGCTTCGTAAGCTCGGGATTCGACTGGCAGAGCCAGCGGCGATGTGCGATACCGTTTGTAACGTTGGTGAATTTATCGGGAGTGAGCGAATAGAAATCCTTGAAAACGCTCTCCTTGAGGATCTCTGAATGGAGAGCCGAAACACCGTTTACGCAGTGAGAGCCTGCAACGGACATGTTCGCCATTCTGATAACGCCGTTTGAAACGATAGCCATGCGCTCAACCTTGTCTGCATCGCCCGTTGCGTTCCAGACATAGCTGCGGAAGCGGTTGTCAATTTCCTTCGTGATCTCATAGATTCTTGGAAGAAGTCGCTTGAAAAGATCCTCGGGCCAGCACTCGAGAGCCTCAGCCATAACGGTGTGGTTAGTGTAAGCAACGGTATTGGTGACAATATTCCATGCCTCGTCCCAGCCGTAGCCGCAGTCGTCGAGGAGAATTCTCATCAGCTCGGGAATTGCAAGGGTCGGGTGGGTATCGTTGATATGAATTGCGATTTTATCGGCGAGGTTGTCAACCGTGCCGTAAATTCTCAGGTGAGTGTTTATGATATCCTGAATTGAAGCAGAAACGAGGAAATACTGCTGACGCAAACGGAGGCTCTTACCCTCTGGGTGGTTATCCGACGGATAGAGAACCTTACTGATAACCTCAGCCATTGCGTTCTGCTCCATTGCTCGCATGTAATCGCCCTGATTGAACATATCCATGTCAAGTCCGGGCGCCTTAGCGCTCCAAAGACGGAGAACGCTTATACCCTTGCCGTCCTTGCCCGAAACGAACATATCATAGGGAATAGCCTTCACCTTGTTACAGTCACGCTGTTCAACGTGGTGATACTGATTGTCCCAGCTTTCATCGACCCAGCCCTCAAAGAGTATATCGACTGCCTCCTCCTCATGAGGAACAAGCCATACATCTCCGCCGGGAAGCCAGAAATCGGGCAGCTCGGTCTGCCAGCCGTCAACAAGCTTCTGCTTGAAAATGCCGTATTCGTAGAGGATCGAATAGCCCTTTGCGTAATAGCCCTGGCTCGCAAGACCGTCGAGGTAGCAGGCGGCAAGTCTGCCGAGACCGCCGTTGCCGAGACCCGCATCGGGCTCGCAGTCATAGAGCTTGTCGAGCTTTATGCCGAAATCCTTGAGAGCGGATTCCATTGTTTTTGTAAGATTGAGATTGAAAAGATTGTTCTTAAGCGAGCGGCCCATAAGAAATTCCATGCAAAGATAATATATCTTCTTCGAATCTGCTTTCTTCGCCTCGTTGTGAAATTCCTTTCTGCCCTGCATCATCATGTCGCGCAGAATGAGAGCAATCGCCTTGTAATAATGCTCATAGGTAGCCTCCTCGGGCGAAACGCCGTAGAAATGGGAAAGCTTATTGACGATAAGCTCCTTGGCTTCCTTTTTGGTAAGTTTATAATTCATAAAAAGCCTCCTGACTTGGTTTTCTGTTCATTACAAATTCATTTTATACCATTTCTGCAAAAAATACAACAGTATATTTCAATTTGCTTATACGAATTTCAGCCCCGTATTTTATGCACTTCAACGAAAAAACGGTGTTATATTATCAAAACGGTATTATAAATATATATTTTAACCAAATATCGCATTATTATCCGCCGTAAGCAAATAAAATATATGCTCCGAGCCGATAAAAATGTCAAAAAAATGCGAAAAAACTCTTTATCAAAATCGAAAATTATAGTATAATAGCTTTATAATCTTAATATTTGCGAAGTTATGCGCAATTATTCTGCGGAGGTACAGTTATGGGAAAAAACAAAGTAAGGCTCACGATCGGAGGACTGGATTATTATATCACGACCGATGAGGAGATCGCCTACATGAAAAATCTCGGCGAGGATCTTGACGACGAAATCACGGGTCTTATTCACGACCACCCGAGACTTTCTCAGGTTCAGGCGGCTGTTCTCAGCGCCCTTGACTATGCCGATAAGCTCAGACAGGCTGAAAAATCAAACGATTTTCTAAAGTCTCAAATTCAGATGTACATGGAGGATGCCGCAAAGGCAAAGACGGAAGCCGAAATGGCTCGCCGTGAAGCCGAGCGCATGACAAGAGACCTCAGGAGCATCCGCCGCAGTCTCGAAGAAAAGGAAATGCTATGATAAAACCTGAAATTCTTGCGCCTGCCGGTTCGCCCCAGGCGCTTATTGCCGCCGTGCGAAGCGGAGCGGATGCAGTTTACCTCGGTATTAAAAATCTGAACGCACGCCGAAGTGCGGAAAATTTTGATAACGAACAGCTCATGGAAGCCGTGGCATATTGCCACAAGCACAATGTAAAGGTGCATCTCACGCTTAATACTCTTGTATCCGACGGGGAGCTTGAAAAGGCTCAGGAGGCTGTTCAGCTTGCCTGTGAAGCAGGTGTTGACGCGATCATCGTGCAGGATATCGGTCTTGCCGAGCTTATTCACAGAACCGCGCCCGATATGCCGCTCCACGCTTCAACTCAGATGTCCGTCCAGACCGCCGCAGGTCTTAAAAGGCTTAAAAAGCTCGGCTTTACCCGAGCCGTTCTTCCCCGCGAGCTGTCAAAAGAAGAAATCAAAAAGCTTTGCGAAAGCTCGCCTATCGAGCTTGAATGTTTCGTCCACGGTGCGCTCTGTATGTGCGTTTCAGGTCAATGCCTTTTCAGTGCCGTTCTCGGTTCACGAAGCGGTAACAGAGGCGCATGTGCTCAGCCGTGCCGGCTACCCTTCTCGGTTGAAAACGGAACAGGCCATGACCTGAGCTTAAAGGATCTTTCACTAATTGATTATATATCCGAAATGGCTGAAATGGGCGTTTGCTCATTCAAAATAGAAGGTAGAATGAAGCGGCCGGAATACGTTGCCGCAGCGGTCAAGGCTTGCCGCAACAGCGTGGACGGCGTGACGGATAACGCTCTCCGAGACGATCTGCGTTCCGTGTTCTCCCGTTCGGGTTTCACGGACGGCTATTACAGAAACAAGCTCGGATATGACATGTTCGGAATTCGCCGCAAGGATGATGTTACGGCGGCATCCGGCGTTCTTAAAAAGCTTGAAAAGCTCTACGAAAAAGAAAAAGCTGATACTGTTATTGACTTTGCTTTTACCGCTTTGAAGGACGAGCCGATATCGCTTGCCGCAAGAGCAGGTGCAAAAAATGCTTTCGCCGAGGGTGAGGTTCCTCAGCTTGCAATGAACAAGGCTACGACTGCCAAATCGGTTCACAACCAGCTTTCCAAGGTCGGCGGAACAAGATTTATTTGCGGCGATATTGACATTGAACTGGATGACGGACTGTTTATTCCTGTTTCTGAGCTTAACAAACTGCGCCGTGAGGTTATCGAGAAGCTTGATGAAAATAAGATTCAGGCTAAGAGCTTTACACCGGAATATGTCAAGGTTCAACCACATACTCCGGGCAAAAAACGGCTTATATGCCGCTTCGCAGATATTGATAATATACCCGAAAACTGGGATTATATTGAACAGGTCATTGTGCCGCTCGGCGATGAGGAAAGGGTCAAAAAATCGCTCAGAGTCAGCGTTGAAATGCCGAGAGGAATTTTTTCAAATGATGAAAAGGTTCTCGAAAAGCTGAAAAGCGCAAAGGAATACGGCATAACCGAAGCATGGGCAGGCACACTTGACGGAATTGTGCTTATTCAAAAGGCAGGGCTTAAACCGAATGCCTTTATCGGCTCAAACGTGTTCAACTCGCTCTCCGTAAAGTCGCTCGAAGGTATGGGAATAAACAGAATTCTGCTTTCACCCGAGCTAACCCTGGCTCAGGCTCAGGCAATCGGCGGAAATGCGCCGAGGGGTGTTTTTGCCTACGGCAGACTGCCTTTGATGCTGACAAGAAACTGTCCGCAGAAAAACGGAAAATCCTGTGCAGAATGTAAGCGCACGGGCAAGCTGACCGACCGCAGAGGAATTGAATTCACGATCGACTGCCGCTCCGGCTGCAGCGAGATTCTCAACAGTGTTCCCGTCTATATGGCGGACAGGCTCGGAGAGATAAGAAACATGGACTTTATGCTCCTTTATTTTACGGACGAGAGCAAGGAAAAAACATCGCTCGTGATTCAGGACTATATCAAAGGCTCCAAAAAGCCGCACGGTGAATTCACAAGAGGACTCCTTTACAGGGGCGTAGAATAATAAAATATAAGCAAAAACAAAGCCGCAGGGTGATTCCTGCGGCTTTGTTTTTGCTTTGCATTTTTATGATATAACAACGTTACCTTTTTCATCTATACCGACATATTGATCCGATGAATTTTTTGCCCATGCGATACCATCGTTGAAGGTACCGATATAATTATACTTACCGCTGTTTATTATCACATTGCCTGAATAATCCAAAACTGAATAGCCATCATCTTTTAACAATGTTATCTTACCATCATTTGCGTCTGCACTTTTACCCGAAATAGGTTCGAACAGCATATTGCCGTTTCTATCTAAAACTGTATAATAAACATTTCCATCCTCACCTTTAATGCTTACCAACAGATTATTGTCCGCTGCTCTAACTTTATCATGGTAAACATCAGAAATGAAATATTTTGAGAATATAAACGTTTTTCCTGTTGCAGAATCAATAAATGATACTGCTTTTTTCTCACTATCTACTGTTATAAAGAAACCGTTCACAACATTATCAAATTTGGGTGCCTTTTCTATTTTTCCGTCGGATCGAATTACAGTATATTTGTACCCTTCATCGTTAAATTCGCTATATTTCATTTCACTTCCCTCTGCCATAATTCCGTGATTGTATAAAATATACAGATTGTTTCCAATGCTGGTATACTTTTGCCACGTATTACTGTTATCAAAAAACTTATCGCAGTTTGACATATAAATACTTGAATAGCCACGATAATAAATCAAATTTCCGAAAATAAATGATTTTGCACCAATATATTTTGCTTCCGCTTCTTTTGAATTCACAAACGGACATTCTCTTAAGTTGTTTACAAACTCACCCTTTTCGTTGATTGTTCCGTATAAATTTCTCGAACTGTCTATACCGCCCTCATATTTATGAACAAAAAACAAATTATCTCCCGACGCCAAAATCTCATCGAACTTTCCGTCCGCAGAAGATGCAACAACCTGTCCGTTTTTGTTTATTATTTTATATTCATATTTATTTTCACCTATCTTCTCCTGCACAAAACAAGCGTCATTACTCATGTCATGATATTTATAGCATGATGCAGAAGTGTATATTATTTTTCCTTTTGTATTTATAAGGAAAGAGCTTCCTTCTGAGCTTTCTACCCAAGCATAACCGTTTTTAAAATCAGCAACATTTTTTAAATTCAGCGCGCTTATTTTTTCACCGTTATTTTCATCGTCTAAAGGCTGCGATTCATAATCTTTAACAACCACGATGTCCGATTTTTTCTTTTTGCCGCAGGCTGAAAGCGAGAAAATCACCGTTAAAATCAAAATTACTGATACTGCTTTTTTCATTTCTGTACCTCCTTAAAAATCTTCTACCAAATACCAATCGTTTTTTTCTTTCACCATTTCAAATGTTTCCACACTTGTGGATTCATTATGAAGATTGTCCTTGCTGAGCCACACTTCTGCAGTCACTTTAGCGTGGGTTTTGTCGGTATATTTTATTTCCTTCACCTTAAATTCAACCTGCTCGTCATAAGTTGCAACACCCAAGGAAAACATACCGCTGAATAAATCTCCGATGCCGTAGCCGAGAGCCGAACTGACCTTGCCGATGCCTTTTAAGGCATTGCGGCTTTTGGAATCAAGACAGTCGAGGCATCCGTCCATATCTCCGCTTGCATACGCAGTTTCAAAAGCCTCCAAGCGTTCAACAATCTTGTCTTCATCACTTTTATGCGAGGCAATAAAATAAATGCCGATGCCGACAATCGCCAAAACCAACACAACAGAAATAATTTTTTTCATATCGCTCCTCCTTTTTTCACAAATGTAATTATTTCAATGGTGATGATATTTTATCACTATAGCAATAATATGTCAACACTATAACTGTAATATTTTTTCGCAATAACGATTATTATAATATACGAGGTGATTAAATGGACATCGGAAAAAGAATAGTTGAGCTAAGGGAAAGAAAAAATATGAGTACGAACAAGCTGGCTAACCTTGCCGGAATTTCACAAAGCTATCTGCGTGACCTTGAAATGAACAAAAAGAATCCCACTGTTGAGATGCTTTCGTACATTTGCTTTGCCCTTGATATTTCCGTTCAGGATTTCTTTTCCGAGCAGAGAAACAAGGTCAACCCTTATCTTTTGTCTGCAATCCAGCTCCTTGATGACGAGGAACAGATCAAGCTCTCGGAATTTATCTGCGCTGTAAAAAAGACTGACTGAGCATTTTCGGCAATAAAAAATCACCGTATATTTACGGTGACACATAGAAAAAAGAGGTCACAAAACGACCTCTTTTTATTATTTGGTTATGATTTTTATTTCTTTTTCTTCTTCAAAAATGACAGCTTCGGGAGCTTGATTTTAGGCTCGGAGGAAACTTCATCTTCAAACGCATCGCTGTTGTTCCAAAGGTGGATAATTCCCTCATCGTTGAGAAGCTTTATAATAATTATGAGGATCGGCACAAGGAAGATACCGATAAATCCGAAGAGCTGCGAACCGATGTACATACCCATAAGGGTGACAAACGACGGCAAATCAACCGTACCGCCGACGATTTTCGGCTCAATAATCTGTCTGACAACATAGATAACTGCGTAAACAATGAACAGTCCGATTGCCAACCCGACCTTGCCTGTAATCAGGCTGTAAAGTGCCCAAGGAACCATAAACGTACCCGTTCCGATAACAGGAAGAATATCCAGCACGGCGATTATCAGCGACAAGGCGATTATGTTGCCGTCCTTGTAAATTCCGATAAGCGTAAGAATATTTAATCCGACAAAAAGCTCCATTCCCGTTATGCAAATGATGAGAACATATGATTTAATGAGCTTTCCGAGCGACTTGAACACGATTCGCTTGGTTGCCGAGAGCTTACCCTCGTTCTCTGCGGACATCTGTCCCTTGATAAAGATAACAAGTCGGTCATAGTCAACAGCCATAAAGCAGGAGGAAACTATCGCTATCATAACGGCGACAAAAACGGACGGGATCTGCTTCGCCGTGCTCCAAATTCCGCTGAGCGGAGTTGAAAGGCTCGCAAGAGAGAACTTTTCGCCGTTCGATGCCTTATCCATGATAAAGCTTGCAATTTCGCTTGCACTCTTTTCCTTAAGCGCGTCGAAGAACGGAATCATTGAATTCTGCGCTTTTGCCTCAAGCCCGTCGGGCAAGAATCTTATTGTGTTAAGCGACCATTTTTTGATGTTCTCAATCAGCGTCGGAATATCCGTCAGCTTTGATTGAATAAAGGCGACAAGGCTTTTTATTCCGTCAACAAGCTTAACGCCGATGAGAGAAATCAAAGCGGCAATCACCAGATACAAAAGAAGGACAAGAACCGTTGCGGTTATTCCCTTTTTGATTTTTGTTTTCCTTGTTATAAAGTTTGTCGGTCTTTGCACGATCACCGCAATAAAAAATGCGATGAGAAACGGCGCAAACATCGAGAAACAGTATTTCAGGAATAAATATGCCAAACCCAATACAATGGCGTAATAGACTATGTTTATAATCTTTTTGCGTCTGATTTCGGCTTTATCCATAATCAACCTCACTCCAAAAAATTTTCACAAAGTGCCTTATACTGAATATATTATACCATAAAAGAGGATAATGCAAATAAAAAATGAAAAAATTTTAAAAAACACTTTATTATTTAACTCTTTTGTGATAAACTAAGATGATTATTGTTCAATAAACAGGGAGTTGAAAACAATGGACATAGCTGTTTTAGGCTACGGTGTTGTAGGTTCGGGTGTTGCCGAGGTTATCTCGCTCAACGACCGAAAAATCACGGGCAAGATCGGAGAAAAAATGAATGTCAAGTATATCCTTGACCTCAGAAAATTTCCCGGTGACAAAAACGAAGATAAGATAATTGACGATTTCAATGTTATTCTCAACGACGGCGATGTTAAAATCGTCGCAGAGGCTATGGGCGGACTTCACCCTGCCTTTGAATTTGTTTCCTCCTGCCTCAAGGCAGGCAAATCAGTTGTCACATCAAACAAGGAGCTTGTTGCCGAAAAGGGCGATATCCTGCTTGAGCTGGCAAAGGAGAACAATGTAAACTTCATGTTTGAGGCAAGCGTCGGCGGCGGAATTCCCGTTCTGCGCCCGATTATTCAGTGCCTTGCCGCAAATGAAATAACCGAGGTTGCAGGCATACTCAACGGCACGACGAACTTCATTCTTTCAAAGATGATTTTTGATTCGATGAGCTTTGAGGATGCTCTCAAGCTGGCTCAGGACAACGGCTACGCCGAAAAGGATCCGACTGCCGATATCGAGGGCTTCGACGCATGCCGTAAGATCTGTATTCTTGCCGCTCTCTGCTTCGGCAAGCATGTTTATCCCAAGTCGGTCTACACCGAGGGCATAACCAAAATCACGCTTGAGGACGTTGACTATGCTCGCTCCTGGGGCGGCGTGATCAAGCTTCTCGGCAGAGCGAAGAAGATTGGTGACAAGACCGCCGCAATGGTTACTCCCGCATTTGTTTCGGATTCCAGTATTCTTTCGGGCGTCAACGGAGTATTCAATTCCGTCCTCGTTCGCGGCAATGCGGTCGGCGATGTTGCTTTCTACGGTCAGGGCGCAGGCAAAATGGCAACGGCAAGCGCTGTTGTTGCCGATATTATCGACTGTGCGCAGCACATCGGACGTAACAAGGGCATAAGCTGGGATAAGGCGGTTGACGGTTCTCTCGTCGATTATAACGAGGTTGAAACGGCGCTTTATGTCCGCGCAACAGGCTGTAAGGAATGTGCGCTCAGCAAAGTCAGGGAGCTTTTCGGCGACATCAAGGTTCTTTCGAGAGAAAATGCTCCCGAGGACGAATTTGCATTCGTCACATCGGCGGACAAGGAGGGCACGCTCAGAGCCAAGCTCGGCGAAATTAAGAACATTAACGTGCTTTCAACAATCAGGGTAGTTAATTATTAAAATATAAAGTGGTGAATTGATCATGGGACTTATAGTTCAAAAATTCGGCGGCAGCTCGGTCGCCAACACGGAACGTGTCATGAACGTTGCAAGAATCGTAACGGACACCTACAAAAAGGGCAATGACGTTGTAGTTGTTGTTTCCGCTCAGGGCGACACAACAGATGACCTTATCGCAAAGGCAAAAGAGATCAGCGCTCACAATTCAAAGCGCGAGATGGATATGCTCATGGCGGCAGGCGAGCAGATTTCAATTGCTCTGCTTGCAATGGCTATTGAGGAGCTCGGCTGTCCTGCAATTTCGCTTCTCGGCTGGCAGGCAGGCTTCCGCACCGATTCCGTTTACTCGGCGGCAAGAATTAAAAAGGTCGAGACTGACAGAATCAGAACCGAGCTTGACAACCGCAAGATCGTTGTTGTTGCAGGCTTTCAGGGACTTAACAAGTATCAGGACATGACGACCCTCGGACGCGGCGGCTCGGACACAAGCGCAGTTGCAATTGCGGCGGCTCTCAATGCCGACAGATGTCAGATATTTACCGACGTTGACGGTGTTTATACCGCAGACCCCCGTAAGGTGGCAGGCGCACGCAGACTTCAGGAGATCACATATGACGAGATGCTTGAGCTTGCAACGCTCGGCGCGCAGGTTCTCAACAACCGTTCGGTTGAAATGGCAAAGAAATATAATGTTGAGCTTGAGGTTATTTCAAGCCTTAACCCGATCCCGGGAACAATCGTAAAGGAGACCACTAAAATGGAAAAGATGTTAGTCAGAGGCGTAACAAAGGATAAGGACGTATCGAAAATTTCTATCGTAGGCGTTGAGGATGTTCCGGGAATCGCATTCAAGGTTTTCTCACAGCTTGCAAAGAACAACATAAATGTTGATATCATTCTCCAGTCGGTCGGCAGAGACAACACAAAGGATATTGTTTTCACCGTCAGCATGGCAAACGAGGAGGAGGCTGTTGAGTGCATTAAGGCTCTTCCGTTTATCGGTGACGCAAAGGTATTCAGCGACAACACGGTAGCTAAGGTTTCCGTTGTCGGTGCAGGTATGGAAACTCATCCCGGTACCGCTTCAAAGATGTTTGAGGCTCTCTACGGCAAGGGAATCAATATTCAGACGATCTCAACGAGCGAGATTAAGATCTCCGTACTTATTGACGAGAAGGATGCCGATAAGGCTGTTTCCGCAGTTCACGAAGCTTTCTTCGGCAATGACTGATAAAATAAAGGCATGGTACAGCTTTCGTGCCGTGCCTTTTTTATAAGAGGATGATTGAAATGGACCGTATAACATATATTTATTTTTGGATGCTGATTCCGATCGTCACAGTAATATTAGCCGTTTACGGCGAAGTGAAAAACAAGAAGCGTGACGAAATGCTCAAGGATGAAAACCGGTCGGCAGTCCGTTTGCCCAAAAGATATAGCTTTCTCGGAATAATACTGACCTTTATCTTCGCGGGAATAACAATATGGATAAAGCTGAAAATAGACGATTCATTTTATTGTATTCTGTTTTTTTGCTTGTTGAGCCTGGCGTGCATGGCTTTGACCTTTGCCGCACAGATTTGGGAGATTACTTTCGGCGGAATAAGCGACAGCTTTGTCTACACATCATTCTTTCACAAGGACTGTACTATAAAATATTCCGAATGTCAGTATTTTGATTATGGAAACAATATAGGAAAGCTTAAAACCGATAAAAAGACCATCCACATAGAATTGGATTCAACAAATTTAGATGATTTTGTAGTAACTCTCATTGAAAACGATGTAAAAATGTATATATAAGGCAAAAATTTTTTCAAAAAACCTATTGACAACCGAAAAATTCGGTAGTATAATGCGTCTAAACCGATGAGAAAGAGTGAGTAGATCTTAACACTGTTCTTTCAGAGAGCCGCAGGCGGTGGGATTGCGGCAGAAGAAGATTTGATCGAATGGACTTTCGAGGGCGAGCGGAAACGAAGCATTGCTTCGGAGTATGTGAGACGGAGGTGACTCTCCGTGAACAACGGTCAGCGTATGGTTAGTACGTCAGAGTGGATGCGAAAGCGTCAAGCAGGGTGGCACCACAGGATATGATTTTTATTCCTGTCCCGGCAAGAAATTGCAGGGACAGGATTTTTTTATTTTCACGGGAGGTTCTATTATGATTTTACTGACTAAGCTTTGGCGCAGGCGCGCCGACTGAATTTTTACCTCGAACATATTTAAAAGACTAAACACAACATTATATTTTATTTCAGAAAGGTTGATATTATCATGAAAAAGTTTATTTCTCTTGCAGTTTGTGCCATACTCATTCTCGCAACTCTTACCGCTTGCGGTACAGCTTCCAAGCCCAAAACCAAAAGCACATACACGATTGGACTTTGCAACTACGTCAACGACGCTTCGCTCAACCAGATAGTTGAAAACATTCAGTCACAGCTCGCCGCAATCGGCAAGGAAAAGGGTGTTACATTCGACGTTAAATACCAGAACTGCAACGCAGACAACAATGTTCTCAATCAGATCGTTTCCAACTTCATCGCCGATGACGTTGACCTCATGGTCGGTGTTGCAACACCCGTTGCAATGGCAATGCAGAACGCAACAGAGGGCAAAAATCTTCCCGTTGTTTTCTCGGCAGTTACCGATCCCGTCGGTGCAAAGCTTGTAAAATCTCTTGAGGCTCCCGGCGCAAACATCACGGGCACCTCGGATTATCTCAACACAAACGCTATCATGGATATCATGTTTGAGACAAAGCCGAGCATCAAAAAGGTCGGTCTCCTCTATGATGTAGGACAGGATTCATCAACAGCCGCTATCAAGGACGCAAAGGCATATCTTGAGAAGAAGGGCATTGCTTACGTTGAAAAGACAGGCAAGACAGCCGATGAAATCACACTTGCCGCTCAGGCACTTGTTTCCGATAAGGTTGACGCAGTTTTCACTCCGACAGACAACTCGATCATGACAGCAGAGCTTTCGATCTATGAGATCTTCGCAAAGGCAGGTATCCCCCACTTCACAGGTGCCGATTCATTTGCACTCAACGGCGCATTCCTCGGCTTCGGTGTTGACTACATCAACCTCGGCAAGGAAACAGCAAACATGATCGCAGAAATTCTTCTTGAGGGCAAGAATCCTTCGGAGGTTGCAGTTCGTACATTTGACAACGGTACCGCAACGATCAACACAGACATTTGCTCACAGCTCGGCATGAACTATGACGAGGTTGCAAAGGCTATCGCTCCACACTGCACAAAGGTTGAGCAGATTAAGACCGCCGAAAGCTTCGACGGACAGAAATAATTATTTGAAAGGAACTTAACTTATGTCGCTGGGTTCTGTTTTAGCACTTATTCAAACCGCATCCGAGCTTGGACTCATAAGCGCACTTACTGTAATTGCACTTTATCTGAGCTATTCGATGCTTAACGTATGCGACTTATCGACCGACGGCTGCTTCACTCTTGGGGCAACCGTCGGTGCGGTCGTTACACTCTCGGGTCACCCGTTTCTTGCGCTTCCTGCGGCTATGGCGGCAGGTATTGCGTCGGGCTTCATCACCGCGTTTCTTCAGACGAAAATGGGCGTCAACAGCCTGCTTGCAGGCATCATTGTAAACACGGCGCTGTACTCCATCAACATAGCCGTCATGGGCAATTCATCGATTCTTAATCTCAACAAGACAGACACCGTTTTCACAAAAGCGCTCGATCTGCTCAGAAACACTCCGTTCATGGAGCAGTATAAGCTGATCGTCGCATTGCTTGCGGTTATCATCGTCGGAGTTCTTCTTGCACTTTTCCTCAGAACGAAGCTCGGACTTGCAATTCGTGCAACGGGCAACAACCCCGATATGGTTCGCTCATCGTCGATCAATCCCGTTTTCACAACGATCGTCGGACTTTGCATCGCAAACTCTTTCACGGCTCTTTCAGGCTGTCTGCTTGCCCAGTCACAGAAGTCGGTCAACATTGATATCGGTACGGGAATGGTTACGATCGCACTTGCGTCACTGCTTATCGGTAACGTTTTCCTCGGCAGAAAGAAAATTCCGCTTCAAATCGTCGGAATGGTTCTCGGCGCATTCGTTTTCAGACTTGTTTATACCATTGCACTCCGCTTCGACATGCCGGCATTCATGCTCAAATTCGTTTCGTCAGTCATCGTTGTGCTTGCGATTTCGATTCCCTATCTCAAAACAAGGTTCCCGTTCTTAAAGCGTAAGCTTGATCAGCGCTTCGGAAGGAGGACTGCGTAATGCTTAATATCTCCAACATTTCCATCACCTTTAATTCGGGAACGACGGACGCCAAAAAAGCTTTAAGTGATCTTTCAATCAAGGTTAATGACGGCGATTTTATTACAGTAATCGGAGCGAACGGCGCAGGCAAATCAACGCTTTTCAATGCGATCGCAGGAACATTTATCGTTGACAGCGGCAGAATCGAATTGAACGGCAAGGATATAACGCTCATGCCCGAGCACAAGCGTGCGAGAAAAATCGGCAGACTTTTTCAGGATCCGATGAAAGGCAGTGCACCCGGAATGACGGTTGAAGAAAACCTTGCTCTTGCCGCAGGCAGAGGCGGTTGGCTCAGCCACGTTTCAAAGATGGACAAAAAAGCCTTCCGTGAGCGCGTCGCACTGCTTGATATGGGACTTGAAAACAGAATGAGCCAGCCCGTCGGACTTTTTTCGGGCGGTCAGCGACAGGCTCTTACGCTTATGATGGCGACATTCAATCCGCCCGAGCTGCTTCTTCTTGATGAGCACACGGCGGCTCTTGACCCCGGAACGGCGGAAAAAGTTCTCTCCCTGACAGAAAAAATCGTTGCCGAAAACAAGCTTACCTGCATGATGATTACTCATAATATGCAGTCGGCTCTCGAGCTTGGCAACAGAACAATAATGATGAACAACGGCCGGATTATCATGGACACCTCGGGCGAGGAAAGAAAGGCTCTTACAGTACCCGATCTGCTTCAGAAATTCAAGGAAGCGGCAGGACGTGACCTTGACAATGACAGAATGTTATTGATATGAAGAGGATATTACCGTGAAAAATATTGTTGTAAGAAAATACGGTGCGGACGATATTCCCGCTATGAAAGATATATGGAACGAGGTTGTTGACGAGGGCATTGCTTTTCCTCAGGAGGAAGATCTCACGGATGAGGGTGCAAAAGAGTTTTTCGCTCAACAAACCTATTGCGGCGTTGCGGTCGGCGAGGACGGCAAGGTTTACGGAATGTACATTCTTCACCCGAACAATGTCGGCAGATGCGGCCATATCGCGAACGCAAGCTATGCTGTTTCCTCCGAGAGCCGCGGCTTGCACATCGGCGAAAAGCTGGTGCGTGACTGTGTAGCTCAGGCAAAGACGCACGGCTTCGGAATTCTGCAATTCAATGCGGTCGTTGCGACGAACATTCACGCAAGACATCTTTACGAGCGCATCGGATTCAAACAGCTCGGCACTATCCCCAAAGGATTCCGAATGAAGGACGGACACTACGAGGACATCTGCCCGTATTATATTGAAACAAAATAAAAAATCAGGCTGTAAATCGTAAAGCAAATCGCTTTTGGATTTACAGCCTTTTTTATCGAAGCTTATTTGTTTTTCTTAAATTTTCTGCCGATTTCATTCAGCTTTTTCATGGCGTCAACGTATGCTTCCCGTGTAACTCCTTTCGGCATGTGTGCCCATTCTGTCGTTTGAACAAACTTATCCGCCATCTTATCAAATTCACTTTCGCCGATTTCAATATCGTCGAAGCAAACAGGGAGACCGATAGACTTATTGAACTCCATAATACGTTCAACTTCATCTGACCTTCCTTCATATTGCAAAAGACAAAGAACTCCGAGCGAAACAATTTCGCCGTGCAGGTGACTGTGACCGTGCTCCGTGACGGTTGCGCCGTAATAAATACAGTGTGCAAGGGTTGAATTGTAATAATAGCTGTCAACGGTTGTCATCATGTTTGAGACGATGCCGGTTGAAACAATGATATCAAGAATGACCTGGTCAAGGGCATATGAGGGCTTTTTCTCTCTGATTGATTCGAGAGCCTGTGCGCCGTACTCAATCAGCGGATCTGTGCAAATACGGCTGACCTGTCTGCCCATAAGCGGAGTATGGGAAAGCGTATCGTCTTTTGATGAGAAAACAGCTTCATATTCCTTGCTGAGCGCATCGCCTATGCCTGCCCACAAGAGCTTTTCGGGTGAATCGGCAATAACCGCGGAATTGATAAAGCAATGATTGGCAAGCTTCGGATAATAATAATCCCTGAATGAACCGTCGGGATTGTAAATAACGGAAATTGCCGTAACCGAAGCACAGTTTGAACCGACGGTCGGGAAAGTGAACAGCGGTTTATCAAGCTTGTCGGCAACGTATTTAACGGTATCGCAGGCGCGTCCTCCGCCTACGGCGAAAATCATATCGGCTTTTTTGACTGTCGGATTTGCGATAAGCGCATCGCCGTTTTCGTAGGTGGAATTGCCTCCGTATTCGATAAAATCAAGAAGCTTGACATCGGAGCCTTTAACACCTTCGATCAATGCGTTTTTTGCCTTTGCAAGTGCCGTTTTGCCGCCGATGACTGCGGCAGTCTTGCCGAAGAAGCGTGTAACATACGGAATTTCCTTATAGCAATTCGGACCGATTGAATAGCTTGGAAGATAAAGACTGTAATTTGAATTGTATTCGGACATAATAATCAAGCCGCCTTTCTTTTATTATAAACAAAAGTCCTCCCGTCTCCTGCTTAAAACATAAGAGACGAAAGGACAAGCTTCCGTGGTACCACTCTTTTTCATTCCTGTCGGAATGCGCTCATGGAATACTTCATATTCCTGCAAAATAACGGTTGCTTCCGTCTGAACCTACTTTTTTGTTCGGCACAGCCGCTCGATGGCGAGTTCGGCGTTTAACTTTCCTGATGCCTTTCAGCCTATTGCATCTCTCTGTGAGGAGTCTTGCGCTTAATATTCCATGTCATTGCGTTTATGCTTCGCATTGTAACACCGATGATTATAATTGTCAAGTAGAAAAAAGATGTTGAAAATTAAAGTAGAATTGTGCATTTTTTGACCATATAAGTATCCCCTTGCAAAAAAATATTACATTTAACAGTTTGTAATAGGCAGGGATCTGTGTTATAATAATTTCGGTGATTTTATGGATAATATCAAGGCTGTCTTTATTGACATTGACAATACTCTTCTGGATTTCAACAAATGCGCCCTTTGGTCGATGCAAAAGGCGTTTGAGGACTACAATCTGGATTTTGAAGATTCAATGTTTGATACTTTCAACATGATAAATAACCGTCTTTGGCTCAGAATTGAAAAGGGCGAACTGACAAAAGAGGAGCTTTATGCCTGCCGCTGGAATATGATTTTCGCTTTGCTCGGGATTGACGTTGACGGCGTTGAATTTGAAAAAGTATTTTACTCCCATCTGACCGAGAGCGCCGAGCCTGTTGACGGCGCGCTTGATCTGCTTAAATATCTTCACGGCAAATATCTTGTCTGCGCGGCAAGCAACGCTTCATATGCACAGCAGATAAAGCGGCTCAACAACGCAGGAATGGCCGAATATCTCGACAGAATTTTTATCTCGGAGCAGATTGGCTTTTCTAAGCCGAAAAAGGAATTCTTTGAGCGTTGCTTTGAAATAATCGGCACGATTTCCCCGTCGGAAACATTGATGATAGGCGATTCTCTGACCGCCGATATTGAGGGCGGCGCAAGCTTCGGAATGAAAACCTGCTGGTACGACCACAATCTGACGAACGAAAGCTCGGATCTGCCCGATTTCACCGTGCGCTCACTTTCAGAAATAAAAAATTATATTTAACCAATTTACATTAAAAATGCGCCCGATTTTTCTTGACCTCGGGCGCATTTAATTATATAATATATTTAATTATATATAATAATCGGAAGGGTGCTTCTTATGATACTTATTGCTCCGTCAATTCTCTCCTGCGATTTTTCAAAAATGGGTGAGGAAACCGCTCGCATGGATGCCTGCGGCGCGGACTGGATCCATATTGACGTTATGGACGGTCATTTTGTGCCGAACCTTACCTTCGGTGCGCCTGTTGTTAAGTGCATAAGAAAGTGCAGCGACAAGGTTTTTGACTGCCACCTTATGATAAGCGATCCGCTTAAATATGTTGACGATTTCATCAAGGCGGGCGCAGATATAATTGACTTCCACGTTGAATCAGATTCTCCGATCGACGAAACTATAGATAAAATCATTTCGGGCGGCTGTAAGGCAGGTCTTGCCGTTAAGCCGAACACACCCGTTGAAACGGTTTTCCCCTATCTTGACAAGCTGAGCATGGTTCTTATCATGACTGTTGAACCGGGCTTCGGCGGTCAGAAGTTCATGGGGGACATGATGGGTAAAATTATCGCTCTGCGCAAGGAATGTGCAGAGCGTGGAATTGATATTGATATCCAGGTTGACGGCGGAATTTCCGAAGCGACCGCACCGACCGCTGTTGAGGCAGGAGCAAACGTACTTGTTGCAGGCAGTGCGATTTTCGGTTCACCTGACCCTGCAAAAACGATTGAAGCCTTGAGAGGTTAAAGCTCTCGCCAATGCTCATGAGTGTGGGCAACGGCAAGGCTGCTTTTGCCGATGAACTTAGCATATTCATTCAGCATACGCTGAAGCTCGGTTGCCGTTTCTGTCGGAAGCTCCAGTCGGTATTTGCTTTCTTTGGTAAATATCCGTCGGGAATTGTCGGGCAGAAACCGCATGAAATCAAGCAGGTTATCAAGATTTTCAAATTCATATATTCGTGTCGGGTTCGCCTTTGAAATTACGGTTTCACTCTTTTTGTTCGGACCGCTCGCGACGGTGAACATCAAAAGACAGCCGCCGTCGGTATCGGGCGCTGCTTCGATCATCAGGTTGCCCGAGGGGTCAACGTCACGACCCGTATCGCGGCGAACTGTGTCGAGAATCGTCCATATCACGCGCCTTGTTTCAATGTTAGAATAGTCCATATCATCATATGTAATATCAAGGTCCTTCATCTCGTCACAGGTCAATCCGACTATAAATTTATTGTTGCTTATCGGTTGAATATCCATTTTCGCATCTCCTCATAAACTCGTTAATTAAAGTATATGACCGTTAAAATCGGTATTCAACCATCAAAATATGGTAAATCCAATTTAAGAGCCGACATTACATTATATGCCGCTCTCGGGAGTAAAAGCATGGAAAAATACCAAAAATATAATAAACGCCGCCGCAGTATAACGGAGTTTCGCTCCTCCTACAGCGACAATAAGAAATATTTCATCAGCACGGACAGAAAAAGCTCTTGGATGCCCGTGGTGAAGTATATTGTTATTGCCGTTTTCTTCGTTATATTTGTTGTCGCGGGCTTTCTGATAACGGACGCTTTGCTTGAAATTTCCGAAGCGCCGCATGTTGAGGAAAACACGACCGTTTCCGAGGACAAAACGGAAATCGACAAGAAATATTTTGAAAACATTGTCACAAAAACGCCCGATGAAATAACAACGGGCAGCAAGGGAACCGCGAATTGATGTACATTCCGTATAACTCAAGATTAGAATATCACAAAAGCATTTTCGGGGCAGTGAAAACCGATCAAACGGTTACATTCCGTATAATTCTGCCCCGTGATTTTTGCTGTCATGCCGCAAGACTGGCTATTAAAAAAGCAGAAGCTGCGGACTACAGCTATATTGACATGCAATGGGACTGCATGGAGGGTGTCGGCGAGGAATGGTGGAAGGTTGATTTCACCGCTGAGGATGCCGCGCTTTACAGGTATCATTTTGAATATGACACCTCGTGGGGCACAAGCCGAATTTACCACGTCGGCAACGGACTCGCCGCAATCAAGGGCGAGGGTGAGGATTGGCAGCTCACGGTTTACGATAAGAATTTCCATACTCCCGAATGGCTCAAAGGCGGAATAATTTATCAAATTTTTCCCGACCGCTTTGCATTCTCGGACACGGAAAAGCAGAATGTTCCGTCGGACAGAGTTCTGCGAACCGACAGAGACGGCGACCCGTATTGGATCCCGACCGTCGAGGGCAAGGTGCTCAACAATGATTATTTCGGCGGCGACCTCAAGGGAATTGAGCAAAAGCTCGGCTATCTCAAGTCGCTCGGTGTGACATGTATCTATCTCAACCCGATATTCGAGGCGCAGAGCAACCACCGCTATGACACGGCGGACTATGAAAAAATCGACCCCATGCTCGGCACGGAAAAGGATTTTAAATCGCTTTGCGAATCGGCGAAAAAGCTCGGCATAAGAATCATGCTCGACGGCGTTTTCAGCCATACGGGTGATGACAGCAGGTACTTTAATCGCTATTCCCGCTACGACAACGTGGGCGCCTATCAGTCCGAAGGCTCGCCGTATTACAGCTGGTACAAGTTCAACAGCTGGCCCGACGATTACGAGAGCTGGTGGGGAATTAAAATTCTGCCCGAGGTCAACGAGGACAATCCCGATTTTATCGAATATATAACAGGCAAAAACGGCATCGCACGCAAGTGGCTCAGGCTCGGCGCATCGGGCTGGCGGCTTGACGTTGCCGATGAGCTTCCCGACGAATTCCTTGACGAGTTTCGCAAGGCGGTCAAGGCTGAGAAAGCCGACGGTCTTGTTCTCGGCGAGGTCTGGGAGGACGCTTCAAACAAATCGAGCTACGGCAAGCTCCGCCGCTATCTTCTCGGCGAACAGCTTGACAGCGTGATGAACTACCCGTTCGCAGGTGCTGTAATTGACTTTATCCGCGGCGCAAACGCAGAGCTTTTCGCTTCAAGAGTCATGAGCATAGTTGAGAACTATCCAAAGGAGGTGCTCGACGTGCTGATGAATCACCTTTCGACCCATGACACAATGAGGGCGATAACCGCGCTCGCGGGCGAAAGCTGTGCCTATCGCGACAGGAAATGGCAGAGCACACATTCCCTTGACGAAAAGGAATATCACTACGGCATGAAGCTTCTTATGGCGGCTTCGGCGATGCAGTTCGCTTTGCCGGGTGTTCCGACGATCTATTACGGCGACGAGGCAGGCATGCAAGGCTACAAGGATCCGTTCAACCGCCGCTGCTACCCTTGGGGCATGGAAAACGGCGAGCTTGTCGAATGGTATAAAAAGCTCGGCAAGATAAGAAATGAAAACCGCGTTTTTAAGGACGGCAGGTTTGAGATTCTTTCCGCGGTCGCGGGGTGTGTTGCTTTCTCGAGAAAGAATGACGACGAAGCGATACTTGTTATTTCAAACAGCAATCCGCACCCGATAATCTATTATGTCAAGTCCGAGTGGTGCGGCGCATATGACCTGCTCGGCAACGGCAGAGTAACCGCCAACATGGTGGATATTGAAGAAAAATCAACAGTAATTTTGAAAAGAAAGTGATATATATGGCATTCGGAGGCCACAAATTCAAAACAAGCAAGCAGGATAAAAAAAGCGACCTTTTGCGCTTCTTCCTGGCTTTCCTTGCTTTCGCCGTCGTGTTCGGCTCGATCTCGGCGGTAGTAATTCTCAAGCACAACGAAATTTCATTAAAAAGCATTTTTACAAAGGAAACAACAACCGCTCAAAACGATGAAACAACAACGGTTGATTCCGCCATAACCCCTGCTCAGCTGAGCGGCACATCGAATTTTCTTGTTTACTGCTCGGCAAACGATTATTCCGAAATGTATTTTCTGCACATAATCGAGGCCGATATGGATAACCGTATTCTCAAGGTTCGCCCGATAAACCCCGACGGCAAGGCGGCAGACGGAAAGACGTATGTGCAGACCCTTAAGGAGGGCGGCGCAGGCAAGCTCGTTTCGGCTGTTGAGCAAAAGGAAAGCGTTAAGATCAACAAATACGTCGGCTCGGATGCCGAGACCTTTGCTCTTGCAATTAACTATATGGACGGTCTGCAATACACTATCGACAGCCGTATTGAATACAGAAACGACAATTACACGCTCATTCTCACCAAGGGAAGCCAAACGATCAAGGGAGAAACACTCATCAAATATTTCAGATATTGCAAAACGCTCGGCACTGAGGGAATGAAAACTCAGGGAAAGCTGATCTGCGCGATGCTTGACAGCTATATTACCGACGAAAACATTGAAAACGGCTCAAAAATCTATCAGAAATTGCTTGCTAACCTTGATTCCAACAGCGATATTTCTTTCTTTGAGGCGGCGGAGGCAATGTCAACCGTCAAGGCATTCTGCGATTCACCCGAAAAACAACCGTCAACAATCATATTAAACGATTCAAGTATATCATAAGGAGGCAAAACAATGTCAACAAAACCGTTCAGAGGCTCAACACCTCAGCCCGATCATATTTTTATCAGCATCGCCGACGATGCGAAAACTACAATGAACGTCACCTGGCGAACAAGCACGGACGTTAAAAACGGCTATGTTCTTTACCGCGAGGACGGCTCGGACGAGGTTAAGCGCACCGAGGCTGACACGAACGTTTTCAAGAGCGATATTGACATCAGCAACATGTTCTGGGTAAAGCTCACGGGGCTTAAGCCCGACACAAAATACTTCTACACCTGCGGCGACGATGAGCACAGGAGCGAAGAATTCAGCTTCACCACTGAGCCTGAAAACCTCACAAAGTTTAAGTTTATCTGCATCTCGGATCAGCAGAAGGGCGACCTTATAAGCCCCGATTATTCCTACTTTACTGGAATCCTCAAAAAGGTTCTCGCAGAAAATCCCGATGCAAGATTTATTCTTACAGGCGGCGACAACACAAACTGCGGTCAGCATGAGGTGCAGTGGAACGGCGCATTTGAGGGCATGAGGGGCGTTGTTGAAAGTATTCCTCTCCAGATGGCTCTCGGCAATCACGATAACCGCGGCTTCAGAGATCCCGAGCACGAGCAGGGCAGATACTATGCCGAGCCTGCGGAATTCTTTGACAATCAGTTCAGAGGCTCATATGCCTATGACGGACCTAAGGATTGGAAAACAGAAAACTACACGTTTAACTACGGCAACGTTCACTTTCAGATGATCGGCATTAACGGTCCCGATGACGTCAACGAGTGGATGATAAATGACATGAAGCAGAACAGCAGGCAGTGGAACATCGGTACATATCATTTTCCAATCTGCTATTCAGGCTCAAACTGCGCCAACTATGACGCATACCCCATGATGACCGAGGGCTTTGAGATGCTCGACCTTGTATTCTCGGGTCATGAGCATAACTTCTCGCGAAGCTTCCCGAGAAAGAATGAGGAGCTTTTTGAGCGTCCGTCACAGGGCACGATCCACTATATGCTCGGCAACTCTAACCAGAACCCTCCGGGAACAAGAGCGATCTCCAAGGTTTGGCATTCCGCATTCTATTGTGAGGAGGAGCCTGTTTCGGTCGTCGCCATCGTTGAGGTTGACGGCGACAAGATGACCCTCACCTCAAAGATAGTTGAGGACGGCAGAATTGTTGACAAATGCACGATCGACAAGGGCAAGGACGAGATCACGCCCTATGCTATTGCGCCGAAATTCAATCAGACAAGAATGACCTACAAGGGCGCGCTCATGGGTCTTTGCCAGTCGGGCGTTATGTGCGAGAATGTTGACGGAATGTGGTATGCCTGCTTCGGCACGCTCATCGGCTACATCGGCGGCTATGTTCTCAAGGAGAAGGGCAAAATTACTCTTGAGGTTTACGGCAAGAGGGTTGAATTCTTTGAAAACAGCGACAAGGCAATTGTCAACGGCGAGGAAAAGACCCTCTGCGCAAAGGTACTCAGAATTCACGACCAGCTCTATATGCCTGCACCTGCGTGCGAGCTTTTCGACATGAGATGGTCCTACGCAAAGAGGAACAATTTCGTCTCGTTTGAGCATGAGAGCGAGGCTCACCCGATAACCGTACAGCCGTAATTGACAAAACAAAATAATTGTTGTATAATATATTAACCGCTTGAAATCGGAGTTGATGACAATGGCAAAGAAAAAAGCTGAACAGACAACGGGTATTGACCTCAATGACGCTCAGAAGCGCATGGATCAGTACGTTAAGGCCTGCGACAAAGCTAAAAAAGGCAAGGCAACCGCGCTCTCAATGCTCGGTATTACAATTCTCTGCCTGCTGATACTTCTCATTGTCAGTCTCAAGATGAACGGAATCGGATTTGTCAACACCGTAAATGTCAACACGGGTGAGACAACGATCGTCCGTGCCGATGAGGTTCAGGGAACGAAGCTTGCGGATATGATTACAAAATAACGGTATATAAAGTAAATGCTCTTTCCGTCAGACGGAGAGAGCGTTTTTTTTGCAATACCGACCGATTGCGGTATCGCCTTAATTACAGAAAAAGCTTTTCAATCGGAATTTCAAGTATCTCGCATATTTTCGGAATATTTTTTGCGTTTGGCAGTGCGGTTTCCATTTCGTAATGCGCAATGGCAGAGCGGTCAATGTTCAGGACCTCGGCGATCTGCTTTTGAGTAAGCTTATGCTCCTTTCGGGCGGCTCGAAAATTTTCGGCAAAGCTCATTTCAAACAACTCCTTATATAAAAAATGCACGGCATAAAGCCGTGCAGAAAAACGCACTGCTCTAAGCCGCCAAGCAAGTGATTTATGCAGAAAAAACATGCACAAACTGAGTATGCGTTTTTACCTAAGTAAAATCGCATATTTTTAAAGCATAAATATTAACTTGCTTGGCACAGTCATTATATCATAACAAAATAAGTTTTTCAACCGATATTATATAAAAAAGTGAGCCGCATACACGACTCACTTTTTGTTTATATTATAAGCTTTTCAACCTCTTTGAAGCTTTCCGCAACGTAATCTGCCTTGTATTCGTCAAATTCCTCGCGGCTTCCGTAACCGAAAAGCACAGCGGCGCAGGCGATTCCAGCCTTGTGCGCTCCGACGATATCGTATTTCCTGTCGCCGACCATGAGAACCCTGCTTTTGTCCGTAACGCCCGTTCGCCTGATCGCTTCTTCAACGATAGCCGCCTTGTCGGAATCCGTGTAATTCTTATCCGCGCCGACAATGCAATCGAAATATTTGTCAATACCGCTGACCTTGATT
>CAKSSJ010000029.1 GCA_934488615.1 uncultured Eubacteriales bacterium | reverse complement strand
ATACCTGCCTGGCTCTGAGAGAAGATGAAGTCGGGGTACTGCTCCATAAGACGAAGCATTGTTGCGTGAGTACGGCCAACCTTACGGACGAACTCCTTGTATGCCCACATATAAACCATGTCGAGGTGGGAGTTACCGATAAGGTCGAGCTTGCCCATGCACTTGTAGTTCGGGTTGTTGTAAACTTTGTCATAGAGAACCTTTTTGCACATTCTCAGCTTAGCCTTGAATACGTCAAAATCGGGCTCGTCAAAGTCAACATACTGGAAAGCCTCTTTGAGCGATTCGCGGATAAGGGTAGCGTAGTCGTTGCCCATGCCCGGCATAAAGAGTGCGTTGTAAACTGCTTTCAAATCCCAGTAAATTTCGTTGATCTCATCGTCTGTTGTTGCGATGAATGAACACTCCAGCTTTTTAAGCGAGCTTTCGTTTGAGTGCCATACGAAGTAGGATTCGATGTCGATATCATATGTATCGCCCGCTTTAGCGCAGTCTGTAAGAACAACTGCGTTACGGAACGGGTCAAGACCCTGGAAAGGTACGCCGTTTACGGAAACGAGAGAGTCGCCACCGAAGTAAACGTAAAGTGTGACCTTCTTGCCCTCGAAGCGTTCGGGAATCGTGATCTTATTCTTGAAGAACGAGCTGAGTCCGTTGCCGCCCCAGTAGCCGCCGACGTTAAGATCCTTCCAGCCGTCGTAGAGATACTCGTAGTCGCCGATATCCTTATAGATGCACTCGCGCATCTTCCAGGGAGCGGTGTCCTCAAAGTCCGTGTAAATTCTCTTTTTGAGTGCCTTAAGCTTGATCTCAGCAAGCTCGTCAAAGGCAAAAATGCCTCTCTGCTTGTTTTTGATAATGTCTCGCCATGTGTCGATATGAGCTTCCATGCCTTCAACGGAAGGTACGGTCTTTTTCTCATTTTCTGCCATTTTGTCAGCTCCTTATTTTCCATTTTGACGGTTAAATATAAAAACCAATTTATTATATCATTTTTGTTTTTTTATTTCAATAACTTATGGGATATTTTTAGGGCAATACCGAACATTTTGTGCACGGTATTGCCCTGAGCTTATTCCGGTTTGATTTCATACTGTTCAAGGTTCAGCAAAATAACCGTTCCCTTGTCGATTTCCGAACGTGCGGTTATGCCGATTCCGAGATTATCGCAAACTCGCTTGCAAAGGTAAAGCCCCAGACCGCTCGCCTTTGAATTGATTCTGCCGTTGCCGCCTGTGTAGCCCTTTTCAAAGATTCGCGGCAGATCCTCGGGCGCAATGCCTATTCCCGTATCCTCAATGCACAGCGATTCACCGTGCATATAGATTTTAACACTGCCCTCACGCGTATATTTAAGCGCATTTGAAAGCAGCTGTTCAATGACAAACAGGAGCCATTTTTCATCGGTTATCAGCATTTTATCAATCGGGGTATATTCAAGTTTTATCTTCTTTTCAATAAACTCCGTGGAGAAATGCTTGACGGTTTCTCTGAGAATGTCATCAAGGCTATGGCTCTTGAAAACATAGTCGGTCGAGGTTGAATCAACGCGCAGGAAAGCCAGCACCATGTCAACATATTGCTCAATGCGGAAAAGCTGAGTGCTAAGACGGCGGGACAGGGGAGAGTCCTCACCCTGAAGCGTAATATGCATTGACGCGATCGGCGTTTTTATCTGGTGCGCCCAGACGGTGTAATAGTCGATCATGTCCATGTATTTTATCGAGCTGTTGTATTCAAGGTCGGAGACCTCTTTGGTCAGATTTTTTATAAGGTTTTGATAATCCGCATCGTCAATGCTTTTTATATTGGGCAATGTGTCTATCATTGCGGAGGTAAGCCGCTGAATTTCGCAAAGCTTTTCGTGCTTTTTCCTCACCTGACGGAAATCCTGCAGGAAAAACATCAGCCCGATTATCAGGCATAAAGCGGCAGGGTAGAGGATCGCCCGAACAGTAATTCCGTAAAGAATAAAAACAATCGTAAAGACAATGCAGAATATGAAAAAAAGAAGTATACCCTTAAGGTTTTGCTTCAGGTAATCTTTAAAAAGCCTCATAAAAACACCTTTATTCAATAATATATCCCATTCCGAATTTGGTCGTGATAAAGCTTTCGAGCCCTGCGGCATCGAGCTTTTTCCTCAACCTGTTGATGTTTACGGTCAGCGTGTTTTCGTCAACGAAAATGTCTGTTTTCCAGAGCTTTTCCATCAGCTTTTCACGGCTGACGATCTTGCCCTTGTTCTCCATAAGGCATTGCAGGATTTTGAATTCGTTCTTCGAAAGTGAGATCTGCTCATTGCCGAAGGTCAGCGTGCCGTCACCTGTGTTGAGGATAGCTCCGCGGTGTTCAATAACGGGAACGGTCGAGCCGAAGTCGTAGGTCCTGCGCAGAAGAGCCTGTATTTTGGCTGTCAGAACATTCTCGTCAAAGGGCTTTGCGATAAAATCGTCCGCGCCCATGTTCATAGCCATAACAATATTCATATTGTCGGAAGCAGAGGAAATAAAGATGATCGGCACCTTTGAAATTTTTCGTATCTCACTGCACCAGTGATAACCGTTAAAAAACGGGAGCATTATGTCAAGCAGGACGATGTGCGGCTGAAATTCGCTGAATTCGGCAAGAACATTGCGGAAATTTTCAACCGTGCGGGCTTCAAAGCCCCATGCCTCGGTCTGCTCCTTGATCCCGCTCGCAATGCCCGAATCGTCCTCAACTATAAAAAGCTTATACATAGACTACCTCCGTAAATTCATTGTGAATATTATATCACAGCAACGGGGAAATGACAAGAAGTCGGAAGAAAAAACAGCCCCTTACCGAGGTAAAGGACTGTTGATTTTATAAATAGCTTATTTAACCGACTTTATCATTGATTCGCCCGTCATTTCCTTAGGCTGAGGAAGATCCATGATCTGGAGCATTGTCGGAGCGAGGTCGCAGAGCTTGCCTGTTTCCTTAAGCTCGCAGTCATAGCCTACAACGCAGAGCGGAACGGGATTGGTTGAATGCGGTGTGAACGGCTTGCCGTCGTCGCCGATCATCTTGTCCGCGTTGCCGTGGTCGGCAGTGATGAGAACTGCGCCGCCCATGCTGAGAGCTGCGTCGCAAACTCTGCCTACGCACTCGTCAACGGCCTCAACAGCCTTGACAGCCGCCTCAAATACGCCTGTGTGACCGACCATGTCGCAGTTAGCAAAGTTGAGGATAATAACGTCATACTTGTCGGACTTGATCTGCTCGCACACTGCGTCGCAAACCTCGTATGCGCTCATCTCGGGCTTGAGATCGAAGGTCGGAACATCGGGGGAGTGGATAAGAATTCTGTCCTCACCCTCAAAGGTCTTTTCCTCGCCGCCGTTGAAGAAGAATGTAACGTGAGCATATTTCTGTGTCTCGGCGATTCTGAGCTGAGTTTTGCCCTGTGAAGCAAGATACTCGCCCATAGTCATTTTAAGCTCCTCAGGCGGGAAGGCAACGCTTACGTTCGGCATTGTCTCGTCGTACTGAGTCATGCAAACGTATGTGAGCGGGAAGAAGCCGTTCTTTCTCTCAAAGCCGTCAAACTTCTCGTCAACGAAGGTTCTTGTGATCTGTCTTGCACGGTCGGGACGGAAGTTGAAGAATACAACGCTGTCATTTGCCTTGATCATGCCGTTCTTATTGATAACGGTCGGAACGATGAACTCGTCCGTAACTCCGTTTGCATAGGATTCGTTCATGCTGTCAACTGCGCAGTCTGCCTGAATTCCCTCGCCGTAAACCATTGCGGCATAAGCCTTCTCAACTCTGTCCCAAGCAAAGTCACGGTCCATAGCGTAGTAACGACCCATAACCGTTGCAATTTCACCGACTCCAAGCTCCTTTGTCTTGGCGTAAACGTCCTTGATAAAGCCGACGCCCGATGTTACGGAAACGTCACGTCCGTCCATGATGCAATGAACGTAAACCTTGTCAAGACCCTCACGCTTTGCCATTTCAAGCAAGCCGTAAAGGTGCTCAATGTGGCTGTGAACGCCGCCGTCGGAGAGAAGTCCTACAAGGTGGAGGGCTGTGCCGTTCTTCTTGCAGTTTTCGCAAGCCTTGAGCAGAGCCTCATTCTTAAAGAAATCGCCGTCCTGAATGGACTTTGAGATCTTAACGAGCATCTGATAAACAACACGGCCTGCGCCGATATTTGTATGACCGACCTCACTGTTGCCCATCTGACCGTCGGGGAGACCTACGTCAAGTCCCGAAGCGCCGATAGCAGTGCAGGGGTTTTCCTTAAAAAGTCTGGTAAGATTGGGAGTATTTGCGGCTTCAATTGCATTTCCCTTTGCGCCGGGATTGATTCCGAAGCCGTCCATGATGCATAATACAACCGGTCTTTTCATATATAATCACCACTTTCAAAATCAGAGGACTGCCGCATTCAGCGCAGACCAAAGAGCCTGAGGCTCTTTTAAGCATTTTTTACACTCTCGCAGTATCTGAATACAGCTGGTGTAAGAAAACGCTTTCTGCATCAAAATGCGTCAGTCCCGCGAAAAATATATCCGATAGAAATTATTTACTTGCTGCCTTAACAATAGCCGCAAAGTCGGGAGCCTTGAGAGATGCGCCGCCGATAAGACCGCCGTCAACATCCTCCTTGCCGAGAAGCTCGTCTGCGTTCTTGGCATTCATTGATCCGCCGTACTGAACAACAAACTTGTCAGCGGCTTCCTTGTCATAAAGCTCGGCGATAAGCTCACGGATAGCCTTGCAGACCTCCTCAGCCTGATCGGCTGTTGCAGTCTTGCCTGTTCCGATAGCCCAAACCGGCTCATATGCGATGATGATTCTGTCAAGCTCTTCCTTGCTTACGCCTGCAAGAGCGATCTTAACCTGAGAGGAAACGACCTCCATTGTGATGTTCTGCTCACGCTGCTCAAGATACTCACCAACGCAGAGAATAACGGTCATGCCGTTGTCAAGAGCTGCTCTTGTGCGGTCATGAACTGTAACGTCTGTGTCACCGAAGTATGTTCTTCTCTCGCTGTGGCCTGTGATAACGATATCAACGCCGCAAGCCTTGAGCATCTCAGCGGAAACCTCACCTGTGAATGCGCCGCTTGCCGCCCAGTGGCAGTTCTCAGCGCCGATTTTGATGTTTGAGCCCTTAGCTGCTTCAAGAGCTGCGAAAAGGTCAACATAAGGTACACAGCAAACTACGTCACAATCTGCGTCTGTAACGAGAGGTTTGATCTCATTGATGAGAGCTGTTGTCTCTGCAGGGGTTTTATTCATTTTCCAGTTACCTGCGATAACTGCTTTGCGAAGTGATTTGTTCATTTTAATTACCTCCGATTATTTGTCGTTAAGAGCTACGATGCCCGGAAGCTCCTTGCCCTCAAGGAATTCAAGAGAAGCACCGCCGCCTGTTGAGATGTGAGACATCTTGTCGGCAAAACCGAGCTTCTGAACAGCTGCGGCCGAGTCGCCGCCGCCGATGATCGAGATAGCGCCTGATTCTGCAACGGCAGTTGCAACAGCGATCGTACCTGCTGCGAAGTTATCCCACTCTGAAACGCCCATAGGTCCGTTCCAGATTACCGTTCCGCTGCCCTTGATAGCGTCAGCGAAGAGAGCCTGTGTCTTAGGACCGATGTCAAGACCCATCCAGCCGTCGGGAATGATATCACTGTCGATAATCATAGCCTCTGTGTCGGGCTTGTACTCTTTACCTACCTTATTGTCAACCGGAATAAGGAACTTAACACCCTTCTCCTTAGCTGTGTTCATCATGTTCAAAGCATCTTCGATTCTGTCTTCCTCAAGAAGAGAATTACCGATGTTGTAGCCGAGAGCCTTCATGAATGTGTAAGCCATACCGCCGCCGACAATAATTGTGTCGCACTTGTCGAGGAGATTGGTTATAACGCCGATCTTGTCAGATACCTTAGCGCCGCCGAGAATAGCAACAAGCGGACGCTTCGGGTTAGCAAGGGCACCGCCGATGAATTCGATTTCCTTCTGAATGAGGAATCCGCAGACTGCGGGAAGATAGTCGGCAACACCTGTTGTTGAGCTGTGGGCTCTGTGAGCAGAACCGAAGGCATCGTTTACAAAGATATCTGCAAGAGAAGCAAGCTTCTTTGAGAATTCGGGATCGTTCTTTGTCTCCTCCTTGTGGAAACGAACGTTTTCGAGAAGCATTACGTCGCCGTCCTGAAGCGAAGCGGCGAGCGACTGTGCACTTTCGCCTACAACGTCCTTTGCCATCTTAACTTCCTTGCCGAGGAGCTCGGAAAGGCGAGCGGCAACGGGAGCAAGAGAAAACTCAGGCTTGAATTCGCCCTTGGGTCTGCCGAGATGCGAGCAAAGGATAACCTTTGCATTATGGTCGATAAGATATTTGATTGTCGGGAGCGAAGCAACAATACGCTTGTCGCTTGTAATAACGCCGTCCTTGAGAGGAACGTTGAAGTCGCAGCGTACAAGAACCTTCTTGCCGTTTACGTCAATATCCTCAACGGTCTTTTTGTTAAGAGCTTCCATTATTGATCTTCCTTTCAGAATAAATTATTTATTTTCAATCCGACTTATTTTACAACATTACGGGAAATTTTTCAAGTACCAATCGCCAAAAAATTAACAATATATCAGTATATACATAAAATTAGCATATTTTTTTCGTTTATGCACCATTTTGTTCAAAGAGGGAATAAAACAATTTAAAATAATACAAACAAAACATAGTTGACAAAGAATTAACATAAAGGTATAATATTTCAGTAAAATATTTAAGGCGATACCATATGCCGCAAGTGTGCGGTATTGCCGAAATTCTATCGGAGGTTTTATTATGGGTAGAGTGTATAACTTTTCAGCAGGTCCGTCCATGCTTCCCGAGTCGGTTCTGAACAAGGCAGCCGCAGAGATGCTGGACTATGAGGGCACAGGCACATCCGTTATGGAGATGTCGCACCGTTCAAAGGCTTTCCAGGGAATCATTGATTCTGCAGAGGCTCTTGTCCGTGAGATTTACAAGGTTCCCGATAACTACAAGGTTCTGTTCCTTCAGGGCGGCGCTTCAACTCAGTTCGCAGCCATTCCGCTCAACTTTATGAACGGCACAGGCAAGGCTGACTACATCATCACAGGCCGTTGGGCAAACCAGGCTTTCAAAGAGGCTAAGAAGTACGGTGACGTTGTTGCCGCGGCTTCATCGGAGGATAAGACTTACACTTATATCCCCAAGACAACTCGCGAGAGCTTCCGTGACGATATCGACTATGTTTACTATTGCATGAACAATACGATTTACGGTACAACCTTTAAGTATATCCCGGACACAGGCGATATTCCTCTTATTGCAGACGTTTCATCCTGCTTCTTCTCGGAGCCGCTTGATATCTCCAAGTTTGCAATGGTTTACGGCGGCGCTCAGAAGAACGTTGCTCCCGCAGGTCTTGTAATCGCTATCATCCGTGAGGATATGCTCGGCCATGCACGCGATTATACACCGACAATGCTTGACTATAAGATTCACGCAGACAACGGTTCAATGTACAACACTCCGCCGTGCTATACTATCTATATGTGCAAGCTCGTTCTTGAGTGGATCAAGAGCATCGGCGGTCTTGACGCTATGAAGGCAAGGAACGAAGCTAAGGCTAAGATCCTTTACGATTACCTTGATTCAAGCAAGCTCTTCAGGGGCACTGTTGTCAAGGAGGACCGTTCTCTTATGAACGTTCCGTTCGTTATCGGTGACAAGGACATGGAAGCAAAGTTCATTGCCGAGGCAACCGAGGCAGGCTTCATCAACCTCAAGGGTCATAAGACCGTTGGCGGTATGAGAGCTTCTATTTACAACGCAATGCCGATCGAGGGCGTTGAAAAGCTCGTTGAGTTCATGAAGAAGTTCGAGGAAGCTAATTCATAAATAAAAATACACAGGCTGTTATCTTAAAGTCAGATGGCACAAAGCAGGCTTCCCCTCAAGGGGAAGGCTTGTGTTGCCTTTACCTTATAACGGAACAGCCTTATTCTATAAAAGGAGATAATTTTATGTATAATATTCTTACTCTCAACAAAATTGCCGCCTGCGGCACCGACCGTTTCGACGGTAAGTACGCTTGCTCGGACAGCTGTGAGAATCCGACCGCCGTTATGGTTCGTTCGGCTTCAATGCACGAGACAGTATTCGCTCCCGAAACTCTCGCAATCGCCCGTGCCGGTGCAGGCACAAACAATATTCCCGTTGACAAGTGCGCCGAGCAGGGTATCGTTGTTTTCAACACTCCCGGTGCAAACGCAAACGCCGTTAAGGAGCTTGTTATCTGCGGACTTCTTCTCGCTTCGAGAAAGGTTACAGCCGCTTATGACTGGTGCAAGGGACTCAAGGGCGAGGGCGACAACGTAGGCAAGCTTGTTGAAAAAGGTAAGTCGCAGTTTGCAGGTCCGGAGATCATGGGCAAAACTCTCGGTGTTATCGGTCTCGGCGCAATCGGCTTCAAGGTTGCTCAGGCCGCCGAAGCTCTCGGCATGAAGATCGTCGGCTATGACCCGTTCCTTTCTGAGGGTGTTAAGGCCGCTCTTTCGGCAGATACAGAGATCGTTGAGGACATCAACGACATCTTTAAAAAGAGTGATTACATCACAATTCACGTTCCGCTCAATGACGCAACAAAAGATACAGTCAATAAGGACACGCTTGCACTTTGCAAGGACGGAGTAAGAATTCTCAACTTTGCCCGCGGAGGACTTGTAAACAGCGCAGACATGATTGCCGCACTCGAAAGCGGTAAGGCTGCCGCTTATGTTACGGACTTCCCGTCGGATGATGTTATCGCCGTTGACGGCGTTATCGCTATTCCGCACCTCGGCGCATCAACTCCCGAGAGCGAGGACAACTGTGCGGTTATGGCTGCCGATGAGCTTATCGCTTACATCGAAAAGGGCGAGATCGTAAACTCGGTAAATATGCCGAGAATGCCGCTTGACAAGGTTGACGGCGCAAGAACCTGCGTTATTCACAAGGCTGACGCCGCAGATGCTGTTAAGGCTGTACTCGGCGCAGACGCAAAGAGCGCAGTAAGAGGAGCATATGGCTACTCGGTTGTTGATTCCGAGGCAGACACTGCCGCTCTTGAAGCAATTGACGGCGTTATCAGAGTAAGAGTTATAAAATAAAATCAAATAAAAAAGCTGTCGCAGTGAATTTTCTGCGGCAGTTTTTGTTGCTTTTTACCGTTTGATATGATATCATAAACCCATATCAATTAAGGGGTGTATAAAATGGACGAATTCAACAGTCTTTCGCTTGATACCTTGTGTGCGGCGCTGTGCAAGGTTATGGGTGTCGAACCGCCGAAAGAGGCGGCGGAGGCGGCTCAGGTCATCGTTGACTATGCCGACAAAAAATTTAACGGAGAAAAAGCCGACAGGCTCTTTATGTATAATCCCGATGCGGTAGCGCAGTGGGTGCAGGAAAAATATCCCGAGTTCATGGACGATACGCTTGACCGCACGGAGCTTCACGTTCCATTTGCGACCGTCATGCCGTCGGTTACTCCCGTGTGCTTCGCGACGATGTACACAGGCGCACAGCCAGAGGTTCACGGTATCACGGTATATAAAAAGCCCGTTCTGACAATAGACACGATTTTTGATGCATTTATCCGTGCGGGCAAAAAGGCGGCGATCATCGCAGACACGACCTGCTCGATAGGCAAGATTTTCCTTGAGCGTGATATGGATTATTTTATCTATGAAACCGTGCCTGAAATCAACGCAAAGGCTTGCGAGCTTATTCTTGAGGATAAATATGATTTGATAGTTGTTTACAACGAGAATTTTGATGCGATAATGCACCATAAGGGTCCCGAGGATCCGAACACGCTCGCTCAGCTCACCGAGAATTCGCAGGTATTTTCAGTTTTTTGCGAGTTGATCCGCAACAATTGGAAAAATCACAACACGCTCTTGGGCTTTGCGATGGATCACGGCTGTCATGAGATCGACGCAGGCTGTGGCTCGCACGGACTTTATATGCCCGAGGACATCAACATTCTTCATCATTACATCTGCCTGCCGAAAGAGGCTGAATAAAAACAGCTACTGCATTTAGTTTTACTCTAAGTGCAGTAGTTTTTTGCTTTATAATAGTCTGATGTTTGGTTTGTTTTTGATGCAGAGAAAGCTCTTTATGCCCTTATTTATACATTCCGCCGACGATTTTGACTGCAAGCTTATGCGGGAAAATTCGTGAGAGAAATACGAGCGATTTGTATTTTAAGCCTGCGGTGTAAAGAGGAGCGACATGCTTCTTTTCAGCGAGTTTGACAACGAGCTTAGCGACAGAATCGGGCGTCATGCCGTTCTTTTCGTCCTTCTCCATTGCCGAAACAGCCGAGCCGATAACACCCGAGTAAACGTCGTCGCCTGCATTAGTTTTGCTCCTTGCGGCAGTGAAGCCTGTTGAAATATCACCCGGCATAACGGAGGCTACCTCTATTCCGAAACCCTTGACCTCATTAGTCAGCGCATCGACAAACGAGTTTATAGCCGCCTTTGATGCGGAATAATAAGCCTGGAACGGAATCGAATAAACAGCGGCTACGGAGCTTATGCAGATTATTTTACCGCTTTTCTGCTTTCTCATTTGCGGAAGAACCGCCTTGACTGTGTTTATTGTGCCAAAGAGGTTGACCTCAAACTGGCGCTTCATTTCTTCTTCCTCGATGAATTCAACTGCGCCCGAAACGCCCATACCTGCCGAGGTTACAAGCAGGTCAATTTTGCCGCTTTCCGCTATTATTTGTTCAACAGCGGCTTTCACTGTTGCAGAATCCGAAACATCGGCAAAGATAAATTTATTTCTTTCGTTTTCGGCAGGGTGACGGCTGAGATTATAAACCGTGCAGCCCTTTTCGCGGAGCATGCGAGCTGTTGCAAGACCGATTCCCGAGCCTGCACCTGTGATTACCGCAACTTTTTCTGAACTCATTTTGCATTACCTCTTGTGATTTATTTGACAAAATTTTATCACAAATTCAAAGCAATTGTCAATGCTACTGGAAAAATGAAAAATAATATGATATAATCTTTGCATAAAGGGATAAAAGGGTGGTTCTTGTGAAAACAAATAAGAAGCTTATAAGAGAAATTATTTCTGATGTAAAGCATGATATGTCCGACGAGGAAATACTCAATATGCTTGCAGACAGCCGCATTTCAGCCAATCCGCAAAGAGAAAAATATACGGCAGGACAGCGCGCCGCCGACAAAATTGCAAAATTTGCAGGCAGCTGGGCGTTTATATTTTCGTTTACCGCTGTGCTTATAATTTGGATGGTGGGCAATGTCTTGCTTGCTAAACGTGCTTTTGACCCGTATCCGTTTATCTTGCTCAACCTCGTTCTGTCCTGCGTTGCCGCAATTCAAGCACCGCTCATCATGATGAGCCAGAACCGACAGGAGGAGAAAGATCGCCGACGTGCCGAGAACGATTATAAGGTCAACCTCAAGACAGAAATTATGATTGAGGATCTTCATGATAAAATGAACAAGATAATAGCAAAGCAGGTTATGCTCGAAAAGCTTATCCGTGACGAGAAGCAGAATAAAAACAGGGAAGAATAATTATGCAGACTATTGACGAGGCTCTGGCGAAGCTTCAAAAATCAAAATTCCGTTCGGGCTTTCACCTGACGAAAAAGGATATTGACTATATCGACGAAAAGGGGCTTGATGTGATTCGTTCGCATGCCGCCGATTTTGTCGAGAAAAGGCTTGCTCCTGCCGAGATTTCGAATGACGGCAAGCAAACACCGATGAGAGGTCATCCTGTCTTTGTCGCACAGCATGCCTGCGCCTGCTGCTGCCGCGGCTGTCTGAATAAATGGTACAGGGTGCCGCAGGGCAGAGCGCTGACGGAAACGGAACAGCAAAAGATAGTCAAGCTTCTCATGGCCTGGATAGAAAAAGAGTATAGAAAATAATGAAAAATTTAGGTGAAATGAAAATGAAGCTGAAATCTTTTTTTCTAAAAAATTGTAACCGATATTATACCATTTTTACGGCTGTACTTTTCTTTATACATATTTTTCTGCCGCTCAATTGGGCGGACGATGCAATATTTATGAAAAAAGTATATCAGCTTAGCATTTCCGAGTTTTTAAAAACAAGCGCAAGACCGTTGGTTGATGCAATGACATATTTTTTTGCAAAATATCCAATTTTCTGGCGGCTTACCAATCCGATCATAATTTTGATATTGACATTGCTTATATGTAAATATCTAAAGCTCAAATCAAAAAATGAAAGAATTTTTGTAAGCATAGCGATTCTATTCCCTTCGCTTGTGATGGTTGATGCGGGTTTTATTGCAACAACGCTTAACTATTTGTGGCCTGTAACGTTCGGCCTTTTATGCCTGTTACCGTCATGGAAGATTTTCAATAATGAAAAAGTGTGTTGGTATGAAATGCTGTTGCTTTTGCCCTTGCTGTTGTATGCAACCAATATGCAGCAGATGTCTGTTGTTCTAACTTTCCTGTTTGCGCTGTCATGTATAATCATGATTGTTAAAAGAAAAAGTATACATATGAATTATTATATATTCTTTCAATTTGCTGTAGCATTTTGCGGTTTGCTTTATTCGTATCATCTGAATACCTCGGGTGAAAATTCAAGAATGATAAGGGAAACGGCGAGATATTTTCCAAACTTTGCGTCGTTGAGTATTTTACAAAAGTTTGAGCTTGGTTTTTCTTCAACCTTTTTTGGAATGACAATGAATCTGCATTTACCGTGGTTAGGATTTTTTGCATTTGTTTCATTGCTTTTATATATGACTTTGAGAAAAAACAGAAGCTTACTGTATGTTATTGCGATGGCTTTTCCTGTTGTATTCAATATTTTCGGATTGATTCAATCTGTTTTGCCGCAAAGGTTCAGATTTCTGTCTGAGCTGTTACAGGGTGAAATGAAAAATTGGAAAATGAATAAGGCTATATATTCATTTGAACCTGTTTTGGACATAATTTTTATAGTTATAATTCTATGTATGATCTTTACACTGTGGAGTTTGTTTGAAAATAAGAAATTCTTTATTGTTTCTATGTTTACATTGGCGGTAGGAACAGGTTCAAGATTGATGATGGGCTTTTCGCCGACGGTTTGGGCATCAGGTTGCAGGACATATTATATCATGTTTATTTCAATGATAATTGTATCTGCTTTAGTGATAAATCAAAATAACGTTAGTAATAAAAAGATTGCTAATATGTAAGGCTTTAAGGTGATTTTATGCGAATGTACGATATTATTCATAAAAAGCGCAACGGCGGTGAGCTGAGCGACGAGGAAATACGCTTCTTCGTCGAGGGCTACACGAACGACACGATTCCCGATTATCAGGCGGCGGCATTCTGCATGGCTGTTTATTTTCGCGGCATGACGGCGAGGGAAACCTCGTCTCTTACGCTCGCGATGGCTGAATCGGGCGATCAAATCGACCTCAGCGGTATTGAGGGCTTCACCGTCGATAAGCACAGCACGGGCGGCGTGGGCGATAAAACCTCGCTGATTGTTGCGCCGATAGTTGCCTCGTGCGGCGGCAAGGTTGCCAAGATGAGCGGCAGGGGACTCGGACACACGGGCGGTACGGTCGATAAGCTCGAAGCAATTCCGAATTTCAGAACCGAACTTAGTCCCGATGAATTTATAAAGCAGGTCAACGGTATAGGGCTTTGCATCGTCGGTCAGACGGGCGAGCTTGCCCCTGCGGATAAAAAGCTATATGCTCTTCGTGACGTTACGGCGACTGTTGAGAGCATACCCCTGATCGCTTCAAGCATAATGAGCAAAAAGCTTGCCGCAGGCTCGAGGGGAATCGTTCTTGACGTCAAAACGGGCAGCGGCGCATTCATGAAAACCGTCGAGGATTCAGAAGAACTGGCAAGGGAAATGGTCTCGATAGGTAAATCGGCAGGCAGAAGCGTTACCGCTGTGATAACTAATATGGATATTCCGCTCGGCGATTCCGTCGGCAATTCGCTTGAGGTAATTGAAGCAATTAAAACGCTCAAAGGCGAGGGCGAAAGCGACCTGACCGAGGTTTGTCTTACGCTTGCGGCGCAGATGCTTTGTATGGTTACGGGCAGTGACGAAAAGACCAGTTATGCAATGGCAAAGGGCGCGATCGACGACGGCTCGGCGCTCAACAAGCTCCGTGAAATGATTTCGGCACAGGGCGGCAACGCAGGCATTGTTGACGATTATTCGCTGTTTAAACAGCCGAAGTGTGCTGTTGAAATCGTTTCTGAGCATGACGGCTATATTGAGCATACTGACGCAGAGAAAATAGGGCTTGCATCGGTAATTCTCGGCGCAGGACGTGAGAAAAAGGGCGATCCGATCGACCCGAGCGCAGGAATCGTACTCAAAAAGAAAACGGGAGATCACATTGAAAAGGGAGAAACGCTGGCGGTATTTTACACCGATGACGAAAGTAAAATAGAATCGGCAAAGAGTGAATTCCTCGGAGCTTTCACATTCGGCAACGAAAAGCCGCAAGCGCAAAATCTCATATATAAAATAATTAAATGATTGAATAAATAATAGCTGACCGTTTATGCTAATCTCGGAGGGGATTGTATGAGAACGATCAGCTTTTATGATACCAAGCCGTACGACAGGGAATATTTTAATTTGATCAACGAGCAGTACGGCTTTACAATAAACTATTTTGAGACAAAGCTCAGCGCGCGCACGGCAAAGCTCGCGGAGGGTTCGGACGCGGTCTGCGCCTTCGTCAATGACGATGTTTCCGCGCCAGCTATCGACGCTCTCGATAAGCTCGGAGTGCGGCTTATCGCGATGCGCTGTGCAGGCTACAACAATGTTGATATTCGTTACGCGGAGGGTAAAATACCCGTTGTCAGGGTTCCTGCGTATTCGCCCCATGCGGTCGCCGAGCATGCTATGGCACTGCTCCTGACGCTCAACAGGCGAATTCACAAGGCTTTTTTGAGAACAAGGGATTTCAATTTCAGCCTGAACGGACTGACGGGCTTCGACCTGCACGGCAAAACGGTCGGCATTATCGGAACAGGTAAGATCGGCGCGGCTTTTATTGACATCTGCCGCGGCTTCGGAATGAGAGTTCTTGCATACGACGTGTTCCAAAACAATGAATGGGTAGAATACGTTGACCTTGATACGCTGTTTAAGGAATCGGACGTAATTTCACTGCATTGTCCGCTCAATCCGTCCACAAGGCACATGATAAACGCAAAGAGCATCGACAAGATGAAAAAGGGTGTGTTTATCGTGAACACATCAAGAGGTGCGCTCATTGACAGCGAAGCACTGCTTTACGGTCTGCTCAATGAAAAAATCGGCGGCGCATGTCTTGATGTTTACGAAGAGGAATCGGAGCTTTTTTATGAGGATAATTCGACCGTGATCGTCAGAGATGACATTTTGACAAGGCTTATCTGCCTGCCGAATGTTATTGTTACTTCTCATCAGGGATTTCTGACAGGGGAGGCGCTGACGAATATTGCGGCGACCACGCTCGAAAATATCAGTGAATTTTTCGCCGATGGGTCGCTTGATAATCAGATTTTGCCCGAAATTTCAAAAAAACTTGTGTAAAGTCCGTGAAAGAGGACTGTAAAAGCGAAAATAATCGAACAAATGTGTTGACAAATACAAAAAATCTGCTATAATATGACTTGTAAAGAACAAACGTTCGGAAAACGTTCGGTAATATTCAGGAGGTTTTAATTATGACAACAGCATTTGCAATAAGGACTTTAATCGAGATAGCGGCAGTATTATTTGTAATTTTCGGAGTTCTGCACGAGCAGAGGTTCGTTGACTTTGAGGATAAGGTTATTCGCTTTATCGCAAAGAGAATTTATCTTCGCAAGCGCAAGAAGGCGATCGCAAAGAAGCGCGCCGCTCAGCAGGCTCGCCGTCAGCGTGAGCGTGAGCTTGAGGAGCAGAGACATGCGAAGATATATCGCTATGTTGCTTAAGGCTTTGAATAGCTTTACAGCGTAAATTTGAATTAAGGTAATCACCGATCCGTCGTGCCGTGTTATACGGCGCGGCGGATTTTTTATGCAGAGCAGTTTTTTGAACATGGGCTCCTCCTTTGGGTAGCGCAGTGTCGGCGCGGTAGTGAATGACAGTCCGGTGGACTGTCAGAGCCGCGACGTGACCGAGCCGCAGCGAGACGGGGGACCGCTTGCGGTGGTAGGGATAAGAGAGAATGTATATTTATATCATCTGACTCTTTGAGCTACCTTTTTGCTTGCTGTGGTGGGGATTTAATGTTTATCAGCAAAGCCGACTGAGGGAGTAGAATTTTATCGAGCTCAAACTCTTACCGACTGTTATAAGTAAAAAAGAAAAAGGACGCGACGAAGTCGCGCCTTTTCCTGCCACACAAAAAATTTGTATACATAACCGTTTTGAATTAGCATTATTTAATTATCTTACTTCTTTTAAGCTTGGGGGTGAAAAGCATAAGGAAGGGGAATATCTCCAACCTGCCAAGAAGCATATCGAGAATAAATACGACCTTTGAATACCAACTGAAATCGGAGAAATTGCCCGTCGGTCCGACTTCTCCGAGTCCGGGACCGATGTTGTTGAGAGTTGCGATAACTCCGGAAATATTTGTAACCATATCCTTACCGTCGGTTGAGACAATCAGCAGGGAAACAACAAAAATTACAACATAGATGAAGAAGAAAACGTTGGTGCCCGTTACGACCTCGTCACTGACGCGTTTTCCGTCCATCGTGATAACGCTGACGTTTCTCGGGTGGGCGAGACGTTTAAGCTCGCGCTTCGCAGATTTTGCAAGAATGATGATTCTCGAAACCTTGAAGCCGCCGCCCGTACTGCCTGCGCATGCGCCGACGCACATGACAATGAGCATTACCGTTCTGCTGAAAACAGGCCATTTGTCAAAGTCCGTTGTCGCATATCCCGTGGTAGTCATTACCGAGCTTACCTGGAACGCCGACTGATGAAGCGCCTCAAAGAACGAGCCGAACATATGTCGGATATTCAATGCAATCAGAATTATTGACGTTGCCATTATTCCTATGTAGGACTTGACCTCAACGTTTCTGAACGCTGCTTTCAGTTTTCCGCAGAACAGAAGAAAATAGAAGTTAAAATTGATACCGAAAAGCATCATGAAAACGCCGATTATTATCTGTGTGTATAGGCTGTAATCGGCAATGCTTGAATTGACGATAGCAAATCCGCCGGTACCTGCCGTGCCGAAGCTCAGCGTTGTACTTTCAAAGAACGAGAGTCCGCCGCAGCGAAGCAGAAGAATCTGCACGATCGTCATTATAACGTAGATTCCGTAAAGAATTCTCGCCGTGCTTTTTGATTTCGGCACAAGTTTTTCAACGTCCGGACCGGGGCTTTCCGCCTTCATAAGCTGGAGATTGCCGCCGCCCTTTGCAAGCGGAAGAATCGCCATGATGAATGCCAGCGCGCCCATACCGCCGATCCAGTGGGTGAAGCTGCGCCAGAAAAGCATTCCCTTGCTCAGTGCTTCAACGTTTGTCAGTATGCTTGAACCCGTTGTCGTGAAGCCTGAAACGACCTCGAAAACGGCATCAAGGTAATTCGGAATCTCCTTGCTGATGAAAAAGGGCAGAGCTCCAAAAAGACTGATAAGGATCCAGCCGAGCGAAACGATTGCAAAGCCGTCCATGGAAACGATCGTTTTATCCTGCGGCTTAAAACGCGTCATGACGAAGCCCGAAACAACGGTTGCCGCTATCGTTATGAGAAACGGGACGACGTTTTCCTTATAGTAAAAACCGATCAGCGTAGGAAGTATAAGGAGAGCGCCCTCGGTAATAAGCAGAATACCTAAAACATAGGTTATCATTTTTTTGTTCATGGCGTCAATCCTTAATGATATCGTCAAGATCGGAAAGACCTTGGATCGTAGTTACAACAACAACGGAATCGCCGACCTGAAGCATATCCTTACCTCGGGGGATGAAAACATTGCCCTTACGGTTAATTGAACCGATAATAACATTTTTGTGAAGAAGCAGATCCTCAAGAGAAGTGTTAACAATGTCACTTTCCTCGCTGACATGAAATTCCAATGCCTCAACCTTATTGTCAATTATTTTGTAGAGCGTCTCAACATTACTGCCGATGTTGTTCTTCTTTGCACGGACGTGCTGAAGAATCTGACTGGCTGTTATGAATTTGGGATATATAACACTGCCGATGTCAAGTGAACGCACAACCTCATTGAAAGACGTTCTGTTGATTTTTGCAATTGTTTTTATATCGGGAACAACCTTTTTGGCAAAAAGAGAAAGAATAAGATTTTCCTCATCAAAACCTGTCAGGCAGCATATTGCGCTTGCGTCACGCAAGCCCTCCTCCATCAACAGAGCGCGGTTTGTTCCGTCTCCGCATATGATGTTTGCTTTCGGAAGAAGGTAGCTGAGCTCTTCAGCGGTTTTTGGATTGCTTTCAACAATCGTCGTATCCATATTAAGGCGGCACATTTCCGTTGCAAGATAATGACCGATTCTGCCGCCGCCGATAATCATTGTCTTTTTCACAGAGTTAACGGGCAAGCCGATCTCCTTAAAAAATATCGGGATTTCATTGGGTGCAACGAGCACGGCAACAACGTCATTTTCTTCAATTACGGAATCGCCGAACGGGATAAAAATCTTGTTTTCGCGTTCAACGGCACAGGCAAGAGCTCTCGCTTTAAGTCTCGAGAATGAATCCTTGACCGCTTGACCGCAGAGAGTGCAGTTTTTAGTAGCTGTAAAGCTTACAATATTGATTTTACCCTTTGCAAAGGTATCAATATTCTTTGCCGACGGGTATTTGAGAATACGGAGAATTTCCTCCGCCGCTTCTTTTTCGGGATTGATTACCATTGAAAGACCGAGACTGTCTTTTATAAGACGAACGTCATCATAATATTCGTGATTTCTGACACGTGCAATTGTACCGTTTGCTCCGAGTTTTGTTGCGAGCAGACAGCAAAGCAGGTTGATTTCATCGCTTCCTGTGAGGGCGATAACAAGATCGCTTTCCTCAACGCCTGCCTCGGAGAGAACCTTGCGAGAAGCTCCGTTACCGTGCACGGCGATTACGTCAAGATTATTTAGAACCGCATTAAGAACTTTTTTATTGGTGTCGACAATGGTTACATCGTGATGCTCGTTTGAAAGCTGATCCGCAACAGTATAACCGACCTTGCCGATTCCGACAACAATAATTTTCACTCAATTTCTGCCTTTCATAGAATTGTATAGTTATTTATTGGTTGTATCTCACAATTGAGATATGTAAATAAAGTACAGATCCTTTTGATAAATATGACTTAAATAGATTCGGAAAAGAGGAGAGCCGTAAGACAAATAATATGACCCTTAGATTTGGAAGCATTTTTGTAAAGATTTATAGTCGCCGAGAACAAGAAGAGTTACATCATTACTGAGTAAAGTCTCAGATGAGATAGCCATGTCGATATTATTATTCTTTTTGATGCCGATAATATTAAGATTGTATTTGCGTCGAACATCAACTTGACCAACGGTCTTTCCGTACCACGATTTTGGCACTGCAACCTCACAAATTGCGTGCAAATCGTCAACTTCAATGAAGTCCAAAATGTGATCTGCCGTAAATCGTATAGCAGCCCATTCCGCAACCTGTTTTTCGGGATAAACTACGTTATCGGCTCCGTTTCTGAGAAGAAATTTCGCCTGAACATCCCGTTCGGCACGGGATATGACTTTTTGAGCACCGAGCTCTTTGAGCAACGATGTAGTTTCAAGTGAGCTTTGAAAATTGTTGCCTATAGCCACGATGCAGAGGTCATAATTATTCACACCGAGCGATCTGATAAATTGTTCGTTTGTGCTGTCGCCGATCTGGGCATTTGTGACGTACGGAAGAATATCGTTGATTCTTTCCTCATTTAAGTCAACAGCCATAACCTGATGACCGAGACGGTTGAGATCCATAGCCATATGTCTTCCGAAACGGCCGAGACCGATAAGTAAAACGTTCTTCATGTATGACCCTCCTTTATCCTACGGTGATATGCTCTAAGGGGTATTTTGAAATATTTTTCTTTGTATTGGATATTGCGGCATATATCAGAGTCAAGCCTCCGACTCTTCCGCAGAACATTAAGAGTATTAAAATCAGTTGAGAGAATAAACCTAATTCCGGTGTTATTCCAAGTGTTAATCCGACGGTTCCTATTGCAGATGACGTTTCAAACAGACATTTTAAAAAAGGTATTTTCTCTGCCGTGCTTATGGCTACGGCACCTGTAAATGAAAGAACCAAATACATGATCAGTATTGTTGATGCGTTTTTTACAACCTGATTATCAATTCTTCGTTTAAAAAAATTGGAGGAATCTTTGCGACCGAACGTTGCCAAAGAATTGGCAATGAGAACTGCGACGGTTGTCGTTTTAATACCGCCGGCTGTTGAGCCCGGAGAACCTCCGATAATCATAAGAACTATCATTGTTGCAATGGAAGGTTCTTGCAGCGCGGTTAAATCTACAGTATTGAATCCGGCTGTTCTTGTTGTAACCGACTGAAAAAGAGAAGAAAGAATTCTTTGTTTTATCGGAAGGTTATTTAAATCAAAAAAGAAAAAATATAAAGCCGGAACAATTATAAGTATCGCCGAAGTAATAAGGATAACCTTGCTTTGCATACGGTATCGCCGGAAGTGAAGCTTATTTGTATAAATATCCTCCCATGTCAGAAATCCGATACCGCCGATTACAATAAGAAATATAACGGCAAGGTTAATAGAAGTGCAGTTTACGTACTGCGTCAGAGAAACATATTTCGAAGCGTCTGTTCCCAAAATGTCAAATCCGGCATTGCAGAAAGCCGAGATCGAATGAAAAACAGCAAGCCAAACTCCTTTGACCCCATAATCCTTGCAAAGAACAGGCATCATTATTACAGCGCCGCTTAATTCGAAAATAAGCGTTGCTTTTAAAACGAATCCTGTAAGGCGAACGATACCGCCGATCTTGGGCGCCGCAATAGCTTCCTGCATCGTGCTGCGTTGCATAAGGGAAATCTTGCGCCCCGAAAGAAGGGCAAAAGATGCGGCGACGGTAATAACGCCGAGACCGCCTATTTGAATAAGAATCAGTATAATTGCCTGACCGAATGTTGACCAATAGCTTCCCGTATCTTGAACAACAAGTCCCGTGACGCATACCGCGGAAGTCGCAGTAAAAAGAGATTCGTTAAAAGGAGTCACTTTTCCGGAAACCGAGGATATCGGGAGCATCAGCAACAAAGAACCGATAATAATTATCAAAAAGAATCCTAAAAAAATACTTTGAAATGTTGTTAGATGCTTTTTGAAACGAATATTATGAAACATTTTAAGTTAGAGTGAAACAAGACATTGACTGTTTCACAACCTCCTTTCAGCTAAGAAGCTGAATTCAATGTAATTTTATACTTTGCGTAATGATATTGTCAATAGATTTTTTTTACAAATACAGCAGGGTTAATTTATCTAATAATGCCAAAAATAAATAAATCCATAAAAAATCAGGTACAGAAAACTGCACCTGATATCTGGTGCGGATAACAGGACTTGAACCTGCACATCAGAAGATATTGGATCCTAAATCCAACGCGTCTGCCAATTCCGCCATATCCGCAAATATCGGTGCTATTATAGCACTTTTACGGTAAAAGTCAATATATTTCATTTTAAGATGATTTTTGGGCGTTTAAATATTTAAATATATAATTGACAGGTTTGAAAAAAAATATAAATTAACTATTGACAAAAGAAAAAAAAAGAGTTATAATTATACTAACGAACGTTAGTTAGTGGAGGGGCATATGAAGCAGGAGGACACAAAAAAGAAGATTTTGTACAAGGCACTGGAGCTTTTTTCCGAGAACGGCTACGACTCGGTAAGCGTCGGTGAGATCGCAAGGGCGGTTGGCATCAAGGCTCCGTCCTTATATAATCATTATCCGAGCAAGCAGGCGATTTTTGACGCGATAGTGGAGGAGACTGCCGCCCAATACGAAAAGGACACGGATAAAATTGATATCCATGTGCAGAATTCTCAGCAGGATATTCCTGTTTTTTCGGAGATTTCCGAGGAGGAGCTGGTGCGAAGAGTTCGTCAGCTCTTTTGCTATTCGCTTCACGATGAAAACATCAGCCGCTTTCGCCGCATGATGACTATTGAGCAATTCCGCTCACCCGAGCTTGCACGGCTTTATACCAAACGGTATGTTGACCGTGTGATTGCATACCATGCAGGAATTTTCAGAAGTCTGATTGCCGCAGGGGAGCTTGAAAATGAAGATCCCGAGACGCTTGCACTGATGTATGTTTCGCCTGTTATAACGCTGATTGCCGTTTGCGACCGTCAGCCCGAAAAGGAAGCGGAATGTCTTGAAAAGCTTGATAGGCATGTGCGGCTATTTTTTCGGAGCTTTAATACATCAACTAAAGAAAGAGGCGACGGTCAATGAATCAGTCCGACGAAAGGTGGGTCTTATGTCCATTGTGCGGTGCAAAGACCCGTGTGCGTCTGCTTGAAGATACAGTTCTTCGCCGATTTCCGCTGTTCTGCCCGAAATGCAAACGCGAAAGCATAATAAATGCACAAAAATTTAATGTAGAAACAATATCAAGTCAACCCGACGCAAAGACGCAGTGCTGACCGCTTAATGTGGTTATGCACTGCGTTTTATTATATGGAGGTTTTTTTATGAAAAAAGGTTTATTGCAAAAGTTAGGCTTACTGGGCATAGTCAGTCTGCTGTCGTACACGGCGGCGGTCGTGTTTTCACCGCTCGCATATCCCGATTATAATTGGACAGCTCAGGCGGTCAGCGACCTCAGCGCGGCAAATGCACCGTCATTGGCGCTGTGGAATCGGCTCAGCAGTCTTTACAATGTCTGCGAGGTGCTGTGTGCAACGCTTGTCTGCGTGGGGATTCAGGGCAAAAAGACAAGGCTTTTGCGCGTTGGCATTTATACCTTTGCCGTAATGGAATGGGTGTCAGCGGTCGGCTACAGAATGTTTCCGCTGAGCGACAGCGGCTATGCAGGCGGCTTTCAGGATAAAATGCACTTGATTATAACCGCATTGGTGGTTGCTCTTTCAATAGCTTCGCTGACGCTGATCATAATTGCAGGTGCGATGGATAAATCCTGCCGTTCATACGGCATTTGCGCAGGAATTGCCCTTGGCATGATGCTTGTCGGCGCGCTCGGAATGAAAATTGTTCCGTCCGAGTATTTCGGCATTGTCGAACGCTTCAGCGTATTTGCGGCGACGGGCTTTAACGCGGCGCTCGGCTTACATCTCTTTTGCATGAAAAAGGATAATTGATTTATGGGGTGGACAGATATGGTAAAGCTTTATTTCGGAAATGCTGTGACAACGGCGACAACGATAATGATTTTTGTACTTCTTTTTTATATGGGGTATTCTTTTCTGAACAGTGACAGCGTTCAGTATTGGGGACGGAGAAGTGTAATTCTGCTTGTTTTCGGGCTGGTGGTCTGCTGTTTTGCGGCGGCTCGTGACGGCTTGGACAGAACGATTCAGCATGCTATTGACGGCAGCTGCGACCCCGGACTTTTCGGACTTGTCAGCATACCGACGGTTATCGGATGTATCGGAGCTTTGCTTATAATAGTCGCCGCTGTTGCGACGCCGATTGCCAAGTCACAGCATATGAGAGAAATTTGGTTTTATGTTATGTCGGGAGGTGTTCTTTTAAAAATTCTGACAATGGAGTTTGCAAGAATGATAAGACTATTTACTTAAGGAGACGCTTATGGAATATATACTTGAAACAAATGCGCTAGAGAAGCGTTATCACAATTTCAGCGCACTGAACGGGCTGACGATGCACATTCCGAAAGGCTCGATCTACGGCTTTGTCGGACGTAACGGCGCAGGCAAAACAACGCTGATTCGCTTGATTTGCGGATTGCAGGAGCCAAGCGGCGGCGAATACCTGCTGAACGGCATAAAATGCACGGACAGAAGAATCATCAAAAGCAGAAGCAGAATAGGTGCCGTTGTTGAAGCCCCTGCGATTTATCCCGAAATGACTGCGGAGCAAAATTTGCGTCAGCAGAATTATATTCTCAAGTCGGCGGATAATGCCGAGATATCGGAGCTGCTCAGCCTCGTCGGACTTGACAGTACGGGAAAAAAGAAGGTGAAGAACTTCTCGCTCGGTATGCGTCAGCGCTTGGGCATTGCCGTGGCCTTGGCGGGCAATCCCGAATTTCTGATACTTGATGAGCCTACAAACGGACTTGACCCGCAGGGAATCATTGAAATGAGAGAGCTGATTTTAAAGCTCAATGCGGAAAAGGGGATAACGGTTCTCATTTCGAGCCACATTCTTGATGAGCTTTCCCGTCTCGCCACTCATTACGGCTTCATAGACCGCGGACATATGCTAGGGGAAATGAGCGCCGAGGAGCTTGAACAGGCTTGCAGAAAAAGCATCAGCATGAATGTAAGCGATACAAAAATTTTGTCTGATGTGCTTGAGGATTACGGCATTGAATATGAGATCATTGACGGTAATAAAGCAAAAATTTATGCTGAAATTCAGGTTACGGAGCTTGTTACAAGGCTTTTCTCAAGGGGATGCACGGTTTACAGCATGAGGGAAAGCGATGAAAGCCTTGAAAGCTTTTATATGAATCTGGTGGGAGGTGTCGGCAATGACTGAGCTGCTTAAGGCGGGATTTTACCGCATGAGAAAGGATAAGCCGTTTTGGCTGCTATCGCTCTTAATGCTTTTGATCGGCGCAATGCTTCCGCTCGCTCATTATTTTGACAGTCTGCACAGCGGTATACAGTGGTCGTTGGATTTGAGCTTTTTCATCTTTGCTTTTCTTGCGCCGATAGCCCTTTCAGTTTTTACTTCGCTTTACATCGGCAGTGAATACGGAAACGGTACGCTTCGCAACAAGATAATTGCAGGGCACAGAAGAAGCAGTATTTATCTTTCCAATCTTCTGATAAGCATTTCGGCAGGAGCATTTATGTGTCTTGCTTATATGCTTCCGCACCTTGTTCTCGGATTGCTCCTCAACGGAAGGCTTAGCTCAACGCCGAAAACGATCGCAATTTATATCGGGCTGAGCTTTGCTCTCGTGACTGCGGTTGCTTCGATTCTCGTTCTTATTTCAATGCTGTGCCGGAACAAGGCTCACACAACGGTCGGCTGTATTCTTACGGTGTTTATACTTTTGTTTGTCGGAATTTATCTGACCTCCGCATTGAATGAGCCGGAGTATCTTCCTGCGTATACATATATCGAAAACGGTGTCACGGTTGAAGAGCCCGCAACAAAGAACCCGAACTATGTCGGCGGTAAGAAACGAGAAGTATATGAATTTTTGCAGGATTTTACATCGGGCGGTCAGATGCTTCAGATTGCCGACATGGACGTTGAAAAGCCCTCGTCGCTTTCAGTTTATAACGGAATAACTGTTTTAGTGACAACCATCGGCGGAATAATCTTTTTTCGCCGTAAGGATTTGAAATAACAACTTGTTTTTAACATATAGCCCCGTTTTGCCGAGAAAAAACAAAAAAATTATTTACATCTTGTCATATATGTGATATAATTACAAAATCATGTGTAAAGAAACCGCGATTTGGCTTTAGTATCTTTTTCATCGGTTGCTTTACTGCCGAAATCTCATGATGCCGATAATGAATTCATCTGCGTTTTGGTGTTTGCGGCAAAAAATATTTCGCTGAAATGCTTGATTCAGCGATTACGAAGGGGTTTTTATATGAAGATTTCAGAAATTGTAGTTTTTGTCATCTATCTCTTGTTTATGCTCGGAATAGGTTTCTATTTCTTCTTCAAGAGTAAGGATGGCTCCGAAAAGACCTATTTCCTCGGCGGCAGACAGATGGGCGCTTGGGTAACGGCTCTTTCGGCAGGCGCATCCGACATGAGCGCATGGGTTCTCATGGGTCTCCCGACCTCAATCTATGCTCTCGGTCTCGGTCAGGTTTGGATTCCCGTCGGACTTGCGATAGGTTACACGATAAGCTGGATTGTGGAAGCTCCGAGACTGCGCCGCTTCTCTATCGTTGCTAACGATTCAATCACGATTCCGCAGTATCTCACAAACAGATTCCTTTCAAAGTCAAAGGCTTTGCAGGTCATCTGCGCTGTTGTTTTCCTCGTCGCTTACACGGTTTATGCCGCTTCAAGCGTTAAGGCCTGCGGAACACTTTTCCATACGGTTATCGGTATTAAGGAAAGCACGGCTATGTATATAGCAACGGTTATTATCGTCGGCTATACGTTCCTCGGCGGCTTTAACGCCGTTTGCTGGACGGACTTTTTCCAGGGTATGCTCATCCTTGCGGCTATGCTTATCGCTCCGATTGCCGCCGCATCGGTTCTCACTCTTTCCGACACAGCGGTTGTCACTCAGCAGAGTCCGGGCTTCTGGAACGCTTTTGCCAGCTGGAAAGACATAGCATCCGGCCTCGGATGGGGTCTCGGTTACTTCGGCATGCCGCATATCATAATCAGATTTATGTCGCTCAAGTCTCAGAAAGACCTTAAAAAATCAGCAAAGATCGGTATTTCATGGACTGTTATCATCGTTATATTTGCTGCGCTTATCGGCATCATCGGACGTCTTGCATTCGGCTTCACAGAGGAGATCAACGAGGGCTCGCTCGTATTCATCACAATGGTTCGTAAGATCTTCCCGGGTGTTATTTCGGGTATTCTTCTTTCCGCGGTTCTTGCCGCTTCGATGAGCACGGCGGACAGTCAGCTTCTTGCTGCCGCGTCCTCATTCTCTGCCGACGTTTATCAGCCTGTTATCAGAAAGAACAAGGCAAGCGACAAGGAGATGCTCTGGTCGGGCAGAATCGTTGTTCTTGTTATCGCGGTTTGCGCTCTTCTCATCGCTTCATATCCCGGCTCGGGTTCAATCATGTCGCTCGTTTCAAACGCATGGGGCGTATTCGGTGCGGCGTTCGGACCTACTATTATGCTCAGCCTTTTCTGGAAGCGCTTCAATTTCAGCGGTGCCGTTGCAGGTATCGTTGTCGGAGCAGTTGTTGATATTTGCTGGCTCGTGTTCCTTTCGGATATCGGAATTTACGAGATCATTCCGGGCTTTATCGCAAGCATGATCGCGGCTGTTGCTGTAACTCTTCTTACAAAGAAGCCGAACAAGGATATCGAAAAGCTCTACGATGATTCTGTTGCTTATACAGAGTAATAAACATAATAAGCAAAAAGCTCTCCAAAACGGAGAGCTTTTCTTATGCCTTTTGTTAAACGCTGTACTCATTGTTGGAATATGCCGTTTTAACGTTTACTCCTTCGATTCTGCCGATCTTGCCGGCGAGGGAGTTGATTATATCCTGCGGAGCGTCAAGCGCAACGCTGATGATGTTTATCTCGTGCTTTGTGTACGGTAGACCCATTCTGCCGAGAATGTATTCACGATAATCGTGGAGAACCGCATTGAGCTGTTCGGCATTTTCTTTCGATTCAAGGATTATTGCCATTACTGCGACACGTGTTTTCATAAATTACCTCCGTAAGCATTTAATAATTGTTTGTTTTGTATATAAAAATTATAGCAGAATGCAAATTATTCGTCAATATGTTTTCCTTTATTTAAGTGATTATGTAAAGGAAATAAAACACTTGACAAATCGTGAAAGCGAGGGTAAAATATTTGCGAAAAAGGATTTGAAAAGCAAATAGGATGTTAAAAGGCAATGACGTCTTTAAGGGTATTTTGTGCCCTTAAAGACGTTTTTTATTCAAGGAGGTTTTAACAGTGAAATTTACAAAGATGCAGGGTCTCGGCAATGACTACATTTATGTTTACTCCAAGAAAGAGCCTGAAAATCCGGCGGAGCTGTCAATCAAATTGTCCGACCGTCACTTCGGTATCGGCTCCGACGGAATGATATGGATTCTTCCGTCAAAAATTGCCGACTTCAAGATGAGAATTTTCAATGCCGACGGCAGTGAAGCAATGATGTGCGGAAACGGAATACGTTGTGTAGGTAAATATGTTTATGACATGGGGCTCACAAAAAAAACGACTGTCACTGTTGAAACACTCTCGGGAATTAAAACTCTTAACTTAACAGTTGAAAAAGACAAGGTTAAATCCGTTTCAGTCAATATGGGCAGGGCTGACGCAGGGCTTGTAAACAGAGTCACCGTATGCGGTAAGGACGTTGAGTAT
>CAKSSJ010000028.1 GCA_934488615.1 uncultured Eubacteriales bacterium | reverse complement strand
CGGCTGTATTGAGGCTGTTTCATTCCGAGATAATCCGAAACAAATTTTTGCGTATAATCCGAATCCTCTCTCAAATCTTTTACTCTGCGATAATATGACAAAAAATTTTCGCTCCTTATAACCAATTAGTTATTGACATATTAACATTATTGTGCTATAATCACCTTAATATATAACCGTTTGGTTATAATAATGAGGTGGAAAGAAATGTATTGTAAACATTGCGGCGCTGAAATTAGTGAAAAAAGTAAATATTGTCAAAGCTGTGGAAAAGAAATTGAAGAAAAAGAAAAATCGCAAATTTTAAAATCAAAAATAAGTTTTGCTTTAGATTATTGTAAAAAACTGTTATTGCAATTCAAGTCATTACTTTTTACTTTATGGCAACGCATAAAAAATGACAAAAAAGTTGCAGTTATCTCTATTTCGGTCGGAGTTATCTTAATTGCATCTATTGTAACTGTAATTATTCTCTGCAATCAAACAGAAAGTACAACTCCGGATTTATCTTCAACAACAACTTGGAACAATTCATACGATGATTACGACACTGATGATGACGAAGAAAAAGACTATACTGAAGAGGAATTGAAAGCAATGGCTGCAAGGGCACTATACTCTGAACTAAGTTCAAAATCACAATATAGCCGATTGGATCTGGCAAGCACAAAATTTTCCGTCGGAACAATAAGCAAAGATGGTCTTCATTGGGTAATAAAAGGAACATTTACCTTATACGATAATTATGGGCAAATTTACGAAGCTGGAAAGAAATATACAGTTACAGTAAATTCTTATGGAGTAGCCTCTTGTAATATAAGTAATTATCAATAATTTTTGCTCAAAAACAAAGACTGCAAATGAAACACAATCATTTGCAGTCTTTGTAATTTTTTATTTAACCAACTCACCGACATAATCGGCATAAATTTTTCCGATAACCTCTGCGCCGCGGTCGTAGGTTGGGTGAACACCGTCGGCGGAAATCTTTTGCCAATCCTCATGGCAGATATGCGATACAAGCATTTGTACATGACACGGAAGCAGAAGATTTCCGAAAAGTCAATTGACACTTTGGAAATTGTGCTGTAATCATGCTTTGATTGTGGTATGGTTACATTGATAAACCAAATAATTCACAGTCACAGAAAGGAGCAAACATATGCAAAAAACAAACATAAAAACCAAACTGTTGACAGTTCTGCTCACGTTGTGCATGGTACTGTCACCAATGTCAGTTTCGGTGTTTGCCGTAAATTTGTCAGTTAAGAATGACTCTGAGCTGGAGGCAGCATTTGAAAATGCAGACTGTACGGAGATCAAATTGGGTGAAAACATTGAGACCGTTTGGGAACTTGATGTAGACCGCACCGTAACTCTTGATCTGAACGGATATACACTGAGTTGCAGTTCGACGGACGAAGATATAATTCGGGTGCGCAGCAACGGAAACCTTACAGTGAAGGACAGCGGCATCGGCGGCAAAATCGACGGGCAGAACAAGAACTGCGGAATTGAGGTTAAGGGCGGTACGCTGACCTTAGAAAGCGGCAGTATTGTAAACTGCACAGATGCCGACGGTGACGGCGGCGCAGTGGATGTGGCAAACACGGGTGTAACGGAAACACCGATCAAGTACGGTAAGTTCATTATGAACGGCGGTGCCATCATGGGCTGCAAGGCCGGCGATGACGGCGGTGCAGTGGATATAGGCAGCGGTTGCACCTTCGTTATAAACGGCGGAACCATCAGTAATTGCAGAGCTGATGATGACGGCGGAGCCGTATTTATTAAGCAAGGCGGAACCTTTGAGTTAAATGACGGTATCATTCAAAATTGCTCTGCAGGTGCCAACGGCGGAGCAGTGAATATTTATCAAGACGGTCACTTTAGCATGACAGGCGGCACAATAAAAAGCTGCAAAGTGGATCTTGGCGGACTCGGCATGGCGGTGTATGGTAGTAACGATAAGGCTGTAGTCACCATGATCGGAGGCACCTTTGAAGATTGCGGAGCATTCCCTTATTCCTTTGATGAATTCACTGTGACATTCGATTCTGACGGCGGAAGCACAGTGCCCGAGCAGAAGCTGCGAAACACTTCGGCAGTCAAGCCCGCAGACCCGAAGAAGTCAGGCTATAATTTTGTCGGATGGTATCTGGGAGAGGAAGAATACACCTTTACTGCCAATGTTGTCAAAAACATTACCCTGAAAGCACATTGGACACCCGTAGCTACGCCGATCACCATCGCCACTGCCGCTATTGGAAATGCAAAAGTCAACTATCAGCCCGGCGATGTTCCGCAGGCAACGGCATGGGTTTCAGAGGTCGATGCAGATAAATACGAGATCGCCTATGAATGTTGGCAGCAGTTTGAAAACAACGAACCCGTTGCCGCTTGGTATTCCGATAACGGTTCACACGGTTCTTTGCCGACCATCGCAAAATTTGAAAGCGGTAAAAAATATGTATATTCCATTATGCTGAAGCCGAAAGACGGATATTCCTTCAGCAGCGAAACCGTCATTACAGTGAACGGAGAAAAAGTATCGGCGCCTTTTGTCGGCGGTTCAATGTATATCCCTGCCGTTAAAACGATCACTATGCCCACTTTGATTGCCATTGATGTAGTAGAGATCAACGATGTCACCGTCAGCTTTAAGGACGGCGATAAACCTGTGTTTACCGGCAAGGTTCCTGACGGTGCAAACTACGCATACCGATGTGAGTGGTGGGAGCTGGACAGCAAGACCGGCGCAATGTCTACAGATTTCGGAAATTTTTATGAGAACCGAATCACTGCTTTTGAAGCAGGAAAGACCTATCATTATGGCGTGTATGTGACGACTTACGGCGATGTCGGAAACGTCCGCTATATATTCACACCCGATACAAAGCTTAAAATCAACGGTGAATTTGTGAATTATACACGTTACGAAGGCGATGAGAGCGACGGCTCTGACGGCACCATGTGGGTTCTCACCGATCTGACAATGACACCCGAAGCATCTACACCTCAAAAACATAGCTTTTTAGATTGGCTTATCAATCTTTTCGCAAAAGTCGTTAAATGGGTCATTGATTTTATCGGAAACGTTTGTTGAATAACTAAAAACAGCGTCCTCTTTTAAAAAAGGGGACGCAAATTTTTTAATTCTGCTTTGCTTATAATAACGAAGATATATGTTATTATTCAAGAATCGAAGCTCTTATTTAATCAACTCACCGACATAATCGGCATAAATTTTTCCGATAACCTCTGCGCCGCGGTCGTAGGTTGGGTGAACACCGTCGGCGGAAATCTTTTGCCAATCCTCATGGCAGATATGCGATGCAAGCAGTCCGTCAAGCGGAATAAAAACGTCGGCATATTCACGGGCGAGCTTTCTTGTAATCTGAATTTTCGGGTCAAGATCCTCACGGAAATAGAGCTTATCCTCGGCAGGAAGCAGAAACTGCTCCATCATAACGATTTTCGCATTTGTCTTTGTCTTGATCGCATCAAGAACCGTGCGATATCTCTTTTCAAACTCTGCATGATTGAGCCACTCTCTCGTATCGGCTCTGTGCCATGTGTCGTTGACACCGATGAGAATTGAAACGATATCAGGCTGAATGTCGATAAAATCCGACTGCAACCTGTTCACAAGGTCAATCGTCTGATTGCCGCTGATTCCAAGGTCAATAAAATCAAAATCAACCTCCGGAAATTTTTCTTTCAAAAATCTTGCAGCATCCTTCGGGTATCCGTTACCGAGGTTGTGCGGATTTTCACGGTCACGGTCGGCATCGGTAATGCTGTCGCCCTGAAACAAAATTTTCATATAAAGTCCTCCGTTTTAACATTTTTTATTTTATCAAAATATCTGTTTCCGCAGACGGAAATCAAAACATTTTTTTCACTTAAACATGAAAACTTTTTCTCATATTTTTTAAAAAAGTTTTCGTAATCTCCGAAAGAAAAATCTCCGAGATCTGCAAGCGATTTCCCCTCGCATTTTATTGCGCTTTCTTTAAGCGTCCATATTCTTGTAAACGCTTTTGCTTTGTCGGGCGAAGCGTTAATTTTTTTGTTTTCGCTCTCGTCGAAAAATCTTTTTGCAACCTTATCGTTGAAGCCGCCGATCTCCTGTACATCAATTCCGACGGGCGCTGTATCAATCACAACGGCCGCTCCCTCGGCACAATGGCTGATGTTAAAAAACATTTCGCCGCCTTTCAAAAACGGCTTCCCGTTTTCACCGACAACAATTTCTAATTTTTTAATTCCGTTTTCTTTCAACGCAAACCGAAGCAAAAGATAAGCGATGACACAATTATCTCTGTCAATTTTTCTTTTAAGCCTGTTGAATTTTTCCTGTCGGTTTTTTGGGAGAATTTTCAAAAAATTTTCGGCAGAAAAATTCTCATAATCATCAAAAAAATAAATCATTTTCAATTAAAACAGTCCGGCTTTCACACCGTTGGCATTGTGCTCGGCAATTGTTGATGCATAGTAGAAATGCTCGCCGCTTTCATCGGTCAGGAAGAAAACATAATCAGTATCGGCAGGGTGAAGCGCCGCGTTTATCGCTTTCAGCCCCGGGTTGCAGATCGGACCGACGGGCAGACCCGCACAATAATATGTGCTGTAAAGCTCCATGTATTTCTTTACTTCATCGTTCTGATTTTCAAGCGCAACTCCGTCCTGATAGCCGAGAACATCTTTAAGATTCTGCGAAATATAGAATGTTGTAACATCACTTTCAAGCTTCGGAAACGATGCAGGATCCTTGAGCCTGTTGTGGAAAACGGACGAAACGTTGGCGCACTCGTCAATATCGGCGTCGCACTCCTTTTGAATTACCGAAGCAAGCGTCATCATCTGATCCATCGTATAGCCGAGAGTTTTTGCCCTCTGCTTCATTTCCTCGGTGATTTTCGAATTGTAGTTTTCAATGAATTTGTCAACGACCGACTGAGCATCTGATTCAAGATAAAATTCGTATGTGTCGGGGAAAATATATCCCTCCAGGAGAAAAACTCTGTCATCTGCATTGTCGATTTCAATTCCCGCAACAGGCTTCTTGCAAGCCTCGAGGAATGCCTGAGCCGAGCAGACCTTGCTCTGCTCCAGCTTCTGTGCAATCTGAACTATTGTGTAGCCCTCAGGGAATGTGACCGTCACGGTGTTATCGGGCAGGGTCGTTTTGCTTTTTGTTGACAAAAAAGGAATTCCTTCACCCGGGTTGCACGCTGCAAGAGAAAAAATCATCGCGGCGCAAAGCATTAAAATTCCAATCTTTTTATATAGCTTCATTTTTATACCTCATATATTCAAATTTGTTCGGTATCATTTTTGTATATCATACATCTTTTTTGTTTTCGTGTCAATAAACATGAGCTTTCTGCAAATATTATTGTGGGAGGTGATTTTTAATGGACAAGAAAGAACACAAAAAGAAGAAAAAATTGAAGCTTTCGCCGCTCGTTCAGTCAATCGTCAACGACTGGGAAGCAGGCAGTGACACCGACGTTCTCGGCAGCTACACGGGTAACTCGATGGAAACCGTCAAGCCGCAGCAGGACGCAGATGATCTTTAATTGACAATTTAATATATAAACGGTATAATAAATCCAAGAAAACCGCTAACTGCGGTGCTTCTCCGTGTCGCAGTTAGTGGTTCAAAATCACAGTCACCGCTACATATTGATACATGCAAAAATAATTGCTGTTTTACATTATAATAAGCAAAATTTGCTTGACAATACCTGCGTATTGTGATAGAATAACTGTACCTCTTTAAAGAGGGTTCTTTTTTTGTGCCCTCTTTTAGGAACTTACAGGGTGTAGGTTCCCGTATGAGGGAGGCTTAAAATCCCGGACAAACCGGTTAAATGGAGGTGCCGAAATGAGAGTTAAGGTTACACTCGCTTGCACAGAATGCAAGCAGCGCAATTACGACACAATGAAAAACAAGAAAAACACACCCGACAGGTTGGAGATGAACAAGTATTGCAGATTCTGCAAGAAGCATACTCTCCACAAAGAGACGAAGTAAGCCGGAAGGAGAACTGTTATGGCAAAAAAAGAGAGTTCCGAAGCTGCTAAGAAAATCGCAAAGGCTGAAAAAGAAAAGACTTCAAAGAAGCCGAGTAATAAGCCCAATGTTTTCGCGCGTATGGGCAAAGCCATAAAGAATTTCTTCAAAAACAGCAAGGGTGATCTCAAGAAGATCACATGGCCCGGTGCAAAGGAAGTCCTCAAGGGAACAGTTGTTACCATCGTTTGCATAGCAATCGTCGGCGTACTCGTATTCCTTGTTGACCTCGGACTGACTAAGGGCATCAGCGGACTTCGTACTGTCGCAGAGAACCGCACAACTACAACTGTTGCCGAAACCACGACCGCTTCCGAAACGGAAACAACAACGGCGGGAATCAACATAGTGACCGACAGCAGCACAACAGCGGCTCAATAATTTCAGCGAGACGGAGGAACGGCAATGTCGAATGATGCCAGATGGTATGTTGTTCATACCTACTCGGGCTACGAAAACAAAGTAGCCACAAACGTTTTGAAAGCTGCCGAAAACCGCAAAATGCAGGATGAGATCTTTGAGGTCAAGATTCCTACCGAAACCGTTGTCGAGGTTCGCGAGGACGGTAAGACCCGTGAGGTTGAGCGCAAGATCTTCCCGGGTTACGTTATGGTTAAAATTGCAACTTTCCTTGACGAAAACGATATGCCGAAAATCAGCGACGAAGCATGGCTCGTTATCCGCAACACAAGAGGTGCGACAGGCTTCGTAGGTCCCGAGGGCAAGCCCATTCCCTTGACTGAGGAAGAGGTTTACAGACTCGGCGTTGAGAAGAAGGTCGTTGAGGTCAAGTATGAGGTTGGCGACACAGTCAACATCACCGATGAAATCTTTGAGGGCTTCAGCGGTAAGGTAGAGGAAATTGATCTTGACAACAATAAGGTCAAGGTTACGGTTTCCGCATTGTTCGGTAAGGAAACATTGGTTGAGCTTGAGCTTGATCAAGTTGAACCCGTTACCGATTGATGAAACACGATAATTAAGCCGCAAGGCTTGATTTATATGTCCCTATGGGGCATGGAGCTTCGGCTCCGTTGTGGGAGGAGCAAAAATTCCAATCAAATTGCTCCGACGAACCACATTATTTTGGAGGTGCAAGATATGGCTCAGAAGGTAGTAGGCTTTATTAAGCTTCAGATCCCTGCCGGCAAAGCAACACCGGCTCCGCCCGTTGGTCCGGCACTCGGACAGCACGGCGTAAACATTATGGCATTCACAAAAGAATTCAACGAGCGTACAAAGAACGACGCAGGACTTATCATCCCCGTTGTTATCACGGTTTATGCAGACCGTACTTTTACATTCGTTACAAAGACACCGCCCGCAGCAGTTCTTATCAAGAAGGCTTGCGGAATCGAGAGCGGTTCAGGTGTGCCTAACAAGACAAAGGTTGCCACAATCACAAGTGAGCAGGTTAGAAAAATCGCTGAACAGAAGATGCCTGACTTGAATGCAGCAACGATCGAAACAGCAATGTCAATGATCGCAGGTACTGCACGCAGCATGGGCGTTACTGTTGTAGACTGATGCTCCCGCGTGGGAGGTAAAATCCGATTTAACCACTATAATGGGAGGAATATCTTATGAAACACGGTAAGAAATATTTAGAGAGCGCAAAGCTCGTTGACAGAGCTACGCTTTATGATCCGGCTGAGGCTCTTGATCTCGCAGTCAAGACTTCTTCCGCTAAGTTTGATGAAACTGTTGAAATCCACGTTCGTCTCGGTGTTGACTCTCGTCACGCTGATCAGCAGGTTCGTGGTGCTGTCGTTCTTCCGAACGGTACAGGTAAGAAGGTAAGAGTTGCTGTTTTCGCTAAGGGTGACGCGGCAGACGCAGCTGCAGCTGCAGGCGCAGAGATTGTCGGCGCTGAGGATCTTGTTGCTAAGATCCAGGGCGAAGGCTTCCTTGATTTCGACGTTGCTATCGCAGCTCCCAACATGATGGGTCTTGTCGGTCGTCTCGGTAAGGTTCTCGGACCCCGTGGTCTTATGCCGTCACCGAAGGCAGGTACAGTTACTCCTGACGTTGCTAAGGCTGTTGAAGAGGCTAAGGCAGGTAAGATCGAGTACCGTCTTGACAAGACAAACATCATTCACTGCCCGATCGGTAAGGTTTCGTTCGGCGCTGAGAAGCTCCAGGAGAACTACAAAACACTCCTCGATGCTATCAACAAGGCAAAGCCCGCCGCATCAAAGGGTCAGTACATCAGAAGCTGCGTTGTTGCTACAACAATGGGCCCCGGCGTACGCATCAACCCTGCAAAGGCAGTTATTGCTGAATAATTCAAACAAAATAAAAAGGTCGGGCATTGCGTCTGACCTTTTTTGTTTTATTAAATTTGAGATTTACGGGAGTGAAGTAAATGAGGACCGTCAAAAAGTCTGTTATTCTTTCTTCTGTTCAATATATTATAGTTTTCATAGGCTTTGCCCTGTCGTACATGTTCACCTATCCGCAGTATGACGTTTTGCTTTTCACAAGGGATTTCAAGGGTGATATCGTCAGCGTTCTGCGTGAGGCGCTTTATTATGGCAACGGCAGATTTTTGGGCAACGTCTTAGGCTTTTATTTTTCGCATCATTTCACGGCGGCGATTTTTGTCTCGGCTTTTTTCCTGACGCTGATCGTTTTCCTTGCAAATAAATTGTTTTTTGACGGAAATAAAAAAGCGATATTTCCCATTGCCGTATTGATTGCCTTCCCTGCCGTTGGCTTGATTCGTGAGGCTTACAGCATGATTGCCGCATTCTGCAATTATGTTGTTCCCCTCGCCTTTGCGCTGACGTCGGGAATATTTATCAAGAAACTGAAAGCAAACGGCTCACGCTTTCTCTATATTCCGCTCGCCTTCTCGGCAATCGGCGCTTGTCTTTTCAGTGAGAACACAACTATAGTTATGCTCTGCGTTGCCGCGCTGATTATTGCCGGCGATTTTATGAGCCGCAAAAAAGCGTCCGCAAGCGGCATTATGAATTTGGTTTTTACGGTGATCGGCACGTTGATAATGTATCTCATTCCGAGAGTTACCGACACCAAGGAGAAGCTCGATTATTACAGAGGATACGTTGAAACAAAAGCACTGATTTTCAACATAACCTCAACGTTGAGAAGCTTTGCGCTTTTGGCAAATCAATATGCGCTCGTTTATGTGATAATCTCCTCCGCTCTGATTTATGTGCTTTACAGGCAGTACGGAACTAATAGAATCATTAAATTTATTTTGACCGCGATACTCGCTGTCTTTCCGCTGACGTGCGTTTTTGCTTTGATTCTCGCACAAAAAGCAAACGAGCTGGCAACATTATATTTGCCGCTCGAGGTAGTCTATTTGATTGCCGCCCTGATCGTCTCGATTCTTTCAAAGCAAAAGAATTTGATTGCTTCGGTTACAATGACCGTAATTTCGCTCGGCAGTGCAGTCGCTCCGATGACGATAGTAAATCACAGGGGTGACAGAACGTTTTTCACCACGTTTGCGATCCTTTTCTGCTATGCTTTGTATTTAGTTAAAGAAATCGGCATTGGTAAAAAAGTCAAACAAATTATCGGTATTGGCGCTCCTGTTGTGTTTGCAGCAGGCTGTTGTGTTATGCTTGTGCTCACGGCGCAGAACTTTGATTCATATGCCTACAGAGCCGACTATCTCGCACAAAAGAGTGTGACAAGCGACAGCGCAGACGTGCCGTATCTCGCACACGGACGTCTTGCACAGGAAACAACGCTCGGCCAGATCGACCCATGCCTTTTCGGAAGCAGTGTTCAAATGAGCTTCAACGTTATTCCGTCAGACGAGTGGGAAAACGCGGAGGAATACAAAGAGCTTACACACTCATCACCCGTCGCCGCCGTCAAGTACGGACTTGAGCATTGGGAATTCAAGGATGCAACTTATCCTCTTAAGCTTCACGAAAAATATTCTCAAGACAAGTAATCAATAATATTTTTTCAATATGCAGTAAAAACGGCTGTCAAATTCGAGCAACGCTTATGCGCCGAGCTTGACAGCCGTAATTTTATTCTGTTATCGGCATCTCGGTCATGCGAAGATTCGTACAGCCGTAAGGAATAAGCTCCTTTTCAATCGGGTCGCCGATTGCCTTTTTGCTCTCAGGAAGCTCCTCGCATCTGCCGTTGGTCATCTTCCAATCGACCTGCGCCATTTTTGCTTTCAGCTTTATAGGTGCGCCGTTCGGTGAAAACGGAACATTGCCTACCTCGCCGAATTCAACAGCGAATTTCTCGTCGGCAAAGCCGTAATTCCAATCCGTGGTCGGGAAAATTTCATAGTCGCAGTACGGGAACTTTCTTTCAACTCCGTCACGGACATACTCTTTTTTCTCCCATCTCTCACCAATCGGAAGCGAGAAAACAAGATTACCGCGCTCGGCGCAGAAAAGCCCGCTCGGACGCTCCGTCAGCTCAACATTAAAATCGAATTGAACGTCGATAACGCTCTCGCCGAAGAAATCACGGGTAATTTTCACAAATCCGCCGCCGACCTCTTCACCGTCAATTTTTGCGCTGACAGCCTTTTCGGGAATACGAACAAGTATTTCACGCTCATCGTGAGTTGCCGAATTGACCTTGATTTTATATCCGTCCTCGAACGGGTAGTTTGTGATTATCTCAACAGTAAAGCTTGCGCCGTCAATCTCTGTTTCAACCTTGCTCGGCGCAACGGCACATATCGCGATGCCCTTTTCCGTTTTCATCATCGTGCTCATTGCAAGCTTCGGGAAAGCTTGATTAAAGTTTGCGGTACAGCAACCGAAATTCGGTTCGAGCCCGAAGATGTGCGACTCCTCGCCATTCGTATCAAACGGCTGTTTTCCATCAGGGAAGCGCGCGCACTGAACCTGATTTGTCAGCTGATCGTACTGATGAGTCCACATATCGGGGCTGACGGTCGCAGGGAAAGCATTAAACGCCGTTTTTTCCAAGCGCTCCGACCAATAGCTGTCGCCCGTCAGCGCAACGAGCCACTCGTAAGAATACATCGCCTCGGCAACCGAACAGCACTCCGAGCCGTGAACGGGGCTTGTGCCGCTCAGACACTCATCGCCCGAGAAATGCCCGCATGCCATGCCGTGGTCACGCAGAAGAATTTCCATCGCCTGCTTTGCAAATTCGTTCGGGTCGCCGCCGGTGAATTCGGTCATCAGCGCTTCACCCTTAAGCATCATTGCAATGTTGACAACGTGATTGAGATAGCTCCAATTCTCACGTCTCTCGGCATAGCGCCACGATTTGAACATCTTTTTATAATCAATGCCCTGTATGTAGAGCTTGTCAACGAGATCAAGCTGCCAATCCTCGGGCTTTCTTTCACGAAGCCAAAGAATCGGGATAAGGCACTCGAACCAACGAGCCGCACCCCAATCAAAGAGAGTTCGGCTGTTCATGTGCGAGCTGAGATTTTGCAGCGCACGGCTGACGGCGTTTTCGATTCGCTCATCGCCCGAACAATCGGCATAAACAACAAGTGCCTTGCAGATTATAAAACACGCCCAAATATCATAGTTTACACGTTGTTCCTTTTCGCACGGGCAGATCCAGCCGTCCTCGCACTGACGCTCAAGAATGGCGTCAATATATTTCTTCGCACGGGCTTTCATATCGTCGTTATCGAGTAGGTAAGCGAGCGGCACAAAACCGTCGAGCCAATATGGAACGCGCTCCCAGCCCTCGTCATTTCCGCCGATCCAGCTTGACTCCTTGACGCTGTTCCACATCTTGTCAAGATTGCCCGAAAGACCCTTTGCCTGAATTTCAAGCTGATTTCTGAGCCAACCCGTGGCCTTTATTTCATTGGTAGTAAATTGTTTAAAAATCATAGACTGCTCCTTAGCTTATTCCGAGCTTCTTAGCCATATCTGCCGTCTGAAGCTCAAGCATCTTTGAAACGCCCTCCTCCTGCATCGTTATGCCGTAGAGAACGTCGGCTTCTTCCATAGTGCCTCGTCTGTGGGTGATGAGAATGAACTGCGTATTTGTCGTCATGCGGCGAACATAGCGTGCATAACGGGCAACGTTGACATCGTCAAGCGCAGCTTCGACCTCGTCGAAAATACAGAACGGGGACGGTGCAACCTTGAGAATTGAGAAAAGAAGCGCAATCGCCGCCAATCCCTTTTCGCCGCCCGAAAGCAGGTCGATATTCTGAACATTCTTGCCCGGAGGCTGAACCTTTATCTCAATGTTACATTCAAGCACATCGTTCGGATTTTCGAGAATAAGCTCTGCCTTGCCGCCGCCGAAAAGCTCGACAAACGTTTCGCCGAAATAGCTGTTGATGCGAACAAACTGAGCCTTGAACTGCTCCGCCATTTTGCTCGTCAGCTCTGTGATGAGCCTGTTCAACTCATCCCTCGATTTCTCGATATCCTCAAGCTGAGCGCTCATAAACTCATAGCGCTCGGAGACCTCTTTGTATTCCTCGATAGCGCCGACGTTTACATTGCCGAGAGCTCGGATCTTGCCCTTGATTTCCTGCAAGCTTCTGTGCGCCTGCTGATAATCCTCGATCACAATTTCAAGCGCTTCCGCCTCGGATTTCGTCAGCTGATATTCGTCAAAGAGCTTGTTTATCGCATTTTCAAGCTGCTGCTCCATCTGAGCCTTGCGCTCCTCAAGACGTGCCAGCTCTCCGCTGATTTTTTCACGCTCGGCGGACTTTGAACGCTCCTCCGAACGCAGCTGTGCGCTTCTTGCTTCACACTTTGTACGCTCCGCGATGAGTGTTTCAATATCACTCTTTGCGCTTGCGCCAAGCTCGTGAAGCTCCTGCGCCTGCTTTGACAGCTCCTGAATTTTTATTTCAATTTCTTTATTTGCGTTTTCAATTACAGCAATTTCATCGTTTAGGTCGTCAAGCCTGCCCTCATGGCTCGCCATACGGCGATTGAGGAGGTCAACGGCTTCCTTCTTTGCCTCAATGTCCTTTTCGAGAGCGAGAATATCAAGATTGATTCTTGCCTCGGTCTGTGCAAGCTCCTCTTTCTTTTCCTCGAGCTTCTCCCTGCCGTGGGTCACGACGTCGAGGTCAGCCTGCAAAGAACCCATTTCCTTATTGAGCTTGTCGATCTCGGTCTGGGCTTCCGCTTTCATCGCTTCAAGGTCGCTGATTCTCAGCGATGCCGACTTCTTCTCACGGCGGAGCTCTTCAAGAGCCGCATTAGCCGTGTCAAGCTTACCCTCAATAAGCGCGAGCTCGCTCTCCTTACGGATAACGTCCTCCTGTGTGCGCTTGAGGTCAGCCTGCGAAGCGTCAAGATCCGCCTTGACTGCCGAAAGCTCGACGCTCAATTTTTTATATGCTTCGTTATCCTGCTCCTGCTCGGCAACGAGCTTTGCGATCTGCGAATTAAGCTTATCCTTCTCGTTGCTTCGGCTAAGGATACCTGCATTGTGTCCTCTCGAACCGCCCGTCATCGAACCGCCTGCATTGACGACCTGACCGTCGAGAGTAACTATTTTAAACCTGTATGAGTATTTTTTCGCCATGGTAATTGCGCTGTCGAGATCCTCGGCAACGGCTGTTCTGCCCAAAAGCGACTGTATGATTTCGTTATACCTGCTGTCGTAATCGAGCAGCTTATCCGCCATATCTACGAATCCGTAGCAGTCGTCAAGCCCTTTTTCCGTGAACGGCTTTGACTTAACGGAGGTCAACGGCAGGAATGTTGCACGTCCGCCCTTCTTCTCTTTAAGAAAGTTGATAGCACGCTTCGCGTCATTTTCGCTGTCGGTTACGATGTTCTGTATCGCCGCGCCGAGAGCCGTTTCAACCGCCACGGCATAGCGATCCTCAACGCTGATGAGCTGAGAAAGCGGACCGTGAATACCTCTGAGGGCGCCGCCCTTTGCCTCACGGACAACAGCCTTAACCGCACCCGAATAGCCCTCCATGTTCTTTTCCATATCGTCGAGCAAGCGAACCTTGTCCTTCTTCTGAAGGATGTCAAGACCTCTTGCGTCGATTGCCGATTTCAGCTTGTCCGCCTTTTCCTGACGGGACTGAACTCGGAGATTATATCCCGAAACGGCGTTCATTATCTCGGTTGCCGTGTCGTTGAGCTTATCGAGCTGAGCCTGACAGGCATTGCGCTTTTCTTCAAGCTCGGTTATGTAGCCGTTTCTTGTTGAGAGCACGCCCTCAATATTGCTGACACGACCCTTGATTTCATCAATTGACGAATTCGCCGTGGTTTCTTCAATTCTCTTTTCGCCGACCTTCTGAGTGAGAGCGGTTATCTTCTGCGAAAGCTCGGCAATTCTGTCCGAGAATTCGCCCGTCTCGTTCTTCGTATCGGCTATGCTTGCCGCCGCAGAGTCAAGCTCCTTGCGTTTCTTTTCAATCTCGCCCAAAAGCTCGTTGATTTCCGCTTCGGCTTCTTCGACCTCTTTTTTGAGGGAATTCTCGCTGTTTGAAGCGTCGCTCATGTCTCGCTTGATACGCTCGATCGTCTGCTCGTTATGAAGAATTGTGTTCTTCTCAACGGAAATTTGACCCTCAATCTGAACAGCCTTTTCCTCATAGCTTGTCGAATTGTTTCTTATATTGTCGATTTTAACCGTAATTTCCTGACCCTTGGCTATGATCTCCTCGGTCTCGGTCTCGATCTGAGTGAGAGAAGCTTCAATTGAATCATACTGACCCTGAGCGATGGAGAGCTTATCCTCCTGCTCTCTCAATTTGACCTTTGAGGTGTCGATCGTGTGAAGCCAAAGTCCGATTTCAAGCTCCTTTTTCTCCTTTGCGAGGACGAGGAACTTCTGCGCCTTTTCGCTCTGCGTTTTAAGAGGACCGACACGGCTTTCAAGCTCGGATAGAATATCCCTCAGGCGAACAAGGTTTTCCTCCGCTTGATCGAGCTTCCTGTTCGCGTCATTACGGCGATATCTGTAATGGGAAATTCCCGCCGCTTCCTCGAGCATGTCGCGGCGCTGACCCGACTTTGAAGAAATCAAATCGGCGATTCTGCCCTGACTGACGAGTGAGTAGCCGTCACGTCCGAGACCCGTATCCATGAAAAGCTCATGAATATCGCGCAGACGAACGACCTGACCGTTGAGCATATATTCGCTCTCGCCCGAACGGTAATAGCGTCGCGTTACGGAGACCTCGTCCTTATCGTTGTTGAGAGTTCTGTCTGTGTTGTCAAGGCGCAAAGTAACCTCGGCAAAGCCGAGAGGCTTTCTGACCTTCGTGCCGCCGAAGATAACATCTTCCATTTTTGAGCCTCGCAGGTTCTTTGTCGATTGCTCGCCGAGAACCCAGCGCACGGCGTCGGCAATGTTACTCTTACCCGAGCCGTTGGGGCCGACAACAGCCGTCATTCCGTGATTGAAATTAAAGACCGTTTTGTCGGGGAAGGACTTGAAGCCCTGCATTTCGAGCGCTTTTAATCTCATAATTCTTCGTTCCTTATTATGTAAAGTTGATACTTGCCTGTTTTGCTGTCCGCCGTAATTTTAGCATCGTAGCCCATTTCCCTGAGCCTTAAAAGATTACAGCGTTTCTGCCCCGTCATTTTTGAAATTGCGTCGGGGGCAACATAAATAGTGATTTTTCCCTGCGGAATTTGATTTTCTTTGATATACTCAATAGCCTTGTTGAGGTAGATTTTACCCTCGCAAAGCTCTTTGAACGCCGGATGGTATGCGCCTGCGAGGTGCTCTCCCTCAACGCCGCCGCCCGAATGAAGTCCAGTTCTGATAACGGTTATGTCCGCTTCATCGAACATCAAAAGCAGCCTTGCACAAAGCTCTGCCGCAGAATCAACCGTTTCGGGCTGATATTTGCCGCTTTTATAAAGCTCGGCAAGCTCGGTGTTTTCGAGCACAACGGTCGGATAAATGCGAACCGTTGCAGGCTTCAGTGCAATAATTTTTTTCGCAGTTTCAATGCTGTCCTCATCCGTTGAGCCGTAAAGCCCCGTCATCATTTGCAGTCCAAGCTCAAAGCCGTAGCTTTTCAGCATTTTCGACGCATTTACAATGTCCTGCGAGGTATGACCTCTGCGATTGAGCCGCAGAACCTCGTCGCTCATGCTCTGTGCGCCAAGCTCGACCGCCGTAACGCCGTAGGACTTCAAAATCCGACAAATTTCATCATCTATCGCGTCGGGACGTGTTGAACAGCGTATGCCCTTGAAGCTGCCGTTTTCGACGTATTTGCATGCCGCTTTCAGAAGTCCGACCATAACATCACGGTCAATCGCCGTAAAGCTGCCGCCGAAAAAAGCAATTTCGCCGCCCCTGCTGTCGGGATTGTTCATTGCGATTTCGACCGCTTCATCAACATCGGCAGGCGTAACCTGCTTACTCTGACCCGAGATCGCGCGCTGATTGCAGAACGTGCATTGATGCGGACAGCCGTTGTGCGGAACAAAAAGTCCCACGTTTATATGCTTCACAGTCCCATAAGCTCCAAGGCTTCCCTTGCAGCCTCCTGCTCGGCACGTTTCTTGCTCTTGCCGATTCCCTTGCCGATCACGTTTGAATTGAGATGAACCTCAACCTCAAAGCGCTTATCATGATCGGGACCGCTCTCGCCCACAAGGACGTATTCAACGATCTCCCCGGGGTTTCGCTGAACGACCTCCTGAAGCATTGTCTTGTAATCCTTGACTGAGCGGTGCTTTTTGATAGCTTCGTCAATATACTTGAGCACGAATTTTCTCGCCTCGTCCATGCCGCCATCAAGATAGATCGCGGCAATAACTGCCTCAAATGCGTCTGCTTGAATTGACGGACGCTCCCTGCCGCCCGTTACGACCTCGCCCTTGCCGAGCATGAGGTATTTGCCGAGCTGAATTTCACGGGCAAAGGATGCAAGCGACTTTTCGCAGACCATTGCCGCGCGGAGCTTTGTCAGATCTCCCTCGGGAAAATCCGTATAATTCTTAAAAAAGTTTTCCGCTGTTATAAAGCCGAGAACGGAATCGCCGAGAAATTCAAGGCGTTCGTTCGAGCCTTCGCATGTGCCGTGATTCTCATTGAAATATGAGGAATGAGAAAGCGCACGCATTAACAGCGATTCATTTTTAAATTTATATCCGAGCTTTTGCTGAAGCTCATTTATATCAGGTTTCATCTTCACCAAACCTTTCATTGAAAAAATCAAGACTTCTCTTTGCGAGAGCTTCATATCTCAATTTTTTATCTCTAATTTTTTCATCGAGCGGCGGCAGAATTCCGAAATTTGCGCCCATCGGCTGAAAATCTGTCACGCTCTCGTTGCTTATATATTTTGAAAGTGCGCCCATCATCGTGAAATCGGGGAGTTCAAGCGGAGCCTTACCCGCAAGTCTGTTTGCCATGTTTATTCCTGCAAGAATTCCCGACGATGCGGACTCCATATAGCCCTCGACACCCGTGATCTGACCCGCAAAGTACAAGCCGTCACATCTTCTAAACGAAAAATCACTGTTCAGATGTCTCGGCGAATCAATAAACGTGTTTCTGTGCATTACGCCGTAGCGTACAAACTCCGCATTTTTCAGCGCAGGAATCATGGAGAATACTCGCTTTTGCTCGCCGAATTTAAGATTAGTCTGGAATCCGACAAGGTTATACATCGTGCCGCTTGAATCCTCACGGCGAAGCTGTAAAACCGCCCATGGGCGATGACCCGTTCTCGGATCTCTCAGACCGACCGGCTTCAACGGACCGAAACGCATTGTGTCGGCACCTCTCGAAGCCATGACCTCGATCGGCATACAGCCCTCATAAACTCCCTTTTTCTTATCAAAGGAATGAAGCTCCGCCGATTCGGCATTGACAAGCTCGTTGTAAAAATTCTCGTATTCTTCCTTATTCATCGGGCAGTTGAGGTAATCGTCCTCGCCGCCGCGGTCATATCTCGACTGAGTAAAGGCGCAGGATTTATCAACGCTCTCGTCCGTAACTATCGGAGCCGCCGCATCAAAAAAGCTGAGCGAACCGCCGCAAAGCTCCTTAATTTTATCGGCAAGAGCGTCGGAAGCGAGCGGGCCTGCGGCAATGATAACGTTGCCCTCGGGAACGTCCGTAACCTCTCGACATTCAAGCTCAATGAGCGGATGCGACTTTATTTTTTCCGTTATCATACGGGAAAATTCATCACGGTCAACGGCGAGCGCCCCGCCTGCGGGAACACTGCATTTTTTTGCACATTCGACGCAAATCGAACCGAGCCTTTCCATTTCGGCTTTGAGCAGTCCTGCCGCCGAGCCGACACGCTGAGCCTTGAGCGAATTGGAGCAGACAAGCTCTGCGAGCATATCCGTTTTGTGGGCAGGAGAATGCTTCTTCGGCTTCATCTCGGCTATTGTGACGGGAACACCCCTGTTCGCGAGCGCCCATGCCGCTTCAACGCCTGCCAAGCCTCCGCCTACAACAAGAACTCTGTCCATTTACTGATCTTCCTTTTTCTTGCTTTTTCTTTCTGCCTTGCGCTCATAGCCACAGTTCTCGTCAAGGCAAACTATCAGTCCGCCTCTGCGCTTAAAGAGCGACTTGCCGCATTTCGGGCAGACTTCGTCGGTCGGCTTATCCCATGTCATAAAGTCACACTCGGGCCAATTTGAGCAGCCGAAGAACGGAAATCCCCTCTTGGACTTTCTCTCGATGACCTCGCCGCCGCACTTCGGGCATTTTGCATTTGTCTTTGTAACAAGCGGCTTTGCGTTTTTGCACTCGGGATAGCCCGGGCATGCAAGGAATTTACCATAGCGGCCGACCTTGATAACCATCATTCTGCCGCACTTCTCGCACGGGATATCCGTCACATCCTCGTCAAGCTGAATCTTGACGTCCTTCATATCCGCCTTAACCTTTTGCAGGTTCTTATCAAATTCATCATAGAATTCATGGAGCATGGCGATGTAATCTTCCTTACCCTCGCCGACCTCGTCAAGCTTGGTCTCCATGCCTGCCGTGAACTTCGTATTAACTATCTTTGAAAACTTCTCCTTGAGAAGCTTTGTTATCGCTTCGCCCAGCTCCGTCGGATAGAGCTGCTTCTGCTGACGCTTTACATATTCACGCTTAACTATCGTTGTGATGATAGTTGCGTATGTGCTCGGACGTCCGATTCCGTTCTCCTCAAGCGCCTTGATAAGAGAAGCCTCGGTGTATCTTGCAGGCGGCTGAGTGAAATGCTGATTGCCTTTAAGATCCTTGAGCTTGAGCTTGTCGCCCGTGTTCAGCTCGGGAAGCTTGCCCTCTGCTTCGGCATCCTCATCGTCCGTGCTCTCCTCATACAGAACCGTAAATCCGTCGAACTTAATGCTGTAGCCTGCGGCTGTGAAACGGCAATAACCGTCAACGCCCTCAGTTACCGCGTCGATCTCCGCCTTAACTGTATTCTGAATACATGTTGCCATCAGGCTTGCGACAAAGCGCTTCCAGATGAGCGTGTAAAGCTTATACTGATCGGAGGTGAGACTGCCTCTTACCCTATCGGGAGTGAGGGCAGGATTGGTCGGTCTGATAGCCTCATGACCGTCCTGAGCGTTGCTTCTCGACTTAAAGTATCTCGGCTTTTCGGGGAGATATTTTTCACCGTAGGTCTCGCGGATAAAGCTGTTTGTTGCGGCTCTTGCCTCATCGGAAATTCTCAGAGAGTCGGTTCTCATGTATGTGATAAGACCCGTTGTGCCGATGCCTGCGATATCAACGCCCTCGTAAAGCTCCTGAGCGGCACGCATTGTACGCTGAGCCTGGAAGCCCATGCGGCGCGATGCCTCCTGCTGAAGAGTTGAGGTAATGAACGGCGGAGCGGGATTCTTCTTTCTTGTGCCCTTCTTTACGGAAGTAACGCTGTACTTTGCGTTGTCAAGCCTTGCAAGATATGCGTCCGCCTGCTCCTTGTTCGTGATCTTGACCTTGCCTGTCTCGTCGCCGTAGAAGCTTGCAGAAAAGCTCTTTCTGCTCGGAGCGATGAACTTCGCGTCAAGCGTCCAGTATTCCTCGGGATTAAACGCTCTGATTTCATTCTCGCGGTCAACGATGAGCCTTACAGCAACAGACTGAACCCGTCCTGCTGAAAGACCGCGGCGAATTTTCTGCGAAATGAACGGGCTGAGCTTGTAGCCCACAAGGCGGTCAAGAATTCTTCTCGCCTGCTGAGCATTTACAAGGTTCATGTCTATCGAACGGGGATTTTTCATTCCGTTCTCAATACCTGTTTTTGTAATTTCATTAAATGTGATTCTGTTTGCCGCGTTAAGGTCAAGACCGAGCAAGGTGGCAAGATGCCACGAAATAGCCTCTCCCTCGCGGTCGGGGTCGGTTGCGAGATAAACGCCGTCAGACTCGGCAACCATACTTTTGAGCTCCTTAACGAGCTTCTCCTTGCCCTTGATAACGGCATATTTCGGGGCAAAATCCTTCTTGACGTCAACGCTCAGCTTCGCCGCAGGCAGGTCGCGGACATGACCCATTGAAGCGGTTACATTATAGCCTTGACCAAGATATTTTTTTACTGTTTTAACCTTTGTGGGTGACTCCACTATTACCAGTTTGGACATAAATGCATCATCCTATTTAAGTTATTGTTTATTGTTGTTTAATTTTATAATTTTTGCCTGCAAGAGGTTCGACATATCCGAGAATCTCAAGCTCCGTTACAGCCGAGAGAAAATCGACCGTATTAAGCCCCGTTCTGAGGATCAGATCCTCTGCCTGCATTGTTTCTTCCGTGAAAGACTCGAAGATAAGCCGTGCTTTCTCACTGACATTTTTCGGAGCGGCGGTTTTGACAAACTTCTTTTTATCCTGCTCCGCCGTGTTCGGCTTGCCGGCTTTTTCTTCTCTCGGCTTAAATGTGCCGATCGGCGACTTATCTGCGGTCAGCACCTTTTCTATCTTGTTTACATCCAGCATATCGGGATATCTTGCGGCATATTCCTCAAGAACGTCCATCGCGTTAAAAACAGGCTTGGCACCGTCGCGCAAAAGCTTGTTTGTGCCCATGTTCATGCTTGATGTTATATCCCCGGGCACGGCAAATACGTCTCTGCCCTGCTCAAGCGCATGATTGACGGTTCTGAGCGAACCGCTTCTCTCATTCGCTTCAATAACTATCGTGCCGTATGAAAGACCCGATATAATACGGTTTCTGAACGGGAAATTGTGTCCGAATGCGGGTGTTCTCGGCGGATATTCCGTAACGAGTGCGCCGTGGTGCGCGATCTCGCGTCTGAGCGGTTCGTTTTCGGGCAGATAATTCGTTCCGAAGCCGCAGCCGAGAACTGCGACCGTCTTTGCTCCGACATTGAGCGCGCCCGTATGAGCCGCACTGTCGATTCCTTTTGCCGCGCCGCTGACAACAACGGCACCCGAGCGGCTCAGCGATGCCGAAAGGCTTCTTGCAATTCTCACGCCGATTTCGCTCGCTTCTCTTGCACCTACCATTGCAACCGTGATTTTGTTTTTCAAACAGTCTAAATCTCCGCGCACATAAAGCACCAGCGGTAAATTAGGCAGCTTGAAAAGCATAGACGGATAATCTCCGTCATCGGGGGTTACAATTTTAATTTTATATTTCTCACATTCCGCAACGATTCTTTTGGCGTTGTCAAGAGACGTTGATCTGAGCTTGCTTATCTGTCCGTTTGTAAATATTCCCGATATCTTCCACTCATATTCACCGGCAAGGTAAAGCTTCTCGGCATTGCCAAAATAAGAGACGATTTCATCGGACTTGACGCTTGCCGAAATTCCGAGCGCATCCTGCGTCCAAACCCAGTAAAGCTTGTTGCTCATTTTCTCACCATCTCCCAGATAAGTATTGCCGCCGCGGTTCCTGCGTTGAGCGATTCCGCCCTGCCGCTCATGGGTATCGTAACCCTCAGCTTGCAGGCATTCATCGTTTCCCGCGTTACACCGTTGCCCTCGTTGCCGACAACGCAGACAATTCCGCCCGTCATATCGGCCTCGGTTATTTTTACACTGTTTTTATCGGGCGTTGAGGCGAGCGTGAGCATTCCCATTTCATTAGCCTCGGCGATCACTTCAACCGCATTCGCACGGCTGATTATATTCAGCCTGAGAGCCGAGCCCATTGAAGCTCTGAGCGCCTTAGGGTTATAAATATCACATCCGCCGCAGACGATAAGTCCGTCAATTCCGAGCGCCTCGGCAGTTCTGCTGATCGCTCCCAGATTTGAGGGATCCTGAACATTCTCAAGCATCAGGTACCGTCCGTCGGATTTCAAGGCTGAACCCTGTACCGATTTTTCGGCTCGGCAAACGCAGAAAATTCCCTGCGGATTCTGCGTATCGGAAAGTCTCGCGGCAACCTCGTCCGAGATGACGTAGACCTCCTCGGACGCGGCAATTATCCGCCTGCAATATTCGCCGTACTTCTCCTGAGCTGTGCGGCTGAGGAAGGCTCGGTAAATCTCAATGCCGTTTTCGGCGGCATCTGAGCAAAGCCTTGCCCCCTCAAGAAAGAAGGTTTTGCTCTCCCGACGGGTCTTTGAGCTGTCACGCACGGCGACTGCGGATCTTATTTTTTCGTTTGTTTTCGACGTTAAAATATCCATGCTCAAAGCTCCTTTCGGGTAAAATTTTTGCTGAAACAAGCGACAAACAGGTGCCGCTAAAAAGACAAATTCACGCCCCCTTAACGAAAAAGGGGCGTGATTTTTATTTATTTAAGTGCTGCCTTAGCCTTCTCAGTGAGAGCTGTGAATGCAGCAGGATCAGCAATTGCGATCTCTGAAAGCATCTTTCTGTTGAGTGTGATGCCTGCCTTGTTAAGGCCGTTCATGAATGTTGAATAGTTCATGCCGTTGAGCTTGCAAGCTGCGGAAATTCTTGTGATCCAAAGGCGGCGGAAATCTCTCTTCTTCTGCTTACGTCCTACATAAGCATACTGACCTGATTTCATAACTGCCTGCTTAGCTGTCTTGAAAAGACTGGACTTTGAGCCATAGTAGCCCTTAGCCATCTTCATTACTTTATTTCTTCTCTTACGAGACATGGTAGCGCCTTTAATACGAGCCATGGTAACTTACCTCCAATTTTAAATTTAAACGATCTGAATTATTTGTACGGGATCAAACGCTTGATCTGCTTAACGTTCGTTGTATCCGCAACGACTGTCTGGCGGAGACCTCTCTTACGCTTGGTCGTCTTTTTGTTGAGGATGTGAGACTTGTTAGCATGTCCTCTGATGGGCTTACCGTTCTTAGACATCTTAAAGCGCTTCTTTGCACCGCTGTGTGTTTTAATTTTAGGCATGGTTTTTTCCTCCTTATGAATTACTTGGATGATTTGGCTGCGATGAACATCAGCATTGAACGTCCCTCAAGCTTAGCCGGCTTCTCGACTGTGCCGTATTCACTGACGGCCTCGGCGAATTTGCTCATGGTGACAAGTCCGTTTTCGGGATGAGCCATTTCACGGCCTCTGAAACGGATCGAAACCTTAACTCGGTTACCGCTCTTAAGGAACTTGATGGCTTGGTTAGCCTTTGTCTCAAAATCGTGCGTATCAATGTTGAGCGACAGACGAACCTCTTTGATCTCAATAACTCTCTGGTTCTTTTTGGCTTCCTTTTCACGCTTTGCCTGTTCAAAGCGATACTTGCCGTAATCCATGATCTTACAGACAGGCGGCTTGGCCTGCGGCGCGATCTTTACAAGGTCTGTGTTCTTTTCATCTGCGAGACGCATAGCCTCTGCGATCGGCATAATGCCGAGCTGAGTTCCGTCCGAATCGATCACTCTGACTTCCTTGTCACGGATCTCTTCGTTGATTTGAGTTTCTTTCGTAGCGATGTTCAAGCACCTCCAAATGCTCAATAATAAAATCAAAGCACGGATGGGAACGAACCTATCCGTGCACATAAATCTACCGATAAAATCAGGCAAACTATTGACCGCACGGACGAAACCGTTAAGGTGGGAACGAACCATTCCACTTTGTTGTGTGAGTATTTTATCACCCTATTCCCCTTTTGTCAATAGCTTTTTACAATCTTTTTTTGCTTATTCCCTAAATATTATCATTCTGTAAATTTTGCAACACATAATTGAATTTCGCTTTAAACTGTGTTATCATTGTTATTATTATATAAAATAGTTAGGAGGAATTCCCTTGGCAGAAGATAAAGAGAAATCCTTAACGGACGAAACCCTGCCGAAAGAACCCGAGGAAGCTTCCGCAGGCTGGGACTGGGACGCCGCCGTTCCGCAGACCGATACAAGCAACATAACGCTTGATGATCTGCAAGAGACGGAGGAGGTCGCCGAGACTGCCGAAGAGCCCGAGGATAATAACGCAGAGGAAGAAGAGACAACCGCAAGCTCCGATGACAACGGGCTTTGCATCGTCTGCGGAAAGAAAAGAGGCAACAGCCCGAGCGACCTTTACTGCAACGAATGCCGCGCAAAATTTTTGAGAACAAACTACGGTGTAGGTCATATCATTCTCGCATTTGTTATGGTTATCGTTGCCGCACTCGGCTATTTTGTTGCGACCTCAACGGTCACCGTGTCCTCAAAGCTCCACAAGGCAGAGCAGTGCATTTCCGAAAAGAGATACAATGACGCTCTCACCCTTTGCAGTGATGCATTTGAAGCAACGGATAAGCTCAACAGCGGAGTCAATGCCGTTATCAAGGGCATCAATTCAAACGCAGCTAATCAGGACTGGTTCTCGGAGGGTGAAAAAGCGACCCACCTTATCCTTGAAACCTACATTCATAACATTACGATCAACTCATCCGACCGTCAGACCTTTGTTGAAGCGGTTGAAAAGTATTACGTCAACGGCGAGCTTGATCAGCCGAGGAATGCGGACATCAAGAAGCTTTATAACGCGCTTAAATCCGTTGACGCAATTGCCGTGGCGCTTGACGAGAAGATGAACAGCTTCGTGACCCAAAATGAGGACGGAACCTACGACGTAAAATACGACGAAGGCATTAAGTTTTTCGATTCCTATAAGGTCGATACAGATATTGAAAAGGGTCTTATGGAGTATTACAAGTTCATGCTTGCTTATTATGCAGACAAGGACAGCAAGACCGCTCTCAGCTTCATTGACAACGCATACAAAAAGTCGGGCGAGTACGGATATCTGTATCTCCAAAACTACATGGGCATGGCTTGGCAGTACGGGGAATACGACAAGGTTCTTGAGCTTTCCAAGCTTGCAACCGAGCTGAATGTCAACGACGCGTCGGCATATTATTACGCGGTCAAGGTTTACATTGAGAAAAACGACCTTAATTCCGCTGACAAGATGTGCGAGGAAATGCGCAAGGCAAATCCCGACGGAATCGACTATTACAGCACAAAGGCAGAGGTTCTCCGCCGTCAGAACAAGCTCGACGAAGCGATTGAAATTTGCCGTAAGGGTATAGTTGTCGGTTCGGATTCCGAGATCTACCGTCAGCAGGCTATCGCATATCTCCTCAAGAGCGACAAGGAAAACGCTCTTGAAGCGATCAAGCAGTCCTATGAAATTGCAACCCAGAACCAGCAGCTTTCCATTCAGACGGCAAATACCGTTGCGCTTATCTGCTTCATCTGCGACGATACCAAAACTTACGAAGAGGTTGAAGCAATGTTCAAGCAGAGCAGTATGGAGCTCAGCGACTCGGTTAAGAAGTGCATTAAGGGCGACATCACCTTTGAAGATATATTCATGAAAGGATCGGGTGAGATATCATGACAATAGTTTATGTAATTACAAAGTATATCACCGTTATCGGCTCGATTCTTAAAGGCTTTTGGGAGCATCTTTTCTGCCGAATTCTCGGCGTTCCCGTTTCCGATGCACGTTACCTCCAGGCAAACGAGCTTTGCGGCCACGTTGAGCATGACTTTACGAAAACAAAGGCAGTTACCTTCTTCATCAACTATCTTCCCGGCATGATGAACCGTCTTTTCGGATACGGCATGACAGTCGGCGGATTCCTCGGACTTTTCTATATGAAGGTCAGCTCCGATACGATAGCATTTTGGTTCTGCGTCGCGCTGTATTATATCGGCGTTTCGCTGCTTTGCAACAATGCTCCGCTCTTTGAGGACGCGCTCAATAACTGGGATCTGCTCTACGGCAAGGAACAAAAGACAAACATCTTCGCAAAGATTTTCGGCTTCATTCCGTCCGTTTACTTCATCGTTTCGGCATGGCTTGAAAAGAACGGTCTCGGTCTTCTCATCTGGATCGCTCTGACGGTTGCAGGAATATTTGTACTTTAATTTTACAAAAATAAACAAAATCGCATTCGCAAAGAGAAATACGCGGATGCGATTTTTGCTTTATATTGCACAATGTATAAAATGTATTTTTCCGTGTCCTATTTTCAAAATAGAGTTGAAAAAAATATATAACAATGGTATACTAAGGCTATATTGGATACCTATAGGAGTTGATTACGATGAAAAAGGCAAAAAGTTTTCTCAGCGTGCTTTTGTGCGCCGCTATTCTGCTGTCTTGTGCACCGATATTCAATTTGAATTTATTCAGTACACAGGCGGTTGCGGCTTCGTATACCAAGAAGCATGAGAAGGAGTATTACTATGCTCCCGGAACAAAGTTCATTACTTATTTGGTTCTTGGCTATAGCTCAAAAAATGCCGATAAAGCCAAAGCTGTTATTACCGGTTTAGGTTCAGCATACACAGTTATAGACAAGGACCTTAATGACAACTCAGGAGGATATTATATTTACCTCGGATACCTTGCGGATACAGATCCTACAAATTCAATCAAAGATCTCCGAATCAGAAACACCAACAATCAAAATGATTATACCGCTCCCGAAAATAAGGCTACTTATACCGCTGTCGGAAAAACTCCGATTTCGGAAGCCGGCAAGCTCGGTGACAAAGTGGTGGATCTTAATTTGAAAGCCGGCGGAGATTATCTTTATTATTTTGCAACGAAAAATGTCTTGGCAGGAGATCCTATTGTCGAAATTACAATAGACACCAATGAATATGTCAAGGGATACGAAACGGTAAAGTTTCTTGAAAGCGCTAACTTTAATGTTATAGCGGATGCCAACAAGGGCGCCAAAGGCGATTTTATTTATACCCATCTAAAGCGTCTCACCCAAATCGACACAACGAAGCTCCGTGCGGCGATGGAGACTGCGGCAGCCGCTATTGCAAATACGGGCTTTATTGAAAGCTCAAAGGCCTCTCTGAAAACCGCACTGGCGGAGGCAGAGAAAATCACCAATGCTTATGATAATTTCAGAACAGGCACAGACGCTTACAGCTCGGTTTACGATCAGGCTAAAATTGATGCCGCCGAAAAATCCTTAACAGAGGCTATGAACGAGCTGGTAGAAAACATAGATGATTCCAATACTCCTAAGGTCACTTTCTATGTTCCCGAGACGATTTATCTCAACCCGAGCGATAATCAGTCGTTCCAGTATTTCTACGGCGTTGACACAAGCGGAAAGCCTGTGAAAAACACCTCAACCGCAGATGCCGCAAAGGGCGCAATGGTTTATTTTGATGTGCCAAACCATGAGCCTACGAGCGTAAAAATAACCGTTGAGGCTTCATCAAATAACGCAACAAATTGGAAATCGACCGCGAGCGGCAACCTCAGATCAATTACATACGGAGGAAATTCGTATTCGGGCGCCGAGGCGGCTTCGACTGAAAACAGCTATACCTCTTTCCCTGTAAATATTCAGTGTACGGCAGGTAAGATGAACTCGGCTGTTCCCGTCGGCGGTTACAGATTCCTTAAATGGACGGCTCAATATGTTGTTGACGGTATGACCTTTAAGGCATATGCATATTCACTTTGCTATGCTCCGTACAATAAGCCCGTCGCGGCGGCTTCAAGAGCATATACAAACAGAGGCATCAATCATGAGCTTCATCAGATCGCATGGATCTCGGGCGTTACGAGAAGTGCAACCAACGGCAACAGAACCAACAATACAACAGGCTTTGACCCGTTGAAGGGTGTTATCAGCACTCCGACAAACGCCACAAATAACGGCGGAACAAAAGTAACGGGCGACGTTTATTTTAGCGGCACCTCGGGAACCTCATTCCTTACGGATTACAACAACGGTGAGGTTAATGCTCAGGCTCAGGCTGTTGCGCCGACAGGTTCACTTGTTCTTGATTCCACAAGGTTCAGCAACCTTAAATATGTTCCGAATCTTAAAATCGGTTACCTGATTTCATACTCCTGGGAAGGAAGCAACGCTTGTAAGGAAAGACGCTTCGGATACTATTTCTCCGACGTTTCAAAGATTTCTTATGAGCCTGTGTCAGAGAATAACGGAAAGGATCTTACCGCTTACACCAAAAACAGAGGAACATATATTGTAAGCGACACAGAATATGAAACTACGACCGAAAAAATTGACAGAGAGTACTGCAGACCGAGACTTGTATATAACGATGTTTGGGATAAGGAAATAACCTCATCGCAGACAGTAAGGGTTAAAGGTGCGGCACGTTTTGGTACAAGAAGAGATACCATAATTGAGGACAATAACGGTAATGTAAACTGTGCAGATATCGTTCCTCTTGAGGTTACGGTCGTCGATAAAACTGTTCTCAGATCAAGGGTCAATACCGCTGTTTCCAATGCTCTCCAGGAGGATTGGTTCACTTCGGGATATGACGTATATCAGAACTCGCTCCTTGCAATGGCGATCAACCTTGAAAATCCCGCAAGCTCAGTTACAACAGGAAGCACAGACAGAAGCGACCTTGCAAGAGAAACAGGCACGGTAACAACATCTTATCTCCGTGACGCGGCGGCAGGAGCAGACTATGACGGAAACATCGGCGCCGCAATAAAGGGAACGTCCTCAACCAGCAAGGATTTCTCATTGGGCGAAAACACCACTGTTCCGTATCAGGATATCGCAGGCTACACCTTTAGCGGTTATAAGGTTTATGATGAAACCGGACTGATTGCAACAGAAGCACCGAAAGCCGATAAAAATTATTTTATCAATAGTGCAAACGGCGGTAATTTTAAATGTGAATTCATTTATATGCCGAATTCATACACTGCAAGCTATGACCCGAACGGCGGCAGCTTTAACGGCTCAACGTCAGCAACCGACGCTTCCGTTTACTATCAGTCGAAGTATTCTGTAGGTTCGGTTGACGGCACTGTGATTGCAGACCCCGCAAGAGAGGGCTATACTTTTACAGGTTGGGTTTGCGATGCCGACGGAGCGACCTATAACGCAGGGGCTCAGATCAACTGGGATTACACAAAGACGGTTAAATTTACCGCTCAGTGGTCGATCAAGTCCTACACCGTAATCTTCAAGAACGGCAGTGATGAGCTTCAGAACAGCAAGTGGGAGTACAACACAGTTCCGACATACAACGGCGATACTCCGACAAAGACAACCGACGCAAGCTACGAATACACGTTCAGCGGCTGGTCGCCCGAGATTTCGGCGGTAACTGCCGATGTAACCTACACGGCGCAGTTCAGCTCAAAGGCTCATGATTATGAGTATGAAATAATCGACGAGCATCAGCACAAGCAGGTGTGCGCAAACTGCGGATACGAAAAGCCCGCAGAGAACCACAAGTTTGTATATGCCAAGGAGGGCAACGGCTTCCGCTACACATGTACCGACTGCGGCTACAGCTACACGGAGGACGTAGATCTTAACAAGTTTACGAT
>CAKSSJ010000027.1 GCA_934488615.1 uncultured Eubacteriales bacterium | reverse complement strand
ACCTCCGACTTTGACTTTGCAAAGTGGACAACGGTTTCAAAAAGATGTCTTTCACCCTCCTGGATATACTGACCCATCGAGTGAAGGTCGGTCGAGAAGATAGCCGAAGCCGGGAACAAGCCCTTGTTCTCCTTGCCCTCGCTCTCGCCGTAGAGCTGCTTGAACCATTCATTCATCATCGTGTATGCAGGCTCATAGCTGACCATCATTTCAATCTTTTTGCCGCTTCTGTAAAGGAGATTTCTCGTTGCGGCATATTTGTAGCAATCGTTCTTTTCGATATCCTTATCGCTAAGCTCATTCATTGCCGCGGCCGCGCCCTGCATAATAGCGTCAATGTCGATTCCCGCAACGGCGATCGGAAGAAGTCCGACAGCTGTAAGAACAGAGTATCGTCCGCCGACATCATCGGGAACAACGAAGGTCTCATAGCCCTCTGCGTCTGCAAGAGCCTTGAGCGTTCCCCTCGCCTTATCGGTCGTAGCGTAGATACGCTTTGCCGCTTTCTCTGCGCCGTACTTGCTTTCAAGCATTTCTCTGAAAATTCTGAAAGCAACCGCGGGTTCTGTGGTCGTACCCGACTTTGAAATAACGTTGACCGAAAAATCTCTGCCGCCGATTATCTCAACAAGCTCGTTGATTGAAGCTGAGCTTATCGTGTTGCCTGCGAAATAGATCTCGGGTGCGCCGTGTCTGAGCAAATTGTAGTTCTGCGACTTGATAAATTCAATTGCCGCTCTCGCTCCGAGATACGAACCGCCTATTCCGATTACAACAAGAACCTCCGAATCCTTTCTGATTTTCTCAGCCAATGCTTTGATTCTTGCGAATTCTTCCTTGTCATAATTTTTCGGAAGGTCAAGCCATCCGAGGAAGTCATTTCCTTTGCCCGTTCCGTTGTGAAGCGCGTCATGTGCAGCTTCAACCTCCGACTTAATGTCGGCATATGCGTTTTCTTTGAGGAACGAAGTTACATATTTTGTGTTCAATTTTACAGACATTATCTGTATGCCTCCGATTTGGTTTTCTTATTAGTTGGTTATATTTTACCCTATTTAACTTGTTTTTTCAAGTGGTATTTAGCATTTTTTACGCAGTTTGCATAAAAAATACACACTCAGTTCACACTAACAGGCTGCTGCGGCTTGCAAATTGAGCATATCATACGCATAAACACCGTTTTGAAGCTGAGCTTTTCAACGTAATGCGGCGCAGTCAGCTTATATTCGCCGAGCTTTTGGCCATCGAGCTTGACCGTAACCGTGCCCAAGGTCTGATTGGACTCAACAGGCGCTTCTACCGCGGTGGCAAGGTCGATCTCCTGCGTAATATTTTTTTGCTTGCCCTTAGGAATAAGAAAGAGTGAGCCGCCCGAGATCTGCGGTGTCAGCGTTTTTTCCTCGCCCTTGATTATATTGACGTCGGTAATCAGCGATTTGTCGATCTCAGGCATTACCGTTTCATAGTTTGCGAAGCCCCAGTTGAGCATCGCCTTTGCACCCTCAAAACGGTCCTTGCTGTTGTCCGCACCCATCACTACAGCGATAAGGCTTGTTCCGTCCCTCGTTGCCGTCGCCGAAATACAGCAGCCCGCCTTTGAGGTCGTGCCTGTTTTCAGACCTGTTGCACCCTCATAGAATCGAATAAGCTTATTTGTGTTGACAAGCTCGGTCTTGCCGTCACGAAGCGAATCCATCCATATTTTTGTGTACTGCTGAATAAATTGGTGCTTCATCAGTTCCCTTGACATCAGCGCAATGTCGTATGCCGTTGTCAGGTGTGTGGTTGAAGTATCGTCAAGACCCGTGCAATTGTCAAAATGCGTGTTTTTCATGCCAAGCTCCTGCGCACGGTCGTTCATCATTGTAACAAACGCTTCGTCACTGCCCGCTATATACTCTCCGAGAGCTGTACATGCGTCGTTTGCGCTGTAAACAGCCGTCGCCTTGAGCAGCTCGTCAACCGTCATTGTTTCGCCCTCTTTTAGCCATATCTGCGAACCGCCCTTTTTCGACGCATTGGTGCTTGCCGTCACCTCGTCGGTCAGCCGTATTGTGTTGGAGTCGATCGCTTCGGCAACCAACAGCATAGACATAATTTTTGTCACCGACGCAGGATAGAGCTTTTCGTTTTCGTTCATTCGCATAAGCACTGTTCCCGTTGTCTGATCCATCAGGACTGCCGACTTTGCTTTGACTTCAATCGGCATCGGCGAATCATTCTCCGCCGATGCGAAAACACCGAACATTCCGAATGTCATAATAATACTTAATAAAATTACTGTTGCTTTTTTCATAATAAGCCTCCCTTTCACAGTCGCACACAATAAATATATGCCCCGTTAAAGTCAAATAAAACTTGCACTGAAAGCTGTTTTGCTTTATAATAATGTTTTAGATTACCAAACGGAGCTGATGATATGAAAATTGCATTCTACACCCTGGGCTGTAAGGTCAACCAATATGAATCCCAGGCAATGTCCGAAAAAGCGGCGGCGAATGGCTTTGAAATAGTCACGACCGAAGAAGAAGCGGACGTTTATGTTGTCAACTCCTGCACCGTTACCGCCGAGAGCGACCGCAAAACGCGCCAGGCTGTCAGAAAATTCAAGCGCAACCACCCCGAAAGCATCGTCGTGCTTACAGGCTGTATGCCGCAGGCTTTTCCGCAGGACGCCGAACGCCTTGAACAGGCGGACATCGTGCTCGGCAACAAGAATAATTCAAGGCTCTTCGATTTGATTCACAGCTATTTCAGCTGTGGCCAACGCATAATCGACATTGAGGAGCACAAGACCGGCGATAAATTCTCGGGCGGCGATATCTCGGGCTTCGACCGCAGAACAAGAGCCGTTGTGAAGATCGAGGACGGCTGTAATCGCTTCTGCTCTTACTGCATCATTCCATATTCGAGAGGCCGTGTGCGCTCCAAGCCGATCGACGAGCTTAAATGTGAGCTTCAAAGGCTCAGCGACGCAGGCTTTGCCGAGGTCGTGCTGGTCGGAATAAATCTTTCGGCTTACGGCACGGATATCGGACTTAGCATTTGCGATGCTGTTGAGCTTGCCGACAAAATGAATTTCCGCCGTGTGCGTCTTGGTTCGCTTGAGCCCGACCACATCACAGACGAGGTTATAGGGCGCCTTGCGAAGCTTTCGAGCTTCTGTCCGCAGTTCCACATTTCGCTTCAAAGCGGCTGTGACAACACGCTCAAGGCGATGAACCGTCACTACAGCGCAGAGGAATATTTTGAGCTTTGCCAAAAGCTCCGAGCTAACTTCCCCGACGCTACAATTACAACAGATATAATGGTCGGCTTCCCAACCGAAAGTGAAGATGATTTTGCCGAAAACGTCCGCTTCGCGCAGAAGGTCGGCTTTGAAAAGGTTCATGTGTTCCCCTACTCTCCCCGTGAGGGCACAAAAGCCGCAAAAATGCCTCAGATAGAAAAGGCAGTTAAGGAAAAGCGCAGTCACATCATGATTGAAAAGACCGAAGAAATAAGACAGGAATTTCTCAAAGCTCAGATAGGCAAAACCGTTGAGGTTCTCTTTGAGACTAGACATTCCGACGGATATATCGAGGGCTATACCAAGAATTACACCCCCGTCAAGGTCAAGGGGGAACTGCCCTGCGGAGAGATATCAAAGGTTAAAATAGCCGCTGTTGACGGCGATTTCTGTGTGGGTAAAAAATATGAACGAGCATAAATTTGATAAAAAGGGCGGAATTTATTCAAAAGCACGCCCAAGCTATCCCGATGAGCTTTTTGCGTATCTCAAAGAGCAAAACTTGATTTCAGAAAGCACCGTTGCCGCCGATATAGGCTCGGGCACGGGCATATTTACAGAAAAGCTTTGTCCCTATGTCAGCAGAATTTTCGCAGTTGAACCGAACGATGACATGCGCTCGGTTGCCGAGAAAAAATACGCTGTACAAGATAACATCATTTCTGTCAACGGCAGTGCCGAGGATACAAAATTAGCCGACAAAAGCGTTGATTTTATCACCGTAGCGCAGGCTTTCCACTGGTTCGACAGACAGACGTTCAAGGCGGAATGTCAGCGCATTTTAAAGGACAGCGGCAGTATTCTGCTTGTGTGGAATGACCGCGACACCGAAAGCGAGCTTATTAGAGCAAATTACGATATCAACCGCCGCTTCTGTCCGAATTTCAAGGGCTCATCGAACGGTATAGATTTTAGCAGGGATTCTTTCATAGACTTTTTCGAGGGCGATTTTGACGTTGTTCGGTTCAGGAACGACCTTATATATGATGAAAACGCCTTTGTTTCAAGATACCTCTCCTCGTCCTATGCACCGAAGCCCGCCGAAGAAAACTACAACGAATACGTTACCGAGTTGAAAAAGCTTTTTACAAAGCACAGTCAAAACGGCATCGTCCCCTACCCCTACATTACGCGATGCTATATCGGCAAAGTTTGATCAGCCGAAAAAAGTTGACAGATTGACATTGATTTTTATTGACAAGAATAAAATTGTTTGGTATAATATGCGTTGCGATGTGTAAACAAGCATGTCGCAACAAGTTAATACACGGAGAGTTGTCCGAGTGGTCGAAGGTGCAGCACTCGAAATGCTGTGTACGTAATGTACCTAGGGTTCGAATCCCTAACTCTCCGCCAAAGCGAGAAGCGGGTCATAGGACCTGCTTTTTGCTTTAGCAAAAATAACAGAGGGATTCGAACAAGGAGGGAGCAAGCATAGCTTGCGGAAGAAAACAGTCCTGTGGACTGTTTTCGCCGACGTGGTCAAGGAGCGCAGCGACGCGAAGGCACACGGCAGTGTGCCGAAAAATCCCTAACTCTCCGCCAAAGTGAGAAGCAATACCGCAAGGTGTTGCTTTTCTTTAGTCTTTATAAAAAATACAATAAAATCTTTCACGATAAAACAATAACCCTTGACTTTGAAGAGAAACTGTGCTATTATAACTTAAAATAAATCTTTAAGCAGGTGCAGTGACGCCCGCAAGATGGTAATAATCGGCTGTGTATCAGTCTGTTTTGTTGCGCTCGCGACCTGCTTTTTCAAGCAGGTCTTTTTTATAGGAGTAAATTATGACACTGAATAACGCTTTCATTTACCGCAACGGTAAAATAAAACAAGAACAATTTGAATTGTCAGTCGGCAACGTCGGCTTTCTTTCTGATTTTAAAAAAATATATATTTTCCCGGCTTTCTGCGATGTCCATGTGCATTTCAGAGAACCGGGCTTTTTTTATAAAGAAACCATTGAATCGGGATCCCTTGCGGCGGCGCACGGTGGATATACCGACGTTTGCACCATGCCGAATTTAAACCCCGTGCCTGACTGCGTTGAGAACATTAAAGAACAATTGAGAATAATTGAAAAAAGTGCGAATGTACGAGTTCATCCCTATGCGGCTATAACTGTAGGCGAAAAAGGTGAAGAGCTTGCCTGCATGGAGACTTTAGCCCCCTACTGCATTGCCTTTTCTGATGACGGAAAAGGCATTCAAAGCGAAGAACTGATGCGAACGGCTATGAAAAATGCAAAAGCGCTCGATAAAATAATAGCCGCCCACTGCGAGGACAACTCGCTGCTTAACGGCGGATACATTCACCAAGGCGAATATGCACGCCTTAACGGACACAAAGGAATCTGCTCGGAGAGCGAATGGAAACCGATTGAGCGTGATTTGAAATTAGCTAAGGAGACGGGATGCAAATACCATGTTTGTCACATTTCCTGTAAAGAAAGCGTCAAACTGATCCGCAGAGCCAAGGCTGAGGGAATTGACGTGACCTGCGAAACCGCACCGCATTATCTGGTCTTTAACGATATGGATTTAAAGGAAAGCGGCAATTTTAAAATGAATCCGCCGATCAGAAGCGAAGCGGACAGGCAGGCATTGCTTGAGGGCTTATGCGACGGCACGATTGACATGATAGCGACAGACCACGCGCCGCACAGTGCCGAAGAAAAATCCCGCGGTCTTGAAAAGAGCCTCATGGGTGTCGTCGGTCTTGAAACCGCATTCCCCGTGCTTTACACAACGCTTGTGAAAGCAGGAATTATTTCCTTAGAAAGGCTCATAGAGCTGATGTCGCTCAATCCACGGCAAAGGTTTGGAATACCGCTGACTGACGATGTGTGCATTTATGACCTTGAGAGTAAATACAAAATAAATCCGGCGGAATTCAAAAGCAAGGGAAAAAGTACACCGTTTGAGGGTATGACGGTCGTCGGAAAAAATCTGCTTACGGTGTGCGACGGTAAAGCCGTATGGAATTCCGCAGAAAACAACGTTTAAAAGGAGCCGTTATGAAACAGGATTTTTACGAAATTATATCAAACGAGCAAATTGCCCCATCAGTTTTTAAAGCGGTGCTTGCAGGCGATACCTCACCGATAACCGCATCGGGTCAGTTTGTCAATATAAAAATTCCCGAATTTTATCTTCGACGTCCGATCTCGATATGCGATTGGGACGATAAAAGCCTGACGATTATATACAAGGTCGTCGGCGACGGAACCGAGGTATTAAGCCAAATGAAAAAAGGCGAAAAGCTTGATCTGCTGATTGCTCTGGGCAACGGATATGACACCTCTCTTTCAGGCGGCAACCCGTTACTCATAGGCGGCGGAGTAGGCATACCTCCCCTTCTGGGACTTTGTAAGAAGCTGGTTTCAGAGAACAAGTCCGTAAGCGTAATTCTGGGCTTCAACACCGAATCCGAAATCTTTTTGGAGAACGAATTCAAGGAGCTCGGCGCAAACGTTACCGTTACCACGGCGGACGGCTCATATGGTTTAAAGGGCTTTGTTGACGCCGCGATGAAAGACGCTGATTACAGTTATTTTTACACCTGCGGCCCCAAGCCGATGTTCAGAGCGGTAAATGCCGTCGCAAAAACGAGCGGTCAATTCAGCTTCGAGGAGCGAATGGGCTGCGGTACGGGCGCATGTATGGGATGCACCTGCAAAACAAAGACGGGACCGAAACGCGTCTGCACCGAGGGCCCCGTATTCATAAGGGAGGATATCGAATGGTAAACACTGCTGTAAACCTCTGTGGGATAAAGCTTGATAATCCGATAATTCCTGCAAGCGGAACATTCGGCTTCGGCTACGAATTCGCAAAATTTTATGATATAAACATTTTAGGCTCAATCTCACTCAAAGGCACGACCAAGGAGCCTCGTTTCGGCAATCCGACACCGAGAATTGCCGAGTGTCCGTCGGGACTTCTGAATGCGGTCGGGCTTCAAAATCCAGGTGCGGAAAGAGTGCTGAATCATGAGCTTAAAGAGCTGAAAAAGATCTATCAAAAGCCCGTCATGGCAAACGTAAGCGGCTTTTCGACAGACGACTATGTGTCCGCAGTTGAGACACTGACGGCAGACGACGGAATCGGCTGGTTCGAAATAAATATTTCCTGCCCTAATGTTCACGGCGGAGGGCTTGCATTCGGCACAAGCGCTGAAAATGCGGCGGCAGTAACAAGGGCGGTAAGGCGTGTTACCGACAAGCCGATAATCATTAAGCTATCCCCCAACGTTACGGATATCACCGAAATTGCAAAGGCATGCGAGGCAGAGGGTGCCGACGGCGTATCGCTTATAAACACTTTGCTCGGCATGAAAATTGATTTAAAATCAAAAAGACCGTTGCTCGCAAACAAAACAGGCGGACTTTCGGGTCCCGCGGTAAAGCCGGTGGCGGTAAGAATGGTGTATCAGGTATACGAAGCGGTAAAAATTCCAATCGTCGGTATGGGCGGAATATCCTCCGCCGAGGATGTTTTGGAATTCATGTTAGCGGGAGCGGCCGCCGCAGAGGTAGGAGCAGCAAACCTCGTTGACCCCTACGCATGCAAGAAAATCGTTGAAAATCTACCTGAAGCAATGAATAAATACGGTATTAAAAATCTCAGTGAAATTATAGGAGGCGCACACAATGGGTAAAGATGTTATAATCGCCTGCGACTTTGCAGACAAAAAAAACTGCCTTGACTTTTTGGACAGGTTTGAGGGTAAAAAGCCGTTTGTGAAAATCGGAATGGAGCTTTTTTACGCCGAGGGACCCGAAATCGTAAAAGAAATCAAAGCAAGAGGTCACAAAATTTTTCTCGATTTAAAGCTTCATGACATTCCGAACACGGTTAAAAAGTCGATGGCTGTTCTTTCAAGGCTCGATGTTGATATGTGCAACCTGCACGCGGCAGGCACAAAGGCAATGATGACGGCGGCAATTGAGGGTCTGACCCGTCCGAACGGAACACGTCCGTTGCTTATTGCCGTAACACAGCTCACCTCCACAAGCGAGGAAGCAATGCACAGCGATCTTCTGATACAGGGCAAAATGGAGGATGTCGTTATGAAATACGCAAAAAATGCTAAGGATTCAGGGCTGGACGGTGTTGTATGCTCTCCGCTTGAAGCGGCGGCGGTGCACGGCACCTGCGGTAGCGGCTTTCTGACCGTTACACCCGGTATACGCTTTGCCGACGGTGACAAGGGAGATCAATCCCGCGTCACCACTCCCGAAAAAGCAAAGGAAATCGGCAGTGACTATATCGTAGTCGGCAGACCGATAACAGCCGCAGAGGATCCCGTGGCGGCATATGAAAGATGCGTTAAGGAATTTATAGGATGAGGTGAAGAAAATGCAAAGCTACAAGCGAGAATTTATTGAATTTCTTGAAAATGCGGGAGTGCTGAAATTCGGCGACTTCACCGCCAAAAGCGGCAGAAAAATACCGTATTTCATCAACGCAGGCGAAATCAAAACAGGCGACCAGATAAGAAGGCTTGGCAAATTTTACGCAAAAGCATATTTTGAAAAAATGGGGAATCGCAAAGCCGTACTTTACGGTCCCGCGTATAAGGGTATTCCGATCGCCGTATCGGTTTCGGTCGCACTTTCCGAGAGCGGACTTGACGTTCCTTTCTTCTTCAACCGCAAGGAGGAAAAGGATCACGGCGAGGGCGGTGTTTTTGTAGGTTACAAGCCGACCGACGGCGAAGAGGTTGTGATCGTTGAGGATGTTATAACCGCAGGCACCGCAATAAGGGAAAGCATGGCTATCCTTTCAAGGCTTGAGGGAGTCAGGATTGCGGCAACCTTTGTTATGGTTGACCGCTGTGAAAAAGGACAGACAGATAAATCGGCAATGGCAGAGGTAGGCGAAGAATTCGGCTTCCCCGTATATTCGGTGGTTAATGTTTATGACATTATCGAGTATCTTGAAGAGGACGAAAAGAATCGCAAAAATGTTGAAAGAATTAAAAATTATCTCAAAATAAACGGTGCAAAGGAATGATTTGAATGAGAAGTCTTATTGATATTTCGGAGCTTACAACCGATGAAATCGAGGAGCTTATCAATATTGCCAATGACATTATTGCAAACCCCGAAAGCTACAGTGAAAAATGCAAGGGCAAAAAGCTTGCAACTCTGTTTTTTGAGCCGTCCACAAGAACCCGCCTCAGCTTTGAAGCGGCGATGATGGAGCTCGGCGGCAATGTTTTGGGCTTTTCCGAGGCGCAAAGCTCCTCCGCCTCAAAGGGTGAAAGCGTGGCAGATACCGCAAGAGTAATTTCTTGCTATGCCGATATCATCGCAATGCGCCACCCTAAAGAGGGCGCACCGCTTGTTGCCGCGCGCAACGCAACCATACCCGTTATAAATGCGGGAGACGGCGGACACAGCCATCCGACGCAGACACTTACCGATCTGCTTACTATTTACCGCGAAAAGGGCGGCTTTAAGAATTTAACCGTAGGATTCTGCGGTGACCTTAAATTCGGAAGAACTGTTCATTCGCTTATCTCCGCACTTATACGCTATGAGGGAGTAAAATTTGTACTCATCTCCCCTAACGAGTTAAGGCTTCCCGACTATGTCAAGGACAAGCTTGACGGTGCAGGGGTTGAATATATTGAAACCGACAGTCTTGAAAATTCGATCGGTGAGCTTGACATACTTTACATGACCCGAGTTCAGCGCGAGCGCTTTTTCAACGAGGAGGACTATTTACGTCTCAAGGATACCTATATCCTAACACCTGAAAAGATGACGCTTGCAGGCGACAGACTGCGTGTACTGCATCCGTTGCCGAGAGTCAACGAAATAAGCGTTGCGGTGGACAGCGATCCCCGTGCATGTTACTTTAAGCAGGCGCTTTACGGCAAATATATTCGCATGGCGCTTATATTAAAGCTTTTGGAGGCATAACGATGAATATAGATTCTATAAAAAACGGCATTGTAATTGACCACATAACCGCAGGCAAGAGCATGGAGCTTTACCGCCTCCTGGGACTTGAGTCGCTCGACTGCTCCGTTGCGCTGATTCAGAATGTTGCAAGCAGAAAGTCGGGCAAAAAGGATATTATCAAGATCGACTCGGATTTTGACGTTGATACCGATATCTTAGGCTTTGTTGACCCCGACGTTACGGTTAATATCATACGGGACGGCAAAATAGCGGAAAAGAAAACAATAGAGCTTCCGAACGAGCTCAACAATGTTTTGAAATGCAAGAATCCGCGCTGTATCTCCTCCACCGAGCAGGAGCTTCCGCATATTTTCCGTCTGACAGATAAAGAGCACCGAATTTACCGATGCATTTACTGCGAAACAAAGGCAAAATAAGCCCAATACATCAAAAAATCCACCCTGCTTTTGCAAGGTGGATTTTATATTCTTTATGTTACGGCATTTCAACCTCGTACATGTCGTCGAACGAAACCTTTTCCTTCGGTCTTACGGATACATATTTATCCTGATAATAATTCTCATGCTTGAACTCATATGAGCCGTCCTGCTTAACGGTAATCATAGTGCAGCCGCGCTGAACGCCGTATCTCTGAATACCCGGATATGCAAGATAATCAATTGACATGCCGTAAACAAGGTCCATGCCCTTATACTTGAATCCTTCATCATCCGGGCGGTCATGCTCAAAAACATTTTATCTTTTTATCTTTTTGCCGAGCGCTTTGAACATATAGCTGACCTTATCCCTGTTTATCAAAAGATTTATAACAAGAACCACAGCGCACCATATCAATGAAATAAGCACGGCATAGATAACCAGTGAAAAATAATTGTCGGCAGCAATGTTTATTTTAATTGTTGCAAGAATTCCTACGGCAGCAGTCACAATATCAAGAAGCAAACTTTTGAAAAATACTGAAAATTTTCTGTTCAGAAGCTTCTTTGAAATATAGTATGCCATCCATACTGTCTGATACAGCATAGCGCACAGGGTTCCTATCGCAACACCGACAAGTCCCCACATTTTAACCGTCACGACCGAGATCACAATATTCATCAACGCGGCAATAATGTAATTGTTCTGCGTCTGCTTGTAGTGACCGACAGCAAGAATCATAAGATTATAGGGAAGCCTTATACTGTGGCAGAACTGAGCGGCAACTATAAGCACAGCAAAGGCTATATTCACATACTGCGCGTCCGTTATTCCCTTTGTATAAACTTTTACAAAAGGAATTATCATTATTCCCGTAATGCCGAAGATAAGCGTTGCGGCGGTATGAATTGCCCATTCTGAAAAATCAAAAAATTTGTTCAGCTTTTCCGTTTCCTTTTTTGCCCACATGTCTCCGAAAACAGCCTGTATTCCGCTTGTCAGAGACATAAACACGCTCTTTATTCCGTATACAACCATGTGGTATACCGAATAGATCGAAACATCGGAAAGCTTCGCAAAAAGCGTCAGCACAATTGTATCGGTATAATCAAGCACGACCGAAGCAACATGCTGAGCAATGCCGTTCCATTTTTGCTGAACAGGCTCCTCCGTATACTGCTCTCTGCGGTTTATCTTATAATGCTTGTTGGTGTACATGCGAAGAAGAACAGGCCTTACAAGGAAAATCAGCGAGGTCGTGAGCTTAACAATATGTATTCCGTAACCAAACTTGATAAGCACGGCGCATGCAACGGTATTCACGATCAGCGTTATCGTCTGAACATTGTATGTAATATAGCCGTGCTGAGCGGCGGTCAAAAACAGCCTGTCAACAATTCCGAAATAATACTGAGCAAACGAGCTGACACACATTGCCGCAATGAGCAACGCGGTATAAAGATGAGAAAATTCGTTCTTGACAATCATCGGATAAAAGACCATCAGCAATGCGGAGTAAGCAAGAAGAACTGCCGCGATTTTTCTGAAGAATCTGTTTGCAAACGTAACGATCCGACTGATCTGAAGCTCATTTTTTTCTGCAAGAGGTTTGTAAAGCGATGATTGAACAACGGCACCGACGCCAAGATCAAGCAACGAAATTATTCGCAGAAACGGATCTATTGAATTTACAAGACCGTTTACGGACGAGCCGAAAGCAACAAGAATCAACCTCGGCAGAATAAACACGCAAATTAGATTGCATATTTGATACGCCAAGGATGAAACTGTATTTTTAACCAGCAGTTTTTTTCTCATAATCAACCAACCGTTTTCTCAGGCAAATTTATATATGAACCAAGCTCAATATCGAAGCTCTCAGGCTCGATCGGCACCATTCCGCTATTGCTGAAAAAGGTGTATTCACCGAAATAAATCTGACCGTTGACGCTGTACAGATCAATTCTTACCTCAGGCAAGCCTGCCGAAAGCGTTGAGGCGATTTTTTTCATCTCTTCAAAATTCTGCGGCTTCTCGATGCTTCCGTTCGAGGACGGATGACCGTTGTATGCCTCTATGAAATTAAAATCGCTGTCAAAAAAGTCGAACTTCAATTCCGCCGATTTATTGTATCTGTCAGAAGCAACAAACAGCGCTTTTACCTCACCGTCAAAGCAGAAAAATTTATAATCGTCCAAGCCTTCGCCTTCATTTGCTTCAATATACTTTTCCGCAATTATTCTCGGCTTGACGTTTTTGTACGGCCACTCTCTGGCGATCCAATAATAGTTTCTTTTCAATCCGTTATTGAGCTTTTCTCTTGCGCCTTCAATATCAAAACTGTTTTTATCCTTGCAAATCACAACGCATCCGGAATCGTGGGTGCATTTAAGCACAAATTGCTCAGGCAATTTGTCAAAATCTATATCCTCAAACCGCTCCCAGACGCCGAGAGTAGGAATAATATACTCCTCGCCTATCTGACTTGCCGCAACTTTTTTTGCCTCATATTTATCAACGAGCTTTGTATAATAAGGATTTCTGTCATAAAGCTTGATCCATTGAAGCTTTTCACTGTAGGACCTCGGGTCTTTCAAATTCAGTCTTTTTTTGAACACAAAGAAATACTCCAGCTTTAAATATGTCTTATCCGACAGTCTCCGAAAGCACTTACATCTTATAAGGATCTGCCTGAACACAAGCATAGGATTTTTCTTAAATTTATCAAGATAGCTCAATTCTACTACCTCCTGATTTTTACCCTTGAGTTGACGAAAATAACAACAAGATATATGCACATTCGATATGTAATGATGTTTATTATCTGCGTTGTACCGATAATCATGACCTGCGCGCAATAGAATGCCATTGCCGCGGCGATGAAAACATACTCTATCTTGTTACTGTATTTATATATCTTATCAAACCATACGCCCAAAACAACCGTCGCCGCCGAGAGAATCGGTGCAAAAATTTTGCCGTAAAGCATATATCCCTCTCCGAGCGTAACAAGGATCTGGTCACCGCGGTGTCCGACAAGTCCGAGAGACATTCTGATATCAAAAATATCCGAAAGAAGAACAAAGCCTGTTCTTTTAACGAAGCTTCCGATAATAAACATCGGCCGCAGGAAGTGGAGGATATAGGTTTTCCATGTAATCAGCTCTCCGTACATTTCCTTTGCCTCAATGGCAATCGCAACGTGGAACTGACCGCCGAAATACTGCTCCGCCTGCTCAAGCTCAAAATATTGAGCAAGGAAGCCCAACGCATTTCCCTCAGTCGCCTGACCTCTGAACAGAGCGGTAAAGAATACCAGAACAAATGCAAAAAAGCCGAGAGCACCTATGGAAATTTTCCTTTGCTTCGGGAACACTTTTAAAAGAATAACCAAACAGGCCAGCGCATCGCAAAGCATTTTTTTCTTATTACTTCCGATACGAAGCGCAATAACCAAAACGCATACTGCAACAACGATAATGTAGCCCTTTGTGGAGTCTCTTATTCCAAGCTTTTTCAGTATTATCAGCGTTGCAAACAGAAGAAAATACTTTGCGTTGACAAAGCACTCTCTGATTCCGAGAACAAGGAACGAACCAACATCATCGTTATCCGCGGAATTAACGTCAATACCGAAGCTAAGTCCGATTTTTGCCGACGGTACAAGAGCAACGAGAAGAATTACAATCGCAATAAATATGAAATACACTCCGATGTTGTCGCTCGTGCTTTGAAGCTCCTGCCTTTGAAATTCCTTTTTGTCGAGAATTTTTCTGCTTGCGATGTTTGCAGCTATACAGCAAACTATAAGCTCATAACACATCAGTATACCTGCCAGTCTGATGTTGCCGTCCTTCGGATCCATATGCGAAATATAGCTGAATGTACCTTCGTTAAGCGTTAGGACAGACAGAATAACATACCGCATGAAGCCTACAAGGGCAAAAATAATCAAAAACGGCGATTTATATTTCATTATCGGTCGATGCAAAAACACAAAATAACAAATCACAAACAGGGGCGGCATTAAAGCTGTAATGCGGTAACCGGGATCTATTAAATCAAAATTCAGCTTATATATATAGATGCCGTATCCGATCGCAAAAGCAAAAATCAAAAAGCCTGCAATCAGAGTATCAATATTCAATTTCAGGCCTCTTGAATTCATTTAACAACTACCTTTTACTGATTTTTTCTTTAACTTTCTTATAATAATCGTTTCGTCTTGAGGAAAGAATATCGTCGGAATATTTCTTAGATTCCTCAAAATTTTTCTTCGCAAGCTCCGTCATTTTTTCCTCATTATAGATTTCCTTGACCGCTCTCACTATATCCGATGAGGACTTTCTTTTCACAACACATTCATCCGATATCAGCTCGGGGATTCCTGCGGTTCTTGCACCGATAACGGGGCAGGCTCTCGACATCGCCTCGATCACGGATCGCGGAAGCCCCTCCTGCAAACTCGGCTGAATATAAATATCGGAATTGTCTATTATTTCAAAAACCTCGTCAAGGCTCCTTCTACCCATGAACTCGACCTGATCAAGCACTCCGTATTTTTTTGCAACTGAGGTTAAAAACGTCGGGTCGTTTCCGCCGATCAATCTGTACATAACCCTGATTCCCATTTTGTTAAGCTCGGGAATCGCCTTTATCACATACTCCTGACCCTTGTATCTGACGTCAATTGCCGCAGTCGTAACAAAATTAAGAACCCTGTAATCGGTATTCCTAATTCTCTCAATTCTGTTCGCCAAAAATTCATCCTTAATTTCTTGAACCTTAACGTTGGAAACCGCAACGCTTTCGCATTTTGCCGGATAGCGATGCTGAAGAAATTTATTTGTGACATACAAGGCAAAATCCGCTTTTCTTACGGTCTTTCTCATTTCGAAGAACATATACGGCGCGAGCAGCTTTCCCGATAAGCCGTGATTCCAATAGCCGTCCCATGCGCAAGCCATTGATTCGGCATATACGGGAACGTTATGCTTGTGAGCAAAGGAGGCGGCGCGATAGCCTATCATCGACGGACAGCGGCAAACAACAAGATCCGCATTCCTGACGGTATTTTCAATCGTTTTGTCAAACATGCCCACGAGCGTTTTTTCAAGCGACTTGATTTCAACAACACCGTCAACGATCTCGCTGACGCAGAAAAGCCCCGCTATATCATCGGTATGAGAACCTCTTGATAATACCGTGACCTTGCCGAAGGTGTTGTAATAGTTCTTCACAATGCTGTACAGCTGTGATGGCAAATAATATTCGCCGTTACACTCAACCATATGTATATCTGTCGCAATAACAATCATGATTTTTCTCCTCGGTTCAGGAATTTATTTCGGGAAGCTGAAACAATTCGCCCAGTTCATAATCAAAGCTGTCGGGCGAAAAGCTGAGGTATCCGCTCGCCGTAACAAATGTCATTTCGCCGAAAATTATTTCACCGTCTATGTTGAAGAAATCAACTCTGACATGCGGAAAAGGCTTTGAAAGCTTTTCAGCAAGTTCAATCATTTTTTCATAATTTTTCGGCTTCGGCGGTAATTCTTCTATCGGCTTAAAATCGGAACGGCATCCGATAATTTTCGAATAGTTTCTGTCAATAAAGCAAAGCTCACCCTTTGAGTGGTCATTCCTGTAGTTCCTCATAAAATAGGTGCAATACGCTTTTCCGTTGAAGCAGAAAATTTTATAATCGGGCAAATCACCGTCCGAACAGCTGAGAAATTTTTCTGCAATTATTCTGTGCTTTTTGCCGTCATACATCCATTCCCTGCCGGGGTGCTTAAATCCCGTTGAGGTGTTGACCCAGCTTTGCATCTTATTTCTTGCCTCGTCGATATCGAGCGCCGACTCATCCGTAACAAATATCATGAAGTTTCCGCCGCCGCCCAGGGTGTCCTTGAGGACAAAGGAATCGGGTAAAGAGTCGTAGTCAATTTCCTCGGGAGCGTTGTAAACTCCGTAGCATTCGTTCAGGATATCTCCGCAGCCGCACTCCTTAACGTATTCTCTGACGTCAAATTTGTCAACGCATTTTTTCATACGCTCGTCCCTATAATAGAGCTTATACCACTGCAATTTTTCGGTATATCTTTTCGGATCCTTCAGATTCAGTTTTTTTCCTGTTTTAATTCTGTATTGCATTTCCACCATCAGCTTGTCAGGCACAAAGCTCATTATATTGAGAATTGCCAGTCTGGCTTTCCTGCTTTTCAGCAATTTTTTATATCCGTCCATTATATATTACTCAACTCTTTATCATATTTTTCGATAACGATATTTCTGTCAAACTGCGCTTCCATCTTTTTTCTGCCCGCTAAGCCCATCTTCATTCTTTCGTCACGGCTTAGACCGAGAATTTTTCTGACAGCCGAAAGCGTCGCTTCATTGTCCTTGATCGGTACAACATAGCCAGTGACTCCGTCATCAAGAGTTTCTCGGCATCCGCTTCTTTCCGTTGTTATCACAGGTCTGCCGCTTGCCGCAGCTTCAAGCAAAACATTGCTTATTCCCTCGGGATAGTATGAGGGATGGATCAGACAGCTCGCCATTTCAAGGAACGGTGTAACTTTCTTCTGCAATCCGTGGTAAATTATTATGCCGTCGTCGTGCATGTTTGAAAGAATTTCCATATACTTTGGGCTGTCGCATTCGCCGACAACGTGGAAGAACACGTCACTGCGCTCACTGCGTATCTTTTTCGCAACATACAGAACCTGGTCTATACCCTTTTCCTTGAGTATCCTCGCAACAAAGAGAAAGTGAATTCCGTCCTCCTCGCTCGGATATTCGAGCAACGGATGAGAAGCAAGATTAACGCCCGAGCCCGGAAGCAGAACGCTCTCCGTTTTTTTCGGAATCATTTTTCTGTCGGAAAAGAACTTCATATTATCCGTATTCTGAAACAGGATACTGTCTGCGCCGCGAACACCCATCTTATACATACCGACCGTCAGCTTGGAAAGCATACCTGTGTTTTCAATTGCTGTTCCGAGTCCCGTTATGTTCGGGATGTACTTTACTCTATGTAAGCGGCAAACCATTCCTGCATAAATATTCGGCTTTATATTATTTGTAAAAACAACATCGGGTTTAAACTGTCTGATGATTTTATTATATTGGAACGTGAGTATGATATCGTTTATCGGATTTTCTCCTCTTCTCTCGATCTCAACGTTTTCGACCTTAATGCCGCACGCTTCAAGCTCGGGCCGATAATTCTCAATATGTGCAACCAAAAGCACCTCGTTGCCCTGCTCGATCCAATGAATCATCAGTTCTCTACGAAGATTATATGCAAAATTTGTGTCGTTCGCAATAAGCATAATTTTCATAAATAACCCTCTTTTTTACGAAATGTTTAATCTGCCGTATCAACACATTCCGTTGTTGTTCCGTCATTTTCAATTCTTATTACCCTGTCGCAATATTTCAGCATTGAAGTGCGATGGGTAATTATAAAACAGGTTGTTTCCCTGTATTTTTCTGTGATATTGTTCAGCACAACGGACTCGGTTTTTTCGTCCAACGCACTGGTGGATTCATCAAGAATCAGTATCGGTTTTTCGGCAATCAAAGCCCTCGCAATGGCGATTCTCTGCGCCTGTCCCTCAGATACACCGCCCGATTTTTCAAACAGCGTTGTATTCAAGCCCTTCGGAAGCTGAGAAACGAAGCCCCACGCGTCAACGGTTTTCAGCGCGTCCGTCATCATTTCTTCATCGGCATTTTCGTTTCCGATCCTGAGATTATCCGCAATCGTGCCCGAAATCAGAGTGTTGCCCTGCGGAACATACGAAATAAAACGTCTTGAGTCCGCGCCTGCAAGCTCTTGCTCGCCGTTTCCGAAGGAATAGACTATACTGCCCGTATCGGGCTTGATAAGTCCGAGCAGCAGTCGGTTAAGCGTGGTCTTACCCGAGCCCGAATGTCCGATGATTCCAACCTTACTGCCCTTCTGCACATCAAAGGAAATATTATTGAGAACCTTGTCCTTTTCATACGCAAAGGTCACACCGTTTATATGAACGTCGATATTCTTCGGAACCGATTTCTTACCGCTGTAATCTTCCTTTTCAAGCTCGGCTATTTCATAAACTCGCTTGCCCGAAATAAGCATGCTGTAAATTTGCGGAATAATACCGATCATGCCGCCGATTGAGCCTTGAACCTGCGAAACAAGGGTGATGAAAACCGTCAAAGTTCCGTATGTAATCAATCCGTTTGATATTCTGTAAGCGCCCCAGCAGAAAGCAACAACATAGCCTATACTGTAAACAAGCTTTGAAGCCGAATTCATTATAACGCTCAGCCGCGTGCTCTTAAAAACAAGCTTCAGCCGCTCCTTTCGAAAGGACTCGATCGTTTCGTTGTTGCTGTCCTCAAGCTGAAAGGATTTTGTAAGCGTCAGATTATAAAGACTCTCCTGAATGAACGAACGGTAATCCGATTCGCTTTCACGAAGCTTCAACTGATAGTGCTTGTACTTTTTCCTTAATAGAACCGAAAAAACAGTTCCCAAAGGTCCTATAACTACGGCAATTACCGCCATAGACTTGTCATAATGAAACAGGATCGCAAATGATATAATAAACTGAAACGCAACGAGAATTATCTGCGGCAGCATTGAAATCAAACCGCCCGAAAGAATTGAGATATCGCCCGTCAGCCTTGTCAGCAAATCTCCCGTGTGAAGCTTTTGAACCTTAAGCCATACGCTTCTTTGAATGTTGTCATACATTTTGCACCGCAGACCGAACGAAAAATTCTCGTTGATATAGTCTCCGAGCAGCCTGCTGACTGCGCTTATGAGAATGGAAATCGCCGTTCCGACGCCCATATAAGCCATGTTTCTCAGGTTGATTATACCCGTCGTGGCATCGTCAACAACGTATTTGCCGATAATTGTACTGACGTACGAAATACAAAGAGAAAAAAGACTTATCAGAAAAATCGCAACAATATTTTTATAAAAGGGCTTTGTAACTCTTACCATCCATTTTGCGAGTCTGATGTTTTCTTCTTTATCATCAAAAAATTTTAGAGATTTTATTTTCAACAAAAATCATCCTTTATATGATGCCGTAATTTTTGAGCTTCGTCAGAAAATCATCAACATCTCTTTCTGCCGTTGGTCTGTCGATATCGAATTCCTCCAGAATGGCATCAACGATCTCATCCTTTTCCTTGCCCGATTGGATCGCTTTAAACGCCGTAACGGCGGACTCGGTCAAGGAAAAAATTCCGTTATATTCCTTTGTGTCTGCGCCGACGGGAATCAGCATCGTTTCATCGGCAATCGTGCGCAAAACAACTTCCTTTTTGAACTCCATTATGCTTCACCTTTCATTTTTTCTAAAGCAAGGTTATATAAATTTTCACTGTATTGGCATACATATTCCGGCAGAGCATCCGTCTTTCCGCTCTCCGTATAGCAGACCGCCATGCATACATTGCAGAAATTCCTGTACTTACAGTCAAGGCATTTTTTCGGCAGTCTGACCTCACGGGTGAATTTCTTCACGTTATTCCAACATTCCGTAAAATCTTTTTTGAGAACATTCTCCGTTCCGTTCAACATTCCGCAGGCGCTCATATTGCCCTCGGAATCGACCCAGAAGCAGGTATTTCCCGCTCTGCATTTTGAGCAGTGCTCCTTGTTGCGAACCTCGCCTACCGCTTCTGTGCTGTTTACAAGAGAGCTCAGCCGTTCGCCGAAATCGTCATAATGTATCTCATCCCACAACAGCCTGTAATATGCCGCGTCCTTGGGGCTGAGCCTGCCGACATTCTCTCCTGCGAAGCTCTCCCCTCTTCTGACGGGAGGATACAGATAAGTGACAGTTTTTATGTTAAGTCCCAGCACTTTTGCAAGATCATTTATCTCTTTCAGCTCGTTGCAATTCTGCGGCGTTACGGTGCAGTTCAGCTTTATATTGATTCCGGCCTCCTGCATATCCTTTATGTTTTCAACGACCTTATTAAAATAATCACCGCCGCAAAGCTCAATGTAAGACTCTCTGTAAGCGCCGTACAAGGAAATGTTAAGCCTTGACGGAGGGAACCTCTTCAAGGTCTCGGCAATTTTACCGCTGAGCAGATATCCGTTTGTATTTATTGAGATAATAAATCCCATTTTGGCAAATTCTTCATATAGATAGACAAAATCACTTCTGAGCAATGGCTCTCCACCTGTCAGCAAGAGTAAAAGCATACCGTTTTCACGCGCCGCTCTCGCAACTGACAGCCACTGCTCAGAGGTGAGTTCATTTGCAGTCGCACAATTTTCATCGTGGACATAGCACATTTTGCAATTGAAGCAACATTTTCTTGTTAATTCAAATGTTCCCGACAGAGGAATTCCTTCCCCTGACGCCTTTGCATGAAGGAAGCTGATAATATCAGGCTCATTGTTTTTTTGAAAGACATTGCTCATAACCTTCCTCCAAAGTTCTTACTGCGCTCTCGTCGGGCAGGCATTTCAAAAGAAAAATCGGAACTGTTCTGACAAACCTTTCCAAAATATCCAATGTGTTTTCCACGGACTGCCTGTCCCATTCGTAATAGGTCGTTTTGCCCAGAAGCATCCTGAATGCAGACGCTTCGTCAAGCTTAATTATCTCGTTCCTTTCCCCGTGCTCAAGCAGAACCAACATTTCCGCTCTGCACCTTTTGTTGCTACAGATTGCCGAAGTACCGTTAAAGGGAACTCCATGAACATAAAATTCGCCGTTTTCGGCACATATTGCCCCTCTGTCGCCGTTGATTATCTCAGCACCGCGATATTTTTCCCAGAGCTCCGCCTGAGTGGACTTGCCTGCACCGCTGTCCCCTGCGAACATGATGCATCCTCCGTCATGCTCAACAACCGAGCAATGAATCAGCGCGGAACCGAAATCAACCATCATCTGCGGAACATCCAAAGCGTTGAATATCATCTTATCCCACAGACCGCCATCATAATCAATATATAATTCAATGTCATTCTTGAGTCCTGCCTTGCAGGCATACGGCACAAAGCCTGATCTTTTTGTATCGTAATACGAAGTATAAACAAGATAATCCGAACCGTTTTTTATTACCGCCTTTTTATCCGACTTGGCGATAATTTCCCCGTCAGCCTGCGGCAGTCTGCCGCAGATAATATTGACCGTAACATTCGGTGCCTTATCTGTTAAGAATCGGGAATAATACTCCGTATCCTCAACCGTGCGATTGCTGACAATACGAACCGTCATTGACGCGAAGGAATATGTTTTTATACACTTCATAATTATGACTCAAAAACATTACTGCTTGAAAGCGGAACGTCGTAACATACAAAGTCATCATTCGAAAGATCGCAGTTATTCTCAAGAAAAACAGTTTCTCCCCATGTTCCGATTTTAATAGGGCATGTTCCCATCTGGAAAGATGCCTGAACCGAACATCCTGCCGAAGCAGATGTTGAAATAGCCAAGTTATGAAAAGAAACGTCGGGTTTAATATATGCTTTTTTCATAAAATGAACCTCCGTTATTTTTTTTGGTTTTCCGAACGGCTGCAAAAAGCAACCGTTCGGAAAATAATTCATCAGATAGAAATTCCGAAAATCTTCATGATAAGGTTAATCAGCCAGCTGATCAAGTTAAAGACTGATCCCGAATCACCGCTCTGTGCCTCCACAACAGTGATAGTTACGTCTGCAACGGATGAAGAATCGGTATAACCGTTTTCATATGCACCCTGAATCGTGTAGCGATAGGTTCCCGTCTTGCTGCTGTACAGCTGAACCTTCCACTCTCTTGTATCGCCGACATCGGTGTAACTTACCGAAAGCGGCTCAACAATATTTCCGTCAGAATCCTTGATGATCAGAGAAGCAACATCCTTTGAGGTTTTGATGGTTACCATGGTGGACTTGCCGGCCTGAACAGTGTCGCTTGAGAGGCTGACATTGTTGCGGTCGATTGAAATATCGGCACGGCTCATATCGATAAGTGAAACAGCCTGAGTCATGGTTGCCGAGCTTACCGAAATGTCTACATCCTCATCCTGCAGACTTACGGGAATTCGATAATATCCCTCCGCACCGTACTTGTCGAATGTCCACTTAAGATTTGTAACAGAAAGGATATTGCCCGAGTTGGCTTCCGCACCGTTTCCGATAACTATAACTCCGGAGGTATAATATACCTTTCCGTTAACCTTTGTCAGTTTCCATGAAAGGTTAAGGCTTTCCGCAATCGAATAGTACATATCGGTTGCCGTCTTGATAGGTGTCTTTTGTACGCTCTGATTACCGTATGCAAAAGTCAATACAGGATTTGAACCCGTCGCCGACTTTGCAACCTTTGCGCTGATCTGAACATCCTTCGGAACAGACGTTGCAAGAATTTCAAACGCAACCGACTGTCCTGCATCAAGATAAAGCTCATTGTTGGGTCCTGCAATTCTGTAATCCTCAAGGTCCTCGGAAGTAACGGCACTCTTACCGTCTATAAAGAGCACGCCGCTTGTTCCGTCGGAATCAATCGTGTTTGAGCCGATAATCATATCCCTGATCTCTTTGTAATATGCAAATGCTTCACTATCGGCAATATATGCATTTGAAACCGTGGTATTTCTGTTGTTTGCCGCAGTTTCGTCAGCCGTTCCTGCCGGGTCATAAATTCTTATTGCGTCAAGATAAAGGTCATAAGAGCCGGTGCTTGCCGTATGGTCGAACATTTCGGCATATCTTGCCTCAATCTTTGCCGTATAAGTTCCGTAAGGAAGTCCGCTGATTTTAAGAACCGGAATCTGGTACAAGGCATCCTCAGTCTCAATCGGGTTGTTAAGCCAGCCGAAAGCGTATGCAGGCTCGTAAGCGTATGCATATGCAGGCTTATCAGTAACCTCCGTTGTGAGATTTCCGTCCGCGTCATAGTATGTCGGAGTTTCGGTATATTTTTCATCGGAATTTGTGCTGAAATACATTACCGTATCGGTAGTTGTTTCTACGCCGTCAATGTATGTATAATACTTCGGCGTTGTGGTAAGATTGCCCTCGAAATCATAGTATCTCGGTGTTGCGGACATGTTCTTACCGTTTGTTTCAAAGATGATGTTGCCCTTTTCGTCAACAGTGTTTTCACCGTTTTCGTCCTTAACAGCAAGTCTTCTGTCGGCAACATACATAACGGTATTCTTATCACTTGTCGGATTTCCGTTTGCGTCGAGAACATACTCATCAAGAGTTGCCTTTCCGTCTGCGTCACGGTAGATCTGACCGTATGAATAGCCGTAGTATGTATCAACGATTTTGTACTTGACTCTCTTGCCGGCTTCATTGTATACGCTGACGACGAATACGCCCGTTCTGTTGCTCGTGAGCGAGATAACGTCAAAGCCTGTTCCGGCAAATTTGAACTGAGCGTTCGGCCACTTTTGGCTGTCGTTTCCGCTTACCGTAACCTTATGAGATGAATTGTTGCTGAACATATGGAAATCGGTATAATGCGAATCATAGCCGTAGACATTTGCATAGGAATCGCCGATAATATCGGTATCCTGAAGCGTTGCCTTATCGCCGGAATTAACCACCTGCCATGCATTCGCCGCACCGTCGGAATAAGTTATTCCGTTCGCCGTGTTCTGCCTGTAGTCATCCTCGTAATAAATGGTCGTCGCTGGGACATATGTTATCTTTTCATAAGTATAATATACATCGGTGGTGAAGATCGGATCCTTGTAAATCTTTGCAACAAGATAGAAAACATCATCGTCCGTAAACTGCATGTCTCTAAGCCTGTAATTTGTTTCGCAGGAGATTACCGATGTCTCGCCCCCGGCCGTATTATTGTACTTATAATCCGCAGTAAAGGTGCCGAATTTGCCCTCAACGGTGATCTTGTCGTTGTTATCGGCAAACTTATAGTCAATGTTTGACTCATCGTAGGTGAATGCCATTCTGGGAAGCTTATGCTCGTTTTCGCCCTTAATGATGCCGAGATATTCATAATATGCACCTGCGTTAACAGCTTCGTCATATACATTGTTGTTATCAACGGCATCGAACTGAATGTCATGACCGTAGTCTGCTACGAATTCTTCATCGTTAAGCTCAACATATCCGGTTGCAGGCTGAAGGTTGAAGGTTATAAGACAGTTCGAATCCGTTGAACCACGCTCAAGGTAGAAGAAGTTGAGCTTGTGGTCTTTCGCTGAACCCGCCTCATAAATCTCATGGAGCTTATCAAGTGCAAGCTGAATGTCACTTGTGATTCCGTTAGCCTGATTGTTGGCATCATCACCGTATGTGTATGTGGTATTTTCTCTCGGCGTAACTACCTTTCCGGCTTCAATATCATACGCATACTGGTATGTTACGCTCTGCTTTGTAAAGTTGATAGAGAAGCTTCTTGCACCGTGAAGTCCGCCGTTGTCAAGAACCATAACGCCGTCAACATAAACCATAACATCGTCGTCACCGGAGAAATTGAATATGACGTCCTGACCTGTACCGCCGTTGTTATACTTCCTGTCGGGGGTATTCGGCAATGTGAACTCTGTATCAAACGTCATTCCGTAGTGGTAAATTGCGCTTTCGCCCGAGAAGCTTGTTTCTGCGGTATCGTTTGCATTTGCCATCTGATAGTTAAACGGGAACAAGCCTCGGCCGCCTTTGCCCTTTACCGCACGGGTGATATCCCATGTTTCAACATCCTGGAGAGTTGAATAAGCGGTCTGAGCCGAATCATCGAAGCAAGCACGGTATATATAAGAGGTGTCGTTTGAATCATATGTGTAGGTGTTAATGCCGTACTCGTCTGTCTGCGTCATGAATGGGAAACGTGTGTCCCAATAGTACTTTGAATACTCCGTTGTTGCGTCCGATTCGACGGTGGAAAGTGAACCGGTTATTCCGCTCTTGGCATTCTTCTTTGAGAAAAGGTCGGGAGCATAGACTGAAATATTTTTAAGCGGAGTAAGCGTAACTGTATTGTCGCCTACCGTAAGCGTTTTATTTGATTTTATGCCGGTCGGCGGACAGAGATAGGACACTTCATTCTTATAAACGCTGTGGCTTACCGGTACACCGTTGACAAGGTGTGGGCTGTAGATACCCATTACGGAAGCTCCCTCGTTCTGTACATCGGTGCTGAGCTGACTGTTCGCCTTATCCCACCAGTTCCATGCCGTCTTATTACCGACCAAATCATTTATATCAATGCCGTTTGTTACACCGGGGCCCTGGAAAGATTCGGTATAAATTCTTGCGTACTGCTCGGCTGCGCTTTCAATATACTCCTGTTCGCTTGTGCCTATTATCTTTTCAATCTGAGCAACAAGGTCGCTGTTTGCAAGGATAGCATTCTTCATCTGTGCAACAGCCTGCACGCTGAAATCATAACCGCCGTTTCTTGCATATCTCGAATTTCCTGTTTTTGTTGAGTCAAAGCCGTATTTATAGAGGGTTGAATTAAACTTTGTTATGGTTCTCTTCAACGCCTTCAAAGCGGTTTCTATCGTATTAACAGCTTCGGTTATTTCGCTGTCTGTGGAGGATTCCGACTTCAGCACTGCCAATCCGTTCTTTGCCGAATCAAGCAATTCACGGTAGCCTTCCTGCTCGTACATTCCGGGATTCTTGTCGATTGCCTTTTCCATTGCGTTGTACAAGTCAGTGAATCTCGATGTGCTGATTCCGACATTATACTGCTTGTACAGGGTGTGTATCTCGTTTCCGTTTGTGGTTGAAGTATTGGATTCCCATGCTGAGAAAATTTTGTTAGAGGTCTTATAGCAGTCAACGAAATTAGAATCATTATAGATGAACACCGTTCCGTCTGCTCTTGCATAGACTGAAATAGCCTGTGGAGTATCCGTCAGCGACAACGATCTTGTGCCGATGTTAAGATACTTGCCCGTTGCGTCGCTTATATAATATGTGTTTCCGCCGACATTTTTGAATGTATATACATTGCTTGAATCTGTATTGATTCTGTCGCCGGATACCGTACCTGTGGACTTATCGAGTGCCGTTGGCGAAGAGGTCTTGTTCGAAACAACTACGCTGTTTGTGTCGTTATAAATTACATAGTTTCCGTCCTCAACCGGCGGAAGATCGCCGGATAATGTCCATTCGCTGAAGCTGTAATTTCCTGCTGTTCCGCTCGCGGTGTAAACCTTCATCGCCGTTCCCGATCCATAAGTGTTTACAACATTTGTCTGAGAGCCGTAATAGTTTATATAGTTTGTTCCGTCCGCATTGCCTATAATGACAGTTTTTGCCGCAGTATTCAATGTAACCTTGAGCTTCTGCGGAGTAGCGGAAAGAGTAAGCGTGCTGCCGGACGAGCCGATATTGATATACTTTTTCTCTCCGTTCTCGGTAACGGACATATAATATGTTCCGTCCGTCTGTTTTTCAAGATACCATGCGGTCGATGTGCCCGTGAAGGTGTCGGAACCGGAACTGAGCAAGCCTGTTTCGCCGGCAGTATCGGACAGCAAAACGCCGGTTGATTTAGCGTTTGATGCTGTGCCTGTGAAGCCATAGTAGCCTGTTTCAAGTAATGAATACATTCCTGCACTGTATCTCTGATAATAGATGTTTGATTCGTATTGCGAGCCGTCAAGCATGCTGAATTCGGAATCAAGCATGTTGTATATATCATAGAATGTCGGCTCGTAGTCAATGTTCTGCTGCTTAAAGAACTCCGAAAACTCGTCCTTGATATCGTCCTTGCCAACATTGAAGGTAACAGCTGCACCTTCGATGAAATGCTCGCCGGTTCCGATATCCTGTGAAATTGAAATAGTACCCTTCTGGTCGGTGTTAAGAGTCTTAACGATTACCAAAGCCTTGCCGTTAAACATATCTATTGAAACGGTCTTTGCATTGTTCGACAAAACATTGTACTGGAATTTCTTTGTTGTTGCGGCATTACCGTTATCTGCTCCGGCAAAGACAGCCGAATCAACTCCCGTACCGTTGAGCGATACCGTAATGTTGCTGTTATAATCGTTTACAAAGTTGCCGTTTTCGTCAACTGCGGTGTATTCTATGTAAATAAGGCTCTTTCCGTCGGCCTCGGGAGATAATTTCCAAACCTTGGATTCGATCCTGCTTACCTTTGCAGCGCTCGTAACCGATTTAGAACCGGCACACTGTGATGTGATCTCATTGTTGTTCTCATCATATGCCTTTACGGAAAGTGTTCCCTCGGCATAAGCTACGCCGAACTGGGCATATAAATCATGGTCATTTGTTCCTACAAGTCCCGACGTTGTCGAGCAAGCCGAGGTAACTGCGGTTTCTTTCCATGTCTTATAGGTATAGCCGCCTGCGGTTGTATGCTCCGTTGACTCGGCATAGCCGATAAGCACATCGTTGAGGTAAAGCTCAACCTTTTTGGCATTGCTGTAAACAGCCACCGGAATGGTTGACGCATTGCCGAGAGAGGCCTTGTTCCATGTTGCCGGAACAAGATGAGTCGTGTAGGTGTCGGTGTTCCACATGCTTCTGTAAAGGAAGTAGCTGTCCTTCGGGAAGCCTGCGGTGTCTGTAATACCGAAATATGAAGAATTCGGCGTTGTCTGGGAGCCTGCGCCGTTATTGTTCCACGGAGTCGGCTCACCGATATAGTCAAATCCGGTCCAAACAAATTCTCCGGAGAACCAGTCATTTACTGCGGCATAATACCATGCGTCGGCTGCGGTATTTCCCCAGCTTACAACCGATGCATCGTAAGCATTTATCTGCTTGTTAGCGGAATACTTTACTCCGCTTCCGGCAGAGTTACCGCTTGAGTTTGCATAATATCCGCGTGATGAAACGGCGGACGCAGTCTCGGTTGCAACAAAAGGCTTGTTTTTATCTCTTGCATTTACCCACGAAGCGGGGTAATAGTTTCCTCCGATAACGTCCATGTAGCCGTCAACGGTTGCCAAAACTCCTGTGGAGCCGCGCATGTTATTACCCTGAGTCAGCGGTCTTGAATCAAGTGACGAAACCCACGTCTTGATATTTGAAGCTATAGTTCCGTAGTTCGCACTGCTTGTTGCAAGCATTATCTCGTTACCTGCCGACCATATAATTATCGACGGTGAATTTCTGTCACGCTTAACGGTCTGGTCAACAACAAACTGTGCCCACGTTTCATCGGCTTTTTTATCAACAAGGTTGTTTTGTGAATCTATTTTTACACTGAAGTATCTGCTGAAATCATTTGTATTGCCGTTTTTCGGAGAATCCCATCCATCGAAGAATTCTTCCATAACCAGCATTCCGATGTCGTTGCAGACATCAATAAATGTCTGAGAGGCTACGTTGTGACTTGTACGCACAGCGTTAACGCCCATATCCTTCAATATGGTCATCTGTCTGTATATTGCGTCATAGTTCTGAACCGCGCCCAATGCTCCGGAATCGGAATGCAGACAAACACCCTTGAGCTTTGTCGATTCGCCGTTGAGGTAGAAGCCGGTTGACGCATCCCAATAGGTTGTCCTGTATCCGAAATCGGTATCATATCTGTCAATTTCCTCGTTCGAGGCATTGTAAATCTTCACCCTCATGGTGTAAAGATTCGGCGATGAAACGCTCCAAAGCTTAGGTGAATTGACCGTAGCCGCAAGAGAAACGGCAGACGTTCCTTTTGCCGGAATTGAGGCAGTCGTCCTGCTCTCCGAGCTTACCTCATTGCCGTTTGAATCAAGCACAACGGCTCCTACGGTTACATTGGCAGCTTCTTCCGATTCATTCTGAAGCGATACGGTTGCCCTGGCTTCGCCCGTAACCTTGGCGGAAGCTCCCGAGCCCGTTTCTGTCGTGACAACCTTAGTGCCGTAATGAGCAACATGCACGGGATCTGTAATCGTCAATGTAACATCACGATTTATACCCGAGCCTGAATACCAGCGGGAGTTCGGTATCTCATTGACAACCTTAACCGCAATAAGATTAACGGTTGAGCCGTTACATGCGATATAATCGGTAATATCAAAAGAAAACGAATTGTATCCGTAATGGTTCTCGCCAACGTACTTATTGTTTACATAAACATATGTATCCGAATAAGCTCCGTCGAAGTTGAGAATTATGCGCTTTCCTCTGATTGTTCCCGGCAAGGTAAACATCTTTCGATACCATCCTGTTCCTCCGGGAAGATTTCCGCTTTCCGTTTCTGTTCCGGAATTTGTGAAATCCTGCTCAATGCTGAAATCATGCGGAAGCTCAACAGTTCTCCA
>CAKSSJ010000026.1 GCA_934488615.1 uncultured Eubacteriales bacterium | reverse complement strand
GGCCGTACTCACGCAACAATGCTTCGTCTTATGGAGCAGTACCCCGACTTCATCTTCTCTCAGAGCCAGGCAGGTATGTATGAGGAAATGAGAGTTCATTATCCGAACATCTTCGAGCAGGTTCAGAAGAGAGTCAAAGAGGGCCGCTGGGAATATATCGGCGGTATGTGGGTTGAGCCTGATTGTAACATCATCTCAGGCGAGAGCTTTGTCCGTCAGTTCCTCCACGGTGTTCGCTATGCCGAGAAGTGGTTCGGCGTAACGCCCAAGACCTGCTGGCTTCCCGATGTTTTCGGCAACAGCTACTGTATGCCGCAGATCATGAAAAAGGCAGGAATGAAATATTTCGTTACCCACAAGATGGGTATTTGGAACGATACAAACCCGTGGCTTTACAATTCCTTCTGGTGGGAGGGTCCGGACGGATCGAAGGTATTCGCAGCCGTTCCCCCGACTCACTTCATCGGTTCAATGGAGGCGGATTCACTCAAGACAAACTGGGTCAAGTATACCGATAAGGACACCATCGGCGAGTCCATGTACTGCTACGGCTGGGGCGACGGCGGCGGCGGAGTCGATAACGAGATGCTTGAATATGTCAAGAGATATAAGAACTTCCCCGGTCTCCCGGAAACAAAGGTTTGCAAGATTGAGGAATCACTTGAAAATATGCGTCAGAAGGCTATCGCAGCCGGCGATAAGATCGTTACATGGAAGGACGAGCTTTACCTTGAGGAGCATCGCGGCGTTCACACCACAAAGGCTGCTCTTAAAAAGGCAAACCGTTACTGCGAGAATCTCTTCAGAGAGGCTGAGATGTACGCAGTTATCGCAGAAAGCTACGGCTACGAGTACCCGACAGAGGAGCTTGCTCTCGCATGGAGAAAGATCCTTACCAACCAGTTCCACGATTCACTTCCCGGAACTCATATCACCGAGGTATTCGGCAAGCTCATGAGCATCTACGATGAGGTTATCGAAACAGGCGAAAGAGTACGCAATGAGGCTCTTGCAGTTATCGCAGAGCATATCGGCTATGACAAGAACCTCGGCAAGCCGTTTGCACTCTTCAACTCCCTTGCAAATATCGCTACGACTAAGGTTGAGCTTGATTATCAGGACGTTGATATCTTCGATGAGAACGGCAATAAGGTCGCAACTCAGGCGTACACTAAGCCGAACGGCGAAAAGAAGCTCGTATTCGTTGCCAAGGATATTCCGGCTGTCGGCTACAAGGTTTACTACAAGATGCCTGCCGCAAAGGCTCCCGCGTATGAGGAGAGCAACGGCAAGGAGATCGAGAATGACAGCTTCAAGCTTGTTCTTGACGACAATGCAACTCTTATCTCAATCTATGATAAGAAGAACCGCCGTGAGGTCATCTCCAAGGGCGGCAAGGGCAACGATTTCAGACTCTTCGAGGATATGCCCGGCGGATACGACGCATGGGATATCGTTGCAACATATGTTGACCGTGAATTTGAGCTCAAGGACGGCATTGTTAAGGATATCGTCAAGGGCGATGTTTACACAATGATTTCAATTGAGAAGGACGTTCTCAAGTCAAAGATTGAGCAGAACATCATCATCTATAACGACCTTGACAGAATCGACTTTGACACTCACATCAGCTGGCACGAGGATCAGAAGCTCCTCAAGGTATTCTTTGACGTTGATCTTCAGACGAAGAACTACACAAGAGATATCGCCTACGCTACAATGGAGTGCTGCTCATACAGATACAATCCGTACGACAAGGCAAAGTTTGAGGTCAATGCCCACAACTGGATCGACATGTCCGACGAGGACTACGGTGTATCGCTTCTCAACGACTGCAAGTACGGTCACGAGGTCAACGAGCACAAGATGATCCTCACCCTCCTCAAGGCTCCGATCAAGCCCGATCCGAAGTCTGACAGGGGCGATCACTACTTCACATATTCGCTCTATCCCCATGCAGAGACATGGAAGAAGGCAAAGACCCTTGAAAGAGGACTTGAAATCAATCATCCGCTTGTTCCCGTTGACATTAAGTCGGAGGGCGAAATGGGCGCAGACAATTCATTCATCACTCTCACGAGCGACAGCATGACGCTTGAGGCTGTCAAGAAGTGCGAGGAGGAGGACGCTTACATCATCCGTATGGTTGAGAAGAAAGGCAGAAGCGTTGACGCAAGCGTTAAATTCTTCGCTCCCCTCACCTACGCCGCAGAATGCGACCTCATTGAGAGAAACGATGTTCCCGTTGACTTTGACGGCGATACGATCAGCTTCCACGCAACCCCGTTTGAGATCAAGAACTACAAGGTAAAGATCAAATAAAACGATTTTGAGAGGGCTGTTGCAGTAAAATGCAGCAGCCCTGATTTTTTAACTATGAGCTTTGAAAACGACTTAAAGAAACAAATCGAGGGATATATTCTTTTTCCCGAGAATATAATTGACGAGACAATTAAAGCGAATTGCAAAAGCGTTGAGCTTCTGACGGAAAAGCAAATGGCGGACATCTGCGCTGTAAGGCGGAATATCAGTGTAACGGCAAGCAAGTTCAAGTATTCTCTTGACGATCTGGAGCTGATAATCAAAACTGTTGACAGCGACCCGAGCTCATCCTTTGCAAAGCTCAGGAACGCCGTAAGGCAGATCGAATTCATATTAAATAAGCAGTGAAAGTGAGGCAATTGGCATGGAATACACGGTTGAATTTTTTCAAAAAAGCGCCGATTACGTTATGTCGATAATCAATGACGAGCCCGAAATCGCAATTATTCTCGGCTCGGGTCTCGGTGATTTTGCATCGAAAATCAAAAATCCGATTGAAATAAAATACAGCGACATTCCGAATTTTCTTGTTTCGACCGTCGCTTCCCACGCAGGCAAGCTGATTTACGGCGAGGTCGGCGGCAAAAAGGTCCTTTGCATGGCAGGCCGCTTTCATTCCTATGAGGGCTACGATTTTGAACAGCTCGTTATTCCCATTCGCCTTTTCAAGCTCCTCGGCGTTAAGGCGACCATACTCACCAATGCCGCAGGTGCGGTCAACAAGAGCTACAATGTCGGCGATATTATGATAGTCAGCGATCATATAAAGCTCAACGGTGCAAGTCCGCTCAGAGGGAAGAATCTTGACTTTTTCGGTCCACGTTTCTTTGATGTGACGGATATGTACACCAAAAAGCTCCGTGAAATTGCACTGAAATGCGCCGACGGAAGCGGGCTGAATTTCCGCGAGGGAGTTTACATGTTCTTCCCAGGTCCTCAGTTTGAAACGCCTGCGGAGATCCGAGCCGCAAGGCTTTTGGGTGCGGACGCGGTCGGAATGTCCACCGTCACCGAGGCTCTCACTGCGGCGCACTGCTCAATGCCGCTTCTCGCCTTTTCCGTCATGACAAACATGGCGGCAGGTGTGCTCGACTGCAAGCTCTCCGATGAAGAGGTCGGAATTGCGGCAGCAAAAATCGCCGACAGATTCGGAGCATACATCGAAAAGGTCATAGCCGCAATTGACGTCAACAATCTTTAAAAGCAAGCTCCCACTCCGTTTTCAGAGTGGGAGCCTTTATTTTACTTTATGCCAAACAGTGATTTTATGAAGTTCCAAACAATTTTAAAGAATTTCACAATGATGTTGTCCTCTTTAACGGGCTTATCGTTGGGCTCTTCGTCGGGCTTGATTTCTCCACCCGGCTTATCGGGATCCTGACTGATGAGGTTGATATATTCAACATAAACGGAATCGGTCTGCAATTCCTCCTGCGTTTTGGTCTGGTCAACCTTTGAGAGGAGCACACCTGCATAATTGAGGATATCAACGTCGAGCTGATCCACAACACCGTCATGGTTGCAGTCCGCCGCTGCCAATACAGCCGCATCGGGAGTAAGCATACCGTTGGCAATCATGCTGACGATCGTCGCGTCTCTGCCGTCATAGCTTCCGTCCCCGTCCGTATCGCCGAATACGACCACGGTGTACGAGGCGATAACCTCGTCCGAGCCGTCGGTTCTTATCTCAATTTTATCGCCCGTTCTCGGCTTGTCGGCATTGCTGTAAGCAAGGTGCGTGCCCTCTTTAAGTCCGAACGTCTGTGCAACCGTCTCGTCAATGCCCTTGGTAAGGTCAAAGCCGTAAATCTGCGCTTTTTCACTGTCGATAAGAAGCGGTGCGTTTTCGTTTACAGTCGGCTTGAGCGCCTCCGCGTCAAGCTTTGCAATACTCATGGTTTGTGTTTTATTACAAACCGAGCAGGTTCTTTCCTTTTTGCCCTCGGTCTGTGTTGTCGGCTGAACGGTTACTGTCCAATCGCCGTAGGTATGGTTGTAGTTGAATTCTTTTTCTCCGCACCAAACACACTCATCATAATAACACGCTGAGGTAATATCATACGGAGAAAATAAAAAACTTTTATAGACGTGGGTATGAAATTTAAATTCATGGTTTTTCAAGCCGTCAATTTTCAGTGCAGGTACTGTTCCACATTTCCACGAATGGGTAATTATGCTTTCATCTACTGCTCCGTCAATCGTAACAATCGAAATATAGTTTGACAGTATCGCTGTTCGGAGCATCCACGATGAATATCCGTAATAGTTCATGTCCGGATTAATTTCATCACGACTTGTATGGCAGCCCTGACTTTGTGAGTAATCCGTTCCCTTCAGTCGCTTATTTGCTGAATAATTGCCCATATAATTATTAACATCGGATGCAGACGGCAGGTAAATTTTATCCTCTGTATCTGAGCCGTCATATTTGCTGTTGTCTAAATCGGGGCCGCTTGGCAATCCATCATTATTTTTGTTCGTCAATTTTGATGTTTTTATTATTTCTTTTTCCGCATCCGAAAAAGCGTCATTATAAAAATCATTGTTAAGCCATTTCCTGATTGAGCTTGTTTCCCAATCATTAGCATAGGAGGTATAGTCCTTACTGTTAAAGCTTTCGCCGTCTTTTTCGTAAACAACACTCTGAAACGGAAGTGAATCGATCGTATTATTGCACATCAAATAGCCTTCATCCGCATCCAAAACACGCCATTGCAGCGGCTCGTATTTAAAGTAATATATTTCATTGCGGTTGTATCCGTTTTTTTCCTGTATAGTTTCATAATAACTATAACAAAAAGATAAATCATTGTTTATTCTTATAGCTCTGTAATCATATTTACCGTCACCGTTCAAGTCAATATCGGCATAACTCATACTTTGTGCTAAGGCCGAGCAATCATTATCTGTATAATAGTTCTTTGTTTTCCAATCAAGCTTAAGTGCATTGAGCTCAGCCAAAATACTCTCGTCCTCTACCTTGGTCTGCGGATACGAGCCGAACTCAATAATATCTCCTGATTTATATTCGTATGTCTTTTCTATCTTCGGAACGTTTGCGGTTTCTTTATTTTGGCAAACCGTGCAGGTTCTTTCCTTTTTGCCCTCGGTCTGTGTTGTCGGCTGAACGGTTACTGTCCAATCGCCGTAGGTATGGGCAGACTTCGGCAGAGCTGTATATTCATATTTTTCATTACAAACCGAGCAGAGCTTATAGCTTGCACCGCCCTCAATGCATGTTGACGGATCTGAAGCACTCGTAAATTTGTGTGCGTGACCGTCATAGTTATAATGAACTCTGATTTTAGAAAGACCGCCGTTGCCCTCGAGATCCTTCTCGATCGCGTTCCATTCCTCCTCGGGTCCGCGGTAGCTTATATCCTTAAAGGGTGACATTAAACCGTCGGGGAAAACGGAATTGTAAATATATTTTATGCTCTTCGGAATAATCAGCTCGGTTGAAAGACTTGTATCCTTAATTCCGACATTTCCGTAGAATTGATACATTCCGACATAAGGTATGCCCAATGCTACCACGGGTAAGCCGTCGATAGTTTCGGGAATTTCATTTGTTGAAAAATCGTAACTTCTTAACAACGATATTTCTTCATTTCCTGTACCGATGATAACCTGATAATCATATATAATTGAATAATTATAAAGATCGCTGAAAACCAATTCAGAAAGCGGAATTTCGGAATCGGCACCGGGATGGTAGTAATTGCTCCATGCGCTGTAATTGTTCAGACAGCAGAAATATCTTGAAAAACGCTCGCTTCCGAAAATATCACTGCCCGTATAAAGCTGGTTTCCTCCAGCCGTGAAGCCGAAATCATAACGAATGAACTCGGAATCCGCAAACGCAGAATCGCCTATCCAGATTACACCGTCGGTTATATGAATATTCGTTGCTCCCTTACAACCGTAGAAGGCTCTCGCTTCGATTCGCTTGACGGAATTCGGAATAATAACTCTGCAATAGGGGCTGAGCTCCATATACATGAATGCATTCTCGCCGATCGCCGTTACGGTATAGCTGTCAATATAATCAGGAATTTGAAAAATATTATCCGACAAATAAGGATTTTCAACACCCATGTTATAGCCCGTTATCGTGGCTTCACCGTTATTAACCTCATAGGTAAAAAAGGCTTCCGAGCCGCCGTCCTGCGCAAGGACAGAACTCGGCGCAACAACCGTCAGCATCAGAATCGCGATGATTACCGACAAAATTTTCCTTGCCGTTTTCATGTTTACAACCCCCTGAATTTCAATTTCAATAATATCGCCGTATAAAAATTTGTTGCATTTGCACTGATAAATTGAACATTTTGCGGTATTATTATTTAAATTTTAGCACTATATAACATTTTTGTCAATATATAATATTGATTTTGAATTATTGCAGAAAAATATTGACATTTCGAGATACAGTGCTACAATAGAGGTAAGTTAAAAGTTGTCTTCGGGGCGGGGCGCAATTCCCCACCGACGGTAATGGGATTCAGTCCACAAGCCCGTGAGCGAAAGTTGATTCGGTGAGATTCCGAAGCCGACGGTACAGTCCGGATGAGAGAAGATTTGTATTCTTGAAAAATAAAGTCCCGTACAGTTTTTGTACGGGACATTTTTTGTTCGTTGGCAACTCTGACTGAATTTATTTGAAAGGGTGTTGTTTATGAACACAAAAGTAAAAAGCTTGCGAAAGGTAACGGTCACGGCAATCATGTCGGCGCTCTCGGCGGTGCTGATGTTTGTAGAATTTTCAATTCCTATCATGCCGTCGTTCATTAAGCTTGACATTTCCGACCTGCCCGCGCTCATCACCTCTTATGCCTTCGGACCCGTGTGCGGAGTTGCCACATGTCTTGTCAAGAACCTTATTCACCTGTTTGCGACCCAGACCGCAGGTGTCGGAGAGCTTTCCAATTTCATCCACGGCGCGGTTTTCGTTTTCGTCGCAGGCATGTTCTATAAGTATCATCACAACCGCAAATTTGCGTTTATAGGTGCAATAGTCGGCGATTTTGCGATGGCGGCAATGAGCTTTTTTATCAATTATTTCTTCGTTTACCCGATTTATTTCAAGCTCATGGCACCCGAAAGCGCTATCCTCGCCGCATATCAGAGCATTCTTCCGAGCGTCGGCTCACTCTGGCAGGCGATTCTTATTTTCAACGTGCCGTTCACCTTTGCAAAGGGACTTATCAGCGTTGCGATAACCTTTGCGATCTACCCGATGATCTCCCCGATACTTAAGGGAAAGAAGTGACGGGGATATTTTCAACGAAACTAACCAAGGCTTCCCCAAAAGAGGAGCCCACGCTTAATTTCTGACTTCAAGAAAACCCCTCAGCCGGCTGCGCCGACAGTGTCTCGCTGCGGCTCGGTCACGTCGCGGCTCTGACAGTCCACCGGACTGTCATTCACTACCGCGCCGACACTTCGCTACCCTAAAGGAGGATCACACACATTCACCTACAATAAAAACACGGACTGTCACATATCTGACAGTCCGTATTTTTTAAGCATTGACCATATCGTGATGATGAGCTTTTGTTGTATAGGAGGAAATATCGAGTATGGTCTCGCCGTCTATCTGCAAGGGCGTCGGGCGGTCAAATTCCACTGTTATCGCCTTGCCCTCGAGAATTGCTATATTCTTTTTATGCTTGACATGCTCGCCCTTGAATATTGACGGGAACACTGCCAAAGCTTTCAGCTTGCCGAGATTATGATAAACCATAACGGAAAGCTTACCGCTTGTTCTGTCCTGATTCGGTGTCGGCATCATTCCGCCGCCGTAAAATTTTCCGTTCATCGTCGGCGCGAGCCAAACCTTTTTGAATTTATGCTTCACTCCGTCCACCGTGACGGTTGCGCTCGTCGGCTTATAGTGGAAAAGCAAGCCCTTGATCGCAATAGCAGTGTAATTTATACTGCCCTCGGTCGTCTCCCTGAGCTTGTCGCCGACCTCACAGCAGTAGCCGTCGATGCCGTAGCCGATGCCGTTAAGGAAGCGATAGGTCTTGCCGTTGACCGTTACCTCGGGCAAATCCTTCAGATATTTCGTTATATTGAACGGCTTATCGCCGTATTTGTGTCCAAGCTCATGGGCAAAGTCGTTGCCCGAGCCCATCGGGAAATAATAAACCTCGTTTTTCTCCGAGTAATCATACGGAAGATTGATGAAGCGATTCAGCGTTCCGTCACCGCCGCACACGATGAGAATATCCCCCTTTTGCATCTCGGGAAGAACATCGCTGTAGGTTTCCGGCTTCGTCATATCACAATACACAATTTCGCCATCAAGCATATCCTCGATCATTCTAATATCGGCGCCGCACCTCTTGTTGCCCGCCAAAGGATTGTAGAGAACATAATTTTTCGGCATTTTTATCCCTCCGCGTTTGTTTTATAATTTCTTTCATTATAATTTTACAACGCGAAATGCAACCCAACATCAACTGAAGTTCAATTTTTGTTGAAGTTTGTCGAATAATGTCAAGCAGAGCTGTTATGCCAAATGCACAACAGCTCCGTTTTTTATGCTCGTTTTTTCTTAAGTTTTACTGTAAATTTACAGCCGCTTTCAGTATTTTCAGCAAGGATCTCGCCGCCCTCAAGCGTCATGATCCTGCTGACGAGCGCCAGTCCAAGGCCGTTGCCCTCCTGCTTGTGGGAGCTGTCCGCCTGATAGAATTTCTCAAAAATATGCTTCTCAGCTTTTTCGGGAATTCCCTCTCCGTGATCCTCAATCGTAAAAATAATTCTGTCGGCATCATTTTTCAGCCTGATCTCAATTTTATCCCCCTGCGGGCTGAATTTAATCGCATTGCTCAAAAGATTATCCCAAACGTGAAGCATCAGATTTTCATTGCCGTAATACCTTATGCTTTCAAGATCAGCATCAATTTCGATGTTTTTATTCTCCCAAAGCGTTTCCATTCCGACGATTGCACAGCGAATCTGCTCATCAAGAGAAAACTCTGTCTGATCTGTAGGAATCGAACGATTCTCAATTTTCGAAAGCAACAGAATGCTTCCCGTCAGGGTCGAAAGGCGCTGAGTGCTGACAATAATTCCGTCAACATACTTCTTTTCCTCATCGCTGAGGCTGCCGCAGTCCTGCAAAAGCATTGCATAGCCCTCAACGGCATTTATCGGTGTTTTGAACTCATGCGAAACGTTTGAGACAAAGTCGCTTTGAATTATTTCAATCGAGCTTAGCTCGTGCGCCATCATGTTGAATCCCGAATAGACCTCGCGAATCTCTTTAAGCCTTGATTTTGTCTGCAAACGCACTGAAAAATCACCGTCGGCAACCTTTTCCATTGCCTTTCCCAACTGCTTTATCGGGTCAAAGAACCAGTTTGAGATCATACCTGTTATGCCGAAGCATATTATCAGTCCGAGCACAAAAACGGCAATTGTCAGCGGCAGGCGCCATTCTGAGGTAAGCACGTTTTTCAGAAGCATTTCCGCTCCGAACGAGAGCAGAATACAAACTATCAGCTCGGCGGCAACGATGAGCGTCAGCCTCATTCTCAGACCGAATATCTGATCTTTTTGACCGCGGATTTCTTCAAAAACCTCTCTGCTTTTCATAGCTTGACCACCTTGTATCCGACGCCGCGGATAGTAACGATTTTAAAATCCCTGCTGTCGCGGAATCTGTCCCTGAGCCTGCCGATATGCACATCGACCGTGTGGGTATCCGATTCATTTTCATAGCCCCATATCTCGTCCATGAGCTGATTCCTTGTAAAAATCTTGCCCGGGTATGCTGACATTTTATAAAGGATCATAAACTCCTTTTGCGGCAGAATGAAGCTGTCGTTTTCAGTCGTGACCGTAAGCGAATCAAGATCCATAACGGTCGAGCCTATCGTTTGACGGCGCTCATTTATCATCTGTGCGCGGCGAAGCAAGGCACCGACGCGAAGCACCATTTCGTTGACGTTGACGGGCTTTATCATGTAATCGTCCGTTCCCGAAACAAAGCCGCGGCGCATGTCGTCGAAAGCGTCCTTAGCGGTTATCATCATAACGGGAATATGATTATCGCTGTCGCGAAGCCGATGCACCAGCTTGTAGCCGTCCATGACAGGCATCATAATGTCGGAAATAATAAGATCGTAATAGTCTCTGTCAAGCTCATCGAGCGCCTCCTGACCGTTTGAAACGCCCTTGACCGAATAGCCGTTCTTCGTCAGCACATGGGAGAAAAGACGGCAAAGCTCAATATCGTCCTCTGCAATCAGTATTTTAAACATGTCTGTTCCTCCGAAGTTATATAATAAATTTATTTTATCATACTTTCCGAAAAAAGACCAGTATTTTAGCTTTTCTGTATACAATTTTCCGTTTATGTAAAAATGCACCCCGAAAGCCGAGCCTTCAAGGTGCATAAATTCATATTAAATTTTTGTAAGTGAGCCAAGCAATCAGCGCGACCCATGCAATGAGAATCAGCGGAATACCGAATTTGAAATACCATTTTCGCGTTTTGTGATGAAAGGCACGCATGGCAATAAGCCCGCCGAGCGAACCGCCGAGAAGTGACAAGATAAACAGTGTCAGCTCGCTGATGCGGAATTTGCCGTCAATCGCCTTTTTCTTGTCGATGCCGAACACGGCAAAGGTAATTATGTTGATTATAATCAGCCATATGTAAAGATATTTCATTGTGGATTACCTTTGTTCTTTAAAAATACAGCGACCGAGACAGCCAACTCGAGGATAACCGATATTCCGATAAAATAGCTCAAATCAAGCATCAGCATTAACCCGTCCGCATTGTTTGCCTCACGGAATTCAATTAAACCGTGCGGAATCAAAATCATCAGCACAGTTATAACGGCTAAGCCGAAAACAAATGACAGCAGGTTTAGCAGAAAGAAAAGTGAAATTGATTTAAAGCTATTCTCCTTGCGTGCAATAAAGAAATAAACAGCAACAAACGGAATCGCCGCCAAGACGGGAAAGAAAAGCTCTTGCAAAACAGAAAGATTACTTGCAAATGATGAAAGATAAAGCTCAAGAAGAACAGTTATCACAATGCTTTTTATAAAGCCGTACGGGATGGCTTTTAAGAATTCTCTTTTCATTTTTTCCTCCATTTTTACTTTCTCGATTGAGGTTCGGTCACGCTCCGGCTCTGAACGTCCACCGGACGTTCATTCACTATACCGTCGCGCCACTTTGCTACCCTCAAGGAGAAGCCTTGGTCGGTTCCTACAATCTTTTTACAAAACCCCTCAGTCAGCTGCGCTGACAGCTCCCCTAAGGAGGAGCCCACGCATAAAACGAATTTCCTCAAATCCTTTACAAACCCCTCAGTCACAGACAAGCCGTGACAGCGTCTCGCTGCGGCTCGGTCACGTCGCGGCTCTGACAGTCCACCGGACTGTCATTCACTACCGCGCCGACACTTCGCTACCCTACAGGGGAGCCGAGACGTAATTCCTGCTGACATTTTATCAGCCTTCCCCTTGAGGGGAAGGTGGGCGGCGGATTGCGCCGCTCGGATGAGGTGGCGAAATTTCAGCAATTTTATTTAATAAAATCGGGCTCAAACTTTTCCACCTCATCAGTCACGACACAAGGTCGTGCCAGCTTCCCCTTGAGGGGAAGCCTTGTTCGGCTTCATCTGGCCTTAGGTCGATGCGGGCATCGACCCCTACGAATAATAGCTCCTTAAAAAAGTAAGGGTCGCGCTATTTTGGATGAAGAAGGCATTTTCTCTCAGCGACGGCGTATGCTTATACGCCGAGATGAGAAAAATGACTTATTCGCCAAAAGAGCCGACCCTAAAATATTAGTCCATGTCCCAGTTATGCCAAACATTCTGAACGTCATCGTTATCATCGAACATGTCAAGCATCTTCGTCATGTTGGTGATGTCATCCTCGTTGGTAAGCTTGGTGTAGGTTGTGGGAACATACTCAACCTCTGCGGAAAGGAAGGAATAGCCCTTTGCCTCAAGGTCGTCACGAACACCGCCGAGATCGTTCGGCTCGGTGCGAATCTCAAAAATTCCCTCATCGTCGGTGATGAAATCGGTTGCGCCTGCTTCGAGTGCGTCCTCCATGAGCTTCTCCTCGTCAACGTCCTCGGCTTCGATCGTAATTACACCGCAACGGTTGAACATGAAAGAAACACAGCCGCTCTGTCCCATATTTCCGCCGTACTTGTCAAAATAATGTCTGACGTCGCCTGCTGTACGGTTACGGTTGTCGGTAAGAGTTTCAACGATAACGGCAATACCTGACGGGCCGTAGCCCTCGTACATGATATCCTCATAGTTATCGGCACTGCCCTCGCCTGCCGCTTTCTTGATGATACGCTCGATGTTATCGTTCGGAACGTTGTTTGCCTTTGCCTTTGCGATAACGTCCTTAAGCTTTGAATTGACTGTCGGATCGGGACCGCCCGACTTAACGGCAACCGAGATCTCTCTGCCTATTTTAGTAAATACCTTTGCACGGGCGCCGTCCGTTTTTTCCTTCTTGCGCTTGATAGTGCTCCATTTTGAATGTCCTGACATAAAATCACCATTTCCTGTCGTATTTTAACTTTTAAATTATATACTCATCGGCTGTATTTGTCAAGTAATCGCCGATAAATCAGCAGTTACTTTTAATCGTCCAAAGCGGGCGGATTGAAGCCGTAGCCGAGAATTTCATTAGCCTCCGACATGACAATAAACGCGTCGGGGTCTATCTCCTTGCACATTCTCTTGATGTTCGGAATTTCATGGCTTCTTGCGGCGCAGATAACAAGCTCGCTCAGCTCACCTGTGTAGCCGCCCTTGCCCTCGATTATCGTCGCACCTCTGTGTCCTCTTTTGGTAATTGCTTCGGCAAGCTCCTTGCCCTTCTTCTTGGTGAAAATATAGAGCATTTTGCCGTTGCCTGTGCCGTAAAGAATGAAGTCCATGACCTTTGAGGAAACAAAGATGAGAATAGCCGCATAAAGCACGCTGTCGATGCTCTTGAATACAATAGCCGCCGCAATAACGACCGCCGCATCGCAAAGCATTATCATTCTGCCGATGGACATGTGCGGCCATATTTTTTTCAGCAGTCTGCCGAGAACATCGGTTCCGCCCGAGGTTGCGCCTCTTACGATAATAAGAGCAATTCCCGCGCCGCACATCGCACCGCAGAAAATCGAAGCAAGCAGCTTGTCGCCCTCATATGCGCCTATCAGTCCTCTGTTCATCGCGAGCTTCACACCATCGATTATCAGCGAAAGAACGCCCGATACCCACAGCGTTTTGAACGTGAAAAACTTGCCTATGAAAATCCACGCAAGAATAAACAACGGCACATTCAGCAAAAATCCCGTAAGTCCGACGGGGCACTGCGGAAAAAGATAGTTAATGATGATGGCAACACCCGTAATGCCGCTTTGTGCAATTTTATTCGGAATCGCAAAAATATTAACTCCGAGGGAGTAAAGAAAGCAACCGATAACGAAATAGACGTTATCAACGGCAAATTTTTTCAGACTGTATTTTTTCAAATCCTGAACAAGTGAATTTTTCTTTTGCAAAGTTATCCTCCTCAGCCGTAAATCAACCTGTAAAGTTCAAGAATTCTGTCCGTCCTGTTCATAAGGTAAAGATAGCCGAAAAGTGTTTCCATCGCCGTTGCCATGTGGTAATCCGAACGGCTGACATTCTTCGGCTGATGTCCCGATTTTGCGTTTCTGCCGCGCTTGAAAACAGCGGTTTCCTCCTCAGAAAGAACAGGCATTATTTTCTCAACGCCCTGCGCCTGCGCCGTTGCTCTGACACGCTCGACCGCCATGTGATGCAGATCGTTGGCAGGTCTGTTTGCGTCGCAGATAAGCTCCTCACGGACAAGCAGATCAAAAACCGTATCGCCGATAAAAGCAAGCGTCAAGGGGCTTAATTCGTTGGGCTTTACTTCTTTATCTTTCAAAAAACGTTCCATATATTTTACGGCACAAAGTCGAATTCAAGATCGTAAATTTCGACCGTGTCACCCTCCTGAATTCCTTTTTCTACAAGTGCGTCGATTATTCCGCTGGAGTGGAGCACACGCTGGAAATATTGCAGTGACTCGTAATCGTCAAGGTCACAGCGCTGAAGTATTCTCAGAAGCCACTCGCCCTCAACGGAGTAAATTCCGTCCTGAACGGAAATTGTGAATCTGCCGTCTGCGTTCTTCTCAAAGAACTCAGCAGGGATCTCCTCTTTTTCGTATCTCTTTATCGGCGGAAGCGTTGCAAGCTTAGCCGCAACGGCATTGATGATCTCCTGCGTACCCTCTGCGATCGGAGCGCACATGGTGAAATACTGATATCCGCGCTCGGTGAAATATTTTTCGAGCTTTTCAAGCTGCTCATCGGTTGCAAGATCGACCTTGTTGCCGACAACTATCTGCGGCAGATCCGCCATATCGGGGTTGAACTTGACGAGCTCCTCGTTTATCTTGTTGAAATCCTCAATCGGATCTCTGCCCTCACTGCCTGCGGCATCAATTATATGAACAAGCAAGCGGCAGCGCTCAACATGGCGAAGGAACTCGTGACCGAGACCTACACCGTCGCTTGCGCCCTCGATAAGTCCCGGGATATCCGCCATAACAAAGGAATTTCCCTCGCCCATCGAAACAACGCCGAGCACGGGTGTGAGCGTCGTGAAATGATAGTCGGCGATAATCGGCTTAGCCTCGCTGACGACTGAAATAAGCGTTGACTTGCCGACATTCGGGAAGCCCAAAAGTCCGACATCGGCAAGGAGCTTCAATTCGAGCGAAACATCCCAGCTCTCACCGGGCGTACCCGGCTTGGCAAATCTCGGCGTCTGACGGGTCGGGGTCTTGAAATGGGAATTGCCCCAGCCTCCCCTGCCGCCCTTTGCAGCAATGAACTCGTCATCGTCGGACATATCAGCCATGACCTTGCCCGTCGTCTGCTCGCGGATAATTGTACCTCTCGGCACTTCGATAATTAAATCCTCGCCCTTTTTTCCGCTCTTGTGACCCGACTGACCGGGAGCACCGTTGGGAGCTTTGTATTTTCTTTTGTATCGGAAATCGGCAAGCGTCGAAAGATTGTCGTTGACCTTGAACACAACGTTTCCGCCTCTGCCGCCATCTCCGCCGTCGGGTCCGCCTGCGGCAACATATTTTTCTCTTCTGAACGCGACCGCTCCGTTGCCGCCGTCGCCTGCCGTTATTTTAATTTTTGCTATGTCTACAAACATAAGTTTACCTCATTCTGTTAAATGCCTGTCATCGGTTAGTTTGATCTTGCCGCCTTGATGTTTGCAACAAATTTCTTCGCCGTCTCCGTGATAAGCTTATAGTCGCCCGTCTTTGCGCCTGCCGTGAGTGATGAACCCGCGCCGACGGCAACCGCACCCGCCTTTATCCATTCGCCTACGTTATCGGCATTAACTCCGCCCGTGGGCATCATCTTGGCATACGGAATAGGTCCGAGAATGTCCTTGATTATCTTGGGTCCGAAAAGATCGCCAGGGAAAACCTTTAGAATGTCCGCGCCGTTTTCCATCGCCGTTACCGCCTCACGAACCGACATAACGCCGGGCATCATCGGCACTCTGTAACGATTGCACATCTTGAGCGTTTCGAGATCAAGATACGGACTGACTATATACTGAGCGCCGCTGAGCATTGCAATTCTCGCCGTTGCGGCGTCCATGACAGTGCCTGCACCCAATATTATGTCCTTCGGGTCGTATTTATATGAGAGAGTTTCGATAACTCTGTCCGCATGGGGAACGCTGAAGGTCAGCTCGATTGCCGCAACTCCGCCCTCCATGCAGGCGTCAACGATTCTTTCCGCCTTATCGGCGCTTTCTGCTCTGACAACGGCGACAATGCCGCAGTCCTGAATTCTCATAAGTATATTTTCTTTATCCATAATGCCCTCCGTCAGTTATTGATTTTCGGCGCAGTGAGTATTCCCACACGTCTGAGAACATACTCATTGCTCCAGTTGCAGTCCTCGCTTCTCCATGCGCCCGGACCGTGCCAAGGCTCAGCCTCGTTGACAAGGTGAAGCGGACCGAAGGTGTTGTAGCGGTGAGTGTAAAGCGTCATTTCAACATCATGCTCACCGTCGGAAAGTCCGTCAACGCTGAGAATATACGGCGGATAGATGATATCGCCCTTTTCCTCGCCGTCAACCTTGACGGAAATCATCGCTCCTCTGTACCATGAAGCGCAGATATTCATTTTTCCGTTTTCCGCGGCCGCCTTGAATTTATATGTAATATTGTCGCCATAGAACGGGAAGCCCTGTCTCGTTATGTCGCCGAAGCCGATTTTTTGAGGCATGGCGATAACCGTTTTCTCCGTTCCCGTTACATTAACTCCGAAATCGCCGAGAATAAATACGCTCTCGATGTCCGTCTTTTCGCCGTAAGCGTATGTCATTTCAAGCGTGTTTTTGCCCTTGACAATATCGGGAAGCTTGACCTTAAAAATCGAAATGTCAACATAGTTGCCGCAAAGCTCCTTTGCGAACTCATTGCCGTTGAAAACGATTTTTTCAAGCCTGTCGGGCTCCTCAAACGCAAGCTCGGCACCGCTGTAATTGATCTCACTGTCAAAGGTGAAGCGAAGCGTGAGCTTGTCCACGGGAGGAATGTCGCCCGAAACCCACGGCTGAACTATAGAGCCGCCCCGAAGCGGAAGCCCGAGCCGCTCACGGCAAACGTTATCAAGACGGAGAATTTCCTCCTCGGGTGAAAATTCACTCTCGCCCGAAAGCTTGTATTCCGCCATATCGAGCAGAAGCACGTTCTTTCCGTCAAGCTCATAATCGACCAAGCCGACAACAGACTTACCCTCGGGAGCGTCGTCGTTTTCCTCACATTCTGCCGAATCAGTCTTACCGTCGGTCAGCTTTATAAGAAGCGAATCGTAGCCGTAAAGCTTATATGAAATAACGGTTTTTCCGTTCATATACGATGCGCCGAGCGGAATAATCTCGCCGCTTTGCGTGTCATAAAGCTCGGGAACGAACTCGCCGTCAACCGTAATTTTTATGTCACTGCCGTAGTCGATGTCCTTGTTTTTAGGCTCTGCATCGTGGCAGATAAAGAGCCATTCGCAGTCGTTGTCACGGCGGAGCTGATAGATGAGATTATCCGTCAGTCTGCCGTTGGCATATCTCAATGTAACGGTTCTGTCACTCTCAAGCGCATTGAGGAGCGAAGCCCTTGAAAAATCAATTCTTGTGCTTCTCTCAAAAAGCTTTCTGCCCTCGTCGGATTCAACAGCATCGCAAAGATACGGTGCGTCGCCCATGAATATGAGCTTGCCACCGTTTTTGCCGAACTCGGAAAGCCGCTCGATCGTGGTCGAACGAAGCGTTTCACAGCCGGGAACGATAACGGCATCGTATTCCATCTTGCCGACCCTGAGCGGATTTGAACCCTTCTCGCAAAGAGACGGAAGAAGCGACTCGGAAATATAATCAAAATCTATACTGCCCTCAAGCAGCCAATTTGTAACATTATCAAATCTTTCGTCAAGGCTTTCACGCAAAACGGCGGTCTTGTCATTCGGTCCCCAATGAAGCCAAAAGCTCTCGATCGGGTGAATGACGGCAACCTTGACAACGGGCTTGCCCCTTGTCAGAGCCGTGTTGAGCCTTGCAAAGTGATTCTCGACAACAGAGAATTTTTTATACCACGGCGACTGATACGAAATAGAAGCGGGATAGTCACGCTTCGCCTCACCGCCCATCGCATACCACGAAAGGTGCGGAACTCTGACCGTTACGCCGAGCGCCGCCTGCCAGTCGCCCTGATGCTTGTAAGTTCTGAAATCGCAGTCCCAAGCCGTTACGCCGTAAAGCTCGGAGAGCATACCCTCATAGCCGAACTGGTGAACCGCCGACTGCGCCTGCTTTGCCGTTGTGAACTCATGATTGTTGCAAAGCATATCAATTCCCGGGATATCGAAGCCTCTGTAGGAACGCATGGCCTCGCCGAGTGCGGCACACTGACTGCGAAGCGTCGGCTCCTCCATCATGTGACCTGTCAATGCAATGCCGTTCTTGCGGCACCATGAGCCGATATTGTCGGCAAATGAGCTTGAGAAAAGCTCGGAAATAAAATCGTGATATCTGTATCTGTGCACGGACGGCTTACTCTCGGGCAGATCCCAGAAAAGCTCGGGGAGCGTTGCGTAAATATCCGCACCGTAAGCCTTTTCGTAAAGCTCGGGAACCTTGTCCGTCCACGGCATTATCATGTCCATTTTATCAAAGGAATTGTTCATGACCGCCTTGTGAGTGAACTGCGGCTCATCTGTGAAAATTGCAGGAACGGTCTTGTCAAACTCGTCGCCTGTGCATTTCTTGTATTTTTCGTGAGTGACCTCAACGAATCGGTCAACCGCGTCCTTTGAAAGCGTGTCGGCATAGGTCTTGCCGTTGAACCAATCGGACTCGCCGATTATCTCCATAAACGCATACCATTTTGTGCCCTCGGCTTCGTCGTTCTCGCCTATTCGCTTATATGAGGACAAATATCCGTCCTTGTCGAGCACTACATCGTAGCACGCAAGGAGTGTTCCGTTGTTCGTTCTGCCTGCGCTGACCTCAAATGATTTCTTAGCCTCGGCAGTCTTGAACGGTGTAAAAAGAAGATATCTCGCTCTGTAGCACTCATCCTCGGTTACATATCCGCCTGCCGCTCCCGAGGGCCATCTGTCCTCGTCATAGAGCCATGCAAGCATTTTTTCGCCCTTAGCCTTGTCAACGCAGTCTCTTATGAGCTGCATATATTCGTCGCTGAGGTATTTATTTTTAAGTCCCGTTCTGACGTGCATATGGAAACCGCCGAAGCCCATTTCCTTGAAAACATCGATCTGTCTTTCAAGCTCGTTCTTTTCAAGCCAACTGTTCCATGCCCAGAACGGAGTTCCTCTGAATTCGCATGTCGGATTTTTGAAGAGCTCCTTAGAAAGCTTTTTTTCGCCGTTTTTCTTGTATAACATAAATGCCCTCGCTTATCTTTGTACTCTTGCGCCTGCGCCGCCGATTATTCTTTCAACCTCGGCTTTGGTCGCCATTGAAGTGTCACCGGGGGTGGTCATTGCCAGCGCACCGTGAGCTACGCCGTAATTGACTGCCGCCTGCGGATCGCCAGTCTCCATAAGTCCGTAGATCAGACCCGATGCAAAGCTGTCGCCGCCGCCGACACGGTCGTAAATCTCAAGACCCTTTAAATCAAGTCCGTTATATACCTTGCCGTCAGCCCAGCATATTGCGCTCCAATCGTTGACCGTAGCGGTTTTGACTGTTCTGAGTGTCGAAGCTGCGACCTTGAAATTGGGATAAATCTCTGCCGCCTTTGCCATCATTTTTTTGTAGCCGTCGATGTTCAGCTCCTTGAGATTTTCGTCGTTGCCCTCAACCTCAAGTCCGAGACATGCGGTGAAGTCCTCCTCGTTGCCGATCATGACGTCGATATATTTTGCAATTTCCTTATTGACCTCCTGCGCCTTCGCCTTGCCGCCGATATCGTTCCATAAGGACGGACGGTAATTGAGGTCGTAGGAAACTATTGTTCCGTATTTTTTCGCTGTTTTAACAGCTTCGATAACGACCTTCGCCGTTGTATCGGAGAGTGCGGCAAAAATCCCGCCCGTGTGAAGCCACCTTACGCCGAGAGTGCCGAAAATGTAATCCCAGTCGATGTCGCCCTCTTTAAGCTGAGATGCGGCGGTGTTTCCCCTGTCGGAAACGCCGAGCGCCCCACGGATTCCGTAGCCGCGCTCGGTGAAGTTCAGTCCGTTTCTGACCGTTCTGCCGATGCCGTCGTATTTCACCCACTTGATAAGCGATGTGTCAACTCCGCCCTGAAGCATGAAATCCTCAACAAGTCTGCCTATTTCATTGTCGGCGAGAGCCGTTACAGCCGCCGTTTTCAGCCCGAAGCATTTGCGAAGCCCTCTTGCGACGTTGTATTCGCCGCCGCCCTCCCATACTCGGAAGGAACGGGTCGTTCTTATTCTTGAATCATTGGGGTCAAGCCTCAGCATGATCTCGCCGAGGGATATCATATCAAACGCGCAGGTATCTTTACTTCTGAGTTTCAGATTCATTGGGTTTATTCCCCTTTCGCCTGTTTTTATAGAAATTAAACATTGTCGGATCCTGTATTGCTCTTGCCAATTCGTAAATCGGCCGCGAATAGAAAAAGATCACAAAGAAAAGCCTTACCGTCAGCAAAATGTTTTTGTTTTTCACAAATTCACCGAGCCATTTTTTACCTATCCGCTTTGATTCGCTTTTCACTGTTTCCTCGCAATCGGTGCCGATCGCGCTTGTTCGGTTGTATAAAATGGTCTGGAATAAATATTGCAGACAGTATTTTTTCAAAAAAACATTTTCGGATTTTTTCAGATGCTCACATAGATCATCAAATGAATATGTGATGGAATAGTTATCGAGCGTAAAAAGCGACGTTACCGCCGAATTCACCCTTGTGTAGTAATAATAGAGCTGACAGTCAATTATATAAACCTTAGGGTTATTGTTCAGCAAGAGAATTATATAATATCCGTCCTCACCGTTAGAAATGCCGACGGGGAACTTTTCTCTCTTCGCAAAATCCTTTTTTATCAGCTTGGCGCATGACGATTTTCCGATAACGCTCCCATATTTTTCCTTGAAAATCTCAGGCAGGTCGGCTCTGTGATATTCATAATCACCGATTTCTTTGCTTTTCTCATGCAAATCGGAGGTTATTTTAAAGTGGGCGCAGACCATCTCGGCATCGGTTTTTCTGATGCAATTAAGCAAAATTTCCGTTGCCTGATGATGCAGATAATCGTCTCCGTCAACGAACATAATGTATTCGCCCGCTGCCATATCAAGGCCTCTGTTTCTTGCCGCCGAAACGCCTGCGTTTTCCTGATAAAAATACTTGATTCTGTCGTCCGAAGCCGCAAAATTTCTTATGATATCCGCGCTCCCGTCAACACTTCCGTCATCAATGCAAATAACCTCAAGATTTTTATAGGTTTGCGCAGCTATGCTGTTCAGGCAGTTCAATATATATTTTTCAAGATTATATACAGGAATGATGATACTGACAAGCTCCGACATTACTTCACCTCAATTATACTCCCGAATATGCGTTAAAGCCGCCGTCAACCGCGATCGTTGTACCCGTCACAAAGCCCGAATACTCCTTATCGCAAAGGAAAAGAAGTGCGCCCGAAAGCTCCTCGGGCTTGCCGAAGCGGCCCATCGGAGTTGCGGCAAGGATCTTGCCTGTTCTTGCCGTCGGTGAGCCGTCGGGATTCCATAAAAGATCCTTATTCTGCTTTGTTGAGAAAAATCCGGGGGCAATCGCATTGACCCTGATGCCCATATCGGCAAAGTGAACCGCCATGAACTGAGTGAAGTTTGCAACCGCCGCCTTCGCCGCCGAATATGCGGGAATTTTCGTCAGCGGACGGAAAGCGTTCATCGAGGTTATCATAACGATACAGCTGTCCTCTTTTTCCGCCATGTCGCGCGCAAAGATCTGCGTCGGAATAAGCGTTCCGAGAAAGTTAAGATTGAAAACGAAGGATATTCCCTCCGGGTCAAGGTCAAAAAATGTTTTAACGTTCTCGTCCTTTTCGACAAGGTCAATTTTTTCAAGCGTTTCCTTAGTCGTTGTGCCCTTGGGATTGTTTCCGCCTGCGCCGTTGAGAAGAATATCGCATGTGCCGAGCTTTTCGGCAACGGTATCTCTCGCCTTTTTCATGCTTTCGGAATCGAGCACATTACAGCCGACGGCTATCGCTGTGCCGCCGCTTGCATTTATTTCATCTGCGACCTTTTGTGCCGCATCTTCGTTAAGGTCAAGCACGGCAACCTTTACGCCCTGCTCGGCAAGAGTTTTGGCAAAGCCTGAGCAAAGCACTCCGCCGCCGCCCGTTATAACCGCTACTTTTCCGTTAAGACTTTCATGCTTAGTCATAATATCACTCCGATTGTTTGTTCTTTGCAACCGCTTCCCACAGTCCGTTGAGATAAGCACAGCCGAGCGCACGGTCATAGAGCCCGTAGCCCGGGCGCGCAACCTCGCCCCAAATCATTCTTCCGTGGTCGGGTCTTACATAGCCGTCAAAGCCGACCTCCTGAAGTGCCCTGACTATCTTGTACATGTCAAGGCTTCCGTCTGAGGAAAGATGTGATGTCTCGTTGAACCAGCTGTCTCTTATTTTCACGTTTCTCAGGTGAGCAAAATAAATTCTGTCGCCGACCTCTCTTATCATCGCGGGAAGATCGTTCTCCGCACTCGCGCCGAGCGAGCCTGTGCAGAAGGTCAGACCGTTATAAGGCGAATCGACAAGAGCCAGAAAACGTCTTATATCCTCAATATTTTTTATAATTCTCGGCAATCCGAAAATATCCCACGGCGGATCGTCGGGGTGGATCGCCATTTTAACATCACATTCCTCGCAAACAGGAATAATTTCCTCGAGAAAATGCTTGAGATTTCGCCACATATCCTCGTGCGTAATGTTTTTGTATTTTTGGAACAGCTCCTTGATCTCGCCCATGCGCTCGGTTTCCCAACCGGGCATGGCATAGCCGTTCGAGTTATCGTCAATCTCCTTGAACATATCCTCGGGGCTTTTGCCCTCAACCTGCTTGCCGTTATAGCAAAGGCAGGTTGCGCCGTTGCCCATATCCATTGCGAGGTCTGTTCTTGTCCAGTCAAAGACGGGCATGAAATTATAGCAAATTACCTTTACCCCTGCCTTTGAAAGATTGCGGATACACTGCTTGTAGTTTTCGATATATTTATCGGCATCGCCGTCGCCGAGCTTTATGCTCTCGTGCACATTGACGCTCTCAATACATTCCATTGTCAGCCCTGCCGCTTCGATCTCATTTTTCATATCGAGTATCATATCAAGCGGCCACACCTCGCCCGCAGGCAAGGTATGCAGGGCAGGCACAACCCCGACTACTCCGGGCACCTGTCTTATCTGTTCGAGCGAAACGGTGTCCTTGCCGTCGCCGAACCATCGCATTGTCATCTGCACGGGATCACTTCTTCCTTATAATCACTTCTTCTCCGCTCTCGGAGGACTCATATATCGCGGTGAACTCTTCCACTGCCTTTCCGCCCTCGTGCGCGTCTATCGGGAAACGGCTTCCCGAAGCTATGCAGTCATAAAAATCATGAATAAGCGCCTCATGACCGCATCCCCAGTAGTCCTTGCCTCTTGCGACTTCATTCTCACTAGCGAGAATTTCAACCTCGCCGCTGTTATTGATAACGCAGGCATTGTCGCCCTCAACCCTGAGCGTTGCCCTCTCGCAGAAGATATCTATTATCGGCTTAGCGTTAAGGCTGAATGCCGTTGTCGCGTCATAAAGACCTATAACACCGTTTGCAAAGGTGAATCTCGCATGGACGGTATCCTCGACCTCAATGATATCTTTTAAATGGTCGTTTGCGGTGTGACCCGTAACACTCAGAACATCGCTTCCGACAAGATATCTGAGCAGATCCTGCGTGTGGATTCCCTGATTTACAGCAACTCCGCCGCCCTCTTTTTTGAGCGTTCCGTGCCAATCGTCGGAATAATAATCCTCGTTTCTGCACCACTGAACAACCGCTCGCGCGCCTATAATTGCGCCGTATCTGCCCGTTTCAAGCGTACTTTTGACCGCTCTGACGGACGGATTGTAACGGTTCTGGAAGCAAACTCCGTACTCATGCGTGCTCATAAGCTGAGCCATGCGAATCTTGGCAAGCTCCTCCCTGTTCAAAGCGCACGGCTTCTCGCAAAGGACATGTATATCCCTCGAAAGCGCCGCAACAGACATTTCAACATGCAGATAATGCGGCGTGCAAATATGCACCGCGTCGGGATGATCCTCGTCAAGGAGCTTTATGTAATCATAATATGCCTTACAGCCGTATTTCTCGGCGGCTTTATCCGCCTTTTCCTCAACTATATCAGCAACCGATGAAATTTCGATTCCCTGCATGGAGTTAAGTATCTCCAGATGAAGCTGCGCGATGTTGCCGCAGCCTATAACAGAAACCCTCATAATACACCTCAGTATGTATCGTTCATATTGTCATTGACCTGCTCAACAACATTCGTTTTTTTCTTGGAATGCTTAACATGCTCCATAAGCAGATCGTAAAATTTGTCCTCGTCAAAAGGAACGGAAACCGTCTCGTTCGTCCAGCTTGAAAGATGCGCGGCATTGGAGATAGTCAGCCCGTTAATGCCCTCCTTGCCGTCCGCAACAAGCGGAGTGCCGTGAAGAATTTTGCCTGCAAAAGCATTCAAAACACCCGGATGCTGTTCGTTCTTTCCGTCCGTTTCAACCTCAAAGCTGTGTGTTTTTATTGTTGTAAAGCCCTCTTTCGCATTCTTAAGATTATCGGGAAGGCTTTCTTCAAGCTCAATCAAGGTTATTTTTTCGCCGTTGTCGCAGATTATCTTCGCCTTGTCAAGCGTGATCTCAAATCTGTTTGTTCCGGGGTAGTCACCCGTTGACGTGATGAACACGCCCGTCGCTCCGTTGGGATACTCGGCATAGATGGTAACGTCGTCCTCAACCTCGATATCGTGCCACTTGCCCTCGCCGCAGAATGCGCGTATCTTGGACGGCATACCGCAGATCCACTGCCACAAATCAAGCTGGTGCGGACACTGGTTAAGGAGAACTCCGCCGCCCTCGCCCGACCATGTTGCGCGCCATCCGCCCGAATTATAATAAGCCTGAGTGCGGTACCAGTCGGTGATTATCCAGTTCACGCGGCGAATTTCGCCGTATTTTTTGCTGTCAACGATTTCCTTTATCTTTCTGTAAACGCAGTTTGTACGCTGATTGAACATCATTGCAAAAACCTTGTCGCTTTTAGCGGCGGCATCGTTCATTTCGCGAACCTGCTTTGTATAAACACCCGCAGGCTTTTCGGAAACAACATGCAGTCCGTTTTCAAGAGCCTCAATAACGTAAGGCGGATGGAAATAATGCGGAACGGCGATAATAACAGCGTCACACTCGCCGCTTTCAAAAAGCTCCTTTGCCGTGGCATATCTCTTTGCCCACGGAACGTTTTTCTTTGCCCATTCAAGTCTTTCGGGATTTATGTCGGCAACTGCGGTAACTCTCATTTCACTTATTTCACCGTCAAGGAAATTGCGTATATGCGCCGAGCCCATGTTACCGACTCCGACGATTCCCGTTCTAATCGGCTGAGCCTCTTCGACAAGCCTGTGCATTGCGTCGGCGGCAGTCTTAAAGGATTCCTTATATGTAGAATAGGTGTGTTCGTCCATGCCCTTCTTTGTCTCATCATCATTTTCAAGGGAATCAAAGCCCTCAAACACCTTGAGATGCGGCTCAAGCGAAAGAACGATCGGCGCCCATTTGAACGAAAGCTTTTTGATTATCTCGCCAACATGACCCTCGCCCTCACCTGCGGGAACAACACGGCCGTCGGAGTACATCGCGTCCTTAATGTGCATGTATTCAATATGATCCTTCAGAAGCTCATATGCCTTGAGAGTATCAACTCCGCACTGAACAAAGTTAGCTGGATCGAATACCGCTCTGAGCTTTCCGCCGCAGGCCTCGATAACCTCAAGACAGCGCTCGGGCGTATCGCCGTATATGCCCTTCTCGTTTTCATGGCAGCACTTTATACCGTTCTCGTCGGCATAATCGACCATAGCCTTAACACGGCGGAACACCTCTTCCTTATACTCGTCAAAGCTGTCCTCTTTATCAAAGAAGAAGCTGAAAATTCTGATATATCTTGCCCCAAGGATCTTCGCAACCTCAATTGTATTCTTGAACGCTTCAAAATGCGGCTCAAAATCATCCTTTATGTTGATTTTGCCGTAGCCCGAACCTATCGACGAAACCTTCATACCCTCATCGTCAATCGTCTTTTTGATTTCCTTTGCCTGATCAACAGTCATGTTGTTGATGCTGAGCTCACTGCCGAAGCCGCGGAGCTCCATTTCGGCAATACCGTTAGCCTTGCAGGCCGCGATCTGACCTTTTATTGTGCTTTCGCCCGATTCATCGCTGAAAGCTGAAAAAATAAAATGAGCCATTGATTATCCTCCTTAATATGCCGTTGCTTATACACAATTGTACAGAATGATTATATCATACAAATTATAAAAAATAAAGATGTAATTACAGTAATTACCAATAATATTTGCGCGATAACACTTTATTTTTCCTTTCATATAATATAACGGAAGCAAAAGCTTCCGAAAAAATAAAGGAGGTCTTGCAATGGCTCTTTTCACAAACCAGGCAACCTTGACCTACAACGATAATGTTGTCAATTCAAACATTGTCACAGGCGAGATTGTTCAGGTTCTTACAGTCACCAAAAATGCCCTTTCGGACACCTACGAAAGAGATAAAACCATCACTTATATCATCAACATTGTCAACTCGAGCGATTCGGATTTCACCGAGCTTACCGTAACCGATGACCTCGGTGCATATGCCTTCAACACATCGACGCTCGTTCCTCTGACCTATGTTGACAACAGCGTTCGCTACTTTATCAAGGGCGATCTCCAGACAAATCCGACGGTTGCGGCAGCCTCACCCCTGACTATAACGGGAATCACCGTTCCCGCAAACGGAAACGCTACTGTCGTTTATTCCGCAAAGGTGAACGAATTTGCTCCGCTTGACGGCGAGACGCAGATCACAAACACCGTTACGGTCAGCGGAAGAGGACTTTCCTCCCCCGTTACGGCAGAGGAAACCGTTACCCTTGAAACAGGTCCGATCCTTTCCATCACAAAGGCGGTTTGTCCGCTTTCCGTTCCCGAAAACGGAACTCTGACCTACACCTTCGTCATCAGAAACAACGGCTTCACCGAAGCGACAGCGGCGGACAATCTTGTTATCCGCGACACGTTCAATCCCATTCTCAACATCACAGGAGTAACCCTCAACGGAACAGCTCTCACTCCGACAACGGATTACACCTATGATGTGACAACGGGTGAATTTGCAACGGTTGCAGGCGCAGTAACTGTTCCTGCCGCCACCTTTGTCCGTGACGCAACGACTGGAGCCTATACAGTAACTCCGGGCTCGGCTGTAATCACCGTCACAGGAACAATTTAAGATCCAAAGCTAACGCAAAAAGGACACGGATCGCTCCGTGCCCTTTTGTTATTGATTTGGCTTATTTTGCTCGGCCTGTCTGCTGGTCGATCGTTGCGAGCTTGAAGATTACGTTGTTGAGCAATCTTACGTCAAGGTTATTGACATATCTGTCGCCGTTGACGTTTGCCGCAAGCTTCTGTGCAGGTGTCAATGTCTGGATCTTGTTCAATGAACCCGAGATCATTGATACGTCGAGCGCTGTGATCGAACCGTCTCCGTTTACATCGCCGTAGATGAGTACCGTGTACTGTGCTACGATTGAGCCGTCAAGCGTTGACTTTGCTTCGATCGTTGTGCCTGTTCCGATGATTCTGCCCTTTACCTTCTTAATGGTTACTGTTACGTTCTCCATTATGAAGTAGCCGCTCTTGATTGAAGCGTCTGTAAGGCCTGTTCTGAGACCTACGATGTACTTAACGCCGCCCGAAACCTTTTCCTTTGCGCCGTTCTTAAGCTCGAACCTTGCTACCTGCTGAGGTGTCTTGAGCTCAAGCATGTTCTTGTATTCTACAAGCTTGTCGTAGAGCTTATCTACCTCACCCTGCTGGCTGATTCCCGTATAGGTCGTTCTTGCAGCCGCAACCTCTACCTCGTAGAAGTCGAAGATGTATACATAGAAGATCTCGTCATAGTTTGTGTAAAGGTCGGGATCGTAGTTTGCAATCTCTGTGTAAAGTGCGTCGATCTTCGAGAAGTCTGACGGCTTCTCTACGAGTGCCTTTGTCTTTGCGACGATCTCTGCCGCATAGCCGTCTACTACAGACTGCTCGTCGATCTTCTTGCCCTCTACTACTGCCGCGATTGCCGCATTGAGAGCTGCTACCGAATCATCAGTGTAGATGCCCTTGTCGATCTCTGTCTTAGCTGCCGTCTTAGCCGCTTCAACTGCGCTGTAGTCTGCATCCTTCATTACAAGAGCCTTTGTCTTTGCAATGATGTCCTTTGCATAGCCGTCTACTGTTGCCTGCTCGGTTGCCTTGAGGTTTCTTACTACCGCATTGATCGAATTGTTGAGTGCCTCAACAGATGCGTCTGTGTAGTAGCCGGTTGCTATCTTCTCGTTTGCCGCCTTGATAGCTGCGTCAACCTCTGTATAGTCTGCATAGCTCTGGATAAGTGTTACCTTAAACGTTGCTGTGAAGCCCTGATAGGTTACAGTGATCGTCTGCTCGCCTGCTGTGTTTGTATCATAGCCGCTTACAGTGTAGCCTGTATCTGTTGTGCCTGTTGTGCCGTTGTTGTACTTGAGTGTAAGTACAAGACCTGTTGTGTCAAGATTGTCGCCTGTGTTGTACGTTGTCTTGTTCGGCGCCTTGGCTATCTCGATACCTGTGAGCTCTACTGCCTTGATCGTTACGTCAAATGTTGCAGTCAAGCCCTCATAGCTTACTGTTACGGTATTCTTGCCTGCCTTTGCAGAGCTGAAGCCGCTTGTTGTGAAGCCTGTTGTGATGTCCTTGTTTGTGCCGTTGTTGTATACAACGTTTACTACAAGGCCTGTTCCGTCATAGCTGTCGCCTACGAAATACTCTGTCTTGTTCGGTGCTTTCTTAACGGAAATGCTTACAGGTACGATCGCCTTTACTTCTACTGTGAAGGTCGTTGACTTTCCGCCGTAGGAGGCTGTGATCATCTTTGAGCCTGCTGTTGCTGAGCTGAAGCCTGTGCATGAAATGCCCGATGAGATCGTCTCTGTCTTGCCGTTGTTGTATGTTGCGGTAAGTGTAAGACCTGTCTGATTGAACGACTCACCTGTGAAGTAGCTCGTCTTATTCGGCATTGTCTTTACTGCTACCGAAACAAGGTTTACTGCTATAACCGTTACGTTAAAGGTCGTTGTAAGTCCCTGATAGGTTACGGTGATAGTTTTCTGTCCTGCCGATGATGAATCAAGAGCAGAGCATGTGAAGCCTGTTGTGATAGTTTCGGTCTTACCGTTGTTGTATGTTCCTGTAAGGGTAAGTCCTGTTGAATCAAGTGCGTCGCCCTGATAATAGCTGATCTTTGTCGGGTTCGTCTTAACTGCGATTGATACGAGCTTAACTGTTTCGATATCAACGTTGAATGTTGTTGACTTGCCGCCGTAGCTTGCTGTTATCGTCTTTGAGCCTGCCGCAGCCGAGCTGAAGCCTGTGCATGTGATTCCTGTTGTGATCGTCTCTGTCTTGCCGTTGTTGTATGTTGCGGTAAGTGTAAGACCTGTCTGATCGAAGGTATCGCCTACATAATACTTTGTCTTATTCGGCATTGTCTTTACTGCAACCGATACAAGAATTACGGGATTGATCGTTACATTGAATGTTCCGCTTACTCCCTCATATGTACCTGTCATCGTGATAGTCTTTGCCGTTGTTGTGTCAAAGCCGCTGTAGCTGATATCAAGATCCGATGCGTCGAAGTCCTTTGTTGTTCCGTTGTTGTACGTTACATGTACGCTGAGGCCTTCGGGATCGAATGCCGATGATGCGTCGCCTACATAGAACTTCTTTGTCGGCTCATCAAGGAACTCTATCTTTGTCGGCTTAACGGCAACTACTGTTATTCTGAAGGTCGTCGATACCGATGTGTTGTTTTCCTTGTATGTGAGTCTGACTGTCTTTGTTCCTGCCGTTGCGGTTGATACAGTTGCAAATGTTACTGTTCCCGGAAGTGAGCTGAAGTTATATGTTGAGTAATCGGACTTTGTTCCGTTATTGTACGTTACCTGGATCTGCATTCCTGCGGGATCAAACTTCTCACCTACGAAATACTGCGACTTTGTCGGCTGTGCGACTACCTCAACTGCAGTTACCTTCTTAGCTGTTACTGTTACGTTACAGCTCTTTGAATATGTCTTTCCGTTGTAGGTTACGCTTGCTGTGATGACCGCACTGCCTGCCGAGATACCCTTGATCAAGCCCTTGTTTCCGCTCTGTGCAGTTACTGTTGCGATCGACGGGTTATTCGATGTCCATGTTACCGCGCTGATCTCCGGCTCATTCGGATTGAAGCTTGCCTGTACGGTTGCCTCTGTCTCCTCGTATATTGATACGCTTGCCTTGTCGAGAATTACGTCGATATTGATTTCATCGAATACAGGCTCAATGATGAGATCCTGCTTTACTGCCGAGAAATCCGTATCCCACTTGCTGAATGTATAGCCGAACTTTGTCGGTGTTGTGGTCGGTGCGTTTGCCGCACTGCCGTATGCTACCTCCTGCTCGCTGATGATCGTTCCGTCATAGTTGCGGAAGATTACCTTGCAGGTATC
>CAKSSJ010000025.1 GCA_934488615.1 uncultured Eubacteriales bacterium | reverse complement strand
GGTCGTGCCAGCGTCTCGCTGCGGCTCGGTCACGCTCCGGCTCTGAACGTCCACCGGACGTTCATTCACTACCGTCGCGCCGCTTCGCTACCCTACAGGGGAGCCAAGTATAGTTTCTGCACCCATGAAAGTTTGATAATAATTGCTTTCGAGGCAAAAGTTATTCAGCCTCCCCTTGAATAATTCAAGGGGAGGTGTCGCATGAGCGACGGAGGGGATAAAGATTAAAATTTGCTAAGACCTTACTCCCTCAGTCACAGACAAGCTGTGACAGCGTCTCGCTGCGGCTCGGTCACGTCGCGGCTCTGACAGTCCACCGGACTGTCATTCACTACCGCGCTGACACTTCGCTACCCCAAAGGAGGAGCCTACGCTCAAAGTGAATCTTATCTGACTTTAGGAAAACCCCTCAGTCACGGACAAGCCGTGCCAGCGTCTCGCTGCGGCTCGGTCACGCTCCGGCTCTGAACGTCCACCGGACGTTCATTCACTACCGTCGCGCCGCTTAGCTACCCTAAAGGGGCGCCAAGAAGGTATTTGCCACGCCGACACATACACTTGCTACAAAAAAGGGGTGGGGAGGCCTATGAGTATTTCTGCTTTCTAAAACGTGCGTGAATTTAATTCACCCAACGTAACCATTTCGATATATTTTATTTTCATCGCTGTACTATATGCTTTTAAAAAAAGCCACGACCGAAATCGTAGCTCTTGATTGTGTTATTTACTTAATTACTTAAATTACTTAAACAAATTCTTGAACCAAAGTGCAATCTTAGCAAAAAATCTTACAATCTTCTGCCAAAATGTAAGCTTCTGATATGGATTATCTTCGCTATCCCAATCATTGTAGTAGCCGTTTTTATCCGTTTTAAGGTCGCTTACATTTCCATCCTTACCATCACCAAAATCTTTTTCTGTTTCGGCAAAAATGAACGAATATTCTGAATTTTTCTGTTCATCAGTAAGGAAACGATAAAGCTTAACAGTATTGATATCTGTTATATCTTTACACTGACCAAAAGCATTTTTATATTCTGTAATGAACTTAAACGGAGTATCGAAACGATTCTCAGCAAATCCAGAATCTCCTACAAATGTATTACATTTATCGCAATGGAAGCCATAAACCACAGGAGAGATTTTTCGATGATTCATAATTGCAGAGTGCTCAGCAAAATCTTTTTTATTGGTATAGCTTGCACTTTCATATTTACCACAATAAGGGCAATACCACTGTGTTATATCGGTAACCTCAACGGTCTTATCATAGTAATTCATTATCATCCAATCTGAACAGAAAACATCATACGGGCAAAACTTTCGGATTTTGCCATTAATTACTGTTCTTCCCATATTAAGAACGGTAAATATTTTTTTTGCTTCCGGACAATACATTGCGTTGGTGGTATACTCATCTCCACCCTGATTAAGACAATATTTGTTTATTCTACCGTCTGTCTCATAACAATACGGGTCGTACCAATTATCCGGAGCTTTTTTTCCGGGAGCCGGTTCAAAGTTATCGAATGTATTATCTACATTCTTAGTGGTTTCTTCTGCTGCAAATACGGGCATCGCAATACTGAACATCATAATTACAGCAAGTATAGCTGACATAAATTTTTTCATAAAAACATCTCCTTCTTAGTTTTGGTATTTAAAATGTGAATTCAAGTACCATAATGTGATTTTAATACTATTTAGTCTTTTTTGTCAATAGTTTTTTAAATTAGAAATATATTGGAGCCGTTTCACGTCGTTTGTTTTATCGCAAAAACCTCCCTCTGAGCAAATCAAAGGGAGGTTTCATAATATGCTGTTATTCTCCGACAAATTCGGTTTCGTCGATTATTTTTGAGTAGAGTTCGAGCGATTTATTGAATATATCCGCACCAAAGGCAACGTATTCCTCGCTGTTTATTCCGCATCTCTGTGCGAACTGTTCGCCGATGTTTTTCGCGGTGTCTCCGCTCTTTTTGAGAGCAAGGAGATAAAACGTAAACGCACTGCCGTCGGAAATGTTATCGTAATAGCCCGATTCCTCGGCCTTGAGGTAATCGTACATCGAGGCGCTTACGGCATCGGCAAGAGTCTCGGACAAAATATACTTTTGGACAGCATATTCCGCGGTAAATGTCAGCAAAACTCTTACGCAATAAAGCTCCGATGCAGGCATGTTACCGATATCAAGCCCAAGCTTTTTACAGTCGGGGCGAATCTTCGCAAGCCTTTTTCCGAGAGCTTTCGCCTTGTCAATATTTCCGTTCCGCTTGTTGCGGTCAATATCCTCGGAAATCCTCTGAATATCATTTAGATCAGAGTTTCCTTTGCCCTCATAAATCTTAATGTCTCTGTCCTCAGCCATTTTCTTGTGTCTCCGATTATTCCGCCTTTGCTTTTTGACGGCGGATTTTTGCCTTATAATTTGAAAACTCTGTGTATCTGTCCTCAGGAGTTGTAACAGTTCCGAGAGTTACGCAAGCTCGGTTGTGTCTGCCTCGGAATCCGCTTCCGCCTACGGCGAGTATACCGTTCTTCTTAGCAAGAACCGCATATTTCTCCGCGGTTGTATCATCGTGCTCAGGGCACCATGCTTCAAAGCCGTCAATGCCGTCCTCTATCGCCTTTTCAACAATATTGGTTCCATCGTATTCACCGGGATGGGAAAGAATTGCTATTCCGCCAGCATCGTGAATTGCCTGAATGACCTCGCCGAATTCCGAAAACTTCGGCTTAATGAGAATGCTCTTCTCTCCTCCGCTGACAAAAAGCTCCTTATACAGATCACCGAAAAGCTCGGTTGTAACTCCGCTCTCAACAAGAGCCGCCATTATATGAACAGGGTAAACGTTGGTTGAACCCTGCGCGCATTTAAGCACCAGATCCGTCGTTATCGGGAAGCGCTGTGCCGCCTTGATCATCATAAACTGCGCCGCTCTTTTTCTCGCGACAAGGTTACGGTGACAAAGGCCCTCAAGACGGTCAGGCGAATCGCTCATATATCCGAGAATGAAAACCTCCCTGTCATTTTCACTGTCATAAGCGGAAATCTCAACGCCCTGAATGACTTTGATACCGTGGCGCTCGCCTATAAGACGCGCTCTTACGGTACCCGCAAGGCAATCAAGGTCGGTAATAGCCAGATTTGTAACGCCGCATTTTTCCGCTAAAACAATAAGGTCATCTATGCCCATTGAACCGTCCGAAAGCTTAGTATGACAATGTAAATCACAGATCATTTTTTAATATCCTCCTACATTCTACAAAAACCACAATATTATTCTGATTATATTATAATACAAGTGGCTTGAAAATGCAAGAATTTATTTTTTCTGTCGAAATATGAAAAATGATCAGCAAAAGCTGCTTTCGATAACTTTGGAACACTCTGACGGTGAATAAACCCATCTGTCAATATGGTCAAGCTCGGTGAAATACTTGATCGGCGGTGTAGGATATTCCGCCTCAAAAGCGTCAACAATTATAAGCTTTATTTTCATGCGTTCGGGAAGCATACTTTTTATATATACGCCCGCATGACAGCCTGCCGCAATTCCCGGGGAATACTCCGCAAGTCCTGCCAAATTCGGAGTCAGCTCAACAAAAATGCCGTAGCTCTCAACGGAGCGCACTATTCCCGGGACGGTTTCGCCGGGGGCAAATTCATCGGCATTCTGCTCCCATGTACCGAGCAGCTCCTTATGAGAAAAGGTAAGGCGTCCCTGCTCATCAATAGACTTTACAACAACTCTTATTGTCTGTCCGACCGAGAACCGCACCGAGGGGTGCGGAATTCTGGAAACAGATATGCTGTCGATCGGCAAAAGACCGTTAATTCCTGCACCGATATCGAGGAAAACGCCGAAATTTTCCATGTGAGTTACCCTTGCGGAAATCACATCGCCCGGGCGAAGCTTTGAAATGTAATTATCCATACACTCCTTTTGCACCGCCTTTCGGCTCAAAATGGCATATTCGCGGTCGTTTTCATCCTTCTGAAAACCGATAATCTTAAACATTACGGGTTTGTTGACTCTGGAAATCAGCGCAATATCCCTAACCGATCCGTCATCAATGCCGAGCGCGCCCTCGTTGTGCGGAATTATTCCGTACATACAGCCGAGATCCACACGCAGATTATGCTCCTTATCGCAGAGCAAAGCCCTTGCCTCGAGCGTATCGCCGACGATACATGCCTCGTGCAGAGAATTCGGCGAAGAAAGCGCCGCCTGATTGGACTGGGTGAGAATTGTCTGACCTTCAGGTTTAAAGTTTTGCATAAGTTTTACCACCTTTATTTTAATTATAAATTATTTTTCTACATAATTATATGATTTGTATTCCCGATAATGACAATTTGCTCTATACTTTCAGTGCAGAATGTGTTATAATATAATGGAATAGGTTTAAAAGGAGTGATTGCATGGACGTTCGTGTGGGCGACAAGCTCGTTATGAAGAAGAACCATCCCTGCGGCTGTAATACATTTGATGTTTTGCGCTCGGGCATGGATTTTAAAATTAAATGCGAAAAATGCGGCCATGAGGTCATGGTTCCGCGCTCCAAGGCGGAGAAAAACATTCGCAGAATTATTCGTCCCGAAGAGGATTAGCGCTTCTCTGAAAAATATATATTTTTTCGGAGGAACAATTTATGATAGAAAAACTGAAATCCGTTGAGGAAAAATTTGAAAGCATTAACGCTCAGCTTTTTGATCCCGACGTGGTGTCCGACATTGAAAAATACAAGACGCTCATGCAGGAGGCAAAGCACCTGACCCCCGTGGTTGAAAAATACCGCGAGTATAAAAAGGTGAACGCCGATTTTGAAGAGGCTCAGGCATTGCTCGACGAGGGCGGACTTGATAAAGACTTCCGTGAGATGGTTCAGGAACAATTTGAGCAGTCGAGAGACGAGCTTGAGAAAATTAAAGAAGAGCTGAAAATTCTTCTGCTGCCGAGGGACCCGAACGATGACAAAAACGTAATCATTGAAATCAGGGGCGGCGCAGGCGGCGAGGAATCCGCACTTTTTGCAAATTCACTTTTCAGAATGTATTCGATGTATGCCGAGGCTAAGGGCTGGAAAACGGAAATTCTCAATGCCAACCCTACCGAGCTTGGCGGATATAAAGAAATAAGCTTTATGATATCGGGCGACGGTGCATATTCGCGCTTTAAGTTTGAGAGCGGCGTTCACCGTGTTCAGCGTGTCCCCGAAACGGAATCGCAGGGCAGAATCCACACCTCGACCGTTACGGTTGCTGTTCTGCCGGAGGCGGAGGAGGTTGACCTGCAAATCAACCCGACAGATCTCCAGATAGATACCTTCCGTTCAAGCGGTGCGGGCGGTCAGCACATCAATAAGACCGAATCGGCAATAAGGATCACGCATATTCCGACGGGCACGGTCGTTGAATGTCAGGACGAGCGAAGCCAGTATAAAAACAAGGACAAAGCGATGAAAATTCTGCGTTCGAGAATTCTCGAACAGGAGCGTGCAAAGCAGAACGAAGCCATTGCAGGCGAAAGAAAATCGCAGGTCGGCACGGGCGACAGAAGCGAGAGAATAAGAACCTACAACTTCCCGCAGGGTCGTGTCAGCGACCATCGAATCGGGCTGACCTTATATAAAATAGAGGCTATTATGAACGGTGACCTTGACGAGCTTATCGACGCTCTCATCACCGCAGATACAGCCGAAAAACTGAAAGCTGAGTAATAACATGGAAACTGAAATTTTTGACGGCGGCTCACAGCAGGACATAGAAAAAGCCGCTAAAATTCTCAAAAGCGGCGGACTTGTCGCAATTCCGACCGAGACGGTTTACGGACTTGCGGCGGACGCTCTGAATCCGGATGCGGTCGCTAAAATTTTTAAGGCAAAAGGCAGACCGATGGACAATCCGTTGATAGTACATATCAGCCGCTTTGAGGAAATATACAGGCTTGTCAAGGGTGTGCCGCACAAGGCAAAGGAGCTTGCCGACCGATATTGGCCGGGTCCGATGACAATAATTTTGCCGAAATCCGATATAATTCCCGACGAGGTGAGTACAGGTCTGCCTACGGTTGCCGTTCGTATGCCGTCCCACCCTGTTGCAAGAGCGATAATTGAGAAAACAGGCCGTCCGCTTGCCGCGCCGTCCGCAAATTCCTCGGGGCTCCCGAGTCCGACAACGGCAAGACATGTTATGGACGACATGAATGGAAAAATTGAAGCAATCGTTGACGGCGGTCCGTGCGACGTGGGTATTGAATCCACGGTCGTCACGCTTGCAACCGATCCGCCGAGACTTCTCAGACCGGGCGGAATAACTCACGAGCAGCTTGAAGAGGTGCTTGGTCATGTCGATATCGACCCTGCCGTTCTCTCACAGCTCAAGGAGGGCGAGCGCCCCGCTTCCCCGGGAATGAAATACAAGCATTATTCGCCGAAAGCCGAAGTATATATAGTAAACGGCAGTCTGCCGAGCTTCAGATATCAGATTGACTGCGATCTGCAAGAAGGCGATGCGGCGCTTTGCTTTGACGGTGAGGAAAACGAGCTTCCCGTCCCGTGCCTTTCATTCGGAAGGAAGGACAATTCGCTCGAACAGGCGCACAGTCTTTTTGATGATTTGCGCAAATTTGACGATATGGGAATCAAGCGTGTTTTCGTGCGTGCACCGTCCGCCGAGGGTGTAGGTCTCGGTGTTTACAACCGTCTTTTGCGTGCGGCGGCGTTCAAAATTATCGAGCCGCCCGTTATTTACGGTCTGACGGGGCAGAGCGGTGCAGGCAAAACCACAGTCGGCAATGAGCTGAAACGAAAGGGCTACCTGATAGTTGACGGAGACATTCTTGCAAGAAAGGCTGTCGAGATACCCGAGGTGCTTGATGCGCTTGTCGCTGAATTCGGAAAGGAAATTCTCGATTCCGACGGAAAGCTTATCCGCAGTGAGCTTGCCAAGCGTGCATTTGCCAACGAGCATAAGCGTCAGCGACTCAACAAAATCACTCATCCTGCGATAACAAGGCTCACACTTGAAACCATAAAAAATAATTTTACTTCGGAGCACAAGGGCGTTATCATTGACGCGGCGGCGATTTTCGATTGCGACCTGCCGAAATACTGCACAAAAATGATAGTCGTGACCGCTGACAAGGAGATACGCGCCGATCGCATAATGAAGCGTGACGGTATAAACCGCGAGACAGCCATGCTCAGAATAAACGCGCAGAAAAATGAGCAATATTATATAGAAAGGGCAGATATTATTATCTGCAACAACGGAAACGAAAGCCTGTCCGATCAGCTGAATGAATTATAAAACAATCGCCCTGCACAAACTGTCGGTTCAAGCAAGGCGAAAAAGAATAAGTTTACCGTAAATCGGTCGAATTTTTAAGGAGGAAATCACAATGGCAGAAGAAAAGACAGAAGTTGATGTTTTGTGCGAAAAATTGTTTATGAACAAGAAGCACAGCGCAAATTTTGTAGATGAAGCAGAGCTTCAAAGGGCGATGGATTTCGCCGAGGATTACAAAAAATTCCTCAATGACAACAAGACTGAGCGCGAAGTCGCCAAGTTCGTTGTTGCTGAGGCAGAGAAAAAGGGCTTCGTTCCCTTCGATAAATTCAAGAAGTACGCACCCGGCGACAAGGTTTACTATCTCAACCGCAAAAAAGCGGTCATCCTTGCCGTTATCGGCAAAAAGAGCGTCGGCGAGGGTGTAAGAATTGCGGCGGCTCATATCGACTCTCCGCGTCTTGATCTCAAGCCAAATCCGCTTTATGAAGCTAACGAGGTTGCACTTTTCAAGACTCACTACTACGGCGGAATCAAGAAATATCAGTGGACTACCATTCCGATGTCTCTCCATGGCGTTGTCGTTCTGCGTGACGGCACCGAGGTTGAAGTCAGCCTCGGCGAAAAAGAGGGCGAGCCCCAGTTCGTTATATCCGACCTGCTTCCCCACCTTTCAAAGGAGCAGGATAAGAGAAACCTTGATGACGGAATCAAGGGCGAGGAGCTGAACGTTATCGTCGGTTCGCTTCCGTTCAAGGCGGACAAGGGCAGCGAGCTTGTTAAGCTCAACATCCTCAAGCTTCTCAACGAGAAGTACGGCATGGTCGAGGAGGACTTCCTCACAGCCGAGCTTGAAATGGTTCCCGCGGCAAAGGTTACGGATATCGGCTTCGACCGCAGTCTTATCGGCGGCTACGGCCACGACGACCGTGTCTGCGCTTATCCCGAGCTCAGAGCAATTCTTGACCTTGACGAGGCTCCCGATTACACAGCCGTTGCCGTTCTCACCGACAAGGAGGAGACAGGCTCGGACGGAAACACGGGACTTAATTCATCATATATGAAGTATTTCATCGCCGACCTTGCAAGAGCCGAAGGTCTTATGGTCTGGGACGTTCTTTCAAAGTCGAAGTGTCTTTCCGCCGATGTCAATGCGGCATTTGACCCGACCTTCCCGACCCCGTTCGAGGCAAGAAACGCTTCCTATCTCAACAGAGGTATCGTTGTCACGAAGTACACAGGTGCAAGAGGCAAGGGCGGCACCTCGGACGCAAGTGCAGAATTTGTCGGCGAGGTTACGAGAATTTTCAACAACGCTAATGTAAATTGGCAGCTTGGCGAGCTTGGTGCGGTTGACGCAGGCGGCGGCGGAACGGTCGCAAAGTATGTTGCAAACCTTGATGTTGATGTTATTGACGTCGGCGTTCCAGTTCTTTCAATGCACGCTCCGTTTGAGCTCATCGCAAAGCTCGATGTTTACATGGCAAACAAGGCGTTCACCGCTTTCTTTAAGGCATAATTTTTACAAAACACGCAAATAAATGCAGGCTCCCTATAATAGGGAGCCGAGCATTGCATCAACATACTTCGGCACATAAATCAAGGACGGTGAAGCTATGTCACAAGAAGAAACAGAAAAACGCATAGACGGCGAAGAGCTTCACGAGCGCCCTCCCGAGTTTGACTTTGAGCCGCAATTTGACGGCAGATACCGCTCGCCCGTTCTGATGCGTGTAATGATCATTATTGTCAATATTGCCGCACTGATTTTTTGCCGCTCTTTTATTCAAAGCTGGTACAGCGTTCACGGCAAAACCCCGATATGGATACCGATAGCTTTTTTAATTGTTCCCCTCGGTTCCCTGTTTTTCATCTATTATTATATGGGCAGGATCGGCAGAGAAATTATAACAAAGCTGATATGCCTTGCCTGCTGTGCATTGCAGGTAATAAATTTTATTTATCCCGTAAATCCGTCTCAGATATCTCTCGGCAAGGAAGGCTATACATATGATTACAGTTATGTTGCCGAGGTTGAGAAAAATATCGGCATAAAGTTTCCCGAATGTGTAACCGCGACCACGGTTGACGGTGTGCTCGCCGACGAAGAAAACAAAAGTATTTTTTCTTCGCTGAAATCCTTTTTTATGGGAGAAAAACTGCTTTACTGCACAGACGTAATTTACAGCGCGGATAAAGCAAAAGAATTTGAAAGCTTTATAAAGCAAAACCCCATATGGCTTGATGAAATCCCAAAGGAAATTCGCAAGCTCGCAATTTCCACATTCAAAACAGAAAGCTATGACTGTTTTCTGTTCTTTGACTGCGATTCAAAAGCATTTAACTCTCTGCCGCAATCTGACAGACACACGATTTACCAAGTAATGTATAATTCGCAGAGCCACGAGATGCGAATTTTAAAATATATCAAAAATTTTTAACAGGATAATTTTTATGATAAGAGTAAATGAAATAAAAACTCCGTTAGAGGGCACTTATGACGATGTGCTTACAGGCACGGCAAAGGCCTTGCGCATGCCTAAAAGAAAAATACTTTCCCTTGAGATCGTCAGAAAATCCCTTGACTCCAGAAAAAAAGAAAACCTCTTTTTCGTCCACAGCGTTGATGTGACCGTTGACGGCGACGAAAAGGAGATTCTTGCAAAAAGCAGAAACAAAAAGGCGGCAATTGTTGATCCGTTTACATATGTTATGCCCGAAAACAGACGAACAAGCGAGCTTCGCCCGATCGTCGTCGGCTTCGGTCCGGGCGGAATGTGGGCGGCGCTCACTCTTGCAAGGGCAGGACTTCGCCCTATCGTGCTTGAACGTGGACGCGACATTGACGCAAGAACCGCTGATGTCAACCGCTTCTGGACGACAAAAAAGCTCGACGAAACTTCAAATGTTCAATTCGGCGAGGGCGGTGCAGGCACCTTCTCGGACGGAAAGCTTACAACGGGCATAAAAGACAAGCTTTGCCGCAAGGTTTTTCTTGACTTTGTGGAATACGGTGCGCCCGAGGATATCCTTTGGTCATGGCGGCCGCACATAGGCACTGATAAGCTTGTTCAGGTTGTCAAAAACATTCGCGAGGAGATCAAAAGCCTCGGCGGAGATGTGCATTTTTCCTGCAAGCTGACCGATATAATTATCGCCAACGGTGTTGTTCACGGAATTTCCTATATAAATGAAAAAGGCGAAAAAATCGACCTCGAAACCGACAGCGTAATTCTTGCGGTCGGTCATTCTGCCAAGGACACGGTCGAAATGCTTTATCGCAAGGGTATTGACATCATGCAGAAGCCGTTTTCCGTCGGAGCAAGAATCGAGCATCCGAGAGAGATGATCGACCGTGCTCAGTATGGTGACTTTGCAGGCCATCCCGCCCTCGGCGCGGCGGACTACAAGCTCGCCAACCATTCGCTTCATCACAGGGGTGCTTACACCTTCTGCATGTGCCCCGGCGGCACGGTCGTTGCCGCAACGAGCGATAGCGGCGCTGTTGTTGTCAACGGAATGAGCAATTATGCCCGTGACGGCGAAAACTCCAACTCGGCAATTCTTGTCGGCGTCGAACCCGAGGATTACGGCAGTGAGCATCCGCTTGCAGGCTTTAAGCTTCAGCAGGAGATTGAAGAGAAAGCCTTCCGCGTCGGCGGCGAGGACTACACTGCTCCTGCCCAGCTTGTTGGCGATTTTCTTCAGAATGTCAAATCAACTCAGCTCGGCAACGTCAATCCCTCGTGTGCAACGGGAGTCAAGCTCGGCGATATCCGTCAGGTTCTTCCGCAAAAGGTGACCGAAGCAATGGCGGCGGCAATCGTAAAATGGGGAACCCAGCTCAAGGGCTTTGACCTCCCTGACGCAGTTCTGACAGCACCAGAAACGAGGTCCTCATCACCCGTGCGTATAGTCCGCGATGAGTATTATCAGTCCCTCAAGGTACGCGGACTTTACCCGTGCGGCGAGGGTGCAGGCTATGCAGGAGGTATAGTTTCCGCCGCGGTTGACGGAATCCGCTGTGCTCACGCGGTGCTTAACGACGAATTTTGATTGAATTATAATATAATGTATGTTAGAATAAATTGTTCTTCAAGGAAAAGGGGGAATTTATACGAAAACACGCCTCAGTGAAAAAATGGAGCAAAGCAAGGGAATTGAAAAGCTTCGGCATTTTCTTTACTCAAAAACCTTTATGGCTATACAATGCGTTATAGGCGCGATTTTTGTTGTTGCGAGAGGAAAGGGAGACATTATGCCTCTCGTTTACGGCAACCTTGTGCTCGGCGCAATTCTTTGTTTTGTTCTGGTAATATGCGATGACCTTATTGCAACTCTGTTGCCGTTCCTGTTGATATGCAGCATTTCAATTAAATGCTATAACTCGTTCGACATATATATCAAGCTTCTTCCGCTGGCGCCGCTTATTCTGGCTGTGCTGATTTTCCACTTCGTTGTTTACCGCAAAAAGCTTGACATGGGCAAAACATGGCCCGGGGCGGCGGCGGTCGCGGTAGCTGTAACTCTCGGCGGCCTCGGTAAAATAACAGCCCGTGAATATTTCAGCGGAACCGCCCTCTTTTATACGTTTGGGCTTGGAATCGGAATGTTTTTAATGTATATGCTGCTGAATACATATTATCAGGCAAGCGACAAGTATGTTCTTCGAACAAAATTTTCTCTTATAATGACTTTCATGGGACTGTTCTGCATGTTCATGATATGTCATCACTACCTTTTGTTCTGGTCGAATTTCATCGCAAAGCTAAGTCCGATTTATTTCCAGTGGAGAAACAATGTTTCTACACTTTTGATGCTGGCAATGCCGTTTGCGTTTTATCTCTCGATTCATAAATATCCGTTTCTTTTTATCGGCGGAATGGAATATATCGCCATCCTTTTCACAGGATCCAGAGGCGGCGCCCTTGGCGGAACCGTGGAATGTGCGCTCTGCCTTATAGTTCTTGTTTACTGCGACAAAAAGAACCGAAAGAAAACACTCATCACCATCGCAACTCTTGTTACGATCGCGTTTTCTGTTCTGATAGTTCCGCTTATGGAATTCTTCGGTCCCGTTTTGACACGTCTGGCAGGCGGCGATGAAATCCGAGAGGGTCTGATACGCCGTGCGCTTGAGGATTTCAAATCAAACGTCCTGTTCGGACGCGGTCTGGGCTACAACGGAAATACCGACGTGCATAACCCTGCAAAATTTGCGATATGCTGGTATCATTCCTCGCCGTTCCAGGTTATCGGCAGCTTCGGTCTTGTCGGCGTTGCGGCATTTACGTTCCAGCTTTACAACCGAATGAAAGTGATCTGGGAAAGAGTGACTATCTTTAATTTAGCATTGTTTATTTCTTATGCGGGTCTGTTTATGATGTCGCTTGTAAATCCCGGTGAATTCTGTCCGATTCCGTACGGAATGATGGCGACCCTGCTGTTCATAATCTGTGACAAAAACAATATCGCGCCGGATTATCTCCCCGGAGGCAAAGAGGAAGAAATAAAAATAGAATTAACATAATTTCAAGTCGATATTTGTCGGAAACAGCAATTCCCGTTAGTGATAACTAACAAGTAAACAATAGAAAATTTGTGCAAATCGGAGAAGTGAAAAAACTTCTCCGATTTTTTTGTCACAAAGCGCAAAAATCGTCATATATATACAAATACATTTAAGGAGGCTTACTTATGATAAGCAAAATTTTGAAGAAAATCTTATGCTTGACCATGTGCTTGGTGCTGTGCGGGTCAATGACCGCGATCGCGCTGAATGTGGATTCAAGCGGAGCAGGGACTGTGGCGCCGATTTACGCTAACATCACGACCCATAACTGTTCGCTGACGATTTCGGGTATAAACTCGACCTCGACCGCCGTTTTGCATGCAAAATCCTCAATGTCATTGAAGATAAAGATGGAATTGCAGAAAAAGAAAAGCGGCATTTATCAGACCATAGAAACATGGAACGCGTCAAGAACAGGCATTGTTCTGACAATGGAAGAGGACAGACTTATCAACATTCTTGCCGATTACAGATTGAAGGTAACCTTTACCGCGGGCTCGGAGACTGTTGTTTATTACGCTTATCCGAAAAAATAACGAGAAATTAAATTTGAAAATAAAAAACTAAAGGGAAATTTATATAAATCCATATAAAATGCCGTATTGAACGGTCTGTATCGGCGGCTCAATACGGCAATGAATTCACAATCTTGAAAATAATTACACGAAAGTGTATACTTATATAATCAAACGGTCTGTTGCTTTTGTTGCGATAAAATTTGCGGTTTCTGCAATTAATTTGAGGTAAACATGGAATTATACAGCATTTTTAGAGGGATTTTTCTTGTTGGCTCAATTATAACCATATTGATTCTTTCAAACAGGTGTAAGAAAAGAGCCATAGCAATAATCTGCGGTTTTGCAATTTTAATTGGAGCAACTGCATTGGATCTGCATTTTCCGTTTGAAAATAATTTTGTGCATTTTAAAACTTCACAGCAGGCATTCTCCTATTACAATAACGGGAAAATACTCAATGCTATTGATGGAAAAACTCTACACTAATTATTTACAAAAGTGGCAACGAGATAGGAACGAGTATAGTCCCCAAAAGAGGGACAAGTTGGCAGATTAACCCGCTTTTCTCTTTTGATACAGTCTGCTTAAAAAGCTCAAAAATTAAAAATTCAAAATGCAACATTGTTATTTTTCAAGCTAAAAAGACAAAAGATTTTTATGTTAATGTTATTTTTTGGTTTAAAGATGAAAAACCAATTGTTTCGGATAATAGAAACTCCGTATTCTGGTATGTTGAAGATCCTGATTTGATAACATCTAAAAATCTATATTCATTTTATAGTTATGTTGAGGACATTGACAGTGAATATCAAATTCAAGTTAATGGTGAAACAATCGAAATTAAAATAGGAAATAATGAATTTTCAAATGTAAGAAGCAACTAATTTCTTGCAAAAACTTTTTGATTACTATTCTTCGATGATACCTATGTTTCTCGATACCAAGGCGAGCATAGTATCATAAAGCCGTACACGGTTGACATAGTCTGCTCTTCCGACCCCTAAAAAAGAGCCCGTCAGCCGTGTATGGCATCCCCCTCTCGGCGCTTTGGGTGTATAGCTAAAGGCAAAGCAGAAATATTCTCGGCGCCCCTGTAGGGGAGCTGTCACGGCTCGCCCGTGACTGAGGGGTTTATTAAAAGTATATGAAATTTCTTATTCCCTCCGAAAAATCAATGATACCTATGTTTCTCGATACCAAGGCGAGCATGGTATCATAAAGCTATACACGGTTGACATAGTCCGCTCTTCCGACCCCTAAAAAAGAGCCCGTCAGCCGTGTATGGCACCCCCACTCGGCGCCCCTGTAGGGTAGCGACGTGACCGAGCCGCAGCGAGACGCTGTCGGCGCAGCCGACTGAGGGGTTTCCTTAAAGTTAGATAAAGCTTATTTTGGGCGTGGGCTCCTCCTTTGGGGGAGCTGGCGCGAAGCGACTGAGGGAGTGGAGTTTTACCAGACTTAAACTCCTTCCGTCACGACTTCGTCGTGCCACCTCCCTCAAGAGGGAGGCTACAGATTTTTGCCTCAAAATTAAAAATTGTGAAGACTTTGTTTATCCCCTCCGAAAAATCAATGATACCTATGTTTCTCGATACCAAGGCGAGCATAGTATCATAAAGCTATACACGGTTGACATAGTCCGCTCTTCCGACCCCTAAAAAAGAGCCCGTCAGCCGTGTATGGCACACTGTAGTGGACATAAGATCAATATTTGCAGAAAAATGGGGATTGACTATGAATACTATTATAAAAAATATTTCATTTGAAACTGTTATGGTTTATATAATAATAGCTATACTTGCAATAATATTGGCGTTTTTTATAATGAAAAAGAAAAATCCAAATGATTGTTCTCGTGTAATTCTATTGTCTTTAATTCCACTTTTTCTTTCTATAGCTTTCGAAACATATTGTTTTCAAAAAAACATCGGAAGCTTTTTAGAAAAAATATCTGGTATTTTATTTTTTATATGTCTCGTGGCAGTGTTTATAACAAGTGCAACAGTAGCGTTTATTTCTTATAAACAAAAAGGAGTATATTTTGAAACGTTAAAAGAAAGAAAGCCGATTTTTGTTTTGTGCGGAATATTTTTAGTTATAGCTATAGTGATGATTTTGTTTGCAAAGTATTTTTTGTAAATGAAATATATTTACTTATGATTAGATGAGGATAAAAAATACGTTCGATTTGAGGAAACTCTAATTTATATTGGAGAGGATAATATTTTGTAGTATTGTCCCATAAAACAATGATACCTATGCTTCATAATCCGACCGAGCATAGTGTCATAAAGCCGTACACGGTTGACATGATCCGCTCTTCCGACCCCTTAAAAAGAGCCCGTCAGCCGTGTATGGTTACAACTATATAAAACAGATGAACAATTAGACCCATTGCGGTACGGACAGCAAAACAGCCTCACCGCAGTGGGTCATTTTATGCTTGAGTGTGCCTATAACGGAATATTTACTTTTCGTCAAGAACCTGATATAATAAATTCAAAATAATTTTTACACAGCTTACTGTTATTTATTAAAATACCGTTTTAATATATTTGGAGAATAGGCATGAATGAAATAAAACAGATTTACGATAAATTGAATTGGAATAATCCCATTGAAACTCAGGCTGAGGGCAGAGCTCTTGCAAAAAAGGTTGCCGATTTATCCTTATTGATACAGCCCGATGGTGCAATGGAGGCTTGGAAAAACTGTGCCGCTGTTTTATCTGAAAAATCAGATGAGGAGTTAGCTCCATACTTAGACGAATTATTAAAGTGGTTACAAGATATCAATTGGAACGGTGCACTAATAATCTCAAATAGGCTGAATCGTTTTTACGATGTGAGGCTGTCAAAAACAATAGAAAACGCTGTTGCAAAAGCGCTTAAAATGCCACAGGAGCACGGTCTTATGTGGTTAGACTATTTGTCCGAATTGCTTGATAACACGGTCATTGCAGACAAGCTGTCCCGCGAGACTGTTTCCCTGTTACAAAAGCATTATCATAATTGGGCTTTTTGGTATAAAGAATAAAACAATATCAGACACAATAGAAATAGGGTGTTGCGTGATGAAAAAAGTAATTGTAAATATAGTCGTGATGTTGATATTATCTTCTCTGCTTTTCGGTATAATTTTGCTTGCAATTCTTCCGAAAGGAAAATATTCCGATAATATTTCGCTAAATGTTGCAAGCAATGTTTCGCAGAAATACACAAGCATTGATATTTATTCGGAAGATTTTGAAAAAAGCATTGACATTAAAAATAAAGACCCACATCAACATAACTTTGACGCAAGCAAAAACGATTATTTAAAACATATGAATGGTAATCTGACGATCAAGCTCTCAAACAAAACAGCCGATGATCCAATAGTTTTTACCGTTTATGTTAAAAACCACTTTCCTTTCAAAACGCTGTCGTTAATTGAAATACATGAAAATAATGTTACAGTAAATTATAAATACAATTTCTTATGCTTATTTTTATTATTTGAAATTCCGACAGCCGCTATTTTGACCATTGTTATTCTGAGAAACACTTATTTAAAGAAAAAGGATAACTCTGATACCGTATAATCCAGTTTTAGTGTTTAAGGATAAAGCTTTGCCGGCGGGTACTCTCGTCCTTATTCCTTGCCGAAATTTGCCGCACTTCAAATAAATAAAGCAATGAACAATGATAATGAATATAAACGGACGCCGAACGATACTTTTGTACCGATCGACGTCCGATTTTTTATAAAGGCAATTTGTGTGCCTATTTTTTATGCCGCAAAAAATTTATTGTAGATGCCGAAGCCGAAGATGAAAAGAATTATTATCGGAAGAACATAGGTAAGCCCTCTTTTGCACCGTCCATAAAAATGCTGTTGACGGCAAGTGCAATCATAATCGCAAGCAAAACGATCATCATAACCTTGGTGACTTTTTCAAGTCCCTTTTGCAGTCCGATTATACAAACAGCAATACACGCGATAACGACGACCGCCATCCATGCCGTCATTGTAACGGGCTGAGCAAGCATTTTATCAAATTCGCCGCTGACTGCGGTTGAATCAAGACCCGTAAACTGTCCCGAAGCATTCAGATAAAAATAATGGAGCATCCAACCCGTAACCGTGGTATAGAACATCATCAAAAGATAACATCCTGCGAGCGCAAATCCGCCGTGAATGTGCCATTTCTGACCCTTCTTTTCGAGCGCCTGATAAGCCTTAACGGGGCATCTCTGACTCGCTCTGCCGATTGCGAATTCCATTGTCATAACGGGCAGACCGAGGATAATAAGGAACAAAATGTAAATCAAAACAAATGCTCCGCCGCCGCTCTGACCGACAACATAAGGGAACTTTCAAACATTTCCGACGCCGATCGCACAGCCTGCGGAAAGCAGAATAAAACCAAGCCTTGATTTCAAGGTCTCTCTTGCCATAATAAACCCTCCGAAAATTGGTTATTTTTCATATTTTTTTTTCTTAATTTAAATCGAGTACGGATAAGCTGTATCAGCCGTCATGCCATACAAGCTGTGCCTTTTTCGACATATCGTTGGGTGCAATACACACCACAACAAAAACAATTATATTTACTTCTGACCTTGGTCGACCCCTACAGATTGTGCTTTTGCTACATTTTATCGCACCGAGAAATCCTAATAAAAATTGTTTTCGGGGCAGAAAATCTCTTGCCTCCCCTGCAGGGGAGGTGGCGTGACGAAGGAGCGACGGAGGGGTTTCAAAGGAAAATAAAATGTCAGAAATATTCAGCATTTTAAATCCCCACCACCGCAAGCGGTCCCCCTCCCCTTGCTTCAAGGGGAGGCTTGGAAAGTTACAGCAACTTTTTAATACAGATATCACAATTTTAAAGATTAAACGCTGAGGTTTACGTCCTGTTTTAGCCTCCCTGATTGTTAGGGGAGGTGGCTTCTGCGGCTTGCGCCGAAGTAGGAAGTGTTAAAAAGTCAGATAAAATTCACTGTCTTTTTGTAGTGGCGACCATTGGTCGTCCGTTTTAAATTCTGCTGACTATAACTTTTCTCTTTTCACTCTTAATTATTCTCTGGAAAAGTCGCACTGTATAATTGAAGAGTGAAAAAAGACATAGAGAAAAGTGAATAGAACAAAAAGAAAAGCCACACTTCGTGCGACTTTTCTTTTTGGTGCAGGAGAAGGGACTTGCCGTCTGCTGCGGCTGTGCCTTGCATTCTAACGGCTCGCCGACCGTCGCAAGCGACAGTACCCGTCTCACCGCTCTTCACTAAAAACAGTCCACAAGACTGTTTTCTTAACGCTCAGACCCTCTCGGGTTCAAGCCCTTCTCCAAACAAAAAGTCACAAAAAAGCAGAGCCGCAAAAGCGACTCTGTTGGTGCAGGAGAAGGGACTTGAACCCTCATGAACTTGCATTCACTAGAACCTGAATCTAGCGCGTCTGCCGATTCCGCCACTCCTGCAAAAATATACGGCATGCAGTATCAAACCGCATAAAAGATTATATCATAGAAAGAAAAAATGTCAAGATTATTATGTCAATTCCTTTTATTATTTGCAATTATTATAATGTAATGATATAATTAACCGAAAACTTTTTTGGAGCGATCGTTATGTATCATTTCTTTGTTCCCGCAGAAAGCATTTCCGACTCTCAGGTCGTTATCACGGGCGGCGACTTTAACCACATAAAAAATGTTTTGAGAATGAAGCCGGGCGAAAAATTTATTGCCAACGACGGCAACGGGGCGAGCTATTGCTGTGCGATTCGTGAATTTATCGGGGACAGCGTTGTTGCCGATATTGAAAAGGGACAGCTTGAAAGCAACGAGCTTCCAGTACGTCTTGTTCTTTTTCAGGGCTTACCGAAAGCGGACAAAATGGAGCTGATTATTCAAAAGGCGGTTGAACTCGGAGCGGCGGAAATCGTTCCCGTGGAGATGGTTCGCTGTGTTGTTAAGCTCGACGACAAAAAGAAAAAAAGTAAGCTTGCACGCTGGCAATCGATTGCCGAAAGCGCGGCAAAGCAATCGGGCAGAACGGTCATTCCCGAGGTCAAAAATGTTATGACCTTCGGCGAGGCCTTGCAATATGCCGAAAAGCTGGATATGCTTCTTGTTCCGTACGAATGTGCCGACAGTATAAAAAAACTGCGCGAAAAAATCGACGTATTAAAGCCGGGAATGAGCGCGGGAATTTTTATCGGTCCCGAGGGCGGATATGAAGAAAAAGAAATTGAAAAAGCAAAAGAACACGGCGGCGAAATCGTCTCACTCGGTAAAAGAATTCTGAGAACGGAAACTGCGGCAATTGCGGCGCTTTCAATTTGCATGTTTAATATCGAAGCGAATTTATAAGGAAAAATTTTTATGTTACCTATTGATTTTACAAACCGAATGAGAGAGCTTTTGGGCGAGGAGTATGAAAAATTTGAAGCGTCGCATTCCGAAAATCCCGTGCGCTCTTTTAGGGTGAATACAAATAAAATAAGCGAAGAGAATTTTGAAAAAATCAATCCGTTCGGCGGTGAAAAAATCCCGTATGCGGAAAACGGCTTTTATTTTTCCTGCGACGGAATTGGCAATCACCCGTATCATCATGCAGGCATGATTTACATTCAGGAGCCATCGGCAATGGCGGCGGTTGCAAGCGTTGATATTCAGCCCGATTGGAACATTCTCGACCTTTGCGCTTCCCCTGGAGGCAAGTCTACCCAAGCGGCGGTGCAAAATCCCAACGGTATTCTTGTTTCCAATGAAATTATTCCGTCACGGTGTAAAACACTGACGGGCAACATTGAGCGAATGGGCTTTCAGAACGTTATAACAACCTGCGCCGATGCAAAAAGAATTGCGTCGCTTTACAATGAGGCTTTCGACCTTGTTATTGTTGACGCACCCTGCTCGGGCGAGGGAATGTTTCGCAAGGACGAGAACGCACAAAAAGAATGGAGCGTTGAGAATGTTTTGCATTGCGCCGAACGTCAGCGTGAAATCCTTGATGAGATAAAAACAACCGTTAAGCCCGGCGGACTTTTGCTTTATTCGACCTGCACTTTTTCGCTTGAAGAAAACGAAAAAAATGTTGATTGGTTCCTCAACGAAAACGATAACTTTGAACTGATTGAAGCCAAGGACAGCGTTATAAATTTTACGGCAGACGGAATTATGTTCGACGGCTGCAAAGAAAAAAATATTTCACGCTGCCGAAGATTTTATCCCCATATTGCAAAAGGTGAGGGACAGTTCATTGCGCTGATGAGAAAGACTGACGGCTTCGGAATCGAGGAGCTTCCGCCGAGCGCACTCAGGAATATTCCGAAAAACGAGCAAAAAATTATTTTCGATTTTCTTGACGAAACATTGGAAAGCTACAACAAAAAAGCCGTTAAAAAATATAAGGATAATTTTGTTTATTTTGAGTCTGATTTTCCCGTTCCGAACGGAGCTTTTTCCTGCGGAGTTACGCTCGGCAGTCTGCAAAAAAATTACATTAAACCACACCATCAATTTTTCTCGGCAATGGGAGAAATCTTCAAGCAAAAAATTGAGCTTACCCCCGAGCAGGCAAAAAAATATATCCACGGCGAAACCGTGGACTGTGAATTTGATAAGGGCTGGTGCGCCGTAACAGTTGAGGGCTGTCCGATCGGCGGAGCGAAAGCCGTCAGCAAAACCGCAAAAAATCATTATCCAAAAGGATTACGAACATTATAAATAAAAAAGCGACAGAAAGATTTGACCGTCTCTCTGCCGCTCTTTTTATACAAGCACAACCTTTTCGCCGTTACAGGTCAGACGTGACGGAATGAAATTGCCGTCCACCACGAAATAATAATAGCCTGCGCCGCCGTTTTGAAAGTCTTTACCGTCATATTTTATATCGTCTACCTGCGTGAAAACCAAGCTTTGATTCTCAAATTTTTTGATAAGAAAAACTCCGTATTTGCTGGAGCGGTGCTGTGTATCGTCTACCAACGAAAACGGAAGCAATAATTTTTTGCCGTCCTTGTTGAAACAATAGTTGACATTGCTGCCGTTATTCCTCTCGGCGATGCACACAACGCCCTCGTCGCACTCAAAATACGTCACAAGCTCCTCATGATATCTGTATGCAAAAAGCTTCTCGACCGAGTCGAACGGGTGAATATAATTTTCGAGCGGAACGACGAACGAAACCGCCGTCAGAATTATTGCTGTAAATGCCGCCGTAACGACCGCCTTGCCCTTTTTCTTTGAAACGATGCAGAGCACGGTCACAAGAATCGCAAAAAGCACGGCTCCGCCTATCCATCTTATAATATCGTATGCCATAAAAGGCTCCTTTTCTTTATCATTTGCTTTTATTTATATTATCATATGAAAAGGAAAAAGTCAATTTTTAGGGCTTATTGACCGTCAACGAAATTATAACATGCGCCATTAGAATAAAAATTATTAAAAGACCGAAAAAAATTTTTAAAAACCTGTTGACAAACAGAAAAAAGATGCATATAATAAAACTAACGAATGAACATTTATTCATATGTTAATTTGAACCGCAGGTGAAACAAATGGAAGATAATAAAGCAATAATGAATTGCGACGAATGTCCGCATGACAACTGCAATCGAAAGGTTGCGAAAAAAGAGGTCAGCGACGATGTTCTCTATGACCTCGCCGAGGTTTTCAAGGTGTTCGGCGACAGCACACGAATCAGAATTATCTCCGCCCTCATGGACGGCGAGATGTGCGTCTATCACCTTTCCGAAAAGCTCAACATGGGTCAGAGCGCAATTTCACATCAATTGAGAATTCTCCGAGGCGCAGGGCTTGTCCGTCCGCGCAAGGAAGGCAAAGAAAGCTATTATTCGCTGGATGATGAGCATGTTGAAGAAATTTTCGGCGCAGGTCTGGCGCATGTATTACACAAAGGAGGAATGTTAGATGTCTGAACATGAATTCGATCAAGAACACGAGCACGAATGTGAACATGACTGCTGTGAACATGATGAGTGTTGCGAGTGCGGCGGACATGAGCATGAAGGCGATCACGGTCACAACCACGGCTGTGCATGCGGCTGCGGCGGATGCGCCCATGACGACGACGAGGAGGAAGAAACCAAGCTTTCACTCACGTTGCTCGGCGTTTCGGCAGTGCTTGTAGTTGTCGGTCTTTTCCTTAAAGCCTTTCCGCTCGCCCAGACGATCGTCGGCATTGTTGCCGTTGTGCTTGCGGCTTATCCGCTTGTGTTTAAAGTCTACGGCGATATTAAGGGCCGCAGATTTACCGAAATCGAGCTTATGCTCATTTCCGTTATTGCCGCTTGCTGTATCGGCGAGCTGAGAGATGCGGCACTTGTTGCGATTCTTTACCGAATCGGTGAAATAATCGAGGACAGAGCGGTTGAAAACAGCCGCAAGGCTATTGATTCCGTTGCAAAAATCCAGCAGGACTATGCACACCTTGTGCTTCCCGACGGAACGACCAAAAAGGTTGACGCCGAGGATGTTCCCGTCGGAGCAAAAATCAACGTTCTCCCCTATGAGCGTTTCCCGATCGACGGCATTGTTGAATCGGGTATATCGACAGCCGATGCTTCCGCTATCACGGGTGAAAGCCTGCCGATCACTCTCGGCAAGGGCGTTGAAGTCAAGAGCGGCACGGTGAACGGCAAGGACAGCGTTACGGTCGTTACAACCGAGCTTTTCGGGAACTCAACAGCTTCGAGAATTGTCAAGATGGTCGAGGACGCAACCGAGAAGAAGGGTAACGTTCAGAAGTTCATCACAAGATTTGCAAAATATTACACACCGATCGTTGTTATCATTGCCGTTGCTCTGGCAGTTATCGGTTCAATCGCAACAAAGGATGTTGCATCATGGATCAAGCGAGCTCTTGTTTTCCTCGTTGCTTCGTGTCCGTGCGCTATTGTAATTTCAATTCCGCTCGGCTTCTACACAGGTATCGGTGCGGCGGCAAAGGACGGAATTATTGTCAAGGGTTCAATCTTCATCGAAGCCTTTGCCAAGGCAAAAGCATTTGTTTTTGACAAAACAGGCACACTGACAACAGGCAACTTCGAGGTCAGCAAGATCACTTCAATGAGCGATTTTTCAGAGGAGCAGATCCTCACTCTTGCGGCGGCGGCGGAATACTATTCCTCCCACCCGATTGCAAAAAGTATTGTAAATGCGGCTCCGCAAATCGACGAAAAGTATCTCAGCGATTTCCGTGAGGTCGCAGGCGGCGGTACAAGCGTAATGTTTGACGGCAAAAGGATTCTCTGCGGCGGCAGACGCTTGCTCGAGACGGAGGGTATCGAAACTCCCGACTACACGGACGGCGACGTTTGCGTTGTATTTGAAGGAAAAATCATCGGCACGATCACCCTCAGAAGTGCGCTCAGAAAAGGCGTTGAGGACATGGTTGAACATCTGCGTGACCAAGGTGTTGAGCACATCATAATGCTCACGGGCGACAACGAAACGGCTTCCGACGAGGTTGCAAAAGCAATAAATCTCGATGAATACTACTGCAATCTTCTTCCCGAAGAAAAGCTCAGCCACCTTGAGGAAATCAAGAACGAGTACGGCAAGGTTGTTTACGTCGGCGACGGTATCAACGATGCTCCCGTTCTTGCCTCTGCGGACGCAGGTGTTGCGATGGGTCTCGGCACTCAGGCGGCAAGCGAAGCGGCAGACGTTATCCTTACGAACGACAGGCTCGACAAGCTCGCTCCTGCACATAAGCTCTTCAAGAGAACGATAAACATTGTTCACTTTAATCTCATCTTTGCAATCGTTATCAAGATGATAGTTCTTATTCTCGGTGCGGCAGGCTATGCCCCTGTTTGGCTCGCAGTTTTCGCCGACGTCGGTGTATGCGTGATCTGTATTTTGATTTCCACGCTCATCGGCAAAGCAAAGAACTCATTCTTTGACACGATTCATTTAAGATAACGCAAAAATATAACGGGCTGTATCAAAGCAATCGCTTCGGTACAGCCTGTTTTTTATATTACTTAAAAAATATTTTCCAAAATTCCGAATATGCTTTGTCGCCGTAAATTTTGAAAAGTGTATCGTCAACAAAGGTTATTATTTTTGTTAAAACCTTTGCCCATTCGGGAAGCTCGTTGAGCTGTTTCTGTGTCAAAAGCTTTGCGTTTTCCTCGCTGAGTCCGCCGTAGGTTGCGCAAAAATCATTAACCCTTTTTGTCGTTTCCTTACAGAACTCCGCATCAGCAATCGTGGCTCGCATAACACGCTCGCAGTCATTCATTATCGCCTTACATTCGTCAACGGTTTCCTGCGGCCAATCGAGCTTGCCTGCCTGATAATCGGCATAGAGATTTTTCATATCCCTGTATCTCCAGCGGCGGATAAACCAATTATCGGAATTGCCGTTGAACTGCGGGTATTTTTCAGGCTTGGAGTTGACATTTTCAACATCATGCGAATACATCAGCGCAACCGCAAGGTTAATTACGGGCGCATTATTCGCCGCATCCTCGTGGTGCATATTGCAGAAATACCATGTGTTATCGGGGAGAACTCCCGTTGAAGCGTCAACCTCGCCGTCGGGAGAAAGTCTGCCGCCCTCGGTGAGCTTTTCGCCCGGCAGAGCCGCCGTTGCACCGAGAGTTGTTGACTCAACATTGATAACACCGTCACCGTTCACCTTGTCGGCATTCGCCGTGACATGGAAGAAATTGTACCGTGCGTCGCCCGTATGAAGTCCGTAGCCCGAAATAATATTTATCTTAATTCCGTTCGCCGTCATTGTTTTGATATTGTCGGCAAGATTGAGCTGTGCCCGATAAAACGCATCGGTCTTTGCCCTGACGGGAGCATGCTCCTCATCGCCGAGATATTTTTTGGCAAGCTCGGGGTAATCCTCCTTCGTAACCATTGCCCAGATCTGCGGAGTGTTGACAAAAAGATTGTTCAAAAGATTATCGTAAATTTTCGTCAGCATTGCGGCGTTGACCTCGGCAGGGAGAGCACGAAGCAAGAAGTTGACAGCGTGACCGATAAGCTCCCCGTACTCCGTAAACTCGGAAATCATCATCGGAATTCCTTCGTTGTACCAGAACTCTGCCGAAACATCAAAATCACGGTTGAACATATCCGTAACCGACTGCGTTCCGTTGAGAACGGGAACGACATTAACTATTGTATTGACCTTGTCGGTATCGGTAAATTGATCGCAGAATGCCGTAAATACTGTACCGCCGAGACTTATCGGGAGAAGATTGACCTTCTTTGCGCCCGTTTTTTTAAGAACCATGTCTATGTATTTATCAAGCCGCTGAGCCGAGGACATCGGATCGGCAAAAAGCGAAAAGGTGAAAAAGAAAAGATTTTCTTCTCCGATTATATCCGAAACAGCACGAAGCGGAAGTATTTTATAGAGATAGTCGCACTGATTTTGCATATAATTCTTCGTTTCGGCACCGTCGGGAGTTGCAAAATCGGCAAACGAGCCGTTGAATTCAAGCAAGCCTATCTCATTGTTCGCAAAGGTTCCGTCGGGCAAGGTTTTCTGTGCCGAAAAAGCAGTGTCGGCAACCTTTCCGATTGCGTCAACAAGACCGCAGTCCTTTTGAGCAATGACCGATTTAACCAGCGGAGCTATAAGATACAGCGCAACAGTTTTGAGTATCTCCGGAACATCAAAAATAACGGTTCCGCTCTGAAGGTCATTGCCGAAAGCGTCCTTCTTTATCGGCGGACGTGACAAATCCTCGGCAGTCGAGCTGTCGTAATCCTCGTCAACAACATATGTTATCGAATGTGATATACCGGGCACAACAACGAGCGGATAATAATTGCCGTTTTCGTCAACATTATCGTAAACAACGGACATGTCCTCAAGCGTGTACGGATAATTGTCGGAGGCAGGAGTGTCCGAGCTTTTCGTCACGGCGCTGTTCAAAGGAATAAGCGCCATGATCACCGCCATAACGGCTGAAAAAATCTTTGCAATTAAGGTCATTTTATAAACCTCCCGTAAAGATTGTAAAATAAATGTAAGATAATTATAACAAAAGATAAATTCTTTTTCAAGAAGATTGATTTATTCTCTAAAAAATGCTAATATAATAAGCATAAAATACAACGGAGGTTTAAAATAATGGAAGTAACAGCAGTTGCCTCTTGGCTCAACTCAACCTTTGCCGACTTCGACCTCGCAATCTTTGATTTCTTCCACAGATTGCATGACAGTGCGGCAGGCGGATTCCTCGATGTCTTTTTTAATGCGATCACAACGCTTGGACACGACGGAATTGCGCTGATTATTATTTCACTCATTCTCATGCTTTTCAAAAAGACGAGAAAAGCAGGCTCGGCAATGCTTGCAGGTATTATCGTCGGTGCGATTTTCACAAACCTGACGATCAAGCCCCTTGTTTCCCGTCCGAGACCGTACACTTACCTCGACAGCCCCGTTTATCAATGGTGGCTGAATGCAGGAGCGCAGGTTGAAAGCGACCGTTCGTTCCCGTCGGGTCACACAACCTCGGCAATGGCAATGGTAACGGGACTTTTCTGCGTTACAAATAAAAAGATCAGTTGGTTAGCGTTTCTCTTTGCGATATTCATGGGAATGTCGAGAATTTATCTTTGCGTTCACTATCCGACCGATGTCATCGGCGGGCTTATCATCGGTGCAATCGGCGGCGTTATCGGCGGACTGCTTGTTAATTGGTTCTATAAGCACGATGAGCACAAGCTCAACAAGGCATACATCAATTTCAGCTTTGCAAATCTTAAGAAGAAAGCTTAAAACAAAAATTATCTTTCACCCGACACGGTCAAACGATTGTGTCGGGTTTTATGAGCGTTTTACACAAAAAAAGGTGCCGATTTTGTACGTTGACTGAATTGTTTTTTTGTTGTATAATTTAACTAATAATAGGGACATTGTTCCCGACAATATAACACTCACAGGAGGTTTTTTATGAAAAAGATTTCTACAAAAATTATTTCCGTAATTCTTTGTATCTGCATGATCTTCGGCTGTTCGGCAATAGCATCATCGGCAGAAACAACAGATACGGTAACGAGAGTCAGTTGTGCTTTCAACGGCGATTCTCAAACTTCAAGAGGCTTCTGCTGGTACACCGAGACCTATACAAGAAGCGATGTTCAAATAATTAAGACATCTGATTTTGACGGCAGCTATGCAAAAGCAACAGAGTATTCGGCAGGCAATATTTACAAGTTCCGCGACCTCTATTGTCATAAGGTTACCGTTGACAATCTTGAGCCGGGCACGAGCTATACATACCGTGTAGGAGACAGATCTCTCAACCTTTGGAGCGGTGACGGCACATTCAGAACAGATGACGGTGACAGCAAATTCTCCTTCATTTCCATTGCCGACGTTCAGGCAAGCAGCGACGAGAACTTTGCACATGCCGCTGAGACAATGCTCGGTGCGGTCAAGACGCTTCCGAACTATGAGTTCATGATAAACCTCGGTGACTTTGTCAACGATGACACAAACGATGAGTGGAACTGGTACTTCAAGAACTTTGCTTTTGCAAACATGAACACCACGATCGCTCCCGTTGCAGGTAACCACGACGGCAACATCACAAACAAGCTTAACATCAACGTTTTCAACTCAATGTTTAACCTCGGCAACCCGAACACCGAGTCCAACACAAACTGGGTCAACGGCGTTTACTACTCATTCGATTACGGCAACGCTCATTTTGCTGTTATCAACACAAACGACATGTATCCGATGACACAGTCTCAGAGAAACTGGCTTGTTAATGACATGAGCAAGACCGATGCGGACTGGAAAATCGTTCTCATGCACAGGGCTTCATACTCCGAGGGCAAGAACATCAACAAGCCCGATGCGATTATAATGAGAGACGTTCTTATTCCGCTCTTTGACGAGCTTGATATCGACGTAGTAGAGGCCGGTCACGACCATGTTTACTATAGATCAAAGCAGGTTAAGGGCGATAAGGTTGTTGATAATGTTCAGTATGTAACAGAAATGTTCAACGGCGAGGAAACAACATTTGCACTCAATCCCGAAGGCTCCGTTCACATTGTTCCGGCTACGGCAGGTACAAAGAGATACAGAGTTTACGACGCGATTGATCCTATCCCGGGCTGCTGCGATTTCCGCCTTTCAACAAGAGATTTGGGCGGCTGCTTCATGACAACAGAGGTTGACGGCGGCAAGCTTGTTATGAAATCCTACCTTGTTGATGACAAAACTCAAGAGATTACTCTTATTGATAAGTACGCTATTAAGAAGGACGTTGGACAGAACAAGCCGGCAGAAGATTATCAGGATCTTCCGACCGATAATGTTTCAAACATCAGTGCTTACATAACAAACTTTGTTAAGGCTATCGTCGATATGCTCGTTAAGTATCTCTTCGTTCTTCTTCCGAAGGTAATTAAAAACGCATTCAAAAAATAAGACCGGATATAATAAGACCTCCTCATTCAAGAGGAGGTCATTTTTATGTATCCGATTATACAGACTTTTCTTCCTTTGGGAATCTCACCTTCGGCAAATCCAGTTTAAACGCTGTTGCAAGAATTCTGACGGCGAAAACAATCAGCACGGCAATAATCGACGCCAACCTAACATTTACATTGTGAATATACATCAGGTGATACGCTGTTCCGCCGAGAATTGAGGCGACGGCGTATATTCTTTTCTTGAGCACAAACGGAATTTCCATGAGCATAACGTCACGGATAAGTCCGCCGCCGACGCCCGTTACAACCGCAAGGCAAACAACGAGGATTCCGTTGACTGTGAAGCCCGATTCTATCGCAACCTTAGCTCCCATAACCGTGAACACTCCGAGACCGAGCGCATCAAAAATATTGTTGACCGCATCGACCGTCTTTTCACTTTTCCGATACGATTCGCGGAAAATATATGCCACAATAAAAACAACTACAGACGTGATAACCGCAACCATGACGTATCTGTAATCGGAGAACATTGTCGGCGGCAAATGACCGATAAGAATATCTCTGACAATTCCTCCGCCGAGCGCCGTCATGGCACTGAGAACAATAACCCCGAAAATATCTACCTTTTTCTTTATTGCAACCATCGCTCCCGATATCGCAAAAGCAACGGTGCCGACCATCTCAAAAATTAAACGTACAAGCTCCTCAACCGACATATTAAACCTCTGCTATAAGATAATTTGTTTCCTCACCGATGCACATTGCACGAAGCGTTGTATAGGGAATACCGTTGATGATATTCTCGGCACCGTAGTGATAATGACCCTGATAGACATGTGAAACCCCGTGCTTAGCGAGTATATCGTTTACCTCGTCCGCATTTGAAACGATATGGCGGCTTTCAACATTTGTGTCTATATTCTGATGCGTAAACACAATTTTTCTTTTATTTGTGTTGAGCTGTTCTTCAAGCCATTCAAGCTCGGATTTCGGGACATAGCTCTTTGTCCAGTCGATATCCTCACGGCCGTAAGGCTCGCCGTCGGGAGAATATGAAGCGTCAAGGAAAATCAGCTTCACCTCATCGTCCTCAACTGTAGTCGGCGCAACGTGAAAGCCAGTTATTTTTGCCATATCCTCGGCGCTGACAACTTCATTGTCGTGGTTGCCCATGCACTGATAGGTCGGGATTTTGTAGGAATTGATAAGCGACGAGATTTTTTCAAGATGTCTGAGGCTTTCCTCCGTTCCGTTATGAAAATGAACGAGATCGCCCAAGCATATGGCAATCTGTACGCCCTGCGCCTTGAAGTCGTCAAAGGCTCTGTTCACTGCGGCATAAGCATAACGGGGTTTTCTGTCCTGCTCGAGCAAATCGAGATCGCAATAATGTGTGTCCGTGAAAATACCGATTTTCATAATAATCACCTTGAAACAGTAAATTTTAAAATTTCGAGAGCATCGGAGGAATTAACCTTACCGTCCTTATTCCAATCCGCGCTTGTGAGTGCCGAACCGCTCAGATTTTTAAGTCCTACCGTATGCTGAAGAACCAGCAAGGCATCCGCTGAATTGATTTTTGAATCCGCATTCGTGTCGCCGATGAGGCATATTGTGTACGGTCCGAAGCTTTTTCCGTTTCCCGAAGCAGAAACGGTTGTGCCTGTCCTCACCTTTCCGTCAGATGTCAGTCCCGATGTCTTGACCGTTACATCCTTGTATGAAACATATTTTGAAATGAACTGGTTCTGTGTAAGCCCCGGATCGTTTTTCAAAAGAACCGTTTTCTTCGATTTGTTTAAGCTGAGGTTAGTTCCCGTTTTAAAGCTGAACTGCGGATTCACGATCGGCTGGGGCTTTGTAAAGCCGTTCAAGCCGTTCGCCTTAATATATGTCGGATAATCATAGTAGCAATAATTCTTGTCGCAGACACGATCAAGTCCTGCAATTCTGCCCGATTCAGTGTACTGCCACATTCCGTAATCCCCGTTATATGTACAGCTTGAATTGTACTCGGCAATCCAGAAATGATAGTCCGAAAGCCTTGAAGCATAAAGCTCATCTCTGGCAAAATATTTGTTGCAATATATGCCGACATAATAGCCTGCCGCTTTCAGCTTATCGCAGAAGGTTCTGGCAACCGCCGTACATTCCTCCTGTGTCAGATCAACCTGATCCTCCGTTTCAAGATCATAATAAACAGGCATTTCAAGCTTGCAATTGTATTTTTTCAAAAGACTTATAACAAAGTCTGCTTCCGCGTCAGCCTCGCTAACTGTTGTTGCCGCTCCGAAATAATAAATTCCGACAGGAATATTATACCTTTTTGCGGCGGCATAGTATTCTGCGAAGCAGTCGTCCTCCGCCATCTTTTTGCTTGCCGTGTATGCAAAGCCAAGTCGGAGAATTATCGCATCAAGCGCATTTGCCATTTCGGACCAAGAGCTTATTGCATCGCTGTTCCAATAGGAAATATCAATTACATCCCAGTTGACCTCTGTTAAATCACCTGTCGGCACAGAGCCGCTTCCGACGGTAAACGACCTGTTGAGGAGAACAACGTTTGAGCTTTGCGTATCGCTCGCCGTGATTTTGTATGTGTAGCTTCCTGCGGCAAGCCTTGAAAACGGCAGGCTGTAGTCAACGCTGTTTACGTCAAAGCTTTTCGCGTTCGGCGTTGCGACATACTCAAAGCCCTTTGTTCCGTCTGCTTTATATGCGCCGATAACTATTCTTGTTATATTATAGTTTGACGATATAATTCCCGTGACTGAAAAGCCCTCTCCGACGTCAATTATGGAGGGATAATTGGCATTTGATATTTTCAGTGTACTTGACTGTACCGTTCCGACAGTGAAGCTCTTGCTGAGAAGCACAACATTTGAGCTTTGCGTATCGCTCGCCGTTATTTTATATGTATAGCTTCCTGCCGCAAGCCTTGAAAACGGCAGGCTGTAGTCAACGCTGTTTACGTCGAAGCTTTTCGCGTTCGGCGTTGCAACATATTCAAAGCCCTTTGTTCCGTCAGCCTTATATGCGCCGATAACTATTCTTGTTATATTATAATTCGATGAAATGATTCCCGTAACGGAAAAGCCCTCGCCAACATCAAGCGTGTCGGGGTATTTTGCATTTGTTATCTTCAATGTGCTTGCGGCAACAGTTCCTACCGTGAAGCTCTTGCTGAGAAGCACAACATTTGAGCTTTGCGTATCACTCGCCGTTATTTTATATGTGTAGCTTCCTGCGGCAAGCCTTGAAAACGGCAGGCTGTAGTCAACACTGTTTACGTCAAAGCTTTTCGCGTTCGGCGTTGCAACATATTCAAAGCCCTTTGTTCCGTCCGCCTTGTATGCGCCGATAACTATTCTTGTTATATTATAGTTTGACGATATAATTCCCGTGACGGAAAATCCTTCGCCAACATCAAGCGTATCGGGATATTTTGCATTTGTTATTTTCAGTGTGCTTGCGGCTTGACCCGTGCTTGTAACCGTAAAGCTCTTATTGAGAAGAACTACGTCTGAGCTGTTATCGTCAGAGGCAACAATTTTATATGTATAGCTGCCGTTTTTGAGCTTTGAAAAAGACAGCAGATAGTCAACATCATTTATATCATAGCTCTTTTCCCCTGGCAGACCCGTATAATCAAATTCCGCCGCGCCGCTTGAATTGTAGACGCCGATAACGACCTTGCGAATATAATAATCCGAGGTAATAACTCCTCTTGCAATAAAAGGATTGCCCTGCTTCAACGTTGTCGGATATGTCGCGCCTGTCAGCTTCATCGTCGTTGCGGCAGAAACAGGCATACAGAAGCCGAATACAATCGCAACAACCAACAAAACCGACAAAATTTTCTTTTTCATCGTATAGCTCTCCTTTTTGCATTTTGCTTTATTATAGCATATCGCGCTGTGATTGTATACTTTATTTTGTATAAAAAACAAATTTTGTCATATCGGATAAAACTTTGACGAAAATTTAAAGGACCGTGCCTAAAGCAACAGTCCTTTAACATTTGCTGATTTAATTTGTGGTTTTTATCTGTATCGTTTGTCCGAGGAAAAAATATTTATAAGCATCGCCGTAAAATATCCTATAAAGCCGAGGTCAATCGCCGCCAAGCCAAATGTCCACGGATAAGTAAACCTTCTGCCGCCGAGCGTGATCGGATTGCCCGAGAGGTTTGCGGCAAATGCCACAATAACCATGACCGTGAAAATCAAAATTCCGATACCTATCGGGAAAAAGGCTCCTGCCAACTGCTTTTTCAGAAATGCTTTTCTGACACATTCATTGGCAAAGGTTTGTTTTGAATTTTCAATACCGCCTCCGGCAACCTCAAGCTCACATCCTGAAAAAAGTGCGTCAACACCTGTTTTTTCAATAAGCAACGGCTTTTGCTTCACCGTCCAGACGGATTTTGAAGAGATAACATTTATTTCAAAAACACTCTTTAACCGCACATACTGACTTTTCTCGTTTCTTGAAAGCCTTTGCAACGGGTCGTCATCCTCACTGTGAGTATCCGTCTCAGTTTCTGTTCTTCCCGCACGGCAAATGGCAAGCTTGTGTATTCCCTTTTCAACAGCCGAAACAGTTATGCTTCCGTCCTCAGGAACAAAATATTCCTTGCCGTCAAGCTCGATTTTAAGCGCATCATCGGAAGCGTTGTCTATTCTGATGTTCGCCATAAATTCCTCCGAAAAGAAAGAGCTGCGGCAGAGAAACATGCCGTTTTTCTGCAACAGCTCTTATGATCAAAAATTATTCAACGATAACTGTTCCGTCCTCTTTAACGGTGATCTTGTCGCCGTCCTTTACAGCGCTGAGGAACTCATCGCCGAGAGAATCAACGGCAACGATCGTGTTATCCGTCCAAACATCGGAAAGGATAACGCCTGCGGCTGCAAGAGAGTCGATCGGCAATGAGAAAAGCATTGCCGCGGGAGCCATGTTAAGAGCGCATACGGTGTAGAGAACCATACCGCCTGTTGTTGAACCGATTGTCTGAGGCAGGCAGAGAACCTTACCTGTGAGGTTCTTGCCGAATACGTCGGGGTTGTTCTGGTCGGAACCGATAACCTCGTCCTTGCCGATAATCGGAATATCGTGCATGAGGGCTGTTTTCTGGAATGTTGCAAGTGTGTTTAC
>CAKSSJ010000024.1 GCA_934488615.1 uncultured Eubacteriales bacterium | reverse complement strand
TGCGGATGTAGCTCATCTGGTAGAGCGCCACCTTGCCAAGGTGGAGGTAGCGGGTTCGAGCCCCGTCATCCGCTCCAAGAATAAAAAAAGACACCGATTTGGTGTCTTTTTTGTTTTACAATGAGATGGGGCTCGAAAAGGTCGGTTCGCCGCAGGCGAATTCAAACAATCCGGTGAATTGTTTGAAAGACCGTGGGCGTGTCGGCAAGCGGGAGCGCAGCCGAGCGAGCCCCGTCATCCGCTCCAAAATAAAAGGACACCGTTTTGGTGTCCTTTTTGTTTTACAATGGGGTGGGCTCGAAAAGGTCGGTTCGCCGCAGGCGAATTCAAACAGTCCGGTGAACTGTTTGAAAGACCGTGGGCGTGTCGGCAAGCGGGAGCGCAGCCGAGCGAGCCCCGTCATCCGCTCCAAGAATAAACAAGACACCGATTTGGTGTTTTTATTGTTTTACAATGAGATATGGACTTGAAAACAGAGTTAATGTCAAAAATATCAACTGTATTCTTGATCCGATATTCATATTTAAATTTAATTGGGGTATGATGGGCTCGGCAGTCGCAACCGTAATCGGTCAGATTTTTTCAGCTATATTCTCGCTTGTTTATCTTTTTAAAATGAAAAGCGTCAGACTTTGCAAGGCAAGCTTTATTCCCGATAAATCGGTAATATTTAAGGTTATTCCGCTCGGTGCCTCAAGCTTTCTTGCTCAGATCTCCATCGTTTTTTCAATGGCGGCGGTGCTTAACATGTGCAAAAAATACGGCGCACTCGATCCGATTTTCGGACAGAACGAGTACGCCCAGATACCGACGGCAGTCATCGGCATTGTTCTTAAATTTTTCCAAATAATTATGTCTATTGCAATCGGTATGTCCGCAGGCTGTATTCCAATTGTAGGCTTCAATCTCGGCGCAGGTCGTAAGGATAGAGTGAGTGAGCTTATGCGCTTGCTTATGCTTGCAGAGGCCGCCGCAGGCCTTGTTGCTACAATTATTTTTGAGCTTTTTCCGACTCAGCTTATCGGCATTTTCGGAGCGGGAAACGAGAGCGTTTATTACACACAGTTTGCAATAAAGGCTATTCGCATAATCCTTTGTGCAACGATTCTCTCATGCGTCAACAAGGGCGTTACGATTTTTCTTCAATCCCTCGGCAAGGCAGGAACATCTACCGCGCTTTCATTGCTCAGGGAAATTGTTTGCGGAGTTGGTCTTGTGCTTCTGCTCCCGATTCGGTTCGGGCTTGACGGACTGCTTTGGTTCATGGCAATAGCGGATATCATCACATTTGTTGCCTCGCTTGCGGTTCTTATCCATGTGGATAAAGGCTTGCAAAAATCATGACCTTCTGCTTTTCATCAGCGCAAAAAGCAATCTGTACATTTCGTATTTTAACAGACGGAATTTCAGAACAGTCGGTTTTGATGAACCGTAATCTGCATCCTTTTCAATGGCAATTTTATAAATCTCGGTATCGGCTACGCTTTTCAGCGTGCCGATTTTTTCTTTCGTGCTCATCTCGGAATCCGAAACGGCAAGCAAAAGGGTGTTGACTACCTTTCTTGCATAGGCCTTCCACATGGCTTCAACATCGGCGTCAAAATATCCATCGTCCTCAATCATTTTTTTAACGTCAAAAATTGAATCCGAATTCATTCTGAGCGAATCCGTGTCATAATTGTGCGAAAGACTTGTGACGATATTTCGGTAATGATACATCGGCTTTTGAATATAGTATCCTCGTTTCATTCCGCAGACCTGAACCGCCGATTGGAACCAGTCCTCGCCGTGACACATCTTTTTGTATTGCAGATATTCAAATGCTTTGCCGTAATTCTCGCGACTGCAGCATTTTGAGCAGAGAGAATTCATGCATCTGTTCAGCAGAATAAGGTACAGCTCTTTCTTGTTCTTATCATCGTAAAAGCGGCTTTCCTCAGCCATTTTTTTAACGGTTACCGCTCCTGTCTTATCGTCGAAAATTGCGAGGTCAAACATGACAAGGTCGCAGTTGTATTTGTCAATAATTTCATCTACCGTTTCGATGAGATCGGGGTCGATTATATCGTCGCAGTCAACCGTGAGAATGTATTCTCCAGTTGAGTTTTCAAAGGCTGTTCTGCGCGCACGGTTTACACCGTGATTCTTTTTATGGATAACCTTGATCCTGCCGTCCTTCTCGGCATAACGGTCGCAAATTGCTCCGCTTGAATCGGTTGAGCCGTCATCGACTATAACTATTTCAAAGTCGCGGTAGGTTTGCCTCGCTACGGAGTCAAGACATTCGGCAAGATATTTTTCACTGTTGTAAACCGTTATCAGCACACTGAATTTAGGCATCGGATCACCTCTTTTTCGTAAAGCGGAATTCGCTTATCATGAAGCCGTCAAGCGGCTCTGTAATTTCAAGCTCGGCACAGCCGTTCTGAAGATATTTTTTCGGCACATCATAAACGATGCTTTGATATCCGTCGGCAAGGAATTTCTTTTCGTAATCCCCGTCGCGGCGGCCGCCGAACTGTGCACCGTCGTGGATGACGTTGCCGTTTACCGTGACCTTATGATGATTTATTTTATCGTTTGGCCGTGATTTATATGTAACCCTCAGCTCGTAATCGCCGCCCGTCAGACCCGCAACCCTGCAATCAAAATTGAAATGGTCGTAGACCTTAGTCATGCACATCGGGAGCTTTGCGTCGGCATTGTCGTCGCCGCGGAAATTCATGTAGAATTCGCCCTTCTGCTTTCCGCAGACCTCAAAGCCATGCTCGGCAAAGGAGAAATAATACTCGTCCTTTGCGACCTTGTTTCTGTCAATTATTTCAACAAGATAATCTTTGCTCGGGTGATTCGCAATTTGATTCAGAAGATACTTTCTGTCCGTCACGGGCATGTCGATAGTATCGAGAACACAGCCCCTTTCAACGTTCATTCCGCCGAAATGCTCAACGTCAAGCTGCATACCGATGAGCTCGAAAAGCTTCTCGGCAAGGCTGAATAATTCTGCGCGTAAATTCTTATATTCCTTGTCAAAATCTGTCGAAAGAATTTCTTTTGCAAATTTAATATTTCCTTTTCTGATCTGCGTTTTGGCACGGTCAATTAAATCAAGCTCAAAAATTCTTCTGTCGCGAACGATTTTGTCACAGCTCGCCCTGAAAAGAAATAGAACATATCGCCAGTTTTTCATGAGCTTACCCGATTTCATTTCAAGGAGCGCATTATAAACATTTTCAACCGACGAATTCTCGGCAGGATCGCCGTTCCAGCTTTGCTCCATTCCGAAAATCACATCAACAATTTTTTCGCAGCTTTCACCGAAAAAGAATGAACGTGCATAGTCTCTAAGAACCTCACGGAGATCCGCATCGGGGTCAAAATCCAGCGCGCTGAAAACGAATTTGTTCACATCATCGCTGACTCCCTCGGAGTAGGAAACACTGCCGCAGACGTATTGCTTTGTCAGACGGTGAACGAGCCTGTATTCGCTCGGACGCGGATTGCATGCCTCACGGCTGAGCGTTGCGGCATAGGCATAGTGCCAGTCGTCACGGTCAAAGTGAACAGGAATTTCACAGCGGACGTTGTGGCAGATATCGGGATAGTATCTGATCGGATATTTTAAGTCGATCGCACGGCGCATTTCATCAAGCGTGAACGGGTGATTGGGTCCGTAAATCAGTCCGTCAATCTCCTCGGGCATTTTTGCCATTTCTTTTATAAAGCGTTCGCCCCAGTCGGCATACTGATGCGGAGCCTGTGCAGACGGCCAAAGCTGAATGTTCGGAAATTCCTTTTGCAGATCTTTTTTTATTTTTTTACAGCGGACAAAAAAATCCTCAGCCTGTAAATCGCCGGGGTCTCCTCCGGGAGGAAAATAAAAATTAAACTTCGGAATTCCTTGGCAACAGCCGCAGAAATAATCGCTGCTTTCCCGGTCGGAAAGTCTTTTTGCATATGCGCAGAAGATTGAAAAATCTATGTCAAGCCTTTCGCAGATCTGCGACTTAATTTTTGTGATTTCTTCAAAGCTGTATTTCATCAGGTCCGTGTGCTTTTCATCGTCGCCAAGGCAGGCTTCGACAGTGTTTGTTCCGAACATCATCAGGTCGCGTATATAACGCTCATACTGCTTCTCGTCCCATGTTTCATAGGTATTGTTCATGTCCGTATAGCTGAGCTGATGACCTCTCACGGGCATATATGGAGAATAATCGTCGCTTATATCCTTTGTGAGGATAAGCTCGCCGTTTTGTACGGTGCATTTTCTGAGAAAGACGGAGTAGCCGTAAATAAGACCGCGCAGACGGTGCGCCGTGATTGTGATTTTTCTTCCGTCATGCTCAACGGAAAAGTCCTCGCTTTCGCTCTTGTTGTTGATTTTGAGCTCAACGTAACATTCGCCTATTTTTTTATCGGAAACGGTAGGCTTTTTACCTGTTCTTATTTCAATCTCTTCCGAAAAAAGTGCGGCGGCGGATTTTTCGACTTCGCCGTTGACAACTATTTTAATGTCGTTAAAAATAAAATTCACTTCATCACAGCCTTGATTATTTTATCAATTTAGTATATCATAAAACAAGCCGATTAAGCAATAGAAAGCGGTGAAATAATGATTGAAAAAATTCACGAAAAAAACGTTTGGGATTCGCTCAAGGAAACAGATCTGCCGATCGTGATTTACGGCATGGGGAACGGCGCGGATATGATTACACAGCGGCTTGAAAAGCTTGGTATAGAGACAGCGGATTTTTTTGCGAGCGATGAATTTGTCAGAGGACATTTTTTTCACGGCAAAAGGGTTCTGAAATATTCCGAGGTCTGCGAAAAATACAGCGACTTTGTAATCGTAATGGCATTCGCCGTTCATGATGAAAAAATGCTTGCAAGAGTTAAGGAGCTTTCAAAAGAACATACGCTTTATTTTCCCGATGTTCCTGTTGTCGGAGACGGTACATTTTCAAGGGAGTATATTGAAGAGCATGACAGAGAATTTGACGAAGCATTTTCGCTTCTGAGCGATGAAAAATCGCGGCAAAGCTTTATGGATATTCTCAATTTTAAGGTAAGCGGAAGAACGGAATACCTTTTTAAGTGCGAGATGAAAAAAGAGGATATTTATTCCGAATATCTTTGCCCGAGCAGTGATGAAATTCTGATGGATCTCGGCGCATATGACGGAGATACTGTGAGAGAATTTCTCTCTGCAACCGACAGCTCTTATCGGAAAATATATGCCGTTGAGGCCGACGCAAAAAATTACAAAAAGCTCTGCGATAAAACGTCTGCGCTTTCAAAAATCGAGCGGTTCAATCTTGCTGCATGGGACAAAAAGGAAACCCTCTTTTTTGAAAAGAAAAAGGGGAGGAACTCAAAGCTTTCTGCCACGGGAAAAATTGAAATTCAGGCAGACAGCGTCGATAATATTCTGAACGGAAGAGAGATCACCTTGCTGAAAATGGATATTGAGGGCAGTGAGGAAAAGGCGCTTGACGGTGCAAGGGGAACGATAAGACGATATCGCCCGAGGCTCTATGTCTGCGCATATCACCGCAACAGCGATATGTTCCGTTTGCCGCTGAAAATTCATGAGCTTTGCCCCGATTACCGTATACACTTTGCACACAGTCCGTATGTCCCCGCGTGGGAATCAAATTTTTACTGCAATATTGCCAAATAGTCCGCTTCGTGTTATAATAATTTAAAAATTCTGAGTGAGGGGTGAAAGAATGAGCGATCCAAAGGGAAAAGCGATACCCGAGGCATTGTCCATGTTTTTGGTGATGCTTGTTTTATTTGGCATTGACGTTTTCTTTATCAAGTCCGATCTTACGATTCTCGGCGATAATTTTTATTCGCGTTTTCTGAGCTTCGTTATTATTTTCATGCTCATATTTTTCAAAAAGGAGCATATAAACACTTACGGAATCGTCAAGGGAAAAAAGCCGATAAAAAAGGCACTGCTTCTCGGCTCGGTTTTTTCCATAGTTCCGTTCGTCTGCGTTTCGGTTGTTGAAATAATATTTTTTAAGTTTTATTCACCTTTGGCAATTGTTAGCGAATTTTATCCGCCGAACATGAGCTATGATGTCGGAGGAAAATTTTTCTCACTCGGTATCTGCACACTGATTTATTTCTTTACGGCGCTGTTTGCCTCCTGCTTCAAGGAAATGTTTTTCCGCGGATTCCTTTTGCATAAATTTAAAAAGCAGATGTCGTTTTGGAGTGCAAATGTTTTTCAGGCGCTTTTGTATACCTCATTTATGATGCTGAAGCTTATAAGAAACTTCACTCAGGACTATTACGGATACGAGATAGTCAGAATGGCGGGATTCGTAATTGTTTTTTATATTGTTCACGAGATCATGACAGGTATCAAATGGGGAATGCTGGCAAAAGTCGGCGGTTCAACATATCTGCCGATCGTTGATAACTTCTTTTATATATTCCTTGCAAACTGTGTTCACATAATTGATCCGAGCATTAAATGGATGTTTATGCTTCACATGCTTGGAGTGCAGGGGCTTTCTTTCGCGATGGTTTGCATTTACTGCCTTTATAAATCATATTTTACAAACGGATTGTTCAATAACCGGCAGAATAGCGAGACTTCGGACCAAGCCGAAATAAAGGAGACTTCCAAAACCGACGAGCATCGTTACTCCGAGCCGCATCACAGAATACAGCATGAATCGCGCGAGGAATCGCATCACAGACATTCCGAGAGCAGGAAGCCGCCTGAGCCTGTCTACACGGGCGACATAATAAAGAACACGGAGGAGATCAGCCCGAGTCAGTTCAAAACGATTGTCAGTGAGGCTGTTGACGCGTCAAGAAAAGCAGAAAAATCTCATAACGGTGAGCTGTCCGATGAGGAGATTGATGATTTCCTCAAGGGCTTCGGAAAGCCGAAGCATCATTATAATCCGCCGAAAAAGCAGGAGCCTGTTGAAGAAGCAACTGATGACGGTGATTTTGATGTTGACGATTTTCTGAAGGGCTTTTCCGAAAATAACGATTGAGTATCGGCATATCAAAAAAAGAACTGTATCATTGCCCGAGCAACGGACTATGATACAGCTCTTCAGATTTTCAGTTAGACTTTATGCCTCTTCCTTCATCTTTGCAAAGCACTCGCTGCAATATACAGGACGGTCTTCTCTCGGACGGAAAGGAACCTTAGCAACTCCGCCGCAGTTTGCGCATGTTGCCTCGAACATTTCGCGCTCGCCTCTGGCAGCGTTCTTTCTTGCGTCACGGCAAGCCTTGCAGCGCTGGGGCTCGTTTACAAAGCCTTTTTCAGCGTAGAACTCCTGCTCGCCGGCGGTGAAAGTAAACTCCTGACCGCAATCCTTACATACCAACGTCTTGTCTTCGTACATGATTTTCAACCTCGCTAAATAATTTTATTTACGCTCTGCGCACGTCCTAAAACGTTATGTACAGCGCAGGCATATAGGGTATCATTTTTCCTTGAGCTTTTTTCTTGCCCTTTGCAAAGCATTGTCAACACTTTTGACGCTTATCGAAAGCATTTCGGCAATAGAACTGTAATTATGACCTCCGATATGGAGCCTCAGCACGTCTTTTTCAAGACCCGTCAGCTGTTTCTCAATGCTCTCGCTGAGATCGTTAAAACGTTCCTGCATATCGACAATCGTTTGCGGATCGTACATATCGTCGCTGATATCGACCTCGTCAATATCAACATAGCCGTTGAGCGGTATATGCTTGCTCCGCAGCTGATTGCGCACGGCGCTTTTGATGCGATTGGAAATACAAACCGTTGCATAGGTTTCAAACCTCACGCCCTCATCAGGGTCGTACCCGTAGACAGAACCGAGAAGACCTATCATTCCCTCCTGAATCAAGTCACTGCGGGTCATCGGACAACGTCCGACATAGCCCGAAGCAATGCTTTCAACAGTCGGAGCAAGAGATGAAATCAGTTCATTCATTGCTGCTTTATCGCCGTAACGTGCCGCATAAACTATATCCGAATTTATCGGAATTCGGCTCATACGCACACCTCACAGGACTTAAGATACATTTATATAATATCCCATTAGTGAATTATTGTCAACAAAAAATGTACGGTTTTCATGATTTTTGAAGATTGTTACAAATTACATGGAGTAAATTTGGTTGTTTTTACAATTACTTTGGTGTGAATGTTAATAAGAATATTTTATTTGCACAAAAAGCGACAATAAATCTCTGATTTAGGCTTTTCTGAACAGAGTTTTGTTTGACATTTTTGCGTTCATATTGTATAATTTGACGTTGTATATTAACGGTATTATACCACCACGGAGGGAAGAAATTGGTCGGCTTTATTTTCCTGGACAAACCCGAGGGGATCACCTCGTTTGTTGCGACAAACAGAATAAAAAGAATACTCGGAATCGGGAAAACAGGCCACACAGGTACCCTTGACCCAATGGCGACGGGTGTGCTTCCGATTATGCTCGGCGGCGCAACGAGGTTTTCTCAATACCTGCCCACGCACGATAAGGCATACCGCGCTAAAATTTTGCTCGGCACGGTTACGGATACGCTTGATATTACGGGAAATGTGCTTGAAAGGAATCCTGTCAATGTGAGTGTCGATAGGCTCAATGAAGTGATTAACCGCTATGTCGGCTCTATAAGTCAGCTTCCTCCGATGTATTCCGCTGTTTCAAAGGACGGCGTCAGATTGTATAAGCTTGCCCGTCAGGGCATCGTAATAGAAAGAGAAGCGAGAAATGTGGTTATTCACTATATAAAGCTTCTCGACGTGCCCGATATCAACAATGAGTTTGAAATTGAGGTCTCGTGCAGTGCAGGAACATATATCCGCTCTCTTGCCTCAGACATCGGTTCTGAGCTTGGCTGCGGCGCGACGATAACCGCACTGCGGCGAATTGAAGCCAACGGAATTTCGATTGACAGAACCGTTACGCTTGAAAAGGTTCAGCGGTTCGCAGACGAAGGACGAATTGATGAGCTGATTACTCCGTGCGATGAAATGCTTCGGTGCTATCCTGCCGTCAGCGTCAGCGAAAAGCAATCTGTCAGATTCGGAAACGGCGGAGAGCTTGACCTCAAGAGAATTAAGGGCGAAAAAACCGACGGCTTCTGCCGCGTTTATTCACCCGAAAAGAAGTTTCTCGGACTTGGCAGGATCAGCCTTGCCGATGAAACGCTTTATGTTGAGAAAAAATTGGTTTATTGAGGTTAAAATTTATGAAATGGTTTATATTTTCAATAGTCACTCTTTGCTGTTGGAGCTTCTCGGATCTGTTCTCGAAAATGGGATGTGCCGACTCAAAGGACAAGCACAGCGCACTTAAAATGGATACGGCGGTCGGTGTAGTTATGGGTCTGCATGCCGCATACACTCTGATTTTCACGGACGTAGAATTTTCGTTCCAGACGATGCTCACATATCTTCCTGTATCCTTGCTTTACATCTCGTCAATGACGATAGGCTATGTCGGACTCAGATATATTGAGCTTTCGATTTCTTCACCGATATGCAATACCTCAGGTGCGATTGTTTCGATTATCTGCATAATCGCAGGAATGGCAACTCTCGTAAGAGCGCAGTATATAGCGATCGCTCTCGTGGTTGTCGGTGTTGTCGGACTCGGAATTGCAGAAATGACCGAGGATGACGACCTCAGAGCGGCGCGCCAGAGCAAGGGCAACTACAAGTATGCGAAAAGCGTTATTGCAATTCTTATCCCGATAATTTATTGCTTGCTTGACGCTCTCGGAACGTTTGCCGACAGCCTTGTTCTCGAAAGGCTTGATGAAGATGCCGCGAACACGTCATATGAGCTTACATTCCTTCTTTTCGGAATAGTTTGCTTTATCTATGTCAAGTTTATTAAAAAGGACAAATTCTTCCCGAAAAAGGAAGTCCCGAAATATGTCGGCGCCGCATTTGAAACGGTGGGTCAGCTTGCATATATTTATGCTCTTGCGGATCAGGAGCATGTCGCTCTTTCCGCTCCGATCATCTCCTCCTACTGTGCCGTCTCGGTCATTTGGAGCAGAATTTTCCTTAAGGAAAGACTTTCGTGGAAGCATTACATATGCATTGCAATAACCGTTGCAGGTATCGCAATTATCGGTTTCTTCGATCCATAATCATAATATAATAATAAAAAGGTGACTGCTCAATTTGAACAGTCACCTTTTTTAATCTAAATCAATTGCTTTGCCAAGCTCAAAAGAATAAATAATTGTGCCTATAACATGCTTGCCCGTGCACTCATGCAGTGCGTGCTCATACATTTTCAGCTGACTGCGGTAGCGGCTTTTCAGCGTTTCCTCGTCCGCGCGCCTGTCGGTCTTGTAATCAACTATCATCAGTCCGCCGTTTTCTTCAAATGCGCAGTCAACATAGCCCTGGACAACGATGATCTCATCGGCGGCATTCTCGGCAATATCGGGATAGATGTCGCCTGCACGGATGCCTACGGTGACCTTCTTCTCACGCAGAAGAAGCGGAGAACCTTTGATTCTCTGAGCAATGTCCGAGCGGAAGAATTTTTTGAGCTTATCTCGCTCAAGGATATTTGCCTCATCCTCGGTCAGGTGATGCTCGCCTACCATGCGCTCGATTTGTCCGTCAACATCAAAATTCTCAGCCGAATAGTCAAAGAACTCCATGAATTTATGCGTTGCGGTACCTCTGCCGGCAGGATTCATTCCGCTCTTGCTCAAAAACTGCGGTTTTTCGGCGGCAAAGTATTCAACCGAGAATTCGCCCGCTTCGAGATCGGAGGGCGCAATCTTTGCCATGATACCGCCAAGAGCTGAGTAGGGATAGATATACTCTGCGCGTTTTTTTATTTCGCTGAGCAGAACGGGGTCTGCCTTGTACTTCTCGTTCTCCTTTGCAAATGCGAGAGGCTTAAGAAGCTCGTTTACAATTTCAAAGTGCATTTTTTTTGTTGCTGTCAGGCTGACAGGGGAGTTCTTTCCCCAGAGCGGCGCGGCATCGGGATGGCGTATAAAACCGAGCAGAAGCCAGTCCGCCATTGAGCTTTTGGAGAGAAGGGCAAAGGGCATGATGAGCTTATCCTTGCCGATTTCGCCCGTTATTGCGGCAAGCTTTTTCTCGGGATTATTGTATCTTGTAACGCAGATGAGCCTTTCCTCGGCTCTTGTCATGGCAACATAGAGAACTCTCAGTTCCTCGGAGCGTCCAGAAATCTTTTCGGCAATACCTATTGCCTTTTTGCCGACTGTTGGGTATTTGCACTTGCGTATGGAATCGCGGCGGTCAAAGCAGATGCCCATATCGGGGTGATATGCCGCAACACCCTTTGATGAATCGTCGTTAAAGCCCGAGCTGAGGTCTGCGAGAATACACACGGGAAATTCGAGACCCTTACTCTTGTGGATCGTCATAATATGTACAACGTCGGCGGCTTCGGACACGTCTGCGGCTGCTTCAAGGTCGCTGTTCCTGCGCTGAATCCTGTCAATAAAGCGGATGAAGCCCGAAAGACCGCGCTTGCCCGATTCCTCATATTTCTTGGCATAGTCAACAAGCATGTTGAGGTTTGCTTTGCGTGCGGAGCCGTTCGGCAGTGCTGAAGCGATTGCCTTACAGCCTGTTCTTTCGTACATTTCCTCCACAAAGCGGTCGCAGGTGAGGGTGGCGCTGAGCATGCGAAGCTCCTCGATTTTTTCAAGGAAGGCAAGACTTTTCTTATCGCCGCCGTCAGCCGCTTTCCTTATGCAATGATAAATAGGCTTTTTACGCTCGTTGATTCTCATTTGTGCCAATTCATCGGGGATGAAGCCGAAAATCGGCGACAACAAAACTGCAAGCAACGGCACGTCCTGAATCGGGTTGTCGGTAACTCTCATCAGGCTGAGCATTGTGCTGATTTCGGGAGATGCAAAAAATCCCGACTTGCTTTCAATATATGCGGGAATGAGATTTTCTGCAAGCACCTTTTCATAGGCTTCGGCTTTTCCTCCGCCTGCCGCACGCAGAAGAATACAAAAATCACGGTAGGAAGCCTTTCTGTAACCGTCCTTGTCCCTGACCTTCATCCCGCTTGCAATAATTTCGTTTATTTTTTCGGCTATGAACTGTGCCTCGGTTTCTCTGCCGACCTTTTCCTCCATGCCGCCGAGGACATACATTTCGGCCTCGGGAAAGTCGCAGTCCTCGTAGTCAGCTGCCGCAACAAGATATTCGTTCTCGTTGTAGTCAACAGAACCCATTTGACGCGACATTATCTGAGAAAATAGAAAGTTTATATTCTCCGTAACGCCCGATCGGCTTCGGAAATTGCGGTCAAGCGTAATTTTTGCAGGATAATTATTACCCTCAAAATCGTCAAGCGCGTCTCTCTGCGAGAGAAAGATCTCGGGCATAGCCTGTCTGAATCGGTAGATGCTCTGCTTGACGTCGCCGACGGTGAACATATTGCTTCCGTCTCTTGATACCGCTTTGAAAAGAGTGTTCTGCAAATCGTTGACATCCTGGTATTCATCGACGAGAATCTCTTCAAAGCTGTCGGCGAGCTTCTGCGCCAGGGCGGTTCGGGTTGCGTTTCCGTTCTCGTCAAAGCTGACAAGCAGTCTCAGTGCAAAGTGGCATATATCCGAAAAATTATAGCTGTTGGCTTTTTTCTTTTCTTCATCAAGAATTTTTCCGTATCTTTTTACGGCTTCAATCAGCTTTTCGGCGATGGGACGCAGAAATTCCATATCTTCTCTGTTTTCGTCCTCTGATACGCAGAAAAGTGCGGCAAGCTTTTTTAACTGATCGGCGAGAACAGCCTTCTGCGCCTTTACCGATTCGGACTGAGCGGACGAATACTTGTTCGGCAGACGTCCGAAGCTGCTGACCGAGGAAGAGCATACAGCTTCTCTTATTTCATCCCATGAGCCTGTCCTTACCGTTTCGGCAAGGCTTGCAAACATGGAGGCTGTTGAGGCGATTCCTGCGCCGTATCTTTCGCCGACGACCTCATCCTCAAGGCAGGCTTCGTTCATTTTTTCGCATATCAGGCGGCAATAACCGATTGCATCTTCCGCATAGCCGATTATCATTTTGCCCCACTGCATATCGCGAAGCGGCATATCCGAGCGGTAGGCATCAAGCAGTCCGTCAAGGAAAGCATCGGGACGCGCAAATGCCATTGAATCGTCATACAGCTTGCAGATAAGTCCCGTGAGTGCGCTGTCATCGGTGCCGTTAGCCATTATTCCGACAAGCTCGGTAAATTCCTTTGATTTTTCTTTATAAAGCTCGTCCATAACTGCGGAAACAGCGTCGTCGCACATGAGCATGAGCTGTGAATTGTCGAGTATTCCGAAGTCGGGGGCAATGTCAATATCATGAAAATTCTCACGCACAATATCGTTGCAAAAGCCGTCTATTGTGCTGATCTTCGCAAATGGGAGTAGAAGAGCCTGCTTTTTCAGAAGTTCATTTTCCGGGTCCTTGTCGATTTCGGCTGTCAAAGCACGATATATTCTGTCCTTCATCTGTGCTGTTGCCGCTCTGGTAAAGGTAACTATGAGCAGGCGGTCGGCAGGGCACGGATTTTCACTGTCCGTCAGTCTTTCGATAACTCTCTGAACCAGGACTGCGGTTTTGCCTGAGCCTGCGGCGGCGGAAACAAGAATAGAGCCGTCCATTGAATCAATCGCTTTTTGCTGTTCTTTTGTCCATTCAGGCATCTCCGTCACCTCCCAGATTTATAAGACTTTCGGCATGCTCGACCTTTTCAATTTCTCTTGTCGGCGTATTTTCGTCAACATGGCAGACCTCCCTGTAGTCGCAGAATTTGCAAACATCCGAGTAGGGGCTTTTGCTTGCCGCCGAATGTGTCGGCATAACATGAATTACACCGTTATGAAGATCAGTCGCCATTTGAACGAGTATTTTTTCACATTTTTTCATCAACAGACCCATCTGCTTAATTGAAATAAGCGTGCCCGAGGTCGTGTGATCCTTCTTGATTGACGCGGGTAAAAACAATCCGTTTCCGCTGTTGTCCATCATGTATATAACACGGCTGTCATCAAGCACCATGCCGTTCATTTTTGAATCCTTGAGCTTCTTTGAAGCAATCGAATTCTCGTCCTCGCCACGCTCCGCGTCAACTATAGGAGCATTGACGGGCATATAAAGAATTCCTGCGGGGGTAATGTTTTTATAATCGCGGAAACCGTTTTTCCATATGGCAAAGAGATAAATAAGCATCTGCATATTAAGCCCGTGAAATACCTCATTGAGGTTGAATTTTTTGCCGCCGGATTTGTAATCGACGACCCTGACGTAGCTTGTGCCATCCTGCTCTGCAACATCAACACGGTCAACCGAGCCTTTAAGCTTCAGCGTTCCGCCGTCGGGCAGGGGAAGTTCATAGGTATCAACCTCGCCGTCCTTGTCAATTTTCAATTCGAACGCAACGGGCACAAAGCTGCTGTTTCTGAACTCTGCAACGAGCCTGTCAACGACCTCGCAGACCGTCAGAGCAAGCTGTTCGAAAAGGTAGCTGAACCTTTCTCCCATCTCCTCGCCTGAGGTCAGATTTTCGTTATAATATTCCTTTAGTATATCCGTTACCAGCTTGTCGCGCTCCGCCTTTTCCATTGCGCAAAGGCCGTCGCTTCCATAGGCTGATATCAATTTTTCGAGTATATAGTGTATCGCGGTGCCCCTTTGCATAGGGTCAAGCTCGGCGGTTTTCCTCGGCTGAGCATTAAGTCCGTATTTGCAGAAATATTCAAACGGGCATTTGTGATAGACCTCCGTCCTTGAAGCGGACATATACATATCTTGGCCGAAAAGCTCCGTTGCAATTTTTCCGTCGCTGATTTTAAATTCCGATTTGCTGATGCTTCTGTCAAGCGCACTGAGACGGTCGGAATAGCCCTCAGCCGTTTCAAAATATTCCCGCAGAGTGCTGTAGAGCGTCCCTTTTTCCTGAGTAAGCTCCGCCATAACGTCAAATGCGCCCTCTCGGCTCTCTATACGGTCAAGATCGTCCGTATCCGCCGTGTCAATTGTCATAAGATTCGGAAAGAGCTTTTTAATCTGTATAACGATTTCGGAGGGGGAAACCTGTGCGCCGTTGATATCCTTTCGCAGATATGTAACATAAAGCCGGTCAGAAGCTGAGCAAAGGGTATTGTAAGCGATGAAGCGCTCCTCCATCATTTTTTCTTCAAAGCTGTCATCTGTCTTTAAATCAAATTCGGCAAGCTCGCGGCGCTCATTCTCAGAAAAAATCCCGTTTGAGGTTGGAATCATCGGAAATACGCCGTCATTCATTCCGACGGCAAAAACGACCTTCGGTGCGGAGGTCTTGACTCTGTCTGCACTGCCGATCGTGATCTCGTCAAGCCCCTGGGGAAGATTGCCGACAGAATAGGTTGAAATGAGGAGGTCAAACAGCTCTCTGAACCGTGACGGAGTGAGAGCTATTCCGCTGAGCGAATCGGCAATTTTATCAAGCATCTCCATGAGAAGCGACCATATTCTGTCCTGCTCGGCGGCAAGCTCAGGCTGAGAACGTTCACTGAGACGTACGGCAAGAGTCTTGAGGTTTTCGGCAACATTCATCTCTGTAAGCAGAGCATATATTGCCTGCGCCGCCTCAAGAGAAGTAAATTCCTTCATCTTCTTTCTGAATTTTTGCAGCGGAGCAACAAGGCAAACTCTGATTTCATTTATTCTGTTCAGCTCGGTGATATGCTGTTCAAGCATTTTTTCGCCCAGTCCGTTCGGATGTGCCGTCCATTCGCTGAGCCATTTTGAACCGTTTATCTGCCAGAGCAGTGCATAGTTTTCGAGTGAGGCTATTTCCTCTGTGTTAAGATCTGTAAGACCTGTTTTGGCAAGCCTCATCAGCGCGTCTGTCGAAAATCCGACGGTGCCGATCTCAACAGCGCTTCTGACAAATTCGATAAGCGGCTCGGAGGTTATCGGCTGACGCTTGTCCTCAAAGACGGGCACTCCGTTTTTTGCAAGAGCGGAACGTATACGGCGCGAATAATTGCTTTCGCTTCGTGAAATAACGGCAATATCGCGGCACCGAATGTTCTCTGTTCTCAAAAGCCTTTTTATTGTGCAGGCAACAAACTCACATTCGTTATCAAAATCCTCGGCGGAGCAAAGAATGATTTTCTCCGTTTTACCCTCGTAAGCTTCCGCTCCTCCTGCATAAAGTCCTTTTTCGAGCGTGTCAAGCTCGGGGTCAATGTTATCCGCTCGTGTGAGATGCACGGGTGCGACAATATCAACTCCGCATGCCTGCGCTCTGCGGATCAGCTTTCTTTTTGTCCTTTGCGTGTGGGCAAAAACACCGAATTCGTCGGCTGTCTTGTCCGTGCAAACGGTTATCCAAACCTCGTTGGATTGTTTCATTATTTTTTCAAGCACAGCATATTCCTGCGACGTAAAGCCGCGGAAGCCGTCAACAAAAACATTCGCACCTTCAAAATCCCTGTGCTCATCAAGAACATGGCAGAGAATATCAAGAGCACATTCGTCATCAAAAAAATTCTGCTCAACCAGCGCGGTATAGACTCTGTCGATAAGCAGTATTTCATCAAGCTTATCTTTCAGCAAAGAGGGCTTCAGCCTGTGTGAGGTTTCCTCAAGTCTTTCGGGGGTGATTGAGCACTGGCGGAAATCCTTAAGTGTTTTGAGCATCTGCAATATGACGGCAGGGCTGTATCTGTGACGCGAGTATACCTGCAGACGGCCGCCTGTTTCGCAAAGTGCAACGCTCATCAGCATGGCACGGGTACTGTCGTCAAGCTCTTTCTTTGAAGAAAGACCGTATTTTTTCAGAAGATTTTTTGCAAGAAAGGAGAAGCTGACAACATTGACTCTGTCGGCACCCTGAGCGCCGAGAAGCTCAAGCATCTTCTTCTCCGTGTGGAAGGAATACTGCTCAGGGACGATGAGAATGACCTCGCCGCCCTGTTCTATCCTTTTGCGAATTTCCGAATAAATGCGTGTGGTTTTGCCGCATCCTATCCGTCCTGTTACAAGTCTGAGCATGATTCCGTTTTCCTCCGTGCTTTAATGATACAATTATATAATAATCATTCGTTAAAAGCAACATTAAAAATAAATCGACAGCACCGAAAAGGGTACTGTCGATCAGCTTTATATTATGTTTAGCAAGCCTGTTTTGCTTGTGAAAACATTTTTTTCGTCAAATTGCTTTTCACGCTGACGTTCAAGCGTTCTCACAGTTTCAATTTCGTTTTCGTCGGCATACGCTCCCGTGACCGTTACCGAAGCGACCTCCGAAAACGAGCTGGTAGCTTTTTCGTTGGCTGCGTAGGCGACAACCTTATAGAAATATTCGCCTGACTGCTTTGCCGAAAAATCGGTAAAGCTTGTGCCTCTTACATCGCTGATCGCAACATAAACGCCGTCAGCTGTTCTTGAACGGTAAATCACATATTTCTCCGCTCCGTCGATCTTGCTCCATGTGAGGTTTGCAAAGCCGTTTCTGTCGTTCTTAGCCTTGCTGATTGTGGGGGCGGGGAGCTTCGCTGTGATGTACATTATTTCGGTGATGTCGCTGTCATATTTTTCCTTGTCGGCAAGCGTTTTGAGCTTGTAATAGTATCTCTGACCTTCCTTGACGTCCTTATCAACGTAGCTTGTTGTGCTGCCGTCAAGCTTTTTGTGTTCCTTAAACTTACCGTCCGAGGTCTCACAGCGGTAGATTATATAGCCCTTTGCCTTGTCAACCTTGTCCCAGCTGATTCCGATTTCGTCCTTTGCAAGGTTCGTCAGCCTTATGTTCTGAGGCTTGCCGATGAGAACATTGACGTCAAGCGTTGCAAAAGCAGAGCCGTAATTGGTCGTTGCCGTGAGAGTAACCTTGCCGTAGCCCATGCCTGTAATGATGCCGGTATTGCTGATTACCGCAATTCCCGTGTCGGAGGAGGTCCAGGTCACGCCCTTATCGGTCGAACCGACAGGGAGCTGTGCCCACATGATCTCAGCAGTCTGACCTATGCCGACATTGACTGAGCTTTCGCTTAAAACAAGCTGCTGAGGAATATCGCTGACCGTTACAACGGCATACATCGGACCTGTATAAAGATTGCCGCTTATCGTGGCATACGCTCTGTAATAGTAGGTGGTTTTCGGCTTGAGCTTGCCGAACTTTTTCGCAACGCTCATGCTGAGCGGAATTTCCTTGCTTGAAGAACCCGAAACAACGGGGTATTTGGTGAGATCGTTCTTGTCTGCGCCGAAGTAAAAGCCTGCCGCGGAAACATAGTTGCCGCCCGTGTTTTTTATTGAGCCGTTGAGCGTTGCATCGTTGCAGGTTATACCCGTTGCCGTGGTGGTGACTACGGAGAGGTTACTGCCGTATGCGGTCGAATTGGAACGGGACGCGGCGGAGGAGGAAACCGAAGCCGCAAAGGCGTAAGAGCCTACATATGTTGAAGCGTCGTTATATTTCGGAACGCCGTAGCCGAGAACATATGAAGCGTTCAGCTCCCTTGTTCTGCCGTTGCACATATAGCCCTCCGAGCCGTCTGTGTTACCCTCAATGGTGTAGAGACTGCCTCCCGAAACACCCGTGACGATTCCTATATGCTGTGCGCTTGAGCCGCCGCTCCAGTTGAAGAATACCATGTCGCCGGGCTTCGGAATATAGCCCGAGGAGCGTGAATAATAAATTGACCTGCTCTGATACCAGTCGGTAAGAGTAACGCAGTTGCCAAGTCTCGGCACAACAGAGGAGGGGATACCTGCCTGTGAAGCGCACCATGAGATGAAGTAAGCGCACCATGCACCGTTCGGCTCGCCGAAGGAGGCGCCGTATTTTGTGTAGCCGCCGTCGCTTGTTGAAGAGATCGGAGCGCCTGTGCTGTCAAGCTCGGTATAACCGAGCTGAGTTTTCGCAACGCCTATGAGGTCGGCAATGTGTGAGCCCGTGTTTCTGTGAGTGTTCGGATAGTAGTCGGGATAGCCGACGGCCGCCGCTTCAAAAGCAACCGAGAAGCACAGCGCAATTATCATAAGCAATGCGCCGACACGTTTAATTCCGTTTTTCATGCTTTCACTATCCTCTCTTGATTATTTAATCATTTCCGTTTCCCTGTCAATGGAGCAATGTGGTAATGATGCCTGTCAGAGTGCCGAGAATCATGAGCCCCGCAAGAACAAGCGCAATTATCTTAGTAGCATTTTTGTTCATTTCTTTTTGCCCTTCTTTTTGAAAAATCCTGCCTTTGAAAATGCCGTTATAAACATTCCCGTGAGTGCGCCCGCCGCGCCGATAATGAGATCGGTCATGGTGTCGATAAGTCCTGCCTCCGTGTTGAAGCCCGAGCGCTGAAGATTAAGCCCGTAAAGCCTGTCCATAGTAAACTCGTAGAATTCCCAGCCTGTCAGCAGCATGACGGAAAAGGCAAGACCGAACATTGCCGCCAGCGCAGGACTGAGCTTTTTATCCTTAGGCTGTCTGCTTTGTATTATGACCGCCAGCTCGTAGCTTCCTGCCGCGGCGATATAGCCTGCAAAGAAATGCTCGGGAATGTCAATGTGCTCAAATGTTGTGAATTTGTTGATCGTTGAGCCGACGACAACGCCGAAGCATATCAGAAGATTGAGCATCGTCTGAACACGGTGCGGAACGAGCGTAATAAATGTTTTTCCTCCGAGGAGCTGAAAAAGATCCCACAGATGTGTAAATATTATCGCAAAAACAGCTTCGAGAAATTCTGTTGTATAGCCCGCAAAAAGCATGACTGCGCCCCATACGAAAAGAAGTCCGCGGCACACATACCATGTTACCTGAACGGCGGTCGGTAGCTTCGGGATTGAATTCAATGTTTTTTTCTTCATCTGAACACCTTTTGTAGTTTGATTTTTCGCTATTTATTAAATTATACTTCATTTTTGCCCTTAAATCAATAGCTCAAAACGCAATTTAACAGAATAGTCAAAAACTGTTGCAATTTAAAAACTTTTGGCTTATAATATTTGCGGAAACCAATAAAAGTGAGGTTGTTTAAAATGTCAAATCAGGTTTTAGTCGAAACATCGGCTCGCCACGTTCATGTCACGCAGGAGGTTCTTGAAACTCTCTTCGGCAAGGGATATGAGCTTACCAAGAAAAAGGATCTTTCCCAGCCGGGTCAGTTTGCCTCAAATGAGAGAGTTCAGGTTATCGGACCCAAGAGCAGCTTCCCCGCTGTTTCAATTCTCGGTCCCGTTCGTCCCGAGACTCAGGTTGAGCTTTCAGCTTCCGATGCACGTTCAATCGGTGTAAACGCACCCTGCCGTGAGTCGGGCGATATCGCAGGCAGCGGCGCTTGCAAGCTTGTAGGTCCTGCAGGCGAGGTAGAGCTTAGTGAGGGCGTTATTGTTGCAAAGCGTCACATCCACGCAACTCCCGAGGATGCCGAGAAGTTCGGTCTCAAGGATAAGGAAATCGTTTCCGTTAAAATCAATTCTAACGGTCGTTCGCTTGTTTTCGGCGATGTTGTTGTAAGAGTCAGCCCCAAGTACGCTCTTGCAATGCACATTGATACAGACGAGTCAAATGCGGCTTTTGCAACTCCCGGAATGATGGGCGAAATAATTAAATAAGCTACATAAAATTAAAAGGACTGCCTTGAGCGGTCCTTTTTTGTTATAAAGCGTTTTAATTGTCATTGAGCATGACGGAGGCATAAAACATTTTTTCGTCATATTCAAATTTGCAAATGCCGTTGTATCTTTCGGCAATGCTTTTTACCGATTCGATTCCCAAACCGCGACCCTTGTGCTTAGTCGAAAGAAAAGAGCCGTCGCGGTCTTTTTTAGCCTTGCCGTCGAAGCTGTTGTCAACGGCGAAGCAAAGCGAATGTGCCTCATACGACGCTCGGATTATGATTTTTCCGCCGCCGTTCTGTATGCAGGCATCCATTGCATTTTCAATCAGGTTGCCCAAAAGCACGGAGAGCTCGGTGTTTTCAATTTTTATTTCTTCGGGAATGTCGGTTTTAACTACATACTCTATGCCGTTGCTCTTTGCAAACTGCGCAAAGTAGGCGATAACGACGTTTGCCGCAGAATTCTCGCAGAACGCAATCGGTGTATCGTCGGGCACGCTCAGACTGTATTCCTGCAAATATTTTTCCAGCTCGCCGTATTCTTCTTTTCGCAGAAGCTCCTGCATGAGAGCGATATGGTGGCGCACGTCATGTTTCGCCCTGCGAGCCTCGGCAATCCTTTCACGAAGGCTGTCGTATTGAAGCTCGCTCATCGCAAGGCGATGATTTTTTTCGCTCAGCTCCATGTTTTTGTCCTGCTCGAAAATGAGCCTTGCAACGACATAATAAACAAGAAATGCTCCGATGTTTATCAGAAAAAGGAATGCCGTATTTTTCGGCTGTAAGGCAACGTTCAAGCTCGACTGAGTTGTATTTCCGTAAATTTCGTAGTACCAGATAATATAAAACGTGCCCGGAATGAGCCACAAATATTTCCATTCAAAGCCCGACGGCTCACGTTCGACGGCAGGGGTGTAGACCTTTTTCATGTATTGCCTCAGCGGAAACCAAAGCACAAGCTCGACGGCGAGCATACAAAGAGAAAACGACCAGCGGTATGCCTGCGTCGCAAGCTCGGGGAAGAGCTGACCCTCAAGGCATTTCGATGCCATAACCATAAGATTGGCATTGTTTGACGTCATAAGAAGCGTAAAAAGAATTTTCGCAAACGAGGTCTTGACGGCGAGAATGTAGAAGGCGGCATAAAGCACGGTGCTGACTGCGCTGACCATGCCGGCTCTGCCGTTTGAAAAGAATGCCGCCCACGTTCCGAGTCCGAGCTGAACCAACGTCATCAAGCCTATGAGAATGCCCGTAACGGGACGTGAAAAACGGAGCCTGTTTCTGAACGGGTAAAGCGCAAGAACAAGGAACGGCAAAAAGTTGAGCAATGAATAAACCCAAACCTCAATCAGTCTGTAAACGGGAGGCATTATTTTTCACCTCCGCTTCTCAACAGTTCGAATCTGAATTCGGCATAAGCCTCGGTTACTTCTTTTGCCTTGCGGCGGCTTATCGGAATTCTCGTTTCATCGCTCATGACGAACACATTATCGTTCTGAGCGACAACCTCATAGAAATTGACTATCATGCCCTTTGACGGACTGCAAAAATACGAATTGGCACACAATAACGGTTCGACGTCGGCAAACGAAACTCTCGAAACAATATTTTCACCGAGCTTGTTGTGAAATGTTACGCAATGCGAAGCGAAATCGGCATATATCACGTTGCGAAGCACGATCGACTGACCGTCGGGAAGCTTGACGGAGCGTGAGAGCTCCAGCTTTTCAAGCTCAAGGCGGTCAAGCATTGCTGAAAAGCTCTCTTCGGTGTAAGGTTTACGCAGATAGTAGCAGGCATTGACCTCATAGCTTTCGCAGGCGAATTCGTTGCTTGAGGTGCAAAAAACGAGCTTAACATTTTTATCCTTTTTACGGATTTTGCGAGCTGTCTCAATTCCCGTGAGCTTGTCCATGAAAATATCGGTAATTATCAGGTCATAGATATCGGCTTTGAATCCTTCCATGAATTCCTCGCCGCTTATAAAACGGTCAATCGAAACCTTAGAGCCGACATGCTCGTTTATCAGTCCGCAGAGACGGTCAAGCGAGCTTTTTTCATCATCTATCAGCGCTATTCTCATGCTTATCACCTGCCTTTTTCTATACTTTTATAATATATCACAAAAAAATGATAAAAACAAGTGCCGACTTTGTTCATCGAAAACCGCTTGTGCCAAAAAATGACCGCTTGTGCCAAAACTATTGCAATATTTATGGTTTTATTTTAGTATTATGTATAAGGAAAATAGCGCATTTCTGCGCTTACACCGAAAACTCAGCGTAATTCAGCAAAAAGGAGACGTGGCAATGAACAAAAAGAACAGCTTGCGTGTTCTGTCCGTGATATTGGCGGTCATCATGATTTTTACGATGATTCCCGTCACAGTATTTGCGGCGGACGGCAACTGCACCCACCCCTCGATTACCGAGGACAACAAATGTACGGAATGTAATGCCGACATTGTAGCCAAAATCGTTAAATACAACCAGACGGAAGCTACATATTTTTCGGACTTTGATGAAGCACTTGCGCTTGCAAGCACCGAAGATTATCAGGTTTGCACTCTTTCCCTGCTCACGGATTGGCATGAGCCGATAGAGCTTGATCAGGGTAATTTCTACTTTGATGCAAACTCTCACACGGTCTATGGCACGATCACACTCCGTAAGAACGCCATACTCAGAATCACTGACGGTAAAGGTACCTTCCGTGGCACGATTTACGGCTACGATTACTCGTATTGCTATGTATCGGGCGGTATTTACGGCGATGTAACCAGAGATGACGAATATCTCATGGTTGAAATGAACGGCCATGCACAATTCGTTGCCGAATCCATCATCGTATGCCTCGGAACAATTCAGGCAAACGAGTCATCTGTGGTCGATCTTAGATACGGCCGCTATACGGGAAAGCTTATATCCAATACAGGCTATGACGGATTCCTTCTGAGAGACGTTAATATTTACAGCGAAATGCTTGCAAATGGCGTAGATATGTACGGCGATCCGTGCGGCTTCAGATTGCTCGGCGGTACATATTATGACGGCTGTACCATGACGATCTCCGACGGCGGAAGGATTGAGGCTTCAGGCTATATCGAAATTCAGGAGCCTGTTAAGATCAATGTCTATGACAATAACAACAGCGGTTCGACCTTATACGTTACCGTGGCAACAGTTAACTGCCCCGTTAATATTCACGGCGGAATGCTTGAAGCCGACTACAGGGCTGCCAAATTCACCAATACGGTTACTATTGCCGACGGTGCTTCTGCAGAGCTTACAGGCGGCTCATTTGCCAAGCTGACATTTGAGGGCGACAAGACCTGCGCCGACGCTCTTGTTAAGCGCTATGTTTATCGCAACTCCTCGGATAAAAGCCTTGTAGAGAATGCAAATGTCAAGACGCTTGAGAATGTTTATGTTGAGGAATGTTCCGAGCATGCATTTGACGATGATCATATTTGTACGATCTGCGGCGCAATCGCCGACGCACTCGTTATTGATGCCGACGGCAATGCTACGGCATTTGACACATTCGGCGAGGCTATGGAAAACGCTCAGACCCTCACGGGCATTGTAACGGTTAAGCTCCTTGATAACTTTGTTATCGATTCAAGCTCATCGATCATGGCAGGCGACGGAATCATTCTTGACATGAACGGTAAGAGAATTGACCGTAATTTGGAGGACACATCGGGAAATATGCCCGGCGTTATTACCGCAAAGAAGCTCACCGTTACGGGCAACGGCTCCTCAAGCATATTCTTCGGCGTTATGGCTTACGGCGATGACGTCGGCGAGCTGATTATCGAAAACGGTACTTACGACTCTTTCATTGCGGCAATGGGTCCCGCCAAGCTGACAATAAACGATGCAACGGTAAACGGACACGTTGCATTGGATGATTATAACGGCTTCCCAATCGTAGAATTGAACGGCGGAAGCTACAAAAAGCTTGCTGCCGCAGTTCCTGCCGACGGCAGTTTTGATTGGTACTCAGCTCTCGGAGAGGGCAAGGGCTACTATTCAACAGCAGGAGTAAAATTCGGTGATATAAGGCTCAACGATGTCAATGCTTACGGCTTTGACGGAATGGAAAACAACTCAATGATCACAGTCGTTGACCATCACGATCATTCGGCAATCACCGGTGAAGAAGATCACAGATGTCTCGAGTGCGGCGCAAACATCGTTGCTTCTGCAATGCAGACAAACGGCGGCAGACCGTATTTCTATGAAACATTTGAGGAAGCGGTCGAAGCAGTTAAGTCAATTTCGGGAGCAAGCATGCTTACTCTCTTCGACGACATCAGCCTTACTTCAGCGGTTAATTTCAGCGCAGCCGATGCAGACATAACCTTCAACCTCAACGGGCACACCATCAATGATGCGACCGAGGACGGCTCAGCAATGATCAAGTACGATAAGGGTGCCCTCACAATAAAGGGCGACGGAATCATAAATGTTTCCATTGATGCAATGACATATTTGGACAATACGGCAGGAAAGCTTGTAATTGAGAACGGTACATTTAATAAATCAATAAGAACCGTTTTCAGCACAGAGATAAACGGCGGTACATTCAATGATGAACTCCTGATAATGTATGCCGACATGAGCGACAGCCGCACGTTCGTTATAAACGACGGTTATTTCAAGGACGTTGCAAGCGATTGCGCTGTATTGGATATCAACGGCGGTACCTTTGAAAAGATTTATTCCTTCAGCTTCAATGATATCTTTATGTTCCTCGGCGAAGGCAAGGGCTACTACGCCGATGTTGAGAGCAATATGTTCGCTCGCTTTACATATGACAAGAGCCAATATTCAAACAGTGTTTACGGCTACAACGGAACAGCCGACAAGCCATTGAAGGTTCTCGATCACAAGGAACATAATAAGGACGAAAACGGCAAGTGCTACAACTGCGGCGCACAGGGCGTTGCTTCCGTTACAAGCAAAGACGTATTAACAAAGTATTACGACACCCTTGAGGAAGCTGTAAAAGCCGCTAAAGCACAGACAGGCGCTTGCAAGATCAAGCTTTATGAAAATACTACTATCTATTATGAGGTTGATTTCAGCACAAGCGGTTCAAGCATAACGCTTGACCTCAACGGTTACACTATTGACACTGTCGATTTTGACGACATATATATTCTTCATCAGTCGGGTACGCTTACCATAACGGGCAACGGAACGATAAACGCAATGGTTTTGTCTTACAGCGAAGACACTACAGCTACGGCAGCTCCGGGAAAGCTTGTAATCGAAAACGGTAATTTCAAGCATGTTGAAATCGCAGGTCTTGATTCCGAAATCTACGGCGGTACATTTACAGAAGCCGTTATCGACTGGATGAACGACGATACCAAAAACTACGTCTACGACGGCTATTTCAAATTGTTAGCTGTTGAAACACCGACAGCGGTTATCTACGGCGGCACAATGGAAATATTGGGTACGACTCAACTTGGCAAACAGGATCTTTTCAATGTCCTCGGAAGCGGAAAGGGCTATTACACCGACGTTGAAGGTCAGATATTCGGCGATACGTTTGAAATTGACGGTTACGCATATGACGGCTATAACGGAACAGCCGACAAGCCGTTAAAGGTTCTCGATCACCCGAGCCACAACACAGATGAAGACGGAATATGCATCAACTGCGGCGCTAAGGCAAGCTTCAATCTTACAGTATCGGGCGGAACGGTTGTAAGTAAGGAAATCCGCAAGGACCTCAATTACGAATATTGCCTTGCAACGATTACCGCTCCGGTAAAGAAGCCGGGCGCAAGCAACCTCTACTTCGTTTATTGGAGAGAAGTCAAACAGGACGGCACACCGGGCGATATCGTCAGCACATACACGACCTACAAGTTCTTCCTTGTAAGAGACATCAATCTTGAAGCTGTATATGCAACCCAGGAGAATTACACCGCAGAGAGAAACAAGGGCGTTATGACAACAAGAATTGCAGGCAGCAAGTATGTTGCCACAGATCCAACGATATCAGGCTACAGTGATTTCCAGCTCTACGTTGAACACAGCGTTGCAAAATCTGAAGGAAGCATAACAGGTCACGGTGTAATTTATACAACCTATGAAGATCAAATTAATTCGCTTGAGCTCAACAGCGATAACCCCTATGTTAATGCAAAGGCTGCAAAATTGTCCCAGAACGCTCTCACGGGTATGCTTGAGATTTCTGTTAAGGTCAGCACATCGAACGGACCGGGTACTGTTTGGGTAAGACCTTACATCGTTGACAAGAACGGTGAGCCTGTCTACGGTGAAATAAAAGAGGTCAAGCTTGAAGTTCCGAACAAGACTTCGGGTCAGGAATCGGACGGCGAGCTCATCACTCTCGGCACAGAGGTCTATGACCTTACCGCACTGAACAGCGACGGCGAAGCAGAAGTTACTTTCGACGAGCCGACAGAGAAATCTCCGTTTGACTATATCATCGCTCTGTTCACAAAGCTTGTTGAGATGCTTAAAACATTCTTTTCTTACATCATAAATTCGGGGGCAAGAATATGAAGTATATAAAACCGGAAATCAAAATCGAAAAATTCTCGATCCTTGAAGATATAATGGATGAAGGAACAAGTGCACCTGCCTTTAATCCGTGGGACGAATCAAACGATGATCCGATCTGGGAAGAAACAATGGGTCAGGCAATTGGAACCATTTTCGATATAGGATAACAATTAAGTAACAGTAAAGGCTGTGGCAAAACATATGTTGCCACAGCCTTGTTTTATATAAAATTGAGCTGTCGATATTACTTTCTTTCAACCTCGGGCGGTGAATGTCCGTTTGCTACAGAATTCCGTAGCATTTTTATGGAAAGACAGCCGTTACCGCCTTTATGCTGAATCGTTATTCAATACTCATCGTTGCATAAGCGTTTAGCGACATGTCGGCGGTGTTACCGCTGACGAATTCATAATAGCCTTGCGCGCCGACCATTGCGCCGTTGTCACCGCAATATTTAAGCTCCGGAGCGTAAAGCTCCCAGCCGTTCTTTTGGCAAAGCGCTTCCATATCTCTGCGAAGAACCGAGTTCGCCGAAACACCGCCTGCAAGCACGATCTTCTTATAGCCGAGGTCCTTTGCGGCTTTCTCCGTGTTTTCGGTCAGGCAGCGCACGACCGCCTTGATATACGATGCGCCGAGGTTCGGAACATTTATTTCCTCGCCCTTTTGCTTTGCGATGTTTATTGTGTTCAGCGCGGCAGTTTTCAATCCCGAAAAGCTGAAATCATACGGTGCGCCGTCAACCCTCGGATGCGGCATCTTGTATGCCGTCGGGTCGCCGTCCTTTGCAACACGGTCAAGGTTAAGTCCGCCGGGATAGGGCAGACCCATCGCTCTCGCCGCCTTGTCCATCGCTTCGCCTGCCGCGTCGTCATGAGTGTAGCCGATGATTTTAAACTTCGTGTAGTCCTTGACCTCAACGATGTGGCTGTGTCCGCCCGAAACAACAAGGCAGAGAAATTCGGGCTCAAGCTCGGGGTGAGTGATGTAGTTTGCGGCAATGTGCGAGCGTAGGTGATGCACGGGTACAAGCGGAATTCCGCTCGCAAGCGACAGACCTTTGGCATAGTTCACACCGACCAAAAGCGCACCGATAAGCCCCGGAGCATATGTAACGGCGATTGCCGAAATATCGTCAAGAGTACAGCCGGCATCGCTCAGAGCCTTGTTGACAACGCCCGAAACAGCCTCAACATGACGGCGTGAAGCTATTTCAGGAACAACTCCGCCATAGATTATGTGCTCCTGCACCTGCGAAGCGACAACGCTTGACAGCACCTTTCTGCCGTCCTCAACGACCGCCGCCGCAGTCTCGTCGCACGAGGATTCAAGGGATAATATTTTCATTTGATATCACATTCTTTCAGTGTCATAATGACCGCGTCTTCGGCGGGATTTGTATAGAAATTTTTGCGCTCGCCGACCGTTTGGTAGCCGAGCTTTTTATAAAGCAGAATTGCCTTTTCATTGCTTTTGCGAACCTCAAGCGTAATGAATTCGCATTTCCTTTCAAACGCATTTTTCTGCGCTGTTTTAAGGAGCTTTTCGCCCAGACCGAGCCGCCTGTAATCGGGGTGCACGGCAATGTTGTCAATGTAAGCCTCGCCGCAGACCTCGTGAACGCCGATGTAGCCGAGAACCTTTTCGCGCGACTGAGCAACGAGAAAATGAGCGTTCCCATTGTCAAGCTCTTCTGCGATTCCTGCCTCCGTCCACGGGGCAGAGAAGCAGAGCTTTTCAATCTCGGCAATGTCAGAAATATGCTTCTTGGACATCGGCTTGATTTCAGCGGTTAGGGCGTCAAGGAGCTTCGAAACAAAGCGCTCGATCTGCTCGGCACATGCCGAATAGATATCCTCCGTTCCGCCGTATGGGTCGGAAATATCGGGGCTTGGAACAATGATTCTGAATTTTGGCTTCAGGCTCATGACGGCACGCTTCTGCGACCTTGTCATACAAACCATAAGATCGGTATCGTCAAAAATATATTTGTTTATCTGCCGCGAACGGTGATTTGAAATGTCCGCTCCGTGCATTCTTGCCGCCCAAACGGCAAGCGGTGCGGCGCTGTCGCCCGTGAATGCGCCGAGCCCGCAGCTTTGGCAGGTTATGTTTTCGATTTTTCTTTCGGCAATGAGCTTTTTGCAAATGCCCTCAGCCATTGCACTGCGGCAGGTGTTGCCCGTGCAAACAAAGGTAATTTTCATATAATCATCCTATCAGATAGCGGCTGTCAAGCGTTCCGTTAAAGAATTCGATAACGCTTTTTGCCGCTCTGTTGTTCATTTCGCGGAAATTCTCTTTTGTGAACGGAGCTGTGTGCGGAGTAAGCACAACGTTTGGCAGTCCGACAAGAGGGGAGTCCGTGCAAGGCTCGTTATCAAAAACATCGACCGCCGCGCCGGAGAGCTTGCCCGATTTCAGCGCATCGGCAAGCGCGTTTGTGTCAACGATTTTGCTCCTTGCCGTGTTAATGAGGATCGCTCCGTCTTTCATTTTTGCAATGGCTTTTTCGTCTATCATATTGACAGTGCTTTCATTGAGCGGAACGTTGATTGAAACGTAATCGATTTCTCTGAGAAGCTCGTCAAGCTCGGCGTAATGTGCGCCGAATTCATCCTTGGGGTGGCGGCAATAGTAAAGCACATCCATGCCGAACGGAACGGCACGCTTTGCAATTTCCCTGCCGATTCCGCCGAAGCCAATAAGACCGAGCGTGTAATTTTTTGCACCGGGGGTCATGATTCGTTTCCATTCGCCCCTGTTCATGCTTTCGCTTTGCAGGTCGATTCGCCTTGCAAAATAGAGAATATATGCCATGACGCTTTCTGCGACCGAGCCCTCAACCGTGCCGAGAGCACGGGCAACTGCAACATTATGCTTTTTGCAGAAATCAATGTCTATTGAATCGTAGCCGACTCCTCGGCGGGAAACGATTTTGAGATTTTTGCTTTCTTCTATTGCCTTATTGCTGATTTTTTCGGGACCGCATATAACTGCGTCAGCGTCAAGCACGAGTGAACGGATATATTCCTCGTCTGTGGCACTTCCTATATCCTCTGCGCTGTAATCTTCAACATTAAAGCCTGCATCTTGAAGCATTTCCAGCGCAGTTTTATCATCTGTTGAAAAATTTCTTGCTGTAACAACAACCTTCATTTTGCATTATCCTTTTGCGTCGTACCAGCTTTTGCCGCAATGCACATCTGCGGTGAGCTTGACCTTCATTTTGCATGCGTTTTCCATCTCTTCACGGACGATTTTCTGAACCTGTTCCTGCTCATTTTCGGGAGCTTCGACGATCAGTTCGTCGTGAATTTGCATGATGAGCTTCGCCTTGAGATTTTCTTTTTCAAGCCTGTCATAAACACGAACCATTGCAATTTTGATTATGTCTGCGGCGGTTCCCTGAATCGGCATGTTTCTTGCAACACGTTCGCCGAAGTTGCGAATCATAGCGTTTGATGCGGCGAGCTCGGGCAAATAACGGCGGCGCTTGAAAATGGTTTGAACGTAGCCGTCCTCCTTTGCCTTGGCGATGACGTTTTTCATGTAGCCGTCAACACCCGAAAAATGGTGAAGATAGCCCTTGATGTATTTGTCCGCCTCGGCTCTCGTAACACCGATATCGTGGGCGAGTGAGAATGCGCCGATGCCGTAAACAATGCCGAAATTGACCGCTTTTGCACGGCTTCTCATCAGCGGAGTTACCGCTTCAACGGGCATGTTGAAAACCTGCGAAGCCGTAATTGTATGGATATCGTCGCCGTTGTTGAAAGCGGATATCATCGTTTTGTCGTCTGCAATGTCCGAGAGAACACGCAGCTCAATCTGCGAATAATCGGCGTCAACAAGCACACAGCCGTCCTTGGCAATAAAGAATTTTCTGAGCTCACGTCCGACGGGCGTTCTGACGGGAATGTTTTGCAAATTGGGCTCTGTCGAAGAGATTCGACCCGTCTTTGTCTCGGTTTGGTTGAGCGTTGAATGAATTCTGCCGTCGGGCGCAATACATTTTTGCAAGCCGTCGCAGTAGGTCGATTTAAGCTTCGCAAGCGTTCTGTATTCAAGAATGAGCGAAACTATCGGATAATCGGGCGCAAGACTTTCAAGCACGTCGGCATTGGTCGAGTAGCCCGATTTTGTTTTCTTCTTTGCCGGGAGCCGGAGCTTTTCAAAAAGAATCGTTCCGAGCTGCTTCGGCGAATTTATATTGAATTCCTCGCCGGCAAGGTCATATATCTCGCCGACAAGGGAGTTGACCTTTTCCTCAAGCACAGCTCCATATTGCTGAATACTCTCGCGGTCAACAAGGAATCCCGTGACCTCCATTGAGGAAAGCACCTTTGAGAGCGGCATTTCGATATCATATAAGAGGGGAAGCTGGTCGTTTTCTTCGATTTGCTTGATGACCTTTTCCCATGCGCCCTTTAAAGCGGCGGCTTTGAGAGCTGTCTCGTTCTCCTCGCTTATTTCGGGGCAGAGTGCGCCGTATTCCTGCGCCATTCTGACGGGCGAATAGTCGCTTGCCGAGGGGTTAAGAATGTAGCCTGCAATCATGATGTCGCTGACTTTTCCTTCTATATGAACGTCACGCATGAATGCCCATGAATAGAGCGGCTTTGCGTCACATGTGATTTTTTCGATATTTTCGTTTGAGAGAATATCGGCAAACTCCGAAGCAAAGGTGAAGCTGTTATTCTCAACAACGGCAATGAATTCGCCGCAGTCAAAAGCGATTGAAATTATATCGCCGTCGGAGAATTCGGGAACGAAATAAGTCTTATCGCCGAGCCTGATTTCCGAGAGCGAGTCAAGATGCTTGACGGGAACGCTGACCGTTTCAATATCGGTCTGCTCGCCCTTGCCGAGGTCAAATTTTTCAATCATGCTGAACATCTCGAGCGAGGCAAGAAGCCTTGAAGCCTTGCCGCTGTCGGGAGCGGACGGAATGTATGTGTCCATGTTCGTGTCGATCGGGGCGTCCGTGCGGATCGTGCCGAGCGTGTGGCTGAGCATTGCGCTGTCCTTGGAATTGACGAGCTTTTCACGAAGCTTGTCCTTTATGTCGATAGTGTCAATATTGTTGTAGATATTTTCAACCGAGCCGAAGCGCTGAATTAAATCGCCTGCGGTCTTGGGCCCTACTCCCGCAACACCGGGGATATTATCCGAGCTGTCGCCCTGGAGCGCCTTTATTTCAATCATTTGCCACGGCTCAACGCCGTAATCCTCTTTGATTTTTGCCTTGTCATAGGGGATAGTCTGCGTTCTGCCCATCTTGGTTGAGGCGAGAAGAACCGTTGTTGTGTCGCTTACAAGCTGTAAGCTGTCACGGTCTCCTGTTGCGATAAAGCACTTATCGCCGTTCTTCATCTGAACGGAAAGTGTTCCGAGAATATCGTCCGCTTCCCAGCCTGCTTTTTCAACGACCCTGTAGCCCATGAGGGTCAAAAGCTCCTTGAGGACGGGCATCTGCTGCTTAAGCTCCTCAGGCATGGCGTGGCGGCCTGCCTTGTATTCGGAATACATTTCGTGGCGGAAGGTCGGCTTCTTGACATCGAAAGCAACGGCAACCCTGTCGGGCTGACAATCGCCGAGAAGCTTATGAAAAATATTCATGAAGCCGTAAATTCCGTTTGTATATTTGCCGTCCTTGGTGCTCAGAAGCTTTATTCCGTAAAAAGCACGGTTGATTATGCTGTTGCCGTCAATAACAAGAAGTCGCATTTTATTTCACCTTACTTAATTTAGCGTTGATTTTGTCACGGTCGGGAGTGACGTTGACCGAGTAGTAAACGTGGTATATAACCTTACCGTAGGGCGCTCCCTGCGGCTTTTTGAGATTTTTAACATATGTGTAGTCAACGGGCACAAGCTTTGCGTCGCGAGCCTTGGAATGGTAGGCGGCAATCTCAGCCGCTTCAACTATCGCCTCATCGCTTATTTCCCTGTTGTCACTGACGATTATAACGTGAGAGCCGGGGAACTTCTGCGTGTGAAGCCACATATCATTTTTTGCGGCTGTTTTGAGCGAAAGCTTATCGTTCTGCACATTGTTCCTGCCGACGAGAACGCGGAAGCCGTCAGTCGTTCTGTATTCAATCGGAGGAAGTGTTTTGGACGATTTTTTATCCGTTCCGCGCTTCTTTTTAACGTAACCGCCGAGCGAAAGCTCATTGCGGATTTCGTCGATTTCCGCCTGCGTGTCAGCTCGCTCAAGCGAGTCTGCAACCGTTTCAAGGTATGCAAGCTCCTGCTTGCTCTCCTCAATAAAGCCTGTCAGAAGCTGTTCGGCAGTCTTTGCCTTGCGATATTCCTTGAAATATTTTTGTGCGTTTTGAGCAGGAGATTTTGACGGATCCGCCTTAATCCTTATCGGCTTGTTTTCGTCATAATAATTTTCAAGGTCATAGAAAAGCGCACCCTTTTCGAGCCTGTAAAGATTTGCGTTTATAAGCTCGGCGTTGATTCTGAGCTTTTCCCTGTCCGCACAGTGAGCCAGCTCCGACTGCCTCAGACTGAGCTTTTTTGAAACTCTTGCTATCGCGGAATTAAGGAGCTTAACCAAGTCCTGACCCTTTTGCTTCGTGCGTTCGAGGCGGTCACATTCGTAATAGAACTCGTCGAGAAGCTCGGAAAAGCTTGATTTTATCTCCGTCCTGTAACGGTCACCGTATTGTTTTATCGGGAAGAAGGAGAAGTCAACAGGCTTGCCCGTTTCGTCCTTGAGCATGAACGGAATGCCTGTTTCATTCATGATGATGTTGCGAAGATTGTCAAGATTTTTTGAGAGATATTCAAAGCCCTTGTCGCTGACCTCGTCGGGGTAAAGCTCGCCGAACTCTCCGCAAAGCTCACGGCAGGTGAGGGGAGACGCACCCTGCAAGGTGCTGAGCACGGCGGACGAGAGCGATTTTGACGGAAATGTTTTGATCTGTGCGATAATATTTTCCGTCGTGTGATCCGTTATGTTGAGCTTGCTCTGCGGCGGCGGTGCAATATACTTGAAGCCGGGCAAAATCTGACGAACAGCCGACTGGCTGAGGTCAACTCGCTTGATTGCGTCAACGATTTTTCCGTCGCCGTCAAAGAGAATAATGTTTGAATATTTAGCCATTATCTCAATCGAGAGAATGAGCTTTATTTTATCGCCGATTTCGTTTGTGGCGTTGAAGTCAAGGTAAAGTATTCGGTCAAGACCCGATTGACGGATATCGACAAGCTGAGCGTTGAGAAGCTTTTTTCTCATCAGCATGCAGAACATCGGCGGAACGGCAGGGTTCTCGGGAGCATGCTCGGTCAGATGAATTCTCGGGCTGTTGCCTCTTATCGAAAGGAAAAGCTTCTTTGCTCCGTTTTTACCGCGCAGGTGAATAACCAGCTCCTCACGGGAGGGCTGGTGAACCTTTTCAACTCTGCTGAATGAGATTTCTCTGAGCAGCTCGTCTTTAATTTTGCTGAGAAATATTCCGTCAAGTGCCATAATTACCTCAAATAAATTTTATCGG
>CAKSSJ010000023.1 GCA_934488615.1 uncultured Eubacteriales bacterium | reverse complement strand
GTAGAAAACAAATCATCTAACGGCGTCATTCCTAAATCTCTCGTTTTTACGCTCAATCTCCAACACCTCCTTTGTCAACGCGTGATAGGCAGCAGCCACCTTGCCGTTTTTGTCGTGGGCGTAGATACTCTTGCCCCTGCCGCTGGTTTCGGCGGCTCTCACGGAAAAGGGTATTTCCGCCCCAAACACACGGATTTTCTCACCGTAGTGGGCGCGCAGAGAAGCAATGATTTCCTTTGCCTCGTTGGTTCGGCTGTCTACCATCGTAAAAAGAATCCCGTCGATTTTCAGCTTGGGATTGATCTGCCGCTTGACCTGTGAAATGGAGTGCATAAGCAAATCCAGACCCTTTGCCGAGAGAAACGACGGCTGCGACGGTATGATAACGCTGTCCGCTGCCGCCAGTGAGTTCAGCGGCATAATACCGAGCGACGGCATACAGTCAATGAGGATATAGTCGTAGTGAGGTTTGACCTCACCCAGATATGTCCGCAGCGCCCGTTCACGGTTCATAGCGTTTATGAGCCGGATTTCCATACCCGATAGGGTAATGTTTGCCGGGAGCAGGTCAACGCCCTCGCCGTGGTGCAAAATACCGTGTCCGTCGGGAATCGGCGTGTCGTCGATTACACTCTGCATAATGTCCGTCAGGGTAACGGGCAACTCGTCGGGTTTGGCATAACCGAGGGAGAGCGTCAGAGAAGCCTGCGCGTCCGCGTCGATCAGTAGTACCCGTTTGTTTTCCTGCGCCAGACCGATACCGAGACTTGCGGTTGTTGTGGTTTTACCCACGCCGCCTTTTTGGTTCGTCACCGCTATTACTTTACAGTTCGCCATTTTGGGGTTTCCTCCTTTACATAGATTTAGCCGCCTGCGGCGAAGCAGACGGCTATGTACGGAAATGAAAAAGCCGCTTGATTTCTCAAACGGCTTGCAGTTCAGACCCTTGCTTTGAGTGTCTTGCTGTATTTTGCATAATCCTCGCTCAATACATAATCGATCACACAGGCTTTTGGAATCATGTATGTACTTCTTATATAGAAGTGTTTAACTTTGTTTGCCCTCATTATTTTTCGGGCGGTACTGTCACCGATACCTCCGAGCATTGATTGAAATTCGGGGAGGGTTACAACATCGGGAAAAGAAGAAAACAGTTTTTCATAATGTGCGCGTGATTTCATAGCGATACCTCTTTTTTTGAAAATATGTTGTCAATGGCAGAGAAATACGCTATAATATGTTTGCAATTTATAAATCTATTGCGTGTGCTGTTGTGCCCCGTTTTGGGGTTACATCCCTCCGATGTCCCTCCAAAATCCAAAATTCCCGTCAAAATTGAGAAATGCGGAAATGGCAGACGAAACGGAGCTTTTTAACACATCAGTTTCAAAATAATTAGTAATTGCGGGCTTTTAGGTGTCCGTTGACGACCTCCATAGGGGTTTGAGTTCGTTTGTATTCCGTATGAAGCAAATAACTCAAAATCCGGTGGTAGCGATACCGTACCGGTTCGACCCCGGTCACCGGCACCAATATGAAGAAGTCGCATTTTTATGCGGCTTTTTATTTTTTGCGGAGCGTTCATTTTTGCAATATTGACAAATTGAAATACATATGTATAATATTGTTAATAAGAATGAAAAGGGATGGAAAAATGAAGAAGCAGCTTATCAGCATCATTTCGATCATCCTTGTGATAATCGTTATTTTGTCTGTGCCGACCTTTGCGGGATTTTCGGATTCGGGCATCAATGACGTCATCACGGGAATAACGGAATTCTTGACTGGAACGACCGTCGAGGGCGAGACAACGACCGAGCCCGAAACGACGGAGCCCACCACAGAGCCTACAACAGAGCCGACTACCGAGCCAACAACAGAGCCCACTACGGAGCCTGTCAGAACGTTTGACGAATACGGCGATGACGAAACGGTTGCGAATGTTTATATCTGCACTCAGCAGAAGGGCCTCGGCCACGCGTGGATATATGTTGAGAATCTGACCGATATCGATATTCCTGTCGGCTGTTATACTTTGAAGCCCGATTGCGGAGTTTCTGTCGGTACATATTCGATCCGTCGGAGGGACGACTTCGGTGTGTACTATAACATGGAGGCATACCGCACAAGGGCATACGGTATGAAAAATCCCCGTTGGCTCAAGCAGGAGGTCACCAAAAAGACCTTGCTCAAGGTCAATAACAGCATCAGAACGGCGAATTACTGGGATCTTTACTTCAACTGCACCTTCTTTGCGTCAAGGATTTGGAACATCGTGTCAAAGAAAAAGGTTATTCCGCTGATGTTCCCCGTCTTTACGGGCTGGCAGATAGCCGCCAAGGGCGCAACGAAGGACATGAACATGAATCCCGTTGAAAAGTCCGATTGCTATAAGCAGCGCGGAAGCGGAAAAAATGCGTATATTGAGCAGGTTAAGGAAAGTGCGCTTGAGAAAAGCGCTGTGTAAAACGAACCCCATCGGAGTTGTAAGTTCCGATGGGGTTTTGATTTATTCTTTTATAATCTCCAGTATTTCATTCCCGATTTTTCCAGCTCGTCAACGGTGAATAAGCCCTTGACGTCAAGGAAAACTCTGTCGGCGGCCCTTGTCTCGGGGTTGAAGAGCTTCGTTACTCCGTCAATGCCGAGCGCTCTGAATTCCTTGTGCGCGACCGCCATGATAACGCAGTCCGCGTCCTTGACCTCACCGAGCTCGGAAAGCTCAACACCGTATTCGGCGAGCGCCTCCGCCTTGCTTGCCCACGGGTCAACGACCGTCGGCTTTATTTCATATTCATTGAGCCTTTTTATTATGTCCTCAACCTTGGAATTGCGGATGTCGGGACAATTCTCCTTAAAGGTCAGACCCATGATAACTACCTTGCTGTGCTTGGGCGCCTGTCCCGCCTCGACCATCTTCTTGATAGCCGCGTCGGCAACGTATTTGCCCATATTGTCGTTCACGATTCGTCCGCTGAGAATTATCTGGCTGTGGTAGCCGAGCTTCTCCGCCTCATAGGTGAAGTAATACGGATCAACGCCGATGCAGTGTCCGCCGACAAGTCCCGGACGGAAGCCGAGCGCGTTCCACTTGGTGTTCATTCCGTCAACGACCTCGTTCGTGTCGATGTTCATGCGGTCAAACACCATTGCCAGCTCGTTCATGAAGGCGATGTTGATGTCGCGCTGACTGTTTTCAACGACCTTTACCGCCTCGGCGGTCTTGATATTTGAAACGGGATGGGTGCCGACCTCGATGACGATGTCGTAGATATTCTTGATTTCCTCAAGCGATTCCCTGTCCATGCCGGAAACGATTTTGTGAATATTCTCAAGACGGTGAACCTTGTCGCCGGGGTTGATCCTTTCGGGCGAATAGCCGACCTTAAAATCCGTTCCGCATTTGAGCCCCGATTCCTTTTCAAGCACGGGGATACACACGTCCTCCGTACAGCCCGGGTAAACGGTCGATTCAAACACGACGATCGAGCCTTTTGTGAGGTTTCTGCCGACAATTTCCGAAGCGCCGATAACGGGGGAAAGATCGGGCGTGTGATCGGTATTTACGGGCGTCGGAACGGCAACGATATGAAATCTCGCCTTTCTCAGATCCCTTTCATCGGGAGTAAAGCTTATCGTTGTTGAGCGTATCGCCTCGTCGCCGACCTCCTTTGTCGGGTCAACGCCTGACTTGTAGAGGTCGATTTTTTTCGCATTGAGGTCAAAGCCGATAACGTTAAGACCCTTTGCGGCAAAAGCGACCGCCAGCGGCATGCCGACATAGCCGAGACCGACTACGGACAGCGCTTCTTCTTTATTGATAAGTTTTTCGTACAGAGACATTACCGATCACCGATTCCTGTTTATTTTTTTTACTTTCTGTTTTTGAGCCTCTTATCGCACTTGGTTGCGAGGAAGGTTCCGAGGCTCTGGAAAATCTGAACGAGGATAATAAGAAATACAACGGCAAAGACCATGATGAGGTACTGGTATCTGTAGTAGCCGTAGTTAATGGCGATCTTGCCGAGTCCGCCGCCGCCGATGATTCCGCTCATCGCCGAGTAGCCAAGGACGGTTGTGAGGGCGATGGTTCCGTTTGAAATGAGCGATGGGATGCTTTCTGGTATCATGACCTTTGCAATGATCTGAAACGGCGAAGCGCCCATGCTCTGTGCCGCCTCGATGATGCTCGGGTTGATTTCTCTCAGACTGCTTTCGACCAGTCGCGCAACGAACGGGAATGCCGCAATAACAAGCGGTACGACCGTTGCGGGTGTGCCGACAACCGTTCCGACGATAAGCCTTGTAAGAGGAAAGACCATTATCATGAGAATGAGGAACGGGACAGAGCGCAGAAGATTGATGATAACATTGATAACGTGGAGGACACCCTGCGGAATACGCAGGATTTTTTTGTTTTCGCCCGCAACAAGAAGCACGCCGAGCGGCAGACCGATTATTATTGCGAAAAGGGTGGAAAGCAGTGTGACGTAGACCGTTTCCCATATAGCAAGCGGAAATTGGGTTTTCAGAACCTCAAGCGCCTTCTGCACCTCCTCCGATGCAAGATACTCACTCAGCATGTTTTGTCACCTCCTCAACGTAGATATCGGGTATATTCTTAAGATAATTCATTGCTTTTTCAAGACCCGATTTACCGTCGGGAATGCCCAGAAGCATGTTGCCGTATGCCTTTCCGTCGAGCGAACGCGTTGAAGCCGAAAGAATATCGGCGGCGATGCCCTCGTCAATTGCCATCTGAGCTATGAGCGGCTTGTTCGTTGCCGAAGCGCCGTTGAATACAACACGGATAATGCTTTCGTCGGGATATTCCGCCGCGCTGAATTCACAGCCGTCGGGATAAACGAGCGACTTGGCGGCGTCCGATTTCGGAGCGGCAAAAACATCGCTGACCTTGCCCTCCTCAACGACGGTTCCGTGGTCGAGGATCGCAACGCGCGTGCATATCTGCTCAACAACGCTCATCTGGTGGGTTATGACAATGACGGTGATGCCGAGCTTGTCATGGATATCCCTGATAAGCGAAAGGATCGACTGCGTTGTTTGAGGATCAAGCGCACTTGTCGCCTCGTCGCAGAGCAGAATTTTCGGGTGCGTCGCAAGCGCTCTGGCTATTGCAACTCTCTGCTGCTGACCGCCCGAAAGCTGAACGGGATAGCTCTTGAGCTTGTCGCCGAGACCGACGATTTCAAGAAGCTCCTTCGCGCGTGCTGTTGCCTCGGATTTTTTAACTCCCGCAAGCTCCATAGGAAAGCAGACATTCTTAAGGCAGGTGCGCTGCATGAGCAGGTTGAAGCCCTGGAAAATCATCGTTATCTGTCTGCGCTCGTTGCGAAGCTCGGAGTTGCTGAGTGCGCCGACGTCGATACCGTCTATGATGACCTTGCCCTGAGTAGGACGTTCAAGCATGTTGATACAGCGGACAAGTGTGCTTTTGCCTGCGCCGCTCATTCCGATTATTCCGTAAATTTCGCCGTCGTCAATTTTCAATGAAACGTCGTTGAGCGCGTCGAGCTTGCCGTCCGAGGTCTCAAAGGTTTTGGTCAGATGTTGTATTTCTATCATTTATTTCACTCCACATAAAATAGAAGTGCTGTCTGTTGTGAACAGCACTTCTTTATATTTTACACTTATTTGCTCAATGCGTCAAGTGTTGTTTGCTTGCCGCCGTAAAGACCCATCGGCTCAACGTGGATAACGGAAACGGACACAATGTGAGTGCCGTTTTCCTTGTTGAAATCGTCAAGGTACGGAGTGTGCTGGAAGTAGTTTGCGTCGATCTCGCCGTTTTCAACAACGTTGTTCGGCTGAACGTAATCCGTAAACTCCTTGATGTCAAGCGTAACGCCCTTTGCGGCGAGGATCTCCTTGGCAACGTCGAGGATCTCCTTATGCGGAGCGGGAGAAGCGGCAACGGTGATCGTTGTGCCCTTGAGCGCATTGTAATCTACCGATGAATCGTAGCCGTCGCCCGGGTTCTCAACAACGCTGATAACCGAACCGTTGTATTTGCTGTTGATGTAGTCGGCAACCTGCTTGCTTTCAAGAGCCGCCTTGAGAGCCTTTATTTTCGGTGTGTTCTCGTTGCCCTGCTTGACTGCGAGAATGTTGCCGTAAGCGGAAGCCGAGCCCTCAATAACGAGCGAATCCTTTACGGGATTGAGCTTTGCCTCGATAGCGTAATTTGAGTTGATGATTGCGTAGTCAACGTCCTTGAGAGTGTTCGGAAGCTGAGCGGCCTCGATCTCCTTGAACTCAATGTTTTTCGGATTTTCCGCAATGTCATGGATGGTTGCGGTTATGCCTGCGCCGTCCTTGAGCTTGATATAGCCCTTTTCCTGAAGAAGAAGCAAAGCACGAGCTTCATTGGTGGTGTCGTTCGGAATTGCGATCGTGATATTGCCGCTGTTTGATGATGAGCAGCCTGCGAAAAGACTGAGAGCGAGGACTGCGACGAGTAAAAGAGAAACTATTTTTTTCATGATATATCTGCCTTTCTTTATTTGAGTTATTTTATTATAGCTATTTTACCAATTTTTTTCTGTTATGTCAACATCGGCACATTCGCCCGAATCTGAAATTTGCTCTGAGCAGAGCGGTAAAGTTTTTCAGCATATAGATCCCTCCAAAAATAAAAATCGGAAGCCCTTTCGAGGCTCCCGATCAAAAGCATTATGAAATGTACGGCTTAAGAATTGAGAACGCTTCGAAAAACGGCATGACAAAAAGTGCGCATACACATGCACATTTCGGTGGTATAGGTCATTGTAAATGTCGCTGTCATGACTGCGTTCTCCTTTCAAAATTAACTACCTGTTCGGTAGGTTGACGATATAATAGCACAGTACACCCCGTTTGTCAATCCCTTTTTTGAAAAAATTTTTGAATTTTTTGGTAATTTGTGATTTGGTGCGGCAACGGGTAAGGAACCATTCTCGGCACACCTGTATGGTAGCGAAGTGTCGGCGCGGTAGTGATAAAGGGCTCCCCTAAAGGGGCGGCAAGGGAAATTCGTCAGAACCTAATCAAGACAGTTACGCGGGGAGAAAGTGAAGTTTTGAAAAGCTATTGAGGGAACGGATTAGCTGTGGTATAATGTGATTGACACTTTTGTGACATAATTGACATTATTTTTCGGTGGAAGAAATTCCGAACCGTTGTATAATATACCGTAGAAAAGGGGGAATTATATGAGCCACTCAATTTATATTGCAGACGACGAACAGAATATCCGCGATCTGATCAAGAGCTTTCTTGAAAGCGACGGCTACGAGGTTTCCGCATTTGAAACGGGCGACGAGCTTAAAGCCGCTTTTGAGGAAAGACCCGCCGACCTTGTAATACTTGATATCATGATGCCCGGGACGGACGGACTGACCGTTTGCCGTCAGCTTCGCGAAAAATCGGGCGTCCCGATAATCATGCTTACCGCCAAGGATTCCGAGTACGACTATGTGCACGGAATAACTATAGGAAGTGACGATTACCTCACAAAGCCATTCCGACCGACGACCTTGCTTATGCGCGTGCGTTCGCTCCTCAGAAGAATGGACATGAACGAGAAGGGCGACCGCGCCTCAAGGGGCACGGGTGAGGATATCACGGTGGGCGATTTGACCTTTTCGGGCGATAAAAACGAGATTTCCTGCAACGGCAGACCCGTTCGGCTCACAAGAACTGAGCTGAAAATGCTCCTTTATATGATGAAAAATCCGCAGAAGGCATATTCGCGCGAGGAGCTTCTTGACGCGATATGGGGCTTTGATACCAAGGTTGAAACAAGGGTAACGGACGAAACACTCAGGCGGATAAGAAAACAGCTTTCCGCCGCCGAGAGCAACGTAAGCGTCAGAACAATGTGGGGCTTCGGCTACCGCATCGAAGTGAACGGTGATAAAAAATGAAGCATGTCAAACTGAGAATTCTTTGCATGATATGGGTTTCGGTTCTGGTTATTTTTGCAGGCTTTGCGGGTATAATCAACCTCATTGTTCCGTCGCATTTTGAAAATGAAGCGATAAATGCGCTGAAATACGAGATGGAATACATCGACAGAACGCAAAATGATGAGGAAACCGACGACGGATATGAGGGCACATTCCTCAGCGGTAACATCAATTTTATTGATTTCTACGACGAGGGCTATGAGGTGTCGGATTCCCTCGCGAAGAAAAGCGAATCAAACTCCTCGGCGCAGAATTCCGAGAATGAGATCAGGGCGAATTTCAGCCTTAACGACCTCAAGGAGGGCGATATCAAGACGCTGATAACGGACAGGGGCTATTATGTGCTTGTAAAATACCACGATACATTTTCAATGGACGGCTCGTATCAGTCAACGGTCATGTATATCAACATTCAGCCGCTTGTCAATTACATGCGCTCGCTGAACTGGATATTCGGTGCGATCTTTGTCGCAGTCATCGCTGTTATGAGCGTTATCGGATATAAGCTCGGAAGCCGAATTGAGGACTACCACGAGATGAACCACAAGTTCTTCCAGAATTCGTCGCATGAATTGAAAACACCCTTGATGGCGATTCAGGGCTATGCCGAGGGAATCGAGGCAGGCGTTGTCGATATTCCGTCCTCGGCGGAGATAATCATGCGCGAGAGCGATAAAATGACGCACATGATCGACGAGATGCTCTCGATATCCAAAATTGACGCAAACCAGCTCACGCTGAACATGACGACCTCGGATCTTAGGGAAATTCTCTACGACTGCATCCGCTCCGTTGAGCCGATTCAGCAGCAGAAGGGCGTTGTGATAACGCCGCTGTTCCCCGAGAACCCCGTGTGGGTGCGCTGTGACGAAAACCAGCTTTCAAAGGTGTTTATAAATGTTCTGATGAACGGGATCAGGCATTGCAACAGCACGGTTGTCGTTACCTGCGCCGTTGAGCCGAAGGAGGCGGTCGTCAGAATCAGAGACGACGGCGGTGGAATTTCCGAGGAGGATATGCCGCATATCTTTGACCGCTTTTATACGGGCACAAGGGGAAGTACGGGAATCGGACTTGCACTTTCACGCGAGATCATGCATCTTCACAAGGGCACGATCACCGCTTATAACGACGTCGGCGCCGTGTTTGAGGTGAGACTGCCGTATTCGTCATAAAAAATAAGGGACTGCCGCATTTGAAAAATGCAACAGTCCCTCGTGTTTTGTTTTTTGGGCAATACCGCACGACCGCGGTGTTGCCTTTATTTTATATCCGTAACGCTGTAGCCGAGATCCTCGACTGCGGACTTGAGCGCCGCGTTGTCAACGTCCTTCTTGAGCTTTACTATAGCTCTTTTATTCTCAAGGTCAACCTTTGCGTCTGCAACTCCCGAGACGGAGGCGAGCGCCTTTTCAACCTTGGCGGCGCAGTGCATACAGCTCATGCCGTCGATATAAACTTCCTTGGTGATTTTTTCTTTGTTGAACAACATATGGAGTCCTCCTTATTTTTTTGACCCTCTCAGACGGAGGGCGTTGATTATTACCGTGAAGCTCGAAAGCGTCATTGCAAGGCTTGCTATCATCGGGTTGATGGTTATATTGAAATGCTTGAGCGCGCCGATTGCAATGGGAATCATCAGGCAGTTGTAGAAGAACGCCCAGAAAAGGTTTTGCTTGATGTTTCTGACGGTCGCCTTGCTCGTGCTGATAAGCTCGGGAATCTTCATCAGATTGTCGTTCATCAGTATAACGTCGGCGGAGTTCATCGCAATGTCGGAGCCGCTGTTGACGCTGACGCCGATATCGCTGAGCGCAAGGGCAGGGGAGTCGTTGATTCCGTCGCCGATCATCATGACCTTGTCGCCCTCAGCTTTAAGCTCTTTAATGACGTTGCCCTTTTCGGCAGGCAGAACGCCCGAAATGACGTGCTCTATGCCCGCCTGTGCGGCGATTTTCCTTGCCGTCTGCTCGTTATCGCCCGTGAGCATTATCGGCTCAATATTGAAGCTGTGGAGCCTTCTGATAAGCCCGTCAACATTATCTCTGATAACATCGTTGATGCCGATGATTGAAAGTATCTGCGTTTCGTCTGCAACATAGACAAGGGTGTTGCCCTCGTCGGCGAGAGCGTTTGCGTCGTCAAGACGGTCATTCTCGATGCCGTATTTTGTGAGCAGCTTCGCATTGCCGAAATAGTACGGCTTGCCGCCGATAACGGTGCGGATTCCCATGCCGTCGATGTTTTCAAACTGCTCGGGCTCGCTGAGTGCGAGAGCGTTGTCCTTTGCATACTCGGCAAATGCCTTTGATATCGGGTGGCTCGACTTAGCCTCTGCCGAGCAGACAAGGCTCATCATGTCCTTCTTGGGCATTTTGCCGCAGTCAACGATTCGTGAAATTTTGAGATTTCCGTAGGTGAGAGTACCTGTTTTATCGAAAACTACCTTGTTGATTTTTGACGCTGTTTCGAGAACGTCGCCCTTTTTGATTAGTATGCCGTTCTTGGCACAGCGGCCCTCGGAAACGACTATCGCAAGCGGGGTTGCAAGACCCAGACTGCACGGGCAGGCAACGACGAGAACCGTAACGAACGTGTTCAGCGCGGTGCTGAAGCCCTGACCTGCAATGAGATAGCCGATGAAGCTGAGAACTGCAATTCCGATAATCGTCGGAACAAAGTATGAGCTTATCCTGTCGGCAATTCTTGCAAGCGGAATTTTCGCCGACGAAGCCTCGGTGACGATGTGAACTATCTCGGAAATTGTCGATTCCTTGCCGATTCGCTCGGCGGAATATTCGATGTAGCCGTCGTAGTTGATGCTTCCTGCAATGACCCTTGCGCCGATCTCCTTTGCAGCAGGCTTGCTTTCGCCCGTGATGAACGATTCGTCAAGGTGGGTCTTGCCGAGGGTTATCGTGCCGTCAACGGCAATTCTTTCACCGGGCTTGCAGATAACCATATCGCCCTTTTTGATTTCGTCGATCGTGACCTTTTTCTCGCCCTCGGGGGTCTTGATAACCGCGTCCTTGGGCGTGATCTGAACAAGGCTCTGAATGGCTTCCTTGGTCTTGTCCTTGCTGACAGAGTCGATATAACGTCCGAGCTTGATGAAGTAGATAACGATTGCCGCCGACTCAAAATAGAGCTGGTGGATATAGTGGTGGTGCCCCGTAAATATCATCACAACGGAATAAATGCTGTAAAAAAGGCTCGTCAGAACGCCGAGAGCAACAAGCGTGTCCATGTTCGGCGTGCGATGGAACAGATTCTTGAATCCGCTCTTGATGATGTCGAAGCCGTAAACAAGGAACGGTACCGTCAAAATGAGCAGTGACGACGCGAAAGCCTTGTCGTGGGTATGCATTGCAAGAAACGGAATTTCCGGCAAGCCTATCATCGAACCCATGGAGATATACATAAGTATAACCGCCAGAGCCGTCATTATGACAAACCAGAGCTTCGACATTTTGGGCGAGCTGTTCTTCTCAAATTCGTCGAAAAGTCCGAGGCTCTCAAAGCCCGCTTCCTTAACAAATTTTTCAATTTTTTTCCTATTGAGAACGCTCTCATCATATTCGATGAGAGCGTTAGCCATAACGAGGTTAACGCTTGCAGAAATAACCCCCGTTTGTTTATTTAAATATTTTTCAAGTCCGTTTGAGCATGCGCTGCAGCTCATTCCGCCGATTTTCAAATTGATCTTTTTCATGACCTTAACCTTCGATCTCCTTTAAAGCAGCAATTTCGGATTTATTAACAGTGATTTTTTTGTCCTTTATAAGCTTGACATCGCGTCGGCTGAAAACGGCAGGCGCGGCTTCGGGACTGCGGTCAAGGCGAACCTTGAGCATACCCCTGAGCAGATCGGATTCAACGACAGTGCCTCTGCCCGAGCTTGTGTCAACGATCGCGCCGACCTTGGGTGTAACCCTGAGCAGATGCTCGTACGACTCCTGCTCGTATTTGAGACAGCACATAAGTCTGCCGCAGGTGCCGCTTATTTTGGTCGGATTTAGGGAAAGTCCCTGCTCCTTTGCCATTTTTATCGAAACGGGCTGGAAGTCGCCGAGAAAGCTGTTACAGCAGAACGGTCTGCCGCACATTCCGAGACCGCCCTTCATCTTCGACTCGTCTCTGACGCCGATCTGGCGAAGCTCGATTCTTATTCTGAAAACGCTCGCAAGATCCTTGACAAGTTCACGGAAATCAACACGTCCGTCCGAGGTGAAATAGAAGATCACCTTGCTGGAATCGAACGTATACTCCGCCTCGATGAGCTTCATGTCAAGACCGTGCGCGGCGATCTTTTTAAGGCAGATATCAAATGCGTCCTTTTCCTTCTTTTTATTTCTCTCAACGACCTTGAGATCCTCCGCCGTAGCCAAACGGACTATCGGCTTGAGCGGCTGAACGATCTCGTTATCGTCAACGTCCTTGTTTGCCTGCGCAACCTCGCCGCATTCAAGTCCTCTGACGGTTTCAACGATCGCCTTGTCGCCCTTGTTGAGCTTTATCCCAATCGGGTCGAAATAGTATATTTTTCCGACTTCCTTGAATCGGATTCCTACAACCTCTGACATATTTAACCTCCTTATGTAGAGAATTTATATTATCATCTGCCGTAAGCCGAGCCGCGCATAACTGCACAGAATCGGGTGATAAGCAGATTTTTATTTGCGTTTCTGTTTATACATTCGCGGAAGCCGTCGATCTCACGCGTCAGCTTCATCAGCGAATTAAGCGTCAGCTTCGAAGCCGCCTGACGGCTGATGTCCGCATGGTCGGAAAGCGTAACACTGCTTCCTGCCTTGAGGACTACCGCGTCGCGGAAAATGAGCTGCAGGGCGGGGAGGGTAGGCTCAAAAAGATTTTTGTCCTTTTCAAACTCCGCCGTAATTTTCATGAATTCGTATTCCGTAGGCTTGAGGATAGCCTCGGCTAACCGCGCGGCGGTCTCGTCCGCTTTTTTCCTCAGCTCGTCGGAGATCTCGTCCGTGTCCGCGCCGAGGTCAAAGAGCGTTACTCTTGACATGATGGTTTCAAGCATCGCCGCCGAGGAATCACATTCGAGAATAAACCTCGCGTATTCGGGCGGCTCCTCAATGAGCTTCAGGAGCGCGTTCTGCGCCTGTATGTTCATTTTATCCGCCGAGCGGAGAATATATACCTTGCTTTGCGCTTCGTTCGGAATGATATAAGCGTCGTCCTTGATCTCGCGGACGAGGGCAATTTTAAAGGTCTTTTCACCCTGAGCCGACGGGTCGGCTGTTATGATGTCGGGGTGACTGCCGCTCTGTGCCTTGATGCAGTGGGAGCATTTGCCGCAGGGCTTGCCGTCGCCCTCGCACACAAACGCCTCGGCAAGGAAGAGCGAAAGCCTTTGGCGCAGAGCCTCACTGCCGCCGCGAAGCATTATCGCATGGGGCAGACGTTCCTTTTTTATAAGCTCGTCAAGATTTTCGGCGAGACTGTTTTTGATTCCGATATCGTTAATATTGATCATCACATTTTATAGAATTGGTCAACGTCGAGGACGAAAACGGTCGCTCCGCCGACAGTGATTTTGACGGGGATCGCATTTACAAGACCCGAGGAATAGGTCGGCACGACGGGAGTAAGCTCCTCGCGCTTGCGGCAGTTGGTTCTGAGAATTTCAAGCAATTCGTCCACCTTGTCATCCTCAACGCCCATGAGAAGCGTGAGGTTGCCTGCGCGGAGAAATCCGCCCGTTGTGGAAAGCTTTGTGGCATAGAAGCCCGCCTTTGTTATCTCGTCGAGAACAACATGCGAATCGTCGCTGTTGATGACTGCAATCAAAAGTTTCATGGTTTACCTCCTGTTGTGTTTGGTATTTATATGAAATTATATTGGCTCCCCTTTAGGGTAGCGAAGCGGCGCGGTAGTGAATGACAGTCCGGTGGACTGTCAGAGCCGCGACGTGACCGAGCCGCAACGAGACGCTGTCACAAAGTGACTGAGGGAGTAAGGTTTCACCGAACTTTAACCCCTTCGTTTCGCTCCGCTCAACACCTCCCCTGCAGGGGAGGCAAGGAAAATGTCAGCAAAAACTCGGTTCACTAACCACAAATCACTGCCCGCTAATTATATCAAGATTCCTTTTTATGACCTTTTCGCCGCGCCACGCGTAGGCTCTGTCAGAAATATTATCTGTTCTTGCCGCCGTTTCTATTCCGTCAAGGAAAATTTCGGACGGCTTTATTTCAGCGTTTTTGTTCATCGGGCACACCGTCTGGCAGATGTCACAGCCCCAGGCACAGCCCGTTTTTTTGATAAGCTCCCTTTGCTCGGGAGTAAGCTCGCCCTTGCGCTGAGTTATGTCCGAAAGGCAAAGCTCCTTATTGAAGCCGCTTTCCGTCAGCGCATGCGTCGGGCACGCGGCGATACATTTGCCGCAGTTCAGACACTCCGATTCTTCTGCCCTTGCCGCAGGGAGACGCAGTGTCGTGACGATTTCCGAAATGAAGAACCATGAGCCGTATTTTTTGTTGATGAGCAATCGGTTTTTTCCGATAACCCCCAGCCCCGCAAGCTCAGCCGCCCGAACCTCGGGAATCGGCGAATTATCCGTAAAAAAGACGAACTGCTCGTCGGGATAAGCCTCTCTGAGCCTTTCAAGTCCGCTTTTGACCGCGCCGTTTATGGCAAGGTGATAGTCCTTGACGACGGCATAGCGCGAAATATTGATGCCCTTGTATTCGTCCTCGCCGAGGTAGTAGGGGAAAAGCATAACTATAATGCTCCTTGCTCCCTCGGGAAGTCTGCCCTTGGCACGGCAGTTTATGAGCCTGTCCCGAAACGGCTCATAATCGCAGAAGCCGTAAACGGGAGCTATTTCGGAAATAATATCGTTTATCATATTCATATCCTAAGCGATGGTTTTTACCAGCGCGATTATAACAGGTATCGTTATGATTGAAATGAAGCTGACCGTTGCCACAAGCTGGGAGGCAAGCTCCGCGTCCTTGCCGTATTTGGCGGAGAAAAGCACCGTGTTGCTGGCTGACGGCGCGCAGGACGATATCGCGAGCGCGGTCAGAAGCGTTCCGCCGAGCCCGATGACCTTGAATATTGCCACCATGACGGCAGGCAGAACTATCAGCTTCGAAAGGGCAACGAGAAATATTTTTCCGTCGCCGAAAAGATTTTTGAACTTTGCATGTGAAAGAAATGTTCCGAAAACTATCATCGCAACGGGGGTCTGCGTGTTCGCGATGAAGTCAACGGGCTTTGAAACAAGCTCGGGAAGCGGAATTCCGAAAAGGAAGAACGGCAGTCCGATGAGCATTGCAATAACGCCGGGGTTGAGAATGAGCTTTTTGGCGTCAAAGCCCTTGTCCCTGTCCATAAGGAAAACGCCGTGGGTAAAGGAAACAACGTTGAATGCCATAACGACGGCGGAGCAGTAGAAAACGCCCTCGCTGCCGAGCAGAGCCTCGGTCAGCGGCAGGGTCATGTAGCCGACATTGCCGTAGATAGCGCCGTATTTGTAAACGCAGTTCCTGTCGCGGTCGCCCTTGGAAAACAGGGGAGTGTTGATAGCTATTGCAACAAAATGCAGGAGAAATCCGCATCCGACAGCGATCAGAAGCTTCCGTCCGCTGTCCCTTGTGAATTCCTGTGTAAAAAACGAATTGATAATAACGCTCGGCGTTATTATATAGAAAAGCAGGTCGGTGCAGGCCTTGCCCGTTTTCTCGGTAAACCAGCCGATCTTGTCGCAGATAACTCCGACAAGCACCATGACATACAGTATGCCGACCTGACGCGCCGCAATGAGAATATTGTCAAGAAACATAGATTACCCCGATCATTCCTCCGTCTCAACCGTCTGAGCCTTGGCTCTTGAAAGAAGATTGTAGATTATATATGCCGCAACGCCGAAGTCGCTGTAAGAGATGCCGTGATGAGCGTTAAGAAGCTCGGAATGACCCGAAACGGCGACAATGAATCTCGGCAGGAAGCATACCAGAGCGAACATAGCCGCAGGAACGCCGTAGGCATATAATTTCCAGAAAACCGAGTCTGCGTCGATTTTTGCGACTGTCTGAGACAGCGCAAAGAAGAAGAGCATAAGGAAAACTATCTCGAAAAGCTCAAGCAGAAGATCGGAAACATTGATGAAGCTGATCGTCCTCTTGAACCTGTAAAGGAGCTTGCAAACCGCCCAGAGAGCCGGGGTCAGGGAAAGAACCTTGAGCTTTGAGCCGTCCGAGCTGCCGACGCTTACGGAAAGTCCCGAAACGAAGAAGTATACCGCGGCGATTGCGCCCGAAACCGACTGGAGCAGAAGCAGAGTTCCGCCCTGATTCTTTATATAGTCCGAAACCGCTGTGCCTGAGGTCGCGGCGGCGTCGTAAAGATCAAAATAGCTCATGAGCTGACCTGCCGAGTCAATGATCACCGTTACGGCAAGGATCAGCGAGAAAACAAGAAAAAGAGGCGATTTTTTCACCGAGGTGACGGTTATCATTTTCTTCTTGTTAAGCAGTGGTACAGCGACCGAGATAAGCATGGCTACGCCGAGCAGGATATACATGGCGTAGACCGAAAAATCCATCTTTGAATAGAAGCCCGTCTCGGGCTCAAGCACCTTAAAATACTGGTAAACTCTCAGCGGAACCGCAACGAGCAAGGCGCAAAGCGAAGCGAAAAGCGGAAGCTTGTAAATGACATCACTTTTGTTTTTCATGTATTATTCCCCCTGAATAATTCTTTCTTCATAAGGTACATAGCCCTGATCGGGAGCATATTTTGCGATTCTCTGATCGATCGTGACGTATTTTCTCTTTGCCATAACGCTCTTGTATGCGGGACGGATGATCCTGCCGCCCGTGGCAAGCTCCTCAAGACGGTGAGCCGTCCAGCCTGCGATCCTTGCGGTCGTGAAGAGCGGAGTGAAAAGATCCTCGGGAATACGGAGCATCTCATAAATGAAGCCCGAATAGAGGTCAACGTTTGCACAGATCGGCTTCTTGTTGCCCTTTTCCTTGAGGAATACCTCGGGAGTAAGGCGCTCAACGGATTCAATGAGCTTGAATTTTTCTGTATTGCCTGTCTTTTCGGCATATTTGCGCGCCTCCTCCTTGAGGATAACGGCACGCGGATCGGAGAGGGTGTAAACAGCATGACCCATTCCGTAGATAAGACCCGAATGGTCGCCCGCCTCTTTCCTGATGATTTTTGCAAGATAATCGGCAACCTGACCCTCGTCCGTCGGGTCGGCAACACCGTTCTGAATGTATCTTATCATTTCGGCGGCCTTGATGTTTGCACCGCCGTGCTTCGGACCCTTCAATGCGCCCATACCTGCCGCGATGGCGGCATAGGTGTCCGTTCCGCTGGAGGTAAGAACCCTCGTCGCAAAGGTCGAGTTGTTACCGCCGCCGTGCTCGGCATGAACCATAAGACAAAGGTCAAGCAGCTTCGCCTCGTCGTCCGTAAAGGTCTTATCCGAGCGGATCGAACGGAGAATCGTCTCAGCCGTTGACTGGTCGGGCTTAGCGGGGTGGATATACATGCTCTTTTTGAGATAGTGGCGGCGCTTTACCTGATAGGCATAAGCCATGATAACGGGGAGCTGACCGACAAGCTGAACCGACTGACGGACAACGTTTTCAAGCGAGGTGTCATCGGGCGATTCGTCGTATGAATAAAGAGCGAGGATCGTTCTTGTGATTTTGTTCATGATGTTCGGCGAGGGTGCCTTCATCATCGTGTCCTCGATGAAATCCTCTGGAAGATTACGGCTCACGGCGAGAATATCCTTGAAGCGCGCGAGCTGTTCGGCGGTCGGAAGCGAGCCGAAAATGAGCAGCCATGCGACCTCCTCATAGCCGAAGCGGTTTTCCTGCTGACAGTGCTTTACGATCTCCTGCATGTCAAAGCCGCGGAAGTAGAGATGACCCTCCTTGGGCACTCTTTCGCCGTCGTCTATGTAGTAGCCGTCAACGGAGCTGATTTTTGTAATGCCTGCCATGACGCCCGTTCCGTCGGAGTTGCGCAGACCTCTTTTAACGTTAAAACGATTGAAATAATCGGGATTTATTTTATAGCTTTTGTTAAGCTCTTCAACCAAAGACTGAGTAGTTTGATTGGTAAGGGGATTGATATACGAATTCATTGCTTCACCACCAATATATTTTCAGATTATTATACTATATTACATATTATAAAGTCAAGAATTGAAAAACAAATAAACTGTGAATAAAACGCATTTTCGCATATTTTTTACCGAAATTTGGGACGTCAACGCATATTTATACATAAGCTCCGATTTATCGTTATTTTGGAATGAATTTTTGCCGACATTTCGCTACTCTCAAGGGGAGGCTGAACATCAACGTAAATTTTATAATTATATTTTAAAGTCAGTAGAAACCCATTCTTTGCTACCCTCAAAGGGGAAGCCTTGGAAAATTCCTGCTGACCTCGGACCGATGTGGGCACGAAAAATCCTGCCGATGAAAAAACTCAACCTCCCCATGAACAGGGGAGGCCGGATAAATCATATTAAATCAAAGCAAATTGATGCCGTTATTCCTGCAGTCCTCAACCATCTTATCGGGCCAGAGGGAAACCTGAACCTCGCCGATGTGGGCCTTTTCAAGTATGAGCATGCTCAGTCTTGACTGACCGATGCCGCCGCCGATAGTCAGCGGAAGTGTGCCGTCGGCAATGCCCTTGTGATAGTCGTACTTCATTCTGTCCTCTGCGTCAGCCGCCTTGAGCTGATAAGCAAGGCTCTCGGAGTCAACACGGATACCCATTGAGGAAACCTCGAATGCGTGCTGAAGCGTTTCGTTCCAGAAGAGCAGGTCGCCGTTGAGCTTCCAGTCGTCGTAGTCGGGCGCTCTGCCGTCGTGCTTGATGCCGCTCTTGAGCAGGTCGCCTATCTGCATTACGAAAACAACGCCCTTTTCCTTTGCGATGATGTCCTCGCGCTCCTTCGGGGTCTTGTCGGGGTACATGTCCTCAAGCTCCTGAGTTGTGATGAAGAAAACATCCGTTGCAAGCTCTTTCTTGAGCTGCGGGAAAGCCTTGTGAGCGATTTTTTGAGTGTTGTCAATTGCACCGACGATCTTCTTTACGATTTCTTTAAGGAATTCAACGTTTCTTTCTTCCTTGGAGATAACACGCTCCCAATCCCACTGGTCAACGAAAATCGAATGAACGTTGTCGCAGTCGTCGTCACGGCGGATCGCGTTCATGTTGGTGTAAAGACCCTCGTCAACACCGTAGCCGTAAGCCTTGAGAGCCGTTCTTTTCCACTTTGCGAGGGACTGAACGATTTCCGCAGTGCCCTCGATTTCTTTAATATCAAACTCGACCTTTCTCTCAACGCCGTTGAGATCGTCGTTAATGCCGCTGCCTTTCTTGACAATAAACGGTGCGCTGACACGCTCAAGGTTGAGCGCGGCGGCAAGCTCGTTTGCAAATGTATCCTTAACAAGCTTGATTGCTTTCTGTGTTTCTCTGAGTGTAAGGGCGGAGCTGTATCCGTCCACGATCTGTAAGCCTCTCATAGTATCTTCCTCCCTGATTTATCTGATGTTTCCTACTGTTCTGGGGTAGAGCTGAACGTCACGGATATTTGCCATGCCCGTCATATACATAACGATTCTGTCAAAGCCGAGACCGAAGCCGCCGTGAGGAACTGAGCCGAACTTTCTAAGGTCAAGATAATCCTTGTACTCGTCCTGGGTCATGCCTCTCTCCTCCATTGCGGCAAGGAGCTTGTCGAGGTTTTCCTCACGCTGACTGCCGCCGATGATCTCGCCGACACCGGGAACAAGCAGGTCTGTTGCGGCAACCGTCTTTCCGTCGGGATTCTGCTTCATGTAGAAGGACTTGATCTCCTTCGGGTAATCCGTAACGAATACAGGCTTGTTGTAAACCTGCTCGGTGATGTATCTCTCGTGCTCCGTCGCAAGGTCACAGCCCCACTCAACGGGGTACTGGAAGTCAACGTCAGCATCCTTGAGAAGCTCGATAGCCTTTGTGTATGTGATTCTCTCAAAGTCGCCGTCAACGATCTTCTGAAGCTTCTCACGAAGTCCTTTTTCAAAGAACTTTTCAAAGAAGGCGAGCTCGTCGGGGCACTTTTCAAGAACGTCCTTGAGGACAAATTTGATCATTGCCTCTGCAACCTCGATAACATCGTCAAGCTCGGCGAAAGCGATTTCGGGCTCGACGTGCCAGAACTCGGCAACGTGGCGCTGAGTGTTGCTCTTTTCGGCACGGAACGAGGGACCGAACGTGTAGATCTTGCCCATTGCCATTGCGGCAACCTCGCCCTCAAGCTGACCGGAAACCGAAAGACCCGCCTTTCTGCCGAAGAAATCGTCGGCATAGTATTCTTCCTCGCTCTTGTACTTGTCGGAATAGCCGATTGTTGTTACCTTGAATACCTCGCCTGCACCCTCGCAGTCGGAAGCGGTGAGCAGGGGAGTGTGGATATAAACATAGTTGTTTTGCTGGAAAAAGCTGTGGATAGCCGCAGCGGCAACCGAGCGAACCCTGAGAACGGCGTTGAATGTGTTCGTTCTTACACGAAGATGAGGAATCGTTCTGAGAAATTCGAGCGAGCAGCGTTTTTTCTGGAGCGGATAGTCGCTCGGGCACTCGCCGAGAAGCGTGATCTCGTCAGCGTTGACCTCAACTGCATTGTTGACCGCACCCTTAACTACCGTGCCAACTACCTTGAGAGCCGTTCCGCCGGGCATGAAAGCCGAAATGTCGGAAAGCTTCGATTTGTCAATAACGATTTGAAGATGGCTGAGAGATGTGCCGTCGTTTAGCTCGATGAAAGCCATGTTCTTGGAATCTCTCGAGGTTCTGACCCAGCCGCAAACGGTGACCTGAGTGCCGATATACGATGCGTCTTTCAGAATTGCTTTGATGTCGGTGTGTTTCATAATAAATCATTCTCCTTTTTGGAAAAATCGTAATTGACGAACAAAAAAGGCTATTCGTCCCTTAGTATAGGACGAATAGCCTTGTATCCGCGGTACCACCTAAATTACTCATTACTGAGTCCCTTTACGGCTCGAATAAGCCATGCACATTAACGCTGTGTCCACGTCGCACCTACTGAGTTGCCCGTTCGGCTTGAAGCTCCGAAGTGTTATTCACGCAAGCTCTTTTACGGCATTCGCACTCTCTGCCGCTCACTGAGAACGATCTCTTACGCTACTTCTCTTCATCTTTGCTTTTCAATATGAACGAATTATACCACCGCTTTTTTATCTTGTCAACAGTTTACAGAAGTTTTTTCTTCCTGAAAATAACAATGCACAGTATTACCACCGCAACGCTCACGGCAATGACGGCAGGGTAGCCGTAGGGCGAGGAGAGCTCGGGCATGTTGACGAAATTCATTCCGTACCAGCCCGTGATGAGCGTCAGCGGAAGAAAAATTACCGTTATGACCGTCAGAAGCTTCATTGTGCTGTTCATTTTCAGATCGAGCCGTGCCTGATAAGCCTCCCTGAGACGCACAAGATTTTCACGGAAAAGATTTATTTCCGAGCAAAGGCGGCTTGACCTGTCGGCAACGGTTTTTAAATAGTATGCCTTTTCACCGTCAAATATTCCGTTTTCGTTCTCGTAAAGCCGCTCGGCGATACCGACAAGCTGTTCGTAGTAATTCCTCAGCGAAACAAGCTTTTTGTTGTAGGCGAGTATCTGCTCGTTGACGTTCTTGTACCTGCCTTTTTCAATGACGGTCTCCTCAAGCTCGTTTATTGCGATTTCCGTTTCTTCGTTCTTTCTGCCGTCGTTTTCGATGAGCCTGTGAAAGAATTGACCTGTAAATTTCTCAACGGAAATGTCGCTCGGTTCGGCGTCGTCAAGCGCGGAATAAACGGCGTTGTAAATGAGCTTCGCATCATCTTTTACCGTGACGATGAGGACAAGATTTTTCCTTAAATAAATGCAAGCCGAGCTTTCGGCGGCGCAGGCAAGGCTCGGGTCAACGATTTTGACGGAGAAAACGAAGCTGTCGGAATTGACCGTCACCGAGCTGCGGAAGCCCGAATCGCTGAGGTCGAAGCAGACGTATTCCCTCGTTGAAATGCCGAGCTGGGAATAGTGCTTTTTGAATTCCTCGGCAGAGATAAGAGCGACCGTGAACGGCGAGGAACCGACCTCGTCAAAGCCGATTTTGTTCATTTTGTTGTCGAAGGACAGAAGCATAATATCACCGAAAGTTTAATTGGAGTATGTATTTAGGTTGGCAGAAATCTCTCGGCGCCCCTGTAGGGGAGCTGTCAGCGAAGCCGACTGAGGTTTTTAAAAAGCTCGATGAGTTTTATTTTAACTCTTCCGACTTCGGCACAATCCGCCGAAGCTGCCTTTTTTAACAATCAGGGGTAAAGTCAGCAGAAAATTTTCAAGCCTTTCCTTGCTGTTAAAACGTTTAAGGCCACCTCTAAAATCTAATGTCTAATATCTAAAATCTAAAAAGACTGAAGCCGAAGCCTCAGTCTTAGTATGCCCGATTATTTCTTCTTTTTTGCCTTTGAAACCTTATTTACCGCAACAGCCGCCGCAGTAACAGCCGCAACCGTGCCGATCGCCGCGCCGTAAACCTTGAGCTTCATATCCTGCCTGTCGGTAACGTGTCTCATGTATGGGTCAAGGCTCTTGCTCTTGAGCCCGAAGTCCTTGAAATGATACATCTTGGTCTGAACGTTTTCAATGTTGTCCTCTTCAAGAGTGATCATTCTTACGCCCGGGCGGCAGCCGTCCGTGTAAACGCGGAAGCTTGCCGTTTTGCACTGACCGAGCATGATTCCGTCAACGAAGCCGACAAAATCATTCATATGGTCGTGACCGAAGAATGCGCCGAGAACGTCGCCTGTCTCTTTCCATGCGGCAAACTCGCCGCCGTTGAAATCGGGAACTGCGGGTGCCTCGCCGAGATAGCCCTCAACCTGCGGCTTGAGGACATAATACTTGTCGCTGTAGGTCTTGTGACCCTGAACGCTGTCAAGTCTTTCATAGGGTTTCGCTTCTCTGAGAAGCTCATATTCCTCGGGAACGGGAATGTGCTGGAAAACGAGGGAGGGGATAGGCTTTCCGCCGTTTTTCTCTGCCAGCTCCTTGGCAGTATTTTTGTACCATTCAAGCTGATCCTCGTGAACAACATCATAGTAGGACTTTGAACGATCCTCATAAAGATTATGGCTGTCAATGAGCCAAAGGTTGAACATATCCTTTTCGCCGTCATGCGACTTGATGATTATGTTGTGGTTGCCACAGCCCGAAATGCTGTCATCCGCGTTGAATGCATAGCAGTTTTCATGCTCCTGATAGAGCTTGAGCTGAGTTTCAAGCGGAACATCGCACTCACGGTCATGGTTGCCGAAAACGAGGTCGAACGGGATCTCATTGACCGACACAGGGTAGGTGATACGGCTGATGATGGATCTCATCTGGCTCTCCGTTGCGGCTCTCGCATTGTCGCCGAGATAGATAACAAGGTCGGGCTTCAGCTCGCTTATCGCTTTTGTGAGAAGATTGAGCGTATCGTCAACCTTTGCCGCGGCATTATCGCTTTTCATGTCGTAGTAGTCATGAAGATCGCCGACGAGCATAATTTTAAACTTTCCGTCTTTATTAAAACGCAAGGGCTCTTTTTTCATAGATCTGCCTCCGTTGTATTTTTATTCCATACAATTATACAACTGAGGCAATACCCTTGTCAATAAACATAGATGATTATTTTGTATAATGCAATTTCTTAAGCAATCACGTTGTCTCAGATGGGAAAGTCAATTAGTTTCTGCACATAAACATACTTTATCAAACTTGCGTATCAAATGTCAAAAGATATGACAGTTAAACTTGTGCTTGATACCATTAAAAAGCCATGCAAAAAAGAAAATGCCACTGCGGAGTTGCAGCTCAACAGTGACCAAGGCGCACAATATGTCTCACATGAATATTTTACGCTAACATAATCATACGGCATAACACCATCAATGTTAAGGCATGGTAATCCATATGATAATGCTTTAGCCGAAAATATCTTTTCAATTCTCTAAGCAGAGCGTGTCCAAAGAGTTAAAATTTCCGGATATGATGAGGCTCGCCTCATCATATCCGAATACATCAACTTCTACAACAACTACCGTATTCAAACTAAAACAAAACTGACTCCGCTTGAAAAACGAAATCAGTTTGTTGCTTAAAATTTAATTTTCTACTTCAAGTAGGCTTTTTTGTACTGTCTGCTCAATTTGGGGCAGTTCATTTAAAGGTGCTTCTTTCCATATAATTGCTTTTAATTTCTGTTACTTATCCTTTTCCTCAAGGCAGTAAACGCCGGATTCAAGGACGACATATTCAAAAAAGCCGACCTTGAAATACTTCTTTAAGGGCTCCTTGAACTTCATATAGTCGTTGACCGAATAGTCCTTGAGGCTAATCGTTCTGATCGAATTCGTCGCTTCGTTGCAGACAAAAAGCTTGTCCTTATTCTTGAAAACGGAGATCGGACGCATGAACGCAACCGAAGCGCCGCCGCCGATCCTCAGAAGAACCCTCTTTTCGATCGGGGAAAATTTTACGATCGAATTTCTGTCGGGCACAACGCACCAAAAGCAGGTTCCGTCAAGCGCAAGGCTTCTGATAGGGCAGTTCTGGTAAACGAGCTTCTCCTGCATTGCAACGTCACCGTTCGAATCGAAAATGTTCATGTTTCCGTCATCAAACAGGGTAACAACGCCGTTGCTTTTGAGCACGGCGGAATCGCAGGCTATGTAGTTACCGAGCTTTTTGGCAATCTCTCGGTACTGAAATCCGAATTTTGCCTCAAGATATGTTTTTATTTTAACGGGCAGCGTTCTGTCGCCGTCCTGATCATATACATAAAAAGCAACCGTGTCCTGACCGTTGGAAAGCCGCGTCTTTTGAGCATAGATAAAGCCGACCTCCAGCGGAACAATGTCAAGCACGTTCGCTCTGACAACTCTTATCAATTAAATCACCTTTATTTTGGACCCCGCCAAGCCGGATACGGTCGATAGTAACCTGCGGTTAAAGCAGGTGGGTGCCTCCCATACAGTTCTCGCTCCCAGCGTCCGACAAAAAGTCGGGAGGTCTGCAATCCGTGTACGGAGCCGGGCTCCCTTAGATAAAATTGTAGGGTTAATATGGACCGTAAGTTATCGCACAAGGCAGGGCTGTGTTTAAATTTTAATTATTCCTCGTCCTCGTTGAAGAGATCCTGGAGTCTTTCTTCAAAAATTGCCTGAACCTCATCAAATTCCTTTGCGTTTTCGATCGGGCAAAGATATGTGTCGCCGTTCGCTTCCTCCTCAACCTTGAGAAGGATTATTTCGCCGTCGTCCTCAAGGATATCCTCAGCGTCGTCATAGACGGGGAGAAGAGCGACATAGCGTGCGTCATCGGTTTCGATCCTGTCAAGCTCTTCAAAAATATGTTCTTCACCGTTCTCGTCAACTACGCTGACGATGTCGGGATTGTATTCTTCAGCCATTTTTGCGTCCTCCGTGTGGTTTTCATATAAATATATTTTAACCGCATTTTAGTTAATAGTCAAGTGAAAATGCAATTAAGTCAAATTTTATAAAAATTTTCAAGATTTTTCAAAAAAACTATTGACAAACCATAAAACCCGTGCTAATATATAGGTGAACAAAGGGAAACAACAAAAACAAAAGCAAGCAAAACAGCAAGGGTTTCCCAAATAAATGAAAGGGAGGCGAGTCCAATGAACCTATCAGATGAAACACAATTTAATATGGCCGCCATCCGAATCTGTTGAATCTGAAATAAGAGGGCACGACAAAGCCAAATGAATAATTGATAAAGAGTAAAGATTCTAAACACTCGGCATCGCGGAGTAGTGGGAACGCCCACATGACATAGAAGGAGAGCATGAAAGCTCAATCACCGTAAAACCCAAGGAAAGGTGAGTATCAAGTACAGTTAATTGACCCCCTCCATAAAGATTGAAAGAGTGAGTTGAAATGTACAGGTAAGGAAAATCCTTCTTAGTATCAAGTAAGAAGAAATTTAATAAAATCTTATTTTTGAAATCAAATAAACTTGAGAGAGTGAGTAAGATGTTTTATTAAAGCTTCAAAATAACAAAAAATAACTTGAAAAGGCGTGAGTCCGAAGAACAGGTAATTGAATCTCGCAAGAGATAACAATAACAGGCATTATGCCAAATAAATTAAGAAAGCGTGAGTCCAAAGGCATAGGTTAGATTTTCTTCATCAATTAAAATTGAGAGAGTGAGTGCAATGTTTCTTTAAGACTTAACTCAGACCAAAATTTATTATGAAAGCGTGAGTCCGAAGAACAGTTAAATCTTTTCCCAATTAACATTGAGAGAGTGAGTTAAGATGTTTTATTAAAGTTTAAGACAAACCCAATTTTATTAAGAGAGAGTGAGTCCGATGAAAACGTAAAATTCTTTTGGTTAATAAATTGAGAGAGTGAGTACGATGTTTCATTAAAGCTTTAAACTAAACAAAATTTACTCAGAAGAGAGTGAGTGACATGTACACTTAATCATAACTCATAGTAATATGAAAAGGTGTGAGTCCGAAATACAGTAAATAATTCAGCGGTCATCAATCCGATGGCCGCTTTTTTTGCTTGCTGTTCCCGTTAAGCAATGCTCCGCTGTTGTGATGGTTTGGGGAGGGGGTAAGGTCAAGAGAAAAGAGAAGAGTGAAAAGTGAAGAGAAAAGGTGGCTTTGCGATGCAAAGCGTTGAAATAAAAACCTTTTTCTCTATTCTTCCTTATCTCAAAATAACCCCTCCGTTTCGCTTCGCTCAACACCTCCCCTGCATGGGAGGCAAGGAAAAGTTTGTACAAATCTCTCGGCTCCCCTGTAGGGTAGCGAAGCGGCGCGACGGTAGTGAATGAACGTCCGGTGGACGTTCAGAGCCGGAGCGTGACCGAGCCGCAGCGAGACGCTGTCGCGGCTCGTCCGTGACTGAGGGGTTTGTTCTGAGAGAAAAGATAAAAGAGAAGAGTGAAAAAAATCGGTTACTTTGCGTTACAAAGCATTTAAAAGTTTAATGAAATTGAATTTGATTTAGTAGGAGCGTGCATTGCACATCCGTCAAGGTTTGATGGAAATATAAGCGTAAGACCGATTGATGTCCTTACTAAAAGACGGGGGAGTTCCATCTGACTTTCCTTCGCTCAACACCTCTATAAACATTCATTTGACACGGCGGCAAAAAATCTGTATTATATTTGTATACACGGAGGTGGCATTATGTTTGACAGCATTGGATTTGATCTTGACGGAACCCTATGGAGCTCCATGAATTGCATAACATCATCGTGGCAGAGGGTTGCCGAGGAATATAAGCTTCCGCTCCCGACCGACGGGCAAATTCGCTCAGTTATGGGGCTTAATAAAATAGACCTGATGAACAAGCTTTTTCCCGACCTGGACAAGGCTTTGGCGGCGCAGTTTTTTGATGATGCGACGGTTGCCTGCGTCGGCGAGCTGAGAGAACGCGGCGGAATTCTCTATGACGGCGTTGAAGAAACACTCGCCGAATTGTGCAAACATTTTAAGCTGTACATTGTAAGCAACTGCCAGGAGAGCTACATGGACGCATTTCTTTCCTATCACAAGCTCGGCAAATATTTCTGCGGCACTGCTTTTGAGGACCCCGAAACGCTTTCAAAGGGCGAAAATATAAAAAAGATGATCGCAAAGCACGGCTTTAAAAAACCGCTTTATATCGGCGACACTCAGGGTGACAGGAATGCCGCTGTGCTTGCGGGAATTCCGTTCGGCTTTGCCGCCTACGGCTTCGGAACGGTTGACGGTTACGATTATAAATTTGACTCGTTCAGGGATATATTAAAGCTGATAAAAAATAGGAGTGGTAAAAGTGACCGAAACCGATAACCTCTTTTTTGAAGAATACAAAAAGCTTGACAAACTGTGTTCGGATATATATAACGACAAATACGGAATTTCAACATATATTAAAGATATGGAAGATAATGATTATATCGGACAAAAAGCCGTTAAATCATGGCATAGAGTTTATAAGTCTCTAAAGAATATCCGTTGGTTAAGATCGCAAATTGCACACGAAGTAAATACCACAGGTATATGCACATATGATGATATTGAATTTATTCAAAAATTTTATAATCAAATTTTCGCGTCTACGGATCCTATTTCTCAGCTTGAAAGGTTGGGTAAGTACAATCAGACTTCATCGTTTAAAAAAGTGTACAGGATATCGAGTACAGGAATTATTATAACGAAAAAACATTCAATGTTGATCATGCTGATATTCATATATCCACGAAAAGTGAAAACAAGAAAGGCTCAAAGAAAAAAATTATAGCGGCATTAGTTATAATTACGATAATGATAATGTTTATACTTATATCAAAATATGTGCAGCATTAAATATTGCAAAATACATTTATATATGTTAGAATTAAGTCAGAGATTACTAAACACACACGGAGGTGTTGATATGGAGAAGGAAAAACTCTCGGATATCATCAATAAAAAGGTACTTTACATCATATTTGCGGCTCTCGGAGTTCTTGCAGGAGCGTTTTCAATCGTTCTTTTGATCGTTGAGCATGAGATCTACTCAAACGGTGTTTGGTATATGCTCACCGTTCTATGGTTCCTTTTGGCAGGCTTCTTTGTTTACAAATACGTTAAGACGGTGAAAACCGAAAAGGAAGAGGCTCAAATAGTTGCCGATTTTAAAGAAAAATACAAAATAAAGTAATTTTTGACCGCCGATTCATTGAGAAAGCGCGTTCAGACGGAAAAATACCGCCGAAAATGAGCGTTTTTTCAGTAAATCGGCGGTTAAATTAAAAAATTTAAAAAAAATTGAAATTTTTTCAAAAAAACTCTTGACTTTAGCGTGCTAACGTGCTACTATGATACCACAATAAAGTTTGGAGGTAAACATTATGAAAAAAATCATTGCAATCACACTCGCAGTCCTCATGGCTGCCATGACATTCATCTTCGCAGGCTGCGGCGATAAGAAGGCTGCGACGGATGACAAAGAGAGCACAACGGCTTCAAGCGACCTCGCTTATGTTCAGAGCAAAGGCAAGCTTGTTGTTGGTATCACAGACTTTGAGCCGATGGACTACAAAGCAAAAGGAAGCGACGAATGGATCGGTTTTGACGCTGATATGGCTAAGGCTTTCGCTAAGAGCATCGGCGTTGAGGTTGAGTTCGTTGAAATCGACTGGGACAACAAGGTAATGGAAATCAACAATAAGTCAATCGACTGCGTATGGAACGGTATGACTCTCGTTGATGAAGTTACATCAACAATGTCATGCACAAAAGCATATTGCAACAACGCTCAGGTTGTTGTTGTCAACAAGGACGTAGCTTCCAAGTACAACAGCGTTGAGGCTTGCAAGGATCTCACCTTTGCGGTTGAGGCAGGCTCCGCCGGAGAGAAAATGGCAACTGCAAACGGCTTCAAGGCTACACCTGTTAAGGATCAGGCAACAGCACTTACAGAGGTTTCCTCGGGCACATGCGATGCCGCTATCATCGACAAGCTTATGGCTGCCGCTATGGTCGGCGAAGGCACTGCAAACGCCAAGCTTGCTTACACGATCGACCTCAACTCCGAGGAATACGGCGTTGGCTTCCGTCAGGGCAGTGACCTCACAGCTAAGCTCAACGAGTTCTTCAAGGCTTCCATGGCTGACGGCTCAATGGAGAAGATCGCAGAGCAGTACGGCGTTCAGGCTTCCCTCATTAAATAAGTATCAAGCAATTAAATCTACACAAACAGAGGACATGAATAATGTTCTCTGTTTTGGTGCAAAAGGATGTTTTTATGTCACAGTTTATTGAACAGTTCCCGATAGTATTTGAGTCTTTAAATATGGGATTTCTTCAGACGGTCAAGCTGTTTTTCGTAACGCTTGTCGGTGCGCTTCCGCTCGGTCTGATAATCTCCTTCGGCTCAATGTCAAAATTCAAGCCGCTGAGCGGTCTTGTCAAGATAATCGTTTGGATTTTCCGAGGCTCTCCTCTTATGATTCAGATGCTTATTATTTACTACATGCCCGGACTTGTATTCGGTACTCCGATTTGGGGCGGCGGCGAGGACGGCAGATTCACTGCGGCGGCGGTCGCTTTCATTCTCAACTATGCATGCTATTTCTCCGAGATATACCGCGGCGGCATCGAGGGCGTTCCCGTCGGACAGCAGGAAGCCGGAATGGTTCTCGGCATGACTAAATCGGAGATTTTCTTCAAGGTCACTCTCCTCCAGATGATCAAACGTATCGTTCCGCCCATGTCCAATGAGATCATTACTCTCGTAAAGGACACCTCGCTCGCAAGAATTATCGCCTTGCAGGAGATCATATGGGCAGGACAGGCATTCCTCAAGGGCTCTCACGGCATTTCGGGTCAGATTTGGCCGCTGTTCTTCACGGGTGTTTACTATCTCGTATTCTGCGGCATTCTCACTCTTCTTTTCGGCAAGCTTGAAAAGAAGCTCGATTATTTCAAGGTGTAAGGAGGGCTGAGAAATGGCAATACTTGAAGTTAAGGACTTAACAAAAAATTTCGGCGCAACCGAGGTCCTCAAGGGCATCACCTTTGAATTGCAGGAGGGCAAGGTTCTCTCCGTCATCGGCTCCTCGGGAAGCGGCAAGACCACGCTTCTGCGCTGTATCAACGGACTTGAAACAGCCACCACGGGTAAAATCTCAGTCAACGGTCAGGTCGTTTTTGACAGCGACATAACCGATAAAAAGCAGCTCAAGGAGCTTGCGAAAAACAAGCAGAATATCGGTCTTGTTTTTCAGCAGTTCAATCTTTTTCCGCAGTACACCGCGCTCGGCAACGTTACGCTCGCGATGAAGCTTGCGGCGAAAAGACGTCCCGATTACAAGCAGAAGAAAAAGGAACTGCTTGAGGAGATCGACAGGACGGCAAAATATTTCCTCGATAAGGTCGGACTTTCCGACAAGCTGGATTTCTACCCCTGTCAGCTCTCGGGCGGACAGCAGCAGAGAGTTTCTATAGCCCGTGCGCTTGCGATGAATCCGAAAATTCTCTTCTTCGACGAGCCGACGTCGGCACTCGACCCCGAGCTTACGGGTGAGATTCTCAAGACTATCCGTCAGCTTGCCGAGGATAAAATGACAATGGTTATCGTCACCCATGAAATGAACTTCGCAAAGGACGTTTCCGACGAGGTCATCTTCATGGACAACGGCGTTATCGCCGAGATGGGCACGCCCGAGGAGGTTCTCGTCAATCCTAAGAACGAGAGAACAAGGGCATTCCTCAACACATATCAGAAATAACAGGATTAAGGACGTGTCGGAATGAGCAAAGGAAAATTTTCGGGATTGATACAGTTCATTAAATTCGGATTGGTCGGAGTCGTCAACACCGTTGTGTCGTATGTCACATATTCGGTGCTGTACTATTTCGGTGTGGCTCCGCTTATCTGCAATATCCCCGCATTCATCATAAGCGTTTTTGTCTCGTTCCTGCTGAACAGCAATTTTGTTTTCGGAACGGCCAAGGACGACAACGCGGAAAAATGGTGGAAGATATTGATAAAGACCTACATCTCGTACAGCTTTACGGGATTGATCCTTGCTGAATTGCTTACCGCTTTTTGGCTCAATTTGATCCATCTTGAAAATTATGTCGGCTTTCTTTTGCCGATCGCCGCAAGGCTCGGCATTACGATAACCGCCGTAAAGCTCGCGGGCTACATTGCTCCGATTTTAAATCTCGTTGTTTCCGTGCCGATAAATTTTGTTATCAACAAATTCTGGGCATACAGAAAAAGAAAAAGCGACAGCTGACCGTCGCATAAAATTAAAAAAAAGTTCACACTGCCGCGGCACTGTGGGCTTTTACCCTTTTCAGAGAAAGGATAAAAATTATGAAAAAATCAGCCAAAATTTTTCTCAGCGTTATTCTTTGCCTTGCAGTTGTGTTCTGCTCAATGATGCCTGCATTTGCAAAGGAGCCGAAAACTGCCTTTGTCGTTGTCAGCGGAATGAACACATTCCCTCTTTACAAGGACGGCGAAAAGGTTTTTCCGACTCAGACAAAGACGATAATGAAGCTTGCTTCGAAAATCGCGCTTCCGCTTGTTGAGTTCTTTAAGGACAATGATTACGATAAGCTCGGCGACGCACTTTTTCCAGCGGCGGCGGAGGCGTTTGACGACCTTGCTTGCAACACCGATGGCAGCTCAAAGTATGACGTTTCGACCGATCTTTTCCCGCTGAGTGCAGGCAACTATCCCGAAAGCTTCATGAATGAGGTCAAGGACGAGGGAGGCGTTGTCAAGGCAGGAATAGAGGCATTCGGCGCGGACAATACATATTTCTTCAATTACGATTGGCGGCTCGATCCGCTCAAGCATGCCGATGAGCTTAATAAATTTATTAAAAATGTCAAGGCTCAGACAAAGTGCGACCGCGTTGCGCTTGCCGCTTTCAGCATGGGCGGAACGGTGACAAGCACCTATCTTTATAAGTACGGCAGTGCCGATGTTGACAGCGTTTCGCTTTGCTCGACCGCGTTTCAGGGAACGACATGCATGGGCTCAATGTTCTCGGGCGATCTGAGCATCGACGCTTACGGACTTATCCGCAGAATGGCTCAGCTTACAAGAAACGATTTCCTTGATGAGCTGATAATGTTCCTCAATGAGGCTCTTGAAGCATACAAAATCAACGCTTCGGTCGACGGCTATATCAACAATATTCTGACAAACCTCAATGACCGCCTCTATAAGGAGCTTATCATTCCCGTTTTCGGATATATGCCCGGTCTTTGGGGCTTGGTTGACGCGGAAAATTATGAAAAGGCAAAGGATTTCATGCTTGCCGATGCTGACCCGACCCTTGTAAAATCCATTGACGAGTACCATTACAATGTTCAAGCCAAGGCTTACGACATACTCAGCTCAGCTCAGAAGGACACGACAGTTTATATAACCGCACAGTACAACATGCAGGGACTTCCCGTTTCCGACACCGCGACAAACAGCAACAACGATTTTTTGATTGATGTTGACTACGCTTCCGGCGGCGCAACAAGCGCAAAGTTCGGCGAAATGCTCCCGGAGGGCTACACGCAGGCGAGGGCGGACGGACACGATCACCTGAGCGCAGACCGTCAGATAGACGCGTCAACCTGCATGCTTCCAGAGCAGACATGGTTTATCCGCGACATGGCGCACGTTGATTACAATGTCGGCGAATCGACCGATTTCCTCATCCGGCTTGCAAAGAGCGAAAAACAGCTCACGGTCAGCGACAGCGAGCTTTATCCGCAGTTCATGAAGTACGACAGCAAGACGAACACGCTTTCTCCCGTCACCGAGGAGCTTATCAAGCCCACGGCAATTTCGCAGATTTTTGCTTTCCTAACAAAGCTCATCAGGTTTTCAGCCGAGCTCATTTTCTCAATAATTCAGCCGAAATAATTTTTGTGATTATTAAGTCAAATAAAGATGTAATTACCGCATGATTTTTTTGCAAAACTGTTGACAAACCTTGACCCATGTGGTAAAATTCTAAATACCGCATATTACGGGCGTCGCTTTCGGGCGGCACAAGTGATTTATTCCGCCCCACGTAGCGAGTCCATAATAAAGGAAGGTTAGTTAGAATGTACGCAATCATCGTTACCGGCGGCAAGCAGTACAAGGTTGAGGCTGGAGACACCCTCTACATTGAGAAGCTTGACGTTGAGGCTGACAGCGAAGTTGTTTTTGACAAGGTTATCGCAGTCGGTAAGGAAGATGGCATTGTTGTAGGCGCTCCGTATGTTGACGGTGCAACTGTAACGGCAAAGGCTGTCAAGAATGGCAAGGCTAAGAAGGTAGTTGTATTTACCTACAAGCCGAAGAAGAACGAGAAGCGCAAGATGGGACACAGACAGCCCTACACTAAGGTAGAAATCTCAGCTATCAACGCATAAGCAATGATTAGAATTGATTTCTTCTGTTCGGATAAGGCGATCGAGGGCTTCGAAATAAGCGGTCATTCGGGCTCGGCAGAGGCAGGCTCGGACATTATCTGTTCGGCGGTTTCCTCGGCGGCTTACATGGCGGCGAACACGGTTACCGAAATCGTTAAGTGCGAGGCGGAGGCTGATGTTTCCGACGGATTCATGAGCTTTCACGTCAAGACTGAATTATCCGATGCGCAGCAAATTCTTGAGGGCTTAAGGCTTCACCTTGAGGCTTTAGCCGCAGATTATCCAGACAACATTAAAGTAACACTACGGAGGTGTCAAAATGCTTAAGATCAACATTCAGCTTTTCGCTCATAAGAAAGGTATGGGTTCCACCCGTAACGGCCGTGATTCCGAGTCAAAGAGACTTGGCGCAAAGCGTGCCGACGGTCAGTTTGTTCTTGCAGGTAACATCCTTTACAAGCAGCGCGGAACACACATCCATCCGGGCAACAACGTTGGCAAGGGTTCTGACGATACTCTCTTCGCTCTCATCGACGGTACTGTTAAGTACGAGCGTTGGGGCAAGGATCGCAAGAAGGTCAGCGTATATCCCGTTGAGCAGTAATCTTTATTAAAAAAGAAAAGGTCGTTGAATTCTCGTAATTCAACGGTCTTTTTTCTTTATAAATCATGTTGTAAAAAGCGCACGGTTGTGTTAAAATAATAGAAATTATTTTTCAGGGTGAAATCATGCTTAACGAAGATGAGATAAAAAAGGTTTTCGGTCAGCGGCTGACCGAGGCGAGAAAGGCGTGCGGAATAACACAGCTGAACCTTGCCGAAAAACTGAATTACAGCGACAAGGCGGTTTCCAAATGGGAGAGAGGGGAGAGCCTGCCCGACGTTCTGACGATAATGAAGATCGGAGAGGCGCTCGGCGTTACAATGTCGTATCTTCTGGGTGAGGAGGACGAACCGAAAGCGCCCGAAAGGGTTGTCAATGAGAAGCGCTCAAAGCGTTCGATTTCAGTATTTGTGCCCCTTGTTTCGGCAATCGGAATTTATTTCATTGCATCGGTTCTCTTTTTAATTTTTAAGCAGCTCCCGTCACTCGCGCCCTATGCCGACTATTCGTTTTTGTTCGCACTTCCCGTTGTGTTCATCACACTGAGCGTATTTTCGTTCATCTGGTGGCACAATATTTCGCAGTGCATCTGCCTGTCGCTTCTGATTTGGTCAACGTTCGCCAGCATTTACACAGCGGTCGATCTGTTTACGAATCTGCCCGATTTCAAGTATCTCTTTTTCTCGGGCGCAATACTTCAGCTCATCTGCATAATCGTGTTCGTGTTCGTGCATTTCAAGAAAAAGAATAAATGACAAAAGCTCGCTTCGTCTCCGTCGCGGGCTTTTTGCTTGGATGTACCGTTGCCGCTGCTTCGAACGGACATGCTTATTCTTCTGCTCAAAGTCAGCGGAAACTTATCTCGGCTCCCTTATAGGGGAGCTGGCGGCGAAGCCGACTGAGGGGTTTTCTTAAAGTCAGCAAAAATTCACTTTGAGCGTGGGCTCCTCCTATGGGGGGCGCGTAAGCGACTGAGGGAGTAAGGTTTTATCAGACTTTAATCTTTATCTCCACCGTCGCTCATGCGACACCTCCCCTTGAATCATTCAAGGGGAGGCTTGAAACGTAATGTAAATCTCTTGATTATACTTTAAAGTCAGCAGAAATTTTATGTTTTATCTCACCGCACCCTCAATACAAACAAATCAAAAACGCAAGGAAGTGCGTGACCGTTCCGCCGAGGATAAAGAGGTGAAAAATGAAATGGTAATATCTTTTGAATCTGCCGATCGAATAGAAAATCGTGCCGAGCGTATAAATTGTGCCGCCGAGGACGAGCAGCCCGAAAAGCAGCAGAGCGTTTGGGTCGCATTTATAAATCGGATAAAAAAGAAAAATGCACATCCAGCCGAGCACCATGTAAAGCACCATTTGCAGCTTCTTAAATTTTTCCTGATCAATAAACGTCAAGGTGATACCGAGTATTGCCGTCACAACACTGACCGAAATGCAGACGATCGCAAGCGCTTTGTAATAGGGGAGTATGTCGAGAATCATCAGCGGTATGCTCGTGCCTGTTATCAGAACAAAAATAACCGAGTGATCGACAAGACGCGCAACTTTTTTCGCTTTGCCCGGGGTCAGCCTGTGATAAATCGACGAGCCGCTGTAAAGAATAATCATGGCGGCGCCGAAAATTATTGAGCTTATTATGTGGCTTATATCATGCGATCTCATGAGCAGAACCGCTGTAGCGACTGCTCCGAATACGACACCGACAAGGTGTGAGATCGAATTTGCTTTGTCCTCATTCTTTGTGTAATAAGGAAGATTTACATTTTCAAGAACCATTTGAATTCCTCCCGTTGGTTCGCATTTTCATGCGGTTGTTTCAACGCTTTCATTGTACGCCGAAAGCCGCCGAAAGTCACCCTACACCGCATTTTCGCCTCTCTACACCGTCTCTACCGTGAGTAGAGTGATTTTTTTGAACTCTACCGACTGTAATTCGACGTTTTTTGAAAAAATTTTCCTTTAACTCTTGATAAATCTTTCACACATTGATATAATATTCAGTGGTTACCTAAGATAAAGATTGGGAAACACCCGAAAAACCGAAAGGAGATTTTTATAATGAACTATTCAGCAGAAGTTCAGGGAATGTGCTGTGTAGCCAAGGGTC
>CAKSSJ010000022.1 GCA_934488615.1 uncultured Eubacteriales bacterium | reverse complement strand
AGCCTTGATTATATCCGTTCTCCATTTGATCTTAGTAATAAATCCGCTGCCGTTGCCCGTAACATTGCCGCCGTGACGGCGGTATAAAATCAAAGGCTCGTCAATAAATACGACGTTTCCGTGTTTTTCTGCTATAAGGCCGATCCATTGATCATGCATGGGGATTTTCTTTGGAAAAGGAAGAATGTATTTCTTTAATTCCGAGCGAAAAGCCATGCAGCAGCCCTGATATGAATTTTTAATTATATTTCTGATGAATCCTTTTTTAGTCCTGTTTATTTCAAAGGCTGTTTCGCCCGTTTTGTGAAGCTTGCCGTCAACGATAAGCGCATTGTGCAGAACCAGATCAGCCCCGTTTTTGAGCTTCTTAACAACCGTTTGAACCTTGCCGTCAAGCCAAACATCGTCCTGATCGCAGAGGAAAATATACTCCCCTCTTGCCCTTGAAATCGCAAATTCGAAATTCTCAATAACACCCTTTGAGGGTCCTTCAAGGTATACAATGCGGCTGTCATCACCGAAGCGTTCGAAAACCGCATCCTTGGTTTTTCCCTTTGGAAAATCATCCGACACGATAAGTTCGTCATTTTCGCCGAGCTGACCGAGTATTGATCCGATCTGAGCGCATATATATTTTTCACCCTTATATGCGGCAAGAACAACAGATATCATCGTAAAACCTCTTGACTATTGTTTGAAAATCACGGACAAATAAACCTGTAAAGGTACATTATTCCACTCCGCAAATAGACTATTGTATTATACTACAAAACAGCAGATTGTCAATATACTAATACAAAACACAGGGAAAATTTGACCGTATACACAAAATTGTGTATTTCATTTTTGTAGCTTTTATAAAAATAAGATCCGAAAACACCTCGGATCTTATCAATATATTTATTTTTTCTCGCTCTCGGACACAGCAAAACCGCCCTTAAAAAAGATAATAACTATCGGGATCAAAGCTATTGCACAGACGATCGCCGCATACAGAAACATTGAGGATGCAGGAACTATCTGCGAAACGCCGTAATCATCGGTATAGTAAACCCCTGAGCTGAAAATTGCCTTTTTGCCGACATACGGACCCACGACCATAGGAATCATAACCGCAAAAATCATTCTGACGCCCTGGAAAAGTCCTGTTTTGCTTTCGGGTGTGAAGTCTCTGACCGCCGCATTAAGCATGATTCCCAACAGGCAGTAGCCGATTGCCGTCGGAACAACGCCGATTAGAAGCAGCTTGATATCATGTGCAAAATAGAGAATTGTAAGTCCAGCAACAAACATCACAAGCATAGGAATTACAAGCTTATTTTTACCGTATTTATCGGCGAGCTTGCCGACAAGAACTATTCCGACGATCATCGCAACAAGACATATCGCCGCAATCGCGATAAATACGGGTGTAATTTTCAGAGAATCGGCGCTGAAAAAGCCGTCGGGGCTGTGCTGAAGATAAATTATCAGATACGGGAAGAAAACCTGCACCGCAACGGAATAAGCACAAACGGCAAGCAAGGTGAGATAAAGCTTTGAATTTTCCTTAATTACGGACGGTTTAAGCCCGTATATAAGATCACCCCAGAAATTGCCCGAGTTATCTACCGTTTTCGGAGCGTCCTTAAGGGTAAACAAGCCTATAATTCCGCACACCAGAACAACTGCACCGAGAATAAGGAAGAAATACTCGTAGCTTTTCTGTATGTTTCCAACCAAAAGAAGAACTCCGCCGAGCGCAAGAACAAGTCCGAGCGCCGCCATAGGCATGAATGCAAGTATGCTTTCCGCCGTTGCTCGATTTTTCGTTGTCGTTGAATCCGTGACCCATGCATTGAAGCTTGCGTCGTTTGCGGTCGAGCCTACAAAGGTCATGACCATGTCCATGATAATGACGATCCAAACGGTTGTCGTAAGTATCTTAGCAGCGTCGGTCATGCCGAATACTGCGGCAACATTGTCTCTCGAAATCAGACCGAAGCCGCCGATAATAACGCCCCAGATTATGTAGCCTACAGAAATAAATTTGTTTCTTGAGCCTTTGCGGTCGCTCAAAGCGCCCATGATAAGCGTCGTAAGCATAGCCGTTATCGCCGAGTAAGCGACCATTTTGCTCACAGCATCAATAACATTTATCGAGCCGTCAATTGCCGCCTGACTGGCGCCCTTATATATAGAATTGTACAGGAACGTGTTGAAATACATGTTTTCAACGTTCCATGCGATCTGTCCGATAAGTCCGAACAGAATGAGATCAAAAATAAGACGACCGGAAAGCTTTCCCGCCTTTGTCTTATCAGCCATAAAAATCCCCCTAAAAAATATTTACCTTTGTAGTTATGATAACATAATACAAAGGTAAAATCAAGAAAAACTGTGCAATTTTAATATATTTTGTTTTATTTGACTAACATCAAGAGAGTTCCGCCGACTGTCAGTACAAGACCGAAGGCGGTCTTTTTCGAAAGCTTTTCATGGAAAACTATGTAAGAAAATAGAATCGTTACAAGTATGCTGAGCTTGTCGATCGGAACAACGACGCTCGCAAGTCCGTCATGAAGCGCCTTATAGTAGCAAAGCCAGCTACCGCCCGTCGCAAGTCCTGAAAGACAGATAAAGCCGAGTTCCTTTTTTGAAATGCCATTGATTTCTTTCTGCTTGCCCGTGACAAAGACCATTATCCACGACATAACAAGTACAACGCCTGTTCTGATTGCCGTACCGAGGTTTGATTCGACATCGGAAATACCGATTTTGCCGAGTATCGCCGTAAGGCTTGCAAAAACCGCCGAGCCGAGCGCGTAGAAAATCCAGCGTTTATTCTTCGGCACATCGTTTTTGACGTCCTTTTTCTCTATCATAAGAAATGTTCCGACAGCTATGAGTGCGATTCCGATTCCGCTGTAAAGAGTTATCCCCTCTCCGAGAAGAATTGCGGCAAGCAGAATCGTCAGCACGGTGCTCGACTTGTCAATAGGAACAACCTTGTTGATATCGCCGAGCTGTAATGCCTTGAAATAGCAAAGCCAGCTCGCGCCCGTCGCAAGTCCCGAGAGGACAAGAAAAATCAGCGTGTGCGGCGTTATCGAACTTATTTCACCCTCCGAGCCGACAATAAACACCATGATCCACGAGAACAAAAGTACAACAATTGTCCTGATTGCCGTCGCGACGGTCGAATCGGTCTTTTTAATGCCGCATTTTGCAAGGATTGACGTCAATCCTGCGAACAACGCCGAGCAAAATGCAAATACAATCCACATAACCGTCATCTCCGATTTTATTTCTGATAATATATTAGCACTGTTATTGTCGAAATTCAACATATTATAAAGATTTTAACTTTGCTTCCGATAATGAAAAAAGAGGAGCGATATTCGCTCCTCTCTCTGCTTATTTCTTTCTTAAAACAATTTTGATAAAGTTCAGATATTTTCCGCCGCCTGCTTCCATTGACTTTCTGTCGCCAACGGCATACTCGTTATCCTGTCTCAGCCAGTCAGCCCAGACCTCGTCGTTGGATTCCATTTCCCCTATTTCAACAAGCTCAGCGCCGACACACTGCTCAACCATTGCTTTCCAGTAATCAACATCGTGCATATAGTCGAGCTGTTCGGGCGTCCATGACAGCAAAAGCTCCTCAGGGAGATTATCGTGACAATCCTTTTTCATTCCCGGAATCGAAATATAGATATATCCTCCGTCTTTTACGAACGGGAGCAGCTTTTCATCAAGATACTTTGGATTTCTGCCGAAGTAGTTATAGGAATCCGTTGTAACAACCGCGTCGAATAATTCCTTGTCAAACGGAAGATCCTCGGCATCTGCCTTGACGGGAACAATTTGTTCATCGGTCAAACCCATGCTTTCAAAAAACACTTTGTTCTCCTCGGGATCACTCCAAAGGTCGGCGGCATAGACCTTGAAGCCGTATTCCTTTGCAAGAAAAACCGAAGTCAAGCCCTGTCCGCTTCCGAGGTCGCAGACAACGGAGCCGTCGGGAATCCTATGTCCGAGCATAAGCTCCTCTTCAAGCTTTATCGGGTTCGGTCCCATGATTTTTGACATAAGTTCGGGTGTTTCGTATTTTTTGCTTAAAATATAGTTCATAGTGATTTCTCCTTTAAATTGTCAATAAAATTGTTGATATGTTTCTCTGCCTGTGTAATAATTTCATTCTTGTTTTCCGATTCGTCATAAACGGTGTAAAGCATAAACATCGGCGCATAGAATGACAAAGCAAGCTTTTTTGCGGAATCAAAAGAGTAATTCATTCCGGCAAACACTTCCGTCATATAGTTAAGCGGACCGCTTGATATATAGCTTTTGTAAAGCTCCGCCATTTCAGAATTCTTGAACCTCTCAAGCGAAAGCATACGGCGAAAACGGGCAGCAAATTCATCCTCTGTCCAATGCTTAAACATTGCAATGCTGAATGTCTTAATGCTTTCAAGCGAGACGCTGTTGTAATCACCGTCAACATTCGGCATGTCGCTCTCATCAGCATATGAACCGTCCGCATTGCTCATCTTTTTCAAAATGCTGTCGAAAATATCCCTCTTGCTTTTATAATGCTTATATAGCGACGGTGCTTTGATTCCGACTGCCGACGCAATATCGGCAACGGACACCGCATCATAACCCTTCTCGGAAAACAGCCGAAGCGACTCTGACAATATTCTCTGTTTTGTATCTTCCTGTTTCATAAATCCTCCAAGCTAACGATCGTTAGCTATATTATAAGCTAATAATCGTTAGCTGTCAAGAGAAAAAATAAAAAATCCCTTTGAAAAAAGAATTTTTCTTCTCTCAAAGGAATTTTTGCCGAGTCAAAAATATTATTTTTGTTTCCATACCATTACATAGTCTTTTTCACCGGTGGCCTTGTCCACGCTTTCGCACTGAATTATAAAGCCTTCTCTTTTGTAAAAACATATCGCCCGAGTGTTTTTTTGGTACACATTCAGCTGTAATTCAGTTCTTTTATTCTTTATATAATTCAGTAAAAGCCCGCCTATGCCTTGTGACTGCATTCCGTCACAAACAAATACACCCTCGAGATATTCGCCGTTCACTCCTATAAAGCCTTGGATTCCTTGACCGTCCTCATAGACATAGACCTCAGCCTGCGGCAGCATTGCTTTCACCGATTCAAAATTACTTTTCCAATACTGAGCAGGGACAAAATCATGCGCTTTCAGATTTGTTTCTAACCATATATCGGCAACTCTGTTTATATCCGTTTTCTGCATTTCTCTGATCATAACGATTTTCTCACTCAAATTTAGTTATATTTTTTCGTCGGTTAAAAAATGGGCAATCCGAAATGACTGCCCATTCTCTATTTATGGTTTCAATTGAACTACATCCGCAATATCACATCCGCCGTAAATTCCTGTCAGTTCAAAAGGCTCTATCTCTTTAAACTTTAAAAACCTTGTATTAACCGGTTTACCGCCACTGCTGACAGCAATGGTTATATGCGGAACTTCAATTTTTTCATAAAGCTCCTGAATTGTCGGATTTTTCGAAAACACCTGAACTTTAACGCCCTCATTGATACCATCATTTCCATAACCGATAACTTTTATTTTTACTTCTTCGCCGAATAACGTTCGATCAATTTCTTTGGGCTTATATTCAAATGTAACATGGGGTTTTTTAATATCTCTTTCAAGCGGATTAAACCTGATCTTTTGAACTGCGCTTTGAAATGTAGCAAAATCAATAAAACAACCTAAATAAACTATAGAATGATTCATATTTTCCTCCGAAACAATTATAATTAATTATTTTTTTCTGATTTATTCTTAAGTTTATTCTTCCTAATCTTTTGTATAAAACGACTTCCGAAATTATAAATCAAACAAGCAAAGATCAATACTATACAAATTACCTGTGCTATTATAATTCCTTTCTCGTTTAAAAACCATCCACCAAACTTTTCGCTAAAATCAAAGCTGTCAATAAGCGCCGAAAAAACGCTTAAAATTGTAAGAAACCATAAGGCATTATTTACACGATCTTCCCTAATTTTGGATTCTTTGTCATCCTTTTCACGGCGAATTTCCTCAAGTGAAATCAGTGGTTCATGAACATCTTCAAAAATCTGTTTTAATGCAAAGACCTCAGTAATTCTATCATAAAGATTTTGATACTGCGGCACTTCCGTAACCATGGAAAAAACAAAATCATTTTCAAATTCATAAAGCTGATTTCTGTATTCTTCAAGCGGCTCCAAATTATTATATGTACCTATACCTATATTTGTCATAAACATATAAAGCACATATTTCTGATGGAGCAGTAAAACGTACATAAATAGATACTGCGCATTAAAATTAGTAAAAAAAGTATTTTTAATAAAGTCTCTTCTTCCTAAGGAGGGGCAAGTCAAACAGACGGCAGCCTCTGACGATACACCCCAAAAAATCTCCTTTGAAGCTTTAATAATTTCCCTTGATTCTGCTTCTATGTTCTCAGTATAAATATAACCGTCACTATAACATCTTCTAAGAAAAAACAAGTCATTTTTGTAATTATCTAAGGAATCAACTTCAATGTATGAAAAAACATTGGCTCTTTCTGTTGAAGGATTTGCATAATAAAAAAAGTCAACTTTACTTATATTACACAATTCATTTGTTATATTTACAGACAAATCAAGCATTGTTGAAAAAGAATCTTCTTTCTCGTTAAATATTTTCTCTCTTGAAACTTTTTTCAAATGATACAAAGCATTTGAAATCCAAAATGTATCGGACTTTTCAAATTCAATATTAAACGAGATTATTCCGATTGCCGTGCTAAATACAAACAGCTGAGCATTTAATATTCTGAATTTATAACTCACTGTTTCACCTTTTATTGAATGTTCCGGTGTTGAAAACCATTCTTTATCCGTACCAAGTCCAAACTTTTCTCTAACGGAATCATTGAGGATATAATGAAAGCATTGGCATTTATCTCTGTTTTTATTGTCAATTTTATCTGATACAAATTTAAGAAGATATTTTATTTTATCATCGCAAAGTGTCCATGATTCGCTTTTATCACACGTATCAATAATGGCTTTATATTTTCGATTATCATTATAGCTAAACGGTAAGAAAATAAATGTCGAATTATTTAAACTATCCATAAATATTTACCTTTCCTGTTTGACAAATGGGCAATCCAAAAGGACTGCCCGTAATTTAATATACTTCTGTATATTTAAAGTAACAAAAAAGCTTAATCATCTTTTTCAATATAGCCGCTGATAGGCTCGGCATACATATTGTCGTCGGTCACGGGCTTATAGCGCTTGCCGTCGTAAACATCGGTAAAGCCGTTTGTCGCTTTGTAGATCTCATTTGTTTCGGTATCATACACACGCTCATAGCCGAGAGTGGCGTCACTCTGCTTCTGGCTCATAATGTCATAGCTTTTGTTGCGGTTCTCCCAGGAGGACATGATACCGTCCATAGTTTCGTTGAAATTTTGGCTGATCTGCCGGGACTGCTTTACCTGATCGTCGCTTGCCTTAATGGTAGCGGCGACAAAACTGTCGGAGAATTGCAGGGTATTGATACATTTGAGGAGCAGCTCGCTCCAATCCAAAAAGGAATCCTTGGCTGCCGTGACTATTGCTATATTGTACGCCATGTAGTAGCCGGCATCTACCTGCTTGAAATTCCAATCCAAAATGCCGTCCCACATGGGAACGCTGCCGAAATCCACAATACTGGCGGTGAACAAGCCCTCAGCAGGGCCGCCGGAATCGGTGTATGTGGCGCGGAGGATCTCATCGCCCAGAGCAAGGGCTCCGTAGGCAGAGGAGGCGGGGCAGCGGTCGGTAACGGTGAAATCCGGAAGAAGGACCTTGAACAAACCCTCGGTGGTCGGATCCTCCAGCACCGGAGCATTGGCAAAATCGGCGTAGATGGAATTCTTTTTGTACTCGTTCTGCCAGAGTTCCTTGCCCTCCTGCGTGTGCAGCAGCGGCTCCAGCTTCAGCCGATAAAGTATGCTGTTGCGCGGTTCATCGGGGTCGTATGCGGTGACAGAAAAGCTCATGTTCGCTCCGCCTGTTTTGACCTGCCAGCCCTTGGGGATGGTGATACTGAAATCAGCAGTCTCGTATTTCTCCGTCTCCACGGACTTGGCGGGCGTTTTTGTTATCTTAACTTTCTCTTTTTTAGAAGCGTTATTTTCAACACCTTTTACATTACTTATGTCAGCTCCGGAATTATTATCTTTTTTGGAATTGCAACCGTTAAATGAAAAAAGCATGACAAAAACAATAAAAAAAGCTATCATCTTAATAATATTCTTCATTAACAAATCCCCTTTTACTGTTTTTTGTAGATAATTTATATGTATACAATTCAACAATTTAATTATAGCATAATAAAACAAAAAAACAGTACAATTTCAAAAGTGTCATATGACAATTATGAAATTAAGATTTAAAAAGGCAATCCCCTTTTGGGACTGCCCGTTTATTATCAATAAAGCTTTGCGCCTGCCGGAATGTGGTCATCAACCATCAGAAGATGAAGCTTTTCTTCGCCCTCTTCCTCATGAATAGCGGAAAGAAGCATACCACAGGAATCAATGCCCATCATAGCTCTCGGCGGAAGATTTGTGATTGCGATACAGGTCTTGCCGATAAGCTCCTCAGGCTCATAATAAGCGTGAATACCGCTTAAAATCACACGGTCTTTACGTTCACCGTCGTCCAATGTAAACTTAAGAAGCTTCTTTGACTTCGGCACTGCTTCGCAAGCTAAAATCTTAACTGCTCGGAAATCGGATTTTGCAAAAGTATCAAAATCTACATATTCCTTGAATAAAGGTTCAATTTTAACATTTGAAAAATCTATATTCTCCGAGGCTTCTTCATTTTCTTCCGCTGTTTCCTCTGCAGCAGGCTGAACCGGCTTGTCGTACTTCTTGTCCGAATCAAGCGGTTTCATGGTCGGGAAGAGCAAAACATCTCTGATCGAGGGGCTGTTTGTAAGAAGCATTACAAGACGGTCGATACCGTAGCCGATACCGCCTGTCGGGGGCATACCGTACTCCATAGCGGTGAGGAAATCCTCATCGGTGTGGTTAGCTTCTTCGTCGCCTGCCGCCGCGGCTGCGTCCTGAGCCTTGAAACGCTCACGCTGATCGATCGGGTCATTAAGCTCGGAATATGCGTTACACATCTCCCAAGTGTTGATATAAAGCTCGAAACGCTCAACCTGATCCGGTCTTGACGGCTTTCTCTTTGTAAGCGGAGAAATATCAACCGGGTGATCCATAATGAATGTCGGCTGGATGAGCTTGTCCTCGCAGAACTCCTCGAAGAAAAGATTGAGAATATCGCCCTTTGTGTGGCGCTCCTCAAACTCAATATTGCGCTCTTTAGCAAGTTTCTTTGCTTCCGCATCGTCCTTGACTGCATCAAAATCAACGCCTGCATACTTCTTAACGGCATCTGTCATTGTGAGTCTCTCGAACGGCTTGCCGAGGTCGATTTCCTTGTCGCCGTAAGTAATTGTCGTTGAGCCGCAAACCTCGGTTGCGAGGTATCTGAACATGCTCTCGGTGAGATCCATCATGCCGTAATAATCGGTATATGCCTGATAAAGCTCCATAAGAGTGAACTCGGGGTTGTGTCTCGTGTCCATGCCCTCGTTACGGAAAACTCTGCCGATCTCGTAAACTCTCTCCATGCCGCCGATGATAAGGCGCTTGAGGTAAAGCTCAAGGGAAATTCTGAGCTTGAAGTCCTCATTGAGTGAATTATGATGAGTGACAAATGGTCTTGCCGCCGCACCGCCTGCGTTTGAAACGAGAATCGGAGTTTCAACCTCAACGAAGTTTTTCTCGTCAAGGAAGTTTCTAATCTTCTTTATAATAAGCGAACGCTTATAGAATGTTGTCTTAACGTCGGGATTAACGATAAGGTCAAGATAACGCTGACGGTATCTCGTGTCGGTATCCTTAAGGCCGTGGAACTTCTCGGGAAGCGGAAGAAGCGACTTTGAAAGAAGTCTTACGTTCTGAGCATGAACGGAGATCTGACCTCTGCGTGTTCTGAAAACAAAGCCCTTGACCTCGATAATATCGCCGATATCCCACTTTTTGAACTCGGCAAACTCGTCCTCGCCGATATCGTTCATTCTGACATATACCTGCATACGTCCTGCGCGGTCGGTGATATCAATAAAGTTGGCCTTGCCCATGTCTCTCCAGGTCATGATACGTCCGCAGAGAGTTACATCCTCAATTCTGACCTGCTCGGGTCTCTGATCCTCGGGAAGCTCGTTTGTCTCTGCCTCAAGCTTCTCGAAGGCGGCTGTAATTTCCGCACTGGTTGCCGACTGCTCCGCAGTCGTTATCTGAAACGGGTCCTTGCCTGCTTGCTGAAGCGCAACAAGCTTGTCAACCCTGATTTTTCTGAGTTCATTGGTGTTCTCCTCCGTCTCAACAACGGGAGTATTTTTTTCTTCTGCCATATTCAACTCTCCATTCATAGCAAAAAGTTTTAACAGTCAAAGCGGGCGTAAGGCTAAGCCTGCGCCCGATATGTTTATATTGAAATTTCAAGAACCTCAAAGGAAATAACGTTGCCGTTCGGAAGATGAACATTGACAACATCGCCGACCTTGTTGCCGATAAGAGCCTTACCGACTGCCGACTGATCCGAAATGATACCCTCATCGGGGTTTGCCTGGCTCTCGCCGAGAATCTTGTATTCCTCAATATCGCCGTATTCAACGTCGCGGATCTTAACCTTTGAGCCGACGTGAATAGCCTCGGTAGTAATTGCGCTTTCGTCAAGAATTTTAGCGTTCTTCATTTCATTTTCGAGCTGAGCGATTTTAGCCTCCATTTTAGCCTGATCGTTCAATGCCTCATCATATTCGCTGTTTTCAGAAAGATCTCCGAATGATCTGGCCTCTTTGATTCTTTCGGCTATCTCGTCACGTCCCGTTGTTTTAAGATATTCCAGCTCATCATTTTTCTTTTTGTAAGCCTCGGCTGTAAGCAAGATTTCCTGTGCCATAATTTTCATCCTTTCAATGCAATTACTCGGTATTTTGGTCGTGATACAGACAAAAGCCTGTACTTTAAACACCAAAGTACAGCAATATTGCTATTATAGTGTATTCATCGGAAAAAGTCAAGGCTTTTTGTTAAAACCGACTTTTCCCGAATTCATACATTATAATTAAAACATTATTTTATAAATATAATATGTCCGAAAAGCTTAAACATTCCGGAATTTATCCGTTTTCTATTATTTGAACCTCCCGAACGGTGAGCAAACGGCATTCGCCCTCTTTGAGGTTCGGGTCAAGCATCAAACCGCCCATTTGTGTTCGCTTCAGGCCGATTACTCCGTTGCCTGCGGCCGCAAACATTCTCTTAATCTGATGATATTTACCCTCGCAGATCTTGATTTCGACCAGCGGCTCGTCGCCGTCCTCAATGACGGTCACCTTCGCCGGCAGACATTTTGTTCCGTCCTTCAGCTCAATTCCCTCGCTGACTCTTTTTATCTGCTCGTCGGTCACTTTTTCGGCAAGACGTGCCTCATAGGTCTTTTCAATGTGGTTCTTCGGCGAAAGTATCCTGTGTGCGAAGTCGCCGTCATCGGTGATAAGGACAAAGCCCGTTGTTGTGATGTCGAGCCGTCCTGCGGGGAAAAGATTTCTTCCTTTATACTCTTTCGGAACAAGGTCGATAACAGTCTTTTCGCTTTTGTCGTTGGTTGCGCTGACAACACCCTTGGGCTTATTGAGCATAAGGTAAACGAAGCGCTGAAAATCAAGCTGTTCGCCGTTTACGGAGACGATGTCCTTTTCATCGTCGGACTTTGCTCCCCTGTCGCGAACCGTAACTCCGTTGACCTTGACTGCTCCGCTTTTAATAAGCTCCTGCACCTCTCTGCGGCTGTATTTACCCTGGGAGGCAATCAATTTATCAAGACGCTGAAGCATCGCTTACTCCTTATCAACATAATCAAGGCTTACCCAGCCCTCATTACCGTCATAATATGTATGGCCCCAACCGTCCGATATTCTGTCAATTTTCAGCTTCGTACCCTCGCTGAGCTCAAGAATAATATCGTTCTGAGTTCCGATATCCGTCCTAAGCTTCAAGCCCTCAGTATTGACAATATAGTTTCCTGCGCCCTCATTCGTCGTTGTTTCATCGGAGGTCGTTTTCTCAGTGGTCTTTTCGGTTGTCTTTTCAGTCGTTATTTCGGTCTTTAAGGTTGTTGCTTCGGTTCTCGAATCGGCATAGGTCGAATCGCCGAACGATGCAAGTCCCCATTTTCCGTCAACAAGAACATATGCTCTTCCGCCGACAACAGGAGTTGCGCTGTCATAAATCATGTCTGTAACAGGCTTGCCCTCGTTAGTGAAAATTCCGAATTTGCCGTCCTTGGTAACGGTCACATATCCGTCATAACATTCATACGGGGTGTCCTCGCCGCCGAAAACGCTGTAGCCCTTTACCGCATCATAGCCGAACGGGAGCACTGTCTTGCCGTTGGAGTCAATGTAGCCCCATATACCGTTGGCTTTAAATGCCGCCATTCCGTTTGAGAAACAGCCAGCGGCGGAATAAATCATTCCCATGACATTTCTGCCGTTGATATAAAGTCCGTATGTACCGTCGCCGACATACTCGCCGTCGGTATCCTTAACACCTCTGACAACCTCCGGCAAAGCCGCCTTCAGATCATCCTTATAAACCTCGCCGTTGTCATTCTGAACAAACACTGCGGAATTTTCGGAGGTGTTCCATAAATACTCGTATCTGAGTGTGTTATAGTCTCTGTAGGCGGTTTCTGTTGAAAACGTCTTATAATCAATATATGTCTGAACCGTTTCTCCGTCAGAATTCTTCTTAACTCCGATGAAGTCCTTACTGTTTCTGATTGCAAAAATGCTGTCATAGCTCGGCTTGATTACAACCTTTCCGTTATAATCAATGATGCCGTATTTGCCGTTCTGTTTGATTTTGAAGCAATCGGCATAGCTGATATCATAGTGCCTCGTGCTGTCGTTATAATCCGCTCTGGCAAGCGGCTCAATTGCTTCGGCATCAATCGTCGGCGAAACGATCCATTTCGGAGCAATATACGAAACGGCACTGTCGCTGTCAACGTTCTTTGCAGGCTTTTTATCTGACGAGCATGCGGAAAGAACGCCGAGCACGGCGGCAATACACAGAATTACTGATATCAGCTTTATGAAGCTTGACTTCTTCATTTTTTACACCTCTCGGAGAAGCATGACAAATCAATACATGCTCTCTCTTTTTTTCTTCAGGATCGCTCTGTAAATGAAATAAACAATAACGATCAGGGCAAACGATATCAGTCCTATATAAACGGATCTGTCGTTGTTGCCTTCTATTTTCAAATTATCCCAGAGCGATGTCATGAGCATAAGCATCTCGGAATCAAGATTGTGGAAATACTCGGTCGGCGGAGTATGCTCCTCGTCGGGATAAAGCATTTCATTATCCCTGAGCGAATATTCCTCATTATCAAGAACCGCCTGGTTAGGAGTAGCATAACACATATACTCGGCATTTGCAAGTGCAATGTCCTCTCTGAGCATGAAATTGATATAAAGCTCAGCCGCTTCCTTGTTCTGACAGCCCTTTGGAATACAGATTGAATCGACGAAAATATTCGTGCCCTCCTTCGGATAAACAAACGCAAGGTCGGGATTGTTCTCCGCCATGCTGATGCAGTCGCCGGCATAATATGCGGCTATTGCAGCTTCGCCGCCCTCCATCTTATTGAAAACGTCGTCCATGACATATGACTGAACGATAGGCTTCTGCTTCTTGAGCTTTTCATAAGCCTTTTCCCAGTCCTGAGCGTTGGTTGTGTTGATATCAATGCCCAAGAGGAACTGAGCAATTCCGAATGCGTCACGGGAGTTATTGAACATGAGCACCTGACCCTTGTACTTTTCGTCCCACATGATGCTCCAGCTGTCGGGTGTACCCTCAACCATTTTGGTGTTATAGACAAGTCCGACCATGCCGACATTGTAGGGAACTGAATACTCATTCTTCGGGTCAAAGTAAAGATTTTTGTACTTCGGCATGATGTTCTTGTAATTCGGGACATTGTCAAAGTTGATTTTTTCGAGCAAATCCTCGTCTATCATGCGTTCGATCATGTAGTCCGACGGAATGACTATATCGTAGTTTGCTCCGCCGCCCTTGATCTTATTGTACATATTTTCGTTGGAATCGTAGGTTGTGTAATTGACCTTGATTCCCGTTTCTTTTTCGAATTCCTTGTTTACGTCAAGCGTACCCTCGGCGCCGTCTGAGATGTATTCGCCCCAGTTGTAAACATTGATTTCCGTGCCCTTGAGCTTAGAAACATTAATCTGCTTTGCCGCAACGCCGAACGAAGCGGAACAGCTGAGGACAATAACGACAGCGGCGAACAAAACAGAAAAAATCTTCTTCATCATTTTGCCGCACCGCCCTTTCTCTCCTTCTTGTTATCGCCCTGAGCCTGAAGAACGTTTACAAGAACAAGGAGAACAAGGATAACGATAAACATAATAGTTGAAAGAGCGTACATATCGGGAGTAACACGCTTCTTCGTCATGGAGAAAATTCTTATCGGAAGCGTTTGGAACTTAGGTCCGCTGACAAAATAGCTGATGATGAAGTCATCGAACGAAAGCGTAAAAGCCATTATAAGTCCTGCGATAACGCCCGGGAGAATAGACGGAAGAACAACCTTGATAAACGCTTTAACGGGAGGACAGCCGAGGTCCTGCGCCGCCTGCGAAAGGTTTGCGTCCGTCTGACGGAGCTTTGGCAGTACGTTGAGAATAACATACGGCAGGCTGAACGTTACATGAGCGATGAACAGCGTCCAGAAGCCGAGAACTCCGCTTGCACCGAGGATAGAACCGATGAACACGAACAGAAGCATCATCGAAACACCCGTTACGATTTCGGGATTCATCATCGGAATATTTGTAACTGTCATAAGGCTTGACTTTGCAAAGCCCTTTTTCATCTTGTCGATTCCGACAGCGGCAAGCGTACCGATAACGGTCGCCGTGATGGCGGAGGTAACGGCAAGAATGAGCGTGTTCGTCAAAGCGTTTATCGTTGCGCTGTCTCTGAAAAGCTCAACATACCATTTTGTTGAAAAGCCCTGAATTACGCTGGTGCTGTTCGTTCCGTTGAACGAGAGCACGATGAGCATAAATATCGGCAGGTAGAGAAAAAGCATAACCAATGCAAGATAAATGCCCGATGCGGGGTGAAGCTTACTGTTTTTCATGCTACAACACCTCCCGCTTCCTCGGTATCGCCGAATTTATTCATGACAGCCATACAGATAAGTATGAGTATCATAAGAACGAGCGAAAGTGCGGCTCCGAAATTGAAGTTATTTGAAACCTGGAACTGCATTTCAATGATATCGCCGATGAGCGCAAAGCTGCCGCCGCCAAGCTTTTGGGAAATATAGAACGTGCTGACCGACGGAACAAATACCATTGTAATGCCCGAGACAACACCCGAAAGCGTTGACGGAAATATAACGTCCTTGATGACGTGGAATCTGTTTGCGCCGAGATCCTGCGCCGCCTCAACAAGGCTGTTGTCAAGCTTTGTCATAACGGAATAAATCGGCAGAATCATGTATGGCAGGAAGTTGTAAACCATTCCCAATATGACCGCACCCGAGGTGTTTATCATATGGAAGGGTCCGATATTTATTCTCGCAAGAATACTGTTGATAACACCCGAATCCTCAAGCAGGGTCATCCATGCATAGGTTCTCAAAAGGAAGTTCATCCACATGGGAATCATAACAAGCATTACCATTGTGCTCTGCGCTCTGAGCTTCATTCTCGAAAGAATGTATGCCAAAGGATAGGCAATCAAAAGGCAAATAAGCGTTGCGACAATTCCGAACCACAAGGAACGGAGAAACGTGCTTGTGTAATCGGTCAGACGTGTAACATTATCAAGAGTAAATGCGCCCGACTTGTCTGTAAAGGCATAGTATAAAACCATGATAAGCGGAACAACAATAAAAATTGCAGACCAAACAATATGAGGAGCGGCACAGAGACGCTGAGTTAATGTCCTTTTTTTCACGGCTCATTCCTCCTCAACGATGTCGGAAAGATGCTCCAGTTCATCGCTGAAGGAGCTGTAATCTCCGTACAGTCCCGAATATTTGGATTTCTTCATGATATGGATAGCGTCAGGTTCGATGTCAAGACCGATCTTTTTGCCGACAGGCTCATAATCAGTCGTCTGAATCATCCACTTGAAGCCGCCGATATCAACGATTATTTCAAAATGAACGCCCTTAAAGGTAACGGAGGTAACCGTACCGCTGAGCATACCCTTTTCGACTGGAACAATGTCAACGTCCTCGGGTCTTACGACAACATCGACCGACTCGCCGATTCCGAAGCCCTTGTCAAGGCACTGGAACTGTGCGCCTGAGAATGAGCACTTGAAGTCCTCAAGCATCTTGCCGTCAAGGATATTACTCTCGCCGATAAAGTCGGCAACGAATGCGTTCTTGGGTTCATTGTAAACGTCCTGCGGAGTGCCGATCTGCTGAATAACGCCGCCGTCCATGACAACGACTGTATCAGACATGGAAAGAGCTTCCTCCTGGTCGTGTGTGACATATATAAACGTTATGCCGAGTCTCTGCTGAATGTTTTTAAGCTCCACCTGCATATCCTTGCGAAGCTTGAGATCGAGCGCTCCGAGCGGCTCGTCAAGGAGGAGAACTCTCGGCTTAACGGCAAGCGCACGGGCAATTGCAACACGCTGCTGCTGACCGCCCGAAAGAGAATTGATATTTCGCCTTTCAAAGCCGTTGAGGTTAACGAGATTAAGCATTTCCTTAACCGTCTCGCTGATTTCCTTTTCCTTCATCTTCTTGACGCGAAGTCCGAACGCAATGTTCTCATAAACATTCAAATGCGGAAACAGCGCATAACGCTGAAAAATGGTGTTCACCTGTCTCTTATGAGGCGGTACACCATTGATAACTTTATTCTCAAAGACAACCTCTCCGCTGTCCGGCTCAAGGAATCCGGCGATGATACGAAGTGTGGTTGTTTTTCCGCAGCCCGAAGGTCCTAACAAGGTGATAAATTCCTTGTCGCGAATGTACATGCTGAGATTTTCAAGTATCTGAGCATCTCCCAGCTTGACCGAAATGTTTTTAAGGTCAATAATAACGTTGTTTTCCAATTATGCAGCCCCTCTCTTTACCGAATACGGTATAATATCAGTCGGAAATATACAAATGAATTTTTCCTTTCGATATTGATATATACTATAGTGCAGAAATTCGCAAATGTCAACATTTTTTTACAAATTTTCTGCATGAAATCATCGGTTTTTTTGAATGGTTTTTAAAATACTCTTTTTTACTCTGATATGCTCTGTTTTTCTCGTTTCAGCTCGTTTTTTATCATCTCAAAAAACATTGACAACCGAGAAACCTTTTACGGCTTCTCGGTTGAAATTTGTATAAAAATTCAGTAATTTTACAAAATTATAAGGATTTCAATGCACCTGTCGGGCAGGAATCAACGCACTTGCGGCAGTTTTTGCAGAATTCAACAGTCCCGGAAGAATTAAATTCAGGCTTGATGACCGTCGTAAATCCTCGTCCGACAAGTCCGAGAACGCCCTTGCCGACCTCCTCATCGCAGACACGAACGCAAAGATTGCAAAGAATACATTTATTCTGATCTCTTTCAATACAAACAAGCTTCTGCTCCTTGGGGCAGTTATGCTTATCGCCTGCGAATCGCTCGGGGTGAACATCGTACTGATTTGCATATCTTATAAGCTTGCACTCGTGATAGTCATGACAGCCGCACTGCAAGCAACGCTTGGCTTCGTTCATCGCCTGCTCGGGAGTAAAGCCGAGATTTATCTCGTCAAAATCATGCTTTCTTTCCTCGGGAGAACGCTGGGGCATCTTCGCTCTTGCACACTTTTCCCTGTCCGCAAGATCGGCGGCAGTGACAGTCTTTTCAACGACGAACGGCTTTTTGTAGCTCACGTTCTCGCCGTGAAGATATCTGTCAACGACCTCGGAAGCCTTCTGTGCCTCGCCTATCGCTTCAATAGCGATTGATGCTCCTCTGTTCGTCGCGTCACCGACTGCAAACACTCCGTCAACAGAGGTTCTGAATGACTTTTCGTCTGCGGCAATGTTGCCCCTGTTCGTCAATTCAAGCTGTTCAAAGCCCTTGATGTTAATTTTCTGACCGATCGCCATGATAACGGTATCAAGCTCAATCGTTTCAAACTCGCCATCAATTGGAACAGGTCTGCGTCGTCCGCCTGCGTCGGGCTCGCCGAGCTTCATTTTCTGAAGCTTGACCGCCTTAACTCTGCCGTTTTCACCTATGATCTCCGACGGATTGCAAAGGAACTTGTAGATTACGCCCTCTTCCTCCGCCTCGTCAATCTCAACCTTTTCGGCAGGCATTTCGGCTCTCGTTCTTCTGTAGATAACGTATACCTCGTCCGCACCGAGCCTTACAGCCGAGCGGCAAGCATCCATCGCCGTATTGCCGCCGCCGATAACGGCTACTTTCTTGCCGATATCAACGGGATTTTTCATTGCTACCGAACGCAGGAAATCAATTCCGCCGAGCACTCCGTCAAGGCTTTCGCCCTCAACGCCCATTGAACTGCTCGTCCATGCGCCGATTGCGGCAATAACCGCATCGTGGCTTTTCCTTAGCTCGTCAAGCGTAATGTCATTACCGATTTTAATATTATTTTTCATCTCAACGCCAAGCTCTTCAATTGAGCCGATTTCAGCGTCAAGCACCTCTTTAGGCAGTCTGTACTGCGGAATTCCGTATCTGAGCATGCCGCCCATTTTGGGCATTGCATCATAAACCGTGACCTTGTGACCCTTGACAGCGAGGAAGTAAGCAGCCGTCAGTCCTGCTGGACCTCCGCCGATTATAGCCACAGTTTTTCCGCTTGCTTTCTTCACTTCCGGCATAAACTTATTGCCTGATTTCAAATCCTCATCGGCGGCAAAGCTCTTGAGAAAAGCGATTGAAATCGGCTCCTCGACAAGCTTTCTGCGGCATGCAGTCTCACACGGATGCGGACAAACCCGTCCGATCGAAGCCGGTAGAGGAACTCTTTCCTTGACAAGCTCAACGGCCTCTTTAAATTTGCCCTCTGAGATAAGCTTGACATAGCCCTGACAGTCCGTTCCGGCAGGACAGTTGAGAGAGCAAGGACCTTTACAGTCGCCCGTATGGTCGGAAATAAGAAGCTCAAGTGCGATTTTTCTCGACTGACGCACTCTCGGAGTGTCCGTCTTGATAACCATGCCGTCCGATGCAACGGTTGCACATGCTCTGAGAAGCTTCGGAATGTTCTCCGCTTCAACAATGCAAAGTCCGCATGCACCGTAAGCCTTGACCTCGTCAATATAGCAAAGCGTCGGAATATCAATATTATTATCACGGGCAATTTGAAGGATTGTCTGACCCTTTTCGGCGGTCAGCTCTTTGCCGTCTATCGTAACCTTAATTTTATCCATTCAAATCACCTCTCAATCTACCTTGACTGCACCGAATCGGCAAACGCTTACGCATGAGCCGCACTTGATGCACTTGCTCTGATCAATTCCATGTGCGGATTTAACCTGACCGACTATCGCATCGGCAGGACATTTCTTTGCACAGAGCGTACAGCCGCGGCACTTGTCGGCATCAATCGTATATGCCAAAAGGTCGGGACAGCTCTTTGCAGGACATTTTTTATTCTTGATATGAGCCTCATACTCATTTCTGAAATACTTGATTGTCGTCAGAACGGGGTTCGGAGCAGTCTGACCGAGACCGCAGAGTGCGCCGTCCTTGATGGAATAGCAAAGCTCCTCAAGAAGCTCGATATCGCCTTCTTTTCCCTCACCCTTAACGATTCTGTTGAGAATTTCCAACATTCTCTTTGTACCGATTCGGCAGTGGATACACTTGCCGCAGGACTCCTTGGCTGTGAAATCGAGGAAGAACTGCGCCATGCTAACCATGCAGGTCGTTTCATCCATTACAACCATTCCGCCCGAGCCCATGATTGCTCCCGTCGCGCCGAGCGCCTTATAGTCGATTACGGTGTCGAGCAATTCGGCAGGAATACAGCCGCCCGAGGGACCGCCCATCTGGACCGCCTTGAATTCCTTGCCGTTCTTAATTCCGCCGCCGATGTCAAAAATAACATCTCTGAGCGTTTTGCCCATCGGAATTTCGACAAGTCCGCCCTTTTTGATTTTGCCTGTGAGAGCAAATACCTTTGTGCCCTTACTGCCCTCTGTTCCCATTGCTGCAAAGGCTTCGCCGCCATTGAGAATTATCCATGAAACATTTGCAAAGGTCTCAACATTGTTGATATTAGACGGCTTGTACCAATAGCCCGACTGAGCCGGGAACGGCGGCTTAAGTCTCGGCATACCTCTCTCACCCTGGAGGGATTCGATAAGAGCCGTTTCCTCGCCGCAGACAAATGCGCCTGCGCCTGCCTTGATTCTCATTTTACATGAGAAGCCTGTTCCCATAATATTTTCTCCGAGGAAGCCCTTTTCCTCGGCTTGTCTGATAGCCTCTTTAAGTCGCTCGATCGCAAGCGGATATTCCGCACGGACGTAAACAACCGCTTCCTTTGCGCCGATGGCATATGCGCCGATGAGCATACCCTCAATAAGGTTATGCGGATCGCTTTCTATTACGGCTCTGTCCATGAATGCGCCCGGGTCGCCCTCGTCGGCATTGCAGATGAGATACTTCGTCTCGCCCTGCGACTGTCTTGCGGCGTTCCACTTGAACCATGTCGGGAAGCCGGCGCCGCCGCGGCCTGCAAGACCGGAAATCTTAATTTCTTCAATAACTTCCTCGGGAGTCATGGTTTTGAGCACCTTTTCGAGTGCCTTGTAGCCGTCGTCCGAAGTGTATTCGTCTATGACCTCGGGGTTTATGATTCCGCAGTGACGAAGCGCAATTCTCGTCTGTTTTTCGAGGAAAAGCTTGTCGTCATCGGAAATTTCAATATTGTCAACGGCATTTTCGTCACCGTTTACATATGCAATAATCTTCTCGGCATCCTCGGGCTGAACCTTGACAAGGCGCTTTTTCAATTCGCCGTTGTCATAAATATCAACGATCGGCTCAAGAAAGCACATGCCGATACAGCCTGTGACGGTCAGCGTTGAAGCCGTCGAACCGATAAGCCTTTCGATTGCTGAATAAACCTTTGCGGCGCCTGCGGCAATTCCGCAGCTGCCCTCGCCTACAACAATTTTCATTTTCAGCCCTCCTCCCTGAGTTTTCTGAGAATCTCAACCGTCTTTGACGGAGTGAGACTGCCGTATGTTTCGCCGTTGATCATCATAACAGGCGAAAGGCTGCAGCAGCCGAGACATGCAACATTTTTAAGAGTAAAAAGTCCGTCGTCGGTCGTTTCACCGTCTGCAATTCCAAGCTCCTGAGTTATGGCCGCCTCGATTCTCTGCGAACCGTTGACATGGCATGCCGTACCCTGACAGAGCATGATGAGATACTTGCCGACGGGCTTCAGTCTGAACTGAGAATAGAAGGTGGCAACTCCCATGACCTTGGCGGGAGACTCCTCTATCCTGTCCGCAATGCAATACAGAACATCGGTCGGAAGATAGCCGTAGATATCCTGAGCGTGCTGAAGAATGGTAATGAGACTGCCGTCAACATCGCCGTATTCGTCAAGAACGGGCTTAATCAGCGACAGATCACTCTTTTTACAGCAACAATCCATTTTACAACCCCCATTAAAACTTAAATATCTTTTAAATTTTAACATATTTCACGACTATAATCAACAATTTTTTATCAAAAAATTAAGGTAAGACGGCATAGATCGCGATGCAAAACTTACCTAATATTATTTCGGTCATGCTGTGCAATTCATATATCTCAATTGCACGGTATAGCCATAAGAAAAAGCGGCCGTATTTCTACAGCCGTTTTTGATATTTTATCTTATAATTCTTCAATAACTTTCTTTGCAAAGTTCGGCACGTCGGTTATAACGCCGTCAACACCCATTTCAACAAGCCGCTTTATGTCTCTCTCCTTATTGACCGTCCACGGGTTGACTGCCATGCCGTTTTTATGAGCATTTCCAACCAGCTGCTTATCGACAAGCCACAGATACGGATGCAAAGCGTCCGCACCGATACATTTTGCAAAATCAACCTCTTTGCCGAATATTCTCAAAAAATTCGGACTGTTCGGACTGTAGAGAAAGCCCGTCTTGCAATTCGCGTCAACATCCTTGCACGTTGTCAGCACTATGGGATCGAAGCTGGAAATAAGAAGCCTGTCAAAAAGTCCGTGTGCCTTGACCATATTTATAGTTTTCGGTACAACTGTATAGTCGCCGTTTTTCGGCGGTTTAATTTCGATATTGAGCACCCTCAGATTTGCTTTTTCGCAAAGCCTAAGAAACTCTTCAAGCGTCGGAATTCTTGTTCCCTTATATGCTCTGTGGAAATACGAGCCGAAATCAAGCGTTTTGAGATAGTCAAGCGTTTTTGTCGTGATAAGACCCTTTCCATTTGATGTTTCATCGATCGTATAGTTATGACACAGCACGGGAACTCCGTCAAAGGTCAAATGAACGTCTGTTTCAAACCCGTCGGCATGAAAATCAATGGATTTTCTGAACGCAGGCAGAGTGTTCTGCGGTGCAATTTTATTTGATCCGCGGTGCGAGATAACATTACAAACAGCCATATCCATTCCTCCAATTTCTTGTCTCGGAATTTTCATTTAATATTATACCACACTACCAAAAAAAATCAAATATTTATTTGACATATCCTCACTCGGCTGATAAAATGTATATTCGTGGATTATAATTCACACGGCAGTTCAAATTGAAAGGGATCCTATCCAATGGCAAGCAAAAAGAAAATAATCGGTCCGATTCTTCTTATAAGCGCCGCAATGATTTGGGGCTTATCGTTCGTTGCTCAGAAGCAGGGAATGGAATTTGTCGAGGGCTTCACCTTTAACGGAATAAGAAGCCTTATCGGCGGAATCGTTCTTCTGCCTATAATTTTTTTCAGAGCGAAGAAAAACCCCGTCAAACTTACCGCTGAAGAGAAGAAAGCAAGCCGCAAAGAAAACATAAAAGGAATACTCATTGTCGGCGGAATGCTCTGCATCGGCTCAAACCTTCAGCAGTTTGCTTTCGGCTATATTGAACCCGGCAAGGTCGGATTCATAACGGCTTTGTACATGCTTCTCGTGCCGCTGATATCATTCATCGCATACAAAAAGAAACAGCCCGTCACCACATGGATAGGTGTTATCCTCGGCGTGGGCGGACTGTATATGATATGCATGGGCGGCTCCTCATCCTTCGGGCTCGGCAAGGGTGAGCTTCTCGCAATGCTCTGCTCGATCGCATTTGCGCTTCACATCATTGTAATTGACAAGTACGCTTCAAAAATCGACGCGATCGTTCTCTCCTGCGGACAGTATATGGTTACGGGTGTTATCTCCTGTATTCTTATGTTTATTTTCGAGAAGCCCGATATCGGCAACATTCTCAATGCCGCCGTACCGATCCTCTATGCCGGCATCATGAGCTGCAGCTGTGCTTTCACGTTCCAGATAATCGGTCAGAAATACACCGAGCCGACGCTTGCAAGTATGCTTCTTTGCACCGAATCCGTTTTCTCGGTCATCTTCTCATTCATCATTCTCGGCGAGAGAATGACTGTCATTGAATACATCGGCTGTGCGGTAATGTTCACTGCGATAATCATTGCACAGCTGCCTGCGAAGAAGGCGCAGTAACATTCACGTTCTGATTCGGGAACTCAAAGCCCTGAATAAAGCCGCTCTGTTCTATCGACGAGATGTCACCGCCTATAACGGTGCCGTCATAAACCAATAATGTTGCCCTGATGAATCCGCTGTCGGCAGGATAATCGGGGTAATTTTTTACTTCAAAAATCCATTTCTTAGCCCTGAAGCCCTTATAAGGCTCAAGGTCAAGGTTTTGGTTCTTCTGAATCACATTATATGCCTCGTAGGTATCGTTAAACTCCGAAGGAATAATGACCTCCCTGACCTCAACAGGCTCCTCGTTTACGGTCCAGCCGAACTGCGAGAGAAACGAAATGCAGTCGCTTGCCGTTTTCGCGGTGTAGTTGATCGCTCCGTCGTTGGCAACGGGCTTTTTCCGTGAGCTTAGCGCAAGCGTTCCCGCGATCAGAACACAGATCACAACGCAAAGTGCAATAATCAGCTTGGGCTTGTTCGCCTTGAAAGAAAATACAAACATAAATTCAACCTCCGTTTATCAGCTAATTCAATCTATGCTGATTTGCGGAGGTTTATTACTTTACTTATATAAATCGCAGAGAATCGGCATGATCCCGCTTTCGACAATATCAATCATAGCGTATCTGCCGACCGAGACCGAACCCGGATTGACATACCAAATTCCGTTTTCAAATGTTGTGTCAGGGACATGCGTGTGACCGTATAATGCAATAGAAGCGCGGCAGCTCAATGCCTTTTGCTTCAACACATTAAGAGAATATTTAACGCTTTCATTGTGTCCGTGGGCGGCAAAAACCGTCTTTCCGCCGAATTTTTCGAGAATAAACGGCGGCAGAAACGAGCCGAAATCGCAGTTGCCGCAGACGGCATAAAGCCTGATTTCAGGGTGAAGCTCCTTAATAAACTCAACATCCCTTTCACCGTCGCCGAGAAAGATCACCGCATCCGCCTCGGGGTGAAGCTCAACGGCCTTGAGAAGCAGATTTTTTCTGCCGTGAGAATCGGACAAAACAAGCAGGCGCATACTTACAACACCTTTCAGAATATAATTTAAGGTAATAACGCACAAATTGACTTGGCAATATAATTATTATAAATCATTGGAGAGTGAGTGTAAATGGCAAACAACAATTTTCCTAATTTTTTCTCTGCACCGTCTGACAAGGCTGACGCCGAAAAGCAGGCAAACAAGCTGATAAGCGGACTTAAGGCGGAGGAAAAAGACGAGCTTCAGGAAATTCTCAGCGACAGGGATAAAATAAACGCAGTCCTTTCCTCCCCTGCCGCTCAAAAAATTATGGAGAAACTGAACGGCAAGAAAAATGGACATCAATGAAATTCTGTCGTCACTCACTCCCGATGACATAGAAGGACTCAAGGCCACGGCAGAAGCCGTGTTCGGAAAAGGCGGAGAAGCATCGGAAAAGCAGTCGAAGCCAAACGGCGCCGACATGTTTTCCTCAATCGACCCGAAAATGATCGGCAAGCTCACAAAAATAATGGGAGCAATGAACGGCGAATCGGGCAGAAGATGCAAGCTGATAGAAGCCTTAAAGCCTAATCTCAGCCCCGAAAGACAAAAAAGAGCCGACCAGGCAATTCAGATACTTAAACTGCTGGAAATACTACCTTTAATCAACAACTTAACAGATCGGGATGATTAACTATGCCACAGCAGGATTTCAACGCCGCCGAGCGTCAGGCGATAATGAGAGCGCAGGAAATGTACCGCCGCGCAACTCCGCCGAACGGCGAGCCTGTTTTTCACAAACAGCCCTCGTCGCCTCCGCCGCAGTTCAATCATCAGCCGCCACCGCCGAAGCCTGAATTCAGACCGCCTCAAAGACCCGAGCAAAATAATAGCAAGCCTATTTTTAACAATCCGCTCGGTATGTTCTTTGACGGAGACATGAAAATAATTATAGCAATGATACTCCTGCTTTCTGGCGACGGAGGAGACATGCTTCTGCTGATGGCACTTGTGTATATCATGCTTTGACCTTGACAAATAATAAAATATGAATTATCATATTTTCAGAAAATTTCGGAGGTACAAAACAATGACATATGATTACAAAACCAAGGGCACCTGCTCGTCGCGCATCACCTTTGACCTTGACGGCGACGTTATCAGAAATGTTAAATTCACCGGCGGCTGTAACGGAAACCTTAAAGGAATTTCCGCAATAGTCGAGGGAATGAAGGTTGAGGATATCGAAAAGAGGCTCAGCGGAATAACCTGCGGATACAAGAACACCTCGTGTCCCGATCAGCTTGCCAAGGCGGTCGCCGAGGCATACGCAAAGCAAAGCGGTTAAAAAAAGCCACCGATCAAGTCGGTGGTTTTTTCATAGATTGGGTTGATTCAGCCATTACATTTTCATTCCGCAATGAATTCATAAATCCTGTCGCAGGCATCTTTTTCTTTATTGAAGAAGAAGTCTGCGTTGTTCTCTTTATACGGGCTGACAGGCTCGCCGGAATTGTCGATTATTCTTTGCAAAGCCGCACAAAGCTCATTGCCGTTCTGCGTAAGCTCGCCAAAGCCCTTTTCAAGCGGGATATCAAGCTCCCTGTAATCGTTCATTCCTGCCTTGAACTCCCTGTAATCGGGCATGAAATAAACTATTGCGCGGTTAAGATAAACAAAATCAAAAACAAACGACGAATAGTCCGTAATGCAGATTTTATATTCGTCAGTCGCTCTGCTTTCTGCAAATCTGACCCTCGGAGATTTCAGCTCAAAGCAATCCTTATACGGTGCAAAGATCGGATGAAGCTTAAATTCAAGCGTATAGTCGCTTTTTTCAAGCATTTCGTTTAACCTCTCGCTGTTCAGAAATGCCTGCGTTTTTTTGAAATAATCGGACTGCACAAACTTTTCCTTATCCGCAGTCCATCCGCCCTCGCCCTTGTGTGTAATGAGGTATTTCCTCCATGAGGGTGCAAAAAGAATAACGTTTTCCGCTTTGTTTTCCACGATGTCAAAGTGATCGTATCTCGGCATTTTGCTCTTTATCAGTGCATCCTCGGGGAAGAAATAATTCTCGGTGAAGTTTTTAGCCTCATAATCGGTCGAGATAACCTCGCCCGTCACGTCAAGGCGGTCATATGAGTATTTCCACGGAAGATGTGCATGCAAAACACCGTGCTGAAGATAATAAACATCGCCCGAAAACAGGTCAATATATTCGGGATAAATGTCGCTGAAATAAGGCAGATAATTTTCATTTTCGATAAATGCCGTAATTATTTTTTCAGCGTTCAAGTACATTAGCTTATGCTTTGTCGAGCGGAAAGCAAGAAGAAACTTCTGCTGTTCGGCGGTAAACTTATCCCTTACCGCGTCGATCGAGCCGTTGACAACATAGTACCGCTCCACACCGTCGTCAATTCTGAAATCATGCACAAACTGATAATATGCATTGTCCGTTCCGACCCCCTTGCAGTCATGGTAAAGCCATACCCTTTTTTTCGGCATAAAATAATTCATAAGCCTTACGGCAAAAGCCTTTTTGTTTCTTCTGAGATATTTTTTCAGCTCCGATTTTTTATATTTTCTTTCTTCTCTCTCATCAGCCGATTCAATAACAAAGCTTTTTTCTCCCATCTTACATCTGAGACCGTTCATAACAAAACGCTTGCGGTTTTTATTGAAAGGAACCCACTCACCGCACTCAAAGCTAACAGGATAAGATCTGTCGCCCATCTCAACCGCAAAGGAAAAAGACATATACTTCTGAGGATCAATTATAATTCTGAAGCCCCATGCCGTATTGTTTCTGAGCCTTGCGCCGTCATAGCAGAAGGAACATTCCTTGGTTTCAACGGGAATACAGCTTTCGCGGTCTCTGAGGTAGAGCGTCGGCTTTTCGCAGTAATCAAAAACAGGTGAAGATATGTAGCCGCAAACCTCTGCACCGTTCTTTCTTGCCTTTAATTTTGTAAGAGTCAGGCTTATCTCTTCGCTTTCAAAGAGCACTTTTTCACCGTGAACGAGCTGAATCGTATCGCCGAAACAGGCGTCAAGCTCACCCTTATATTTCATTGAAATAAGGTAATATCTGTTCATCAGCGGTGCTTCGGGGAATTGAGTTATCAGCTCATCCGAAATGCCGCTGAGCAAGCTCTCTATACGGGCAAGCTCCTCCCTGTAAGCCTCGCCCTCGATATGGTAAGGGAAAAGATAATCCCCTGCAAGCCTTTTCAAAGCGTCCTCAATGAAAAGCGCCTTAACGTACTCGGGAACGCAATTGTCAAAGCCCGAAAAAATTTCCTCCCATTTTCCGATAAAGCTGTCAAAATACAGCGAACACCTTGAGCGGCTGCTCTCGCCTGACGGACTGTTGCTTTTGCGATACTCGCAGGAATCAATATAACCGAACGTTCTTTTTGCCGACGCACTTTCAATGCAGTATTCGCAAACGCTGAGTCCGCTGTTTTCGTCAACGTCAAAAAGAATATTCTCGTCTCCCCTGTTCACAACAGCGATATTTATACCGTTCGGACAAATGGTGAAGTTTTCTTCATCGTTCAGATCATATATTCCTGTAGCGCGTTCAATAAATCTGTAGCCCGTTTTCTTTCGGTTTTGGTTGTTATAGGGAACAAGCTTATATGTAACTATATCCGTTCTGCCCTCATTGACCTCAAAAAAATCAGCAATTTTTTCGAGCGTTTCGGGCGTTAGGGTATCATCGGCATCAAGAAAAACAAGGTACTCTCCCCTTGCCGCGGTTATTCCGCTGTTTCTTGCCGCTCCCGAGCCGCCGTGCTCACGGGTAATTATCGTTGCGTAATTGTTCTCGGCGGCAAAGCTTTTTGCAATTTCAGCCGAGGAATCCGTGCTTCCGTCGTCAACAAGAATAACCTCCGTTGTGCTTTTATCAATGCTCTGCACAGCGACGCTGTCAAGGCATTTACGAAGCGTATCTTCGGCATTGTAAAACGGTATTATAACCGATATTTTCTTTTCAAAGCTGCTCATTTTCTCACCTCAATTTATGCTAAGGCAATACCGCACAATTGTTGCGTTGCCTTAAGATTATACACTTTTCGATTTCTTTTTGCAACAGGCTTTATGAATAAACTCATCGGAAGCAGTCAAAACTTTCCATGGGTGATGTATATGACTAATTCAATAATTAAGCAGGAAAGTAAGCAGTACATTAAAGGCAAGAGAAAAAATGCGCTTTCAATAGTGCTCTTTGTTTTGATTTTCGGCTTGATTGCAACGCTTCTTTGCTTTGGCACAATATTTTTTTCTGAGCTGCTCAGAGGCTTCGGCGCGGCAGTTACCGTCGCTTCGGTTGCTGTTCTTGTGATTCTGAGCCTTGCCACGGTTTTTATTTACAGCTCTGCGTCCGTCGGCGAAAAGGCATGGTACACGGGTCTGACGGCAAACAAAAGCAATTATAAAAAACGTCTATACTTCTGGTTCAAACCGAGAAATTCCTTTCGTGCGTTTAAATTTCGATTTATTCTGTCTGCCGTTAGAACGCTGTGGGCAATTGTATTTTTTCTCCCTGCGGGAATAGTTTTATGGTCGATCTACTATCTTTCCGGAAGCGGCGGACTTGAGCTGTATCTCTTCATATCGCTTGCGGCAGGATGCGTACTGCTGACAGTAAGCGGAGCAGTTTTTTATTTTATAACAATTCAGCGTTATTTTCTTGCAGAATATCTTTTTTCAAGCAACCCAAAGCTTACCCCCGTAACGGCGATAAGGCAAAGCAAAAACCTGCTGGACGGTCATATTTTCGAAATTGTACGCTTCAAGCTCAGCTTTCTGCCGTGGTTCTTGAGCTGTATTTTTATTGTTCCGATTTTCTATTTTTTACCTTATTATAAAGAAAGCTGTTGTGTGGTTGCAAAAAAAATAACTTTGTGATAAAATATTCGGGAAGTTTTTCACGGAGATGTTTATATGAAGGATAATTTAAAATGGACCAAATCAAAGGTCTTTCTTATCGGCTTTAACTGTATACTTTGCGTTGCCGTTGTAATAAGCGCAATGATGATAGTCATTGACAAATCAAGAATTAAGAACGGCGCAGTCTATACTCCTGCCGACGGTAAGGAAAGCACCACCGCTTTGGCAAATTCAGCCCCTAAAAGCACCAACACCGCAAGACTCATGTTTGCGGGAGACAATGTTGTCTACAACACGGTTTTCACTCAGGCTAACGAAAAAGCCGACGGCAACGGTTATGACTTTTCTGGAGCATATGACGGATTGAAAGAGGTAATCGCCAAATCCGACCTTGCCGTTATCAATCAAAACACGGTTATGGACGATAAAAACGAACCGTCCGCCGCGCCTGAATTCAACACCCCCGATCAAATGCTTGACAAGCTGATCGACCTCGGCTTTGATGTTTTCAACCAGGCGAACGATCATATTATGGACATGGGGATCTCGGGCGCGATAAATGATATTGCACTTTTCAAAATGAAAGAAAATGAAGCGCTATTGACGGGCTTATATGAAAACAAGGACGTTATGATGCAGCCGCACGTCAAGGAAGTCAACGGTATAAAGGTATCCTTTGTCGGCATCACGGAGTCGCTCGGCTATTACGAAATGTCGGAAGAAACAGAAATAGGAATACTCAATCTTTCCGATGAGCGTTCAAGCGCCGACGAGCTTGAAGGCACGATGAAACAGCTTGTTGAAACGGGCAAGAATGCATCCGATATAGTATGCGTTCTCGTTCATTGGGACAGTGAATCCGACAGCACGCTTTCGGATTATCAGAACGAAGTAATTGACAAGCTGCTCAAATACGGCGCGGATATCATCATCGGCACAGGAAAAAACGACCTGCAAAAGTTTGAATATAAAACAAACGGAGACAATGAGCAGGCGCTCATTATTCCGTCGTTGGGCAAGGTCATTTCGCTTGAAGAAAGCGCAGACAGCTTCCTCGGAGGAATCGCCGACGTGACGGTTTCAAAGGATCCGAAAACGAACAAAACGACAGTTTCTTCCGCTAAGCTGATTCCCACCGTGACTGTTTACGATGAGGATTACGCAAACGTCCGTGTTCTCCCCCTCGCGAAATGCAGCGAAGCAATCATCTCCAAGCACGGCTTTGTCACAGAGAATAAGAATTTCACCTTCAGCTACATCAATGATTATTACAAGCAAAAATTTGCAGATACACTTGAATTGAATTACTGATAAAAAACCGCTCTCATCCGAGGGCGGTTTTTTTAGAGAGAAAAGATAAAAAATTGAAGATTGAAAAGAATCGGTGGCTTTGCGATGCAACGCATTAAAAAAATTAATGAAATTGAATTTGATTTAGCAGGGGCATGCATTGCACGTCCGTCAAAGTCTGATGAAAATAAAAGCAGACGACCAATGGTCGCCCCTACTAAAAGACAGGAAGTTTCTTCAAACTTTAACCCCCCGTTTCGCTCCGCTCAACAGCTACCCCGGAGGATGAGCCCACGTTAAAATAAAAATCTTCTGACCTTGGGTCAATGTGTGCTCTTGAGTGGAAGCTAAATGTAAGCAAAAAACTGCCACACCGAAAGATGTGACAGTTTTATTTTTATCTGTTAATAAGCGGCTTGACCTGCTTACCTAAAAGCACGGCGACTATCATCTTTGCACAGTCGAGTGCAATATAGGGAATCACTCCTGCTAAAAGCGCCTGCTTGAGGTTCATGCCTGCTTGATATGCAAGCCACAATGAACCGAAAAGGTAGCAAACAGCCGTTCCGAGCGCCATGCCCAAAAGCGAAAGGAAGAACTTTCCTTTGAACTTATCGACAAATATGCCGCCGATAACGGCAATGAAGATAAATCCGATGATATATCCGCCCGTCGGTCCGATAAGCTTAGCCGCTCCGCCCGTGAAGCCCGAGAATACAGGCACGCCGGCAAGACCGAGCAGAATATAAATAATTACGCTGACCGTTCCTGTTTTCGCTCCGAGCAAATAGGTTGTGAGATACACCGCCATGATCGTGAACGAAACCGGCACAGGTGTAAACGGAAGCGGAACCGAAAGAGGTCCGAGCACGGATATTATTGCCGCCATAAGGGCGATCTTTACTGTTTCAACTATTCTCTCATGTCCCGTTTTCGCTTTTGTGTTCATGAATTACACCTCCGGGGTTGGGTCTGCCGGCTGGAACTTTCTCTTGATAAGCTCAAAGATGCACTTCCACATCTTCTTAAAAGCCTCAAAGAATGTAACGTGATATCTTGCATCGCAATTCATATTCTCGGTGACAAGCGGTGTGATCTCGTTTGCTTCCTTATCATACAGCATATACTGCGGAAGCTCGGGATCGCTGAATACCGTGAAGTCACTGCCGTTATTTACGATCGCGTCGATCAAGCGATTAACAGCCTTCGGGAACGTTCTGTGTATAATGTTCTTTACAAACCATGTCCTTTCGGGGAAAAGACATGTCGAAGCGTCAACCTGAAGATCGGGAGAAATATACTTGTATGTTCCGTTGAGCTTTGCATTCTCAATATAATTATCGTCAAAGCCTTTCATAATTGTTGCTGTCGTTGCGCCCTTGGAAGCATCGTAAACACTGCAAATGTTATCGGTTATCATATCCGCTTCGGTGGTTACGGGATAGGTCTGGTAGCCATACTTTGTGATGTTGGCAACGTTTACTCCCTCCTCGGCAAACTTCTTGAGGAGCTCGTTTGATTTGACCTGAACGTTGTAGTGATAATTGTCGATTATCTCGATGAAATCAGCATACTTTTCCTTAACGCCATCGCCGTGAAAAACCGTATCCTTGGCTCTCTCGTAGTCGCGGTCGTTGACCATGCTCCAATAGCCCGGGAATGTACCGTAGGAATTCATAAGAGCCTGCGGCATGAATTCAAGGTATTTCTTCTTGAGAACATTGTTGATTGCCGCACAGGTGATGTCCAAGCCGTATGTTCTGTTGAATACGGTTACAAAGGACTGAATAAGCTGATTTGTTACATCGTCCTCAGAAAGCTGAAGATCATACATAACTCTTTCAACTCCGTCGGGATCAATGTACATATTGCCTGCGAAGCATCTGCTGCACTGGGTCGCACCGTCAAGCGCACTTGCATAAAGAATATAATCCGAGATATATTCGGCATTGTATTTCTCCATGTATGCCATGGTAACACATGAGCCGAGGCAGCGGCCGCTCAACGCAACCTTGTCAGCACCGGTAACCTCGCGGACATCCTCAATATACTGATGCATGATCTCTGCATTCTCGTAGGGATCAAGTCTCCAGTCATAGTTGAATGTGTATCTCTGGGTCGGGTATTTTCCGTTTGACTTTTTACCGTTAAGCTTAGCCTTGTTCCACGTCCATTTGAGGTAAACTCCGTTCTGCGTTTTTCCATGCTCATCAAGGCTTATCGTCGAATAAATCTCGCTGAGAGCATCTCCGAGAACATTGCCGAATTTCTCCCATTTCTGAGTAAGAACAGCCTTTGCAAATATGCCGATGTTTTCTTTGACGGTCTTTTCAACAAAACCGTCGGGAATTTTAAGAGGGAACACTTCCTGCTCCTCGCCGTTTTCATCCTTTACGAACAGAGGCATACCTGCGCCCTGAACATAAATAAGAGGAATATCCGTTCCGTCAGCCGTTGCAGCTGTTCCGGGGAAGTCGACAAAAATAAATGTTGAAACAACTACCGCAACACAAAGTATAACGGAAATAACTTTCTTCAATAATTTACTCATTTTTATCACCCGTTCAAAAATTAAACATTTGCCTTGGATTTTTTATTGTATTCATCAACGGTCAGGGAGTTCTCCGTTTCAACGTGTGAGAAGAAGAACTTCTCTCTCTCGGGAGAGTTGATGACGGTTACAGGCTTAATCTGATTAAGAACAACACCCTTGGCTCTGAGCGACTCTCTGTAATCCCAATAGCTCTTTTCCTTAAGAATGAGGATCTCAGGCTCGCTGAGCATACCCCAACGTCTGTACTTGAAATATTTTTCGTTTACGCCCTTAAGCTCCTCGTCAAGAATTTCAATCATCTTCCTGCGAGTGTCCTCGTCAACCGGCTTTTCGGGCTCAACAAACATGCAATAGCGAGGCGGCTTAGTCGAATAGTCGGGATAGAAGCTAAAGCCCTTGAAGCCGACACCTGCCTTTTCGGCTGTCTTAGCGGCGGAATACTCAACCATCTGAGTTGTTGTCTTTTCATTGGCAACGTTCATGCTGAGGTTCTGTCTGTAAAGAAGCTCGACTCTCGGAGTGTTGTTATACATCTTTGTAACGTGAACAACGTCCTCGATCTTGTATCTGTAAAGACCCGAGAAGTTGGAAACAACAAGCTCATAGTCCTTGCCGACCTCAATTTCATTGATAAGAAGCGGCTTGACATCATCTTTTGCGTGATCCTCGCCCTCCTCGATGGGAAGGAACTCAAAGAATATGCAATGAGGAAGAAGCACGGAATCGTTGACATTCAGCTCAACGGGAGCGGCAAAGAAGCCCTCAGCCGCGGCATAGCCCATGTTGTGAAGCGGGAGATCGCCGACGGATTTGCGGAGCTTGTCAATATAAACCTGGAGGCTCGAGCCCATCATGCCGTAGCCCCAAACGAGCTTCGGCCAGATTCTCGGAGCGATAGGCGTATCAAAGCCCTTTTCAAATTCCTTTCTGAGCTCTGCGGCTCTTGAGGGATTGGGCTTGAACATCTTTGAATACTTGGCTCTGAGCTCGGGAGTGCACTTGATATTCGGGTTGATTATACCCTTTTCGATATCGTCGCAAAGCATCTCCCAGTTTTCCTCAAGGTAGTCAAACATGGTGGTGATGAGCGTGATAACAAGAGAACCGAGATACGTTACGTTTCTATTCTCAAGAGCAAAACGGAGCTGAAGATACGAGGTATCAATAAGCTCCTCGTGCTCGGGGCAAAGAAGCGAATACGGCGATGTGCAGAAAAATCTCGTGATCGGCTTAAGATATGTAAGCGGAACCTGTCCCGCACCGTTACAGCGCTTGTTGTCGTCAAGGTCATGACCCGAGAGAACCAAAACAAGCGGACCCATCTGGTTAGGCATTCTGATGCCCTTGTTCTTCTTGAGCCAATGAGCAGCAACGGCAACCGAAACCGAGAAGCCGATACACTGCATTTTCCAAAGGTCATTTATGCCCTTGGGAAGAATTTTCGGTTTGCCGACAGAGCCCGATGACGAGCAATATCTGATATTTTTGCCCGAGAACATGAGCCTGTCCTCTTTGTTGTTTATCATTCTGTCAACATACGGCTCATAATCGGCATAGGTCGTCAAAGGAACAATACGCTGATAATCCTCAATCGACTTAACGTCGCCAAGGTGAAGCTTTTTGCCGAGCTCACAGTTTTTGTTTCTTCTTACGATCTTCTTCAAAACGCTTTTCTGCGCCTTGAGAGGATCCTTTGTAAAATGATTTATCTCCCAGAGAGAAATATCTCCGAGGAAAATTCCTAAATCTGAAAAAGGCATCTCAATCTACCTCCGCTGTTTTTTTATTATTCTATCCCATAACCGCAGTAATGTCAATAAACTGAGGTTATACAATTACATCTTCTTTGTCTTTTCATATGCCGCAATAACGGCATTCATTGCATTTGAACGGAATGCTCCGTCCTCGAGTGCCTTAACTCCTGCAATCGTTGTGCCGCCGGGACTGCAAACCTCGTCCTTGAGCTTTCCGGGGTGCTTGCCGCTCTCGATAACCGCCTTAGCAGAGCCGAGTACAGTCTCCGCCGCATAAAGCATCGCCTTGTTTCTTGGAAGTCCGCAGCTAACGGCGCCGTCGGCAAGTGCCTCAATGAACATATAAACGAATGCGGGACCGCAGCCCGAAATCGCACAGCCTGCGTCAATGAGCTTTTCGTCGATCCAATCAACGATACCCGCGCATTTCATTATCGAATTGAACTCGTCCCTGTTCTTATCATCTACCTCGTATCCGCTTGCGAGAACAACACCCTCGCCGACCGAAACGGGCATGTTCGGCATAATTCTGATGATATGCTTCGCCTTTGAAAGAGCTTTGATTTTCTCGATCGCAACACCTGCCGCCATTGAAACGAGCACGCAATCCTCTCTGTTTTCGAGAATGTCGCTTATCTCGGCGAAAGCCTTGTCGATGACCTGCGGCTTAACGCCCATGAAAATGCAGTCACATTCCTTTGCAATCGTCACACTGTCCGAAACGTGAACACCGAGCTCCTTTGAAAGAGCCGCCGTCTTTCCCGCAAAGTGGTCGCAGATATAAATGCTGTCCGAATAGCCTGCGTTCGCCGCCGCCTTAACAAGAGCACCGCCCATATTTCCGCAGCCTATAAATCCTATTTTCGGCATAGCTTTCCCTCCTTATCTTATCTGTCCGTTACCCTTGACAATATATTTGTAGGTCGTCAGTTCACAAAGACCCATAGGACCTCTTGCGTGGAGCTTCTGAGTTGAAATGCCCATTTCACAGCCGAGACCGAAGCAGCCGCCGTCGGTGAAGCGTGTGCTTGCATTGACATAGACCGCCGCAGAATCAACGTCACGGGTGAATTCCGCCGCATGAGCGTCGTTGTTCGTAATTATAGCGTCACTGTGCTGTGTCGAATGCTCGCCGATGTGCTTGACGGCTTCCTCAACACTGTCAACAATGCCGACCGCAAGAATATAGTTGAGAAATTCGGTATCGAAGTCCTTTTCGCCCGCCTTTATTCCGTCAATGATCTTCGCCGCTCTCTCGTCAAGACGAAGCTCAACGGGATTTTCTTTTCTGTCGTCAACCAATCTCTTTTTGAGCATCGGCAGGAATTTGTCTGCAACCTTGCTGTTGACGAGCAAAACCTCCTCTGCGTTGCAAACCGAAGGTCTGCTTGTCTTTGCGTTTTCAATAATATTGAGCGCCATATCAAGATCTGCGTCGTCATCAACATAAACATGGCAGATGCCCGTGCCTGTTTGAATAACAGGAACCGTTGCATTCTCAACGCAAGCCTTGATAAGACCTGCGCCGCCTCTCGGAATGAGGAGGTCGATATATCCGTCGGCAGTCATAAGCTCCGTTGAGCTTTGACGTGTAGTATCCTGAACCATATTTATAAAGTTCTCGCAGAAGCCGAGCTTTTTCAGTCCGCTTCTTAGCGCATTTACAATTGCATTTGCGCTTCGGAAAGCTTCTTTGCCGCCTCTGAGCACGCAGACGTTTCCGCTCTTGAGTGCAAGCGCCGCCGCATCGGATGAAACGTTCGGTCTGCTCTCATAGATTATGGCAACTACGCCCATAGGAACAGCGGTTTTCTCAACGATAAGTCCGTTTGCAAGCTCAACACGGTTGAGCACCTGACCTACGGGGTCGGGAAGCTTGACAACATCTCTTATTCCGTCAGCCATGCCCTTTATACGTCCTTCGTCAAGGCTGAGCCTGTCGATCATAACGTCGGTTATCTTGCCTCTTGCCGCTTCAACGTCCTTTTTGTTTTCCTCAAGAATAGCGGCGCAGTTTTCCTCAAGTGCGTCTGCCATGGCAAGCAATGCGTTGTTCTTGTCCTCGGAGCTGAGCTTTGCAAGCTCACTCTTTGCCGCCTTTGCCTGCTTTAAAATATCAAGTGTAGTCATTATATCATCACCTTTTAATAAACCTTGTGCCCACGGCTTTTCCGTCAACGATATCGTAAAGAATATCGGGCTTTTCGCCGTTGGCAATTATCATATCGCAATTCTTTTCCGTGCAAATCTGAGCGGCATGGAGTTTTGTTCTCATTCCGCCCGTGCCGAAAGCAGAACCTTCATCGCCGCCGAGAGCGAGAATATCGTCATTTATTTCCGAAACGACGGAAATAAGCTTTGCATTCGGATCTGTGTGAGGATCGGCAGTGAAAAGTCCGTCGATATCCGAAAGAAGAATGAGCAGATCGGCATTGACGTTGACCGCAACCATCGCCGAAAGCGTGTCGTTATCGCCGACCTTGATTTCCTCGGTCGCAACGGTGTCATTCTCGTTTATGATCGGAAGCGCCTTGAATTCAAGGAGCTTATCCATTGTATTTTTAAAATTGATATGTCTTTCCTCGTTTTCAAAATCCGAGCCTGTCATAAGAAGCTGAGCCACGGTGTGGTTGTACTCCGAAAAGAGCTTATCATATGTATACATCAGCTCACACTGACCGACTGCGGCGGCAGCCTGCTTTGCGGCAACGTCACGAGGTCGTTCGCTTAACTGGAGCTTACCCGCGCCCATACCGATGGCGCCCGAAGTAACAAGTATAATATCATGTCCCGCATTTTTGAGATCGCTCATGACCTTGCAAAGCTCCTCAACACGTCTTATATTGATAAGACCGCTCGGATGTGCAAGCGTCGATGTGCCGACCTTGACAACAATTCTCATGTCGTAAACCTCCGTTAAGCTAATATCGCACAATCACAGTGTGCGATTTTCGCAGTAAAAATTCTGTGTGGTGTTGCTTTAAGCAATATTACTGCATTATCGCTTTATTTTATCACATAACTCTCTATTATGCAAGAAAAAACACACCCGAAAAATAAATTTCAGGTGTGTTTGGGCGTCAATATAAATTATTTAACCGTATACGTCAGTGTTTTCTGATATATCCAGCCGTCTGTCGGAGTTTTTATGTAAAGCTTAAACTCATTTTCTCCACTGTGACGGGGTTTAACGGTGATATTGTAGGTGTACGTCAATAAGCTCTCGTTAAACGTTGCCGCCGAGGTGTTGAGCGTCTTGGTCATTCCGTCCTCATACTCAATGCGAACCTTGGTTACTCCCGAGCCTGTGACAATTTTACAGTCGGCATAATTGCTGTTATCCTTATTCGATGAAATTTCCGCTGACTTCAAGGTCTGATCCGAATAAAAAGTTGTAACCGTAAATTTATGTTTAATTTCAGACCATTCAAGACCGTATTTTGAGCGAACCTGTAAATTAGTGCCTGGTGTC
>CAKSSJ010000021.1 GCA_934488615.1 uncultured Eubacteriales bacterium | reverse complement strand
CTCTGAGCAGCTCGTCTTTAATTTTGCTGAGAAATATTCCGTCAAGTGCCATAATTACCTCAAATAAATTTTATCGGGTTTTCCTGTTTGATGTCAATAATTTCAATGTCGGGGAACTGCGTCTGCAATTTTTTCACAAGAACGGGAACAACAACGATTTCCGTCTCGTAATGACCTGCGGCGATGAGCGTTATGCCCTCTTGAACGCAGTCGAGAAAGTTGTGATGCGATGCGTCACCTGTGATGAAAGCGTCAATTTCGCCTGCCGCTTCAATCAGCGAACAGCCTGCACCCGTGCAGATCGCAATTTTTTTGATTATTCTGCCTGCGTCGGCATAGCGCACTTTCGTATTGAGCGTTTTTGCGATTTTTCCTGCAAGCTCATCCGCTGTGGTCGGTTCAACCGTTCCGAGCCTTAATATCGGGTCGTCGGCACGGGTGACCTTTATTCCGAGCAGTTCAGCAAGGCTGTCGTTTGTTCCGCCGTCCGCTATGTCGAGCGGAGTGTGACAGCAGAGTGCGTTCATCGAGCTTGCGACAAGCTCATACGGCACACTGCCCTTTGTTACGGATTTTATCGGGCTGAAAATGACAGGGTGGTGGCTGATTATCAGGTCTGCGCCGATTGCCTTGGCTTTTTTGATTTCCTCGGGAGTGATGTCGAGCACAACGGCAACCCTGTTTACCTCGGCTTCCATATCGCCGACAAGCATGCCGCTGTTGTCCCAGTCCTCCTGCGTTTCAAAGGGAGCAATGCTGTTAAGATAACCGTAAAAATTCTTTACCTTTGCCATTTTTCCACCTCTTTTATTATTGCTTCAAGCTGCTCTTTTTCGCCCTCGTCGCCGCCGTGGGTGTTGAGTGCGGAAAGGCGAGCCGTTATCCTTTTGAGTTTTTTATTTATGAAAGCTTCTGCCGCTTCGTCATGTCGAGTGAGGAGACTGCCGAACATTATCTCGGATTCGCTGTGGGAGGTTACGGAGCCTGTATAGACCGCTCCGATACATATGTAAACCTTGCCGTCCTCAAAGCAGACCGTTTCATCGGTTATCTCAAATCCGTTGGCAAAAAGATATTTGCGAACGTCCTCATCGTGCGACTGCGGCTGCAAAATAAGCTTGTATTTTTCATTTTTGACCCACTCGGCGGCAGTCAGAATTTCGGAGATCAGAATGCCGCCCATGCCTGCGATAACGATATCGTCGGCATCGTCGGGAGAAACACATTTAAGCCCATCGGAAAGGCGAAGCTGAACCCTGTCCTCAATATGATTGGAGCGGACGGTTTCCAAGGCGTTTTCCAATGGACCTTTTCTGAGGTCTGCCGCAACGGCAGACGGTATTTTGCCCGACAAAATGAGCGCTGTCGGCAGGTAGGCGTGGTCGGTTCCGATGTCAGCAACACGGGAACCGTCACGAACCATATCCGCCGCCGATTGAAGTCTCGGCTTAAGTCGAATCATTTGCTTGCAAGATAAGCGTTGATGTCTGCAACCATCTGCTCAACGTCAACACCGTGAACGGCGCATGCCATCTCAAGGCTCTCTCCTCTTGCCGAGGGGCAGCCAAGACAGTGCATACCCATGTTGAGGAAGAACTCGGCTGTACCGCTGTCTGCATCAAGAATATCGCCTATAAGCATATCTTTAGTAACTTCTGTCATATTAAAACCTCCGTTTCATACTGTTATATATATTATACACATTATTTATTATTTTTCAAGGTTAAATGCCTTTATACTCTTTTCAAAGAGGCAAAAATATGTTAGAATAGACCGAACGGAGGTATAAAAGTATGAAAAAGTTTTTGTTTTATCTTATAGAATGGACATGGGCACTGCCGATCAACCTTGTCGGCTTCATTGCCTATATAATTTTTGCGGTCATCAAGGGCTGCAAGCATGAAAGATTTTTCAATGCGACGATTACATATGTGCCGGGCGATTGGGGCGGAATTTCGTTCGGAACGTTTATTTTTATGAATCCCGACCGACCCGACGATTGGCTTCAGGACACAAGAATTCACGAGTACGGCCACACATGGCAGGCGCTTTTGCTCGGACCGATCTGGTTCCTAGTTATTGCAATTCCGTCATTCATCTGGTGCAATTTCAAGCCCTGCATCAACTACCGTAAGAACAACAATGTTTCCTATTATTCCCTCTATTGCGAAGCATGGGCAAACGCATGGGGACAGAAGTTCACGGGTCTCAAGCAGACGAGGATAGGAAAGTGAGTCGGAAAGACTAAAGAAAGTTAGTATTTTTTAAAAATCCCCACCACCGCAATAGAGACTTAAACTTCCCCGAAAGGAAAGAACATATGAAAGCAGAATACAAGGCAGCAGCCAAAATAAACCTCATGCTTGATATCCTCAGAACGCTTGACAACGGATATCACAGCCTGTTCATGATAATGCAGTCGGTCGGACTTTACGACACGGTGAGCGTCGAAACGACGGACGACAAAAAAATCACGATATCGTGCAGTGAAGCGGCTCTGCCGTGCGACAAATCGAACATCGCATACAAGGCGGCGCAGGCGTTTTTTGACTATACAAAAATCAAAAACACGGGCATAAAAATTCACATTGAAAAGAACATTCCGTTTGCCGCAGGAATGGCAGGCGGCAGTGCGGACGGTGCGGCGGTGATTGCCGCGCTCAACGATATTTTTTTGGCAGGCTTGAACTTAAAGGAGCTTTGTGCGATCGGTGTTAAGGTCGGTGCGGACGTTCCTTTCTGCCTGACGGGCGGTACATGCGTCGCACAAAACATCGGTGAAATTCTTTCTCCGCTTCCCGATCTGACGGATTGTTGGATCGTGCTTGCGAAGCCCGAGAGGGGAGTCTCAACCAAGGAGGCTTATTCCGCCTTTGACACGGCACAGAACATACGCCACCTCGACACCTGCGGAATGCTGTACGCCGCCTCGCAGGGCGATCTTTATGAGATGTGCCGCCGCTGTAAGAATATTTTTGAACAGCTTATCGAGGTACCGGAGCGTGTGCCTATCAAGTCGGTTCTCAATCGCTACGGAGCGTTGGCGGCTTGCATGAGCGGAAGCGGCCCGACGGTTTACGGAATTTTTGACGACGAGTCGAAAGCCGAGTGCGCCGCAGAAAGCCTGAAATCAATCGTTAAACAGGTCTATGTCACCAAGCCCGTCAAATCGGGACTTGAAAAGATTATATAATTCGGGAGAAAACGCTATGAATAATAAGATTGCAAAAGGCATCGCATTGATTTTGTTCGGCATTCTTCTCTGCATAGGCGGTGCGGATATTAATGAAAATCTTTTGACAGGCTTTTCCGATTTCCCGTTCTCATTGGCGGGCGTAATCAGCGGCATTGCAGGACTTGTTATAATATTTGTCAAGAATAAGAACGAAGAGGGTAAATAAAGCTTAATTGAGTTTCAAGAGGAAATTATTAGAAAAAATTTTTAAAGATATTAGCTGTTGTTATTGTTTTGACGGCAGTTTTGCTGCCGATCGAACACTATTATTGCGACAATATTTACGCATTGGCGGTATTTTCAAAATCGCCTGTAGTCAAGGTTGACGAGAACGTATATCGCTGTGCAAAGGACGATTATAAGGATTTTATCGAATATATGCAAAGCGAAGGCTGGAGCTATGTTACTCAGCTTGGATCGGTACATTTTTTTGAAAAAGGGGATAAATTTGTCGGCTGTGATTTGTCGATAAAAAAGCTTTATGCCGAATGGGCTGTGGAGGGATGTAACTCACTTCCGATTGAGCGAGTTGATGAATAAAGAAGGAGAACGAATAATGAATAAAAAAGCTATTGCATTACTAATGGTATTCTGTTCCTTGATTTTGCTTGCCTCATGCACAAGCCGTGATTCCGATGAGTTTTGGGGCTCATATACCGCCGACAAAACCTACAGCTATGATTATAAATATTATGCAATTCAGACCGTTGAAGATAATATGATCATTGTGACGGTTTACGATTCCGAGACAAACGAAAAGGTTGACAGCTTCTCTCCTGCACGTTCCATGGACTTTTGGGGAATATGCTGGGAAAAGGATTCGTACAACATATGGACGCAGTCCGCCGATATCGGCGACTATTGCTTTGAGTATAAGAACGGAAAATGGGTGCGCCATGATGAATATATGACGCCGCCCGACTACATAATTTCAAGATACGATGAAAAATACAGGAACGATCCAGAGCAGTGGAGCAACATATACATGAGTCCGACAAAGTGAGCGGACTACAGGGGGATAAACATGAGCGAAAGACCGAATTTAAATAAAAACCTGGACGGAAAAACCTTCCGTAGCTATTATTATCTTAAAGAGGAATTAGTCAATTTTTGCCGTGAAAATAATCTGCCCGTTTCGGGCGGAAAGCCCGAGCTTACGGATAGAATTGCATATTTTCTCGACACGGGAGATATTTTGAAAACAGCGGTGAAAACGAGACCGACAGCAAGTGTCGGAATGATTACCGAGGAAACGGTGATAGAACCGAATATCGCATTTTCCGAAAAGCTCAGAGCGTTTTTTGAAGAAAAAATCGGCAAGGGCTTTTCTTTTAATGTCGGGTTTCAGAAGTGGCTGAAATCCAATGCAGGCAAAACCTACGCCGATGCAATCAAAGCGTATTATCAGATTCTGGAAGAGAAGAAAAAGAACAAAACAACGATAGGCAAGCAGTTTGAATATAACACATATATCCGTGATTTCTTTGAGGACAACAAAGGCAAAAGTCTTGAGGATGCAATCAAATGCTGGAAATACAAAAAGAGCCTGCAAGGTCATAACCGTTATGAACCGTCCGACCTTGCTGTGTTGGATTGAAAAAGCCGAAAATTATGACGGCGAGATACCCGTGTTTTAAGTTAATAGCAAACAAAAAGGCAACGAAATCGTTTTGATCTCGTTGCCTTAAATATTTACTTTTCAGTCAAGATTACTTGCCGAGAGGTGAGGGGATCCAAGCATAGATTCCTCTCAAAAGTGCAAGGATTCCGTGAGCAAGATGACGAAGTACTATTCTGAACCTGTATCCTGCAACAGTCTCCGAGTGCTCCTGATTCGGGATGTTTGAGCCGTCCTTAACCGCAAGATCGCTTGTGTAAAGAATCTCTGTGCTGTAGGTTGAAAGATCTTTTTCGTCAAGAGTAATTACCATTGATCCCTGATCCGTAACGCTGCTGTATGACTTGAAGGTTGTGCCCGGAACGCTGACTGCCGTAACGCCGTCAACATCAACGCTGAAGTTGTTGACATGGTCATGGCCGAAGAAGCAAGCCTTAACGTCGCCTGTCTCTACGAATGCATCCCACTGACCCTCGTTATCGGGCGACGGGCACGGAGCTTCGGAAAGGATTCCGTTGAACGCAAAGTAGTTCGGAAGATATGTAGCGGATGTTCCGTCGGTGAAGTTCTTAGTGAGCTTGCCGAGCTGGAACGGAAGAGAGAACATAACAGCCTGAGCTGCTTCCTGCGGAATGATGTGCTGGAATGCAAGTGACGGAACAGCTACGCCGCCGTTGGCAGCCTTGAGTTTTGCACTCTCTGCCTTGTACCAGTCGATCTGGTCTGCACGAACGCAGTCATAGCCTCTTCTCTTGCCGTTCTCGTAGAAAACATAATCTCCGCTGTCGAACATCCAAAGGTTGTAAGCGACCTTTTTGCCGTCGCTTGAGAGAATCGGAAGATTGTGAGTTGCACAGCCGTGAAGCGACGGGTCTGCATCATAAGCAAGGCAGCCGTCATAGGACTGATACTTTTTGAGCATTTCTTCCTTTGTTACCGTCGGAGCGGACTCATCGTCGTGGTTGCCGAATACGAAAGTGAACGGAACGCCCTTGCTTTCGAGAATCGGGAATACCTCGTCGTAGCCCTTCCAGTAGCTTTCAACAGTGCCGTCCTCGGGGCTCATAATGTTATCGCCGAGGAAAACAACGAGATTCGGATCAGAAGCGTCGATAGCTTCTGAGATGTATGCCTTGAGTGCTTCGCCAACAGGGAAGCCTGACTGAATATCGGCAAGAACAAGAATTTTGAACTGTCCGTTCTCGTCGAACTGAAGCGTATCATTACCCTTTGCGGACGCAAAAACTACGCCCGAAATGAGGATAACAACAGCTAAAAAGATTGATAAAACTTTTTTCATGGTTTCACCCTCCGTTAAATTTTTCGTATATATGTTAGCACAACCTAACCGTAAAGTCAACCGACGATTAGCTGATTTTGTTCATTTTATCAACAATTTTGCTGAGGCAAAGTTCATTATTTTTGTCAAGAATCCACACCTCGCCGCCGTCGTTACCCCTGATCGTACCTATCATGCCGTCGATGTAAAGCAATGCGGCGCCGTCCTCAATTGCAAGTCCCTGCTCGGGACGGTCGAGAATGGCTTTTTTGAAGGACTGCCAGTGATCAGACTCGTAATGCGGACAAGCGCAGTAGGGGAGAATTCCGAGGCAGTCGCAGAACATGAAGCTGTGGTCGGGTCCGCAGTCGTCATAGCCGACATCAAACCAGCAGACTGCGCCTGCGCTGTAGCCCGACATGATTTTGCCGCTGTTGTATGCTTCGATAAGAGCCTTGTCAGCTCCCGTTTTGCGCCAGGTTTCCATCATGAAGCGGACATCACCTCCGCCGACATAGACGATATCCACATCGAGAATGACTGAGCGAATATCATCGACGGTTCTTTTTTCATCCGTGAGATAGAGAATATCATATTGACAGCCGTATTTTTCAAAGCTGCGCTGAATATCCTCGTCTCCGTTGATATCGTCATAGCCTGCCGTCGGAAGAAACAGAACCTTGGGGTTCTTTTTGTCCGCAAGGGAGGCAATTTTTTCAAAGATATTGATTATTTCGCCGTCGCTGTAGCGTCCGCCGCCGATTGCAACAATTTTTCCCATAGCGTTCTCCTTATTTGTGATAGAGCTTCTTGGTCTGATATTTTGGCTCGCAGGTTATGTTGATACCGAATTTTTTGAATACGGATTCGTCCTGCTCCTTGAGAATAACCGTTGCGTGAGCCTCCATGCCCCTGAGCTTCGGGATCTGCTGGAGCGCAAGCTTCGCAAGCGGATTTGTTGCCGCCGAAACGGAAAGGGCGATGAGCACCTCGTCAACGTGAAGTCTCGGGTTGTGGTTGCCCATGTATTTTACCTTAAGCTCCTGTACAGGCTCAATAACGGCAGGTGAGAGAAGGTGAATATCGTCGTTGATTCCCGCAAGGCTCTTGAGTGCGTTGAGCATTGCCGCCGCACCTGCGCCCATGAGGAGCGATGTTTTACCTGTGACAAGCGTGTCCTTGCCTGTTTCGATTGCCATTGCAGGCTCGCCTGTTTCTTCGGCTTTGGCTTTTGCCGCGGCGATAACGGGACGCTCGTCGAGAGAAATGCCTGTTTTCTTCATGATAAGCTTGATTTTGTTGACGCTTTCCGGGTTGCCGAGACCCTTTTTGACCGAGCACTGCTCGGCATAGAAGCGTCTGATGATTTCCTGTCTTGAAGCTTCACAGCATGCCTCATCGTCAATGATGCAGTTGCCTGCCATGTTAACGCCCATGTCTGTGGGGGACTTGTACGGACATTCGCCGTAGATCTGATCAAAGGTTGCCGCAAGCACGGGGAAAATTTCAACGTCACGGTTATAGTTGACAGTCATTTCGCCGTATGCTTCGAGGTGGAACGGGTCGATCATATTTATATCGTTGAGGTCTGCTGTTGCCGCTTCATAAGCGAGATTGACAGGGTGATTGAGCGGAAGATTCCATATTGGGAACGTCTCAAACTTCGCATAGCCTGCGCTGATTCCTCTCTTGTGCTCGTGGTAGAGCTGGGAAAGGCAGGTTGCCATTTTTCCGCTGCCCGGACCGGGTGCGGTGATAACAATGAGCGAGCGTGAAGTTTCGATATATTCGTTCTTGCCGAAGCCGTCGTCACTCACAATTTTGTCAACATCCGAGGGATAGCCCTCAATGCTGTAATGGTGATAAACCTTAACGCCGAGGCTCTCAAGTCTCTTGCAAAAAGCGTCCGCCGCAGGCTGAGCGCTGTAGCGTGTCATGACGACACTGCCGACAAGAAGTCCTATTCCTCTGAATGCGTCGATAAGTCTGAGAACGTCAAGGTCGTATGTAATGCCGAGATCGCCTCTTATCTTGTTCTTTTCAATATCGGAGGCATTTACGACAATAACTATCTCTGCCTGATCCTTGAGCTTCATGAGCATCTTGACCTTGCTGTCGGGAGCAAAGCCGGGGAGAACTCTCGACGCATGATAATCGTCAAAGAGCTTGCCGCCGAACTCAAGATAAAGCTTGCCGCCGAACTGGTTAATTCTCTCTCTGATATGCTCAGACTGCATCTTAACATATTTTTCGTTATCAAAACCGATTTTTTTCAACACCAACACCTCAAAATTAACATTATTCGATTTATTATAATACTTGCGGCAATTTTTTTCAATAAGATTTGCTGAATTTATTTCACATAACCCGTATTTTTTGCCGCCTTGCATATAAAGTATAAAAAAGGGAAAAATAACCTGATTTTTATTTGACTTGAAAGAAAAGTAAAGATATAATAAAGCTATATAGACAGGAGTTGATTTTTTTGAAAAAACCGCTTCACAAATGGGAAAACCCTTTATTTTTCCGAGAGAACAAGCTCGACGGACACAACCTCGCCTTGCCCTACGACGCAAGAGACGAGGTTGAATACGGCAGGTCGAAATACAAGCTTTCGCTGAACGGCGAATGGAAATTCAAGTGGCAGATGGGCGTTGAAAATCAGCCCCAGGACTTCTTCTGCCCCGATTTTGACGACAGCGGCTGGGATACGGTAAGCGTTCCGTCGGTCTGGCAGCTGCAGGGCTACGGCAAGCCGATCTATCTTTGCTCGTCAATGCCGCCGCAGGTATCGACTGCCGAATCGCAGATTCCGAAAATAAGCCACGAAAAGAACGAGATAGGCTTTTATCGCCGAGGCTTCACTCTGCCCGAGAGCTTTGACGGCAGAAGAATAATTCTGCATTTCGGTGCGGCAAAGTCTGCGCTTTATGTCTATGTGAACGGCAAATATGTCGGCTATTCGCAGGGCTCAATGACCCCTGCCGAGTTCGATATAACCGATATGCTTCACGAGGGCGAAAACATCCTCGCCGCAAAGGTTATGCGCTTCAGCGACGCAACATATCTTGAAAATCAGGACATGTGGCAGTTCTCGGGAATTTACCGTGAGGTTTATCTTGTTGCCGAGCCTGAAACCACGGTTGAGGACATCTATGCAAAAACGACTCTTGATGACAGCTACACCGACGGCATACTTGACCTGACGCTCAAATTCAGCACGGATAAAGAGGTTACCTGCCGTGTTGCCCTTGACAAAAAAGAGATTTTCAAAGGCAAGGCACGCGGCGAGCTGAAAATAAATCACATTGTCGAAAAATGTCGAAAATGGAGCGCCGAAACGCCCGAGCTTTACACCTTGACTGTCAAGCTCTACGAGGGCACACGCTGTTCGGTCAAAAAAGAGATAAGAATAGGCTTCAAGCGTGTTGAGATAAAAGGCAACGTTTATTATATTAACGGTCAGAAGGTTATAATCAAGGGCGTGAACCGTCACGATTATGACCCCGACCACGGCTGGGCAGTGCCGAGGGAGAGGTATTATCAGGATCTATACCTCATGAAGCAGGCGAATATAAATGCCATAAGAACCAGCCATTATCCCGACGATCCGTTCTTCTATGAGCTTTGCGATGAGCTTGGATTTTATGTAATGGACGAGTGCGACGTCGAAAGCCACGGTGTACGCAGAAAGAACGTGCCCGGTGACAATCCGCTTTGGACCTCGGCAGTAATTGACAGGGCAGAGATGATGGTTTTGCGTGACAGAAGCCACGCCTGTATCTGCTTCTGGTCACTCGGCAACGAAGCGGGAGACGGATCGAATTTTGCCGAGATGAAAAAGGCGATTTTGAAGCTTTGTGACCTTTATCCGATACACTATGAGGGCGATTTTGACCTCACAAAGTCTGATTTTATCAGCCGAATGTACCCGATGGAAAATGTTGTTGACAAGCTCGTTCATCGGGAAGCAATTACGGCGACACTGTTCGACAATATTGCCAATGCCCTCGCCGCCGACAATAAGGATGTTCCGAAATCGGCGTTCGACGACCACCCCGTAATTTATTGCGAGTATGCCCACTCAATGGAGAACAGCCTCGGCAACTTCAAGGAATATGTTGACGATTTTGAAAAGTACGACCACATGACGGGCGGATTTATCTGGGATTTCGTCGATCAGGCGATACACAAGGACGGCAAATGGCTCTACGGCGGCGACTTCAAGGAGGGCTGGTCAAGCTTCTATTTCTGCGCCAACGGTATAATTGCCGCCGACCGTACGCCGCACCCGGCATATTATGAGGTCAAACAGGTCTATTCCAATGTCTGCGCCGAGGATATCGACGTTGAAAGAAAAAGAGTTAAGATAAAGAATAAGAATTATTTTATTCCGCTTGATTATTGCTATCTCGAATGGTCCGTTGCAAAGAACGGCAAGGAGCTTGAAAGCGGCAGAATCTCACTCGACGGAATTGCCCCGCAGACAGTAAAGACGCTCTCAATCCCGTATTCTGCCGAGTTTGAAGCAGGTGAGTATATTCTCACTCTTTCGTTCAGGTATAAAGACGAAAATGAGTGGCACATGGCGAATGATGAAATCAGCTTCAATCAGTTTACTCTCAGCAACGAAATGGCGAAGCCCGAGCCGAGAGAGGGAATGGTTAAGGTTCTCTCAAAGGGCGACGTCCACAAGATAATTGCAAGCGGCACAACCGTTACCTTTAAAAATAAAAAGCTTTACGGAATCGACTTCGGCAGCGGAAACATACTTGACAATTCGCTTTCATTTAAGCCGAATTTCTTCCGCCCGTTGACTGATAACGACACAAACTATTTTAATTTTGCACCGATGTTCAAGCGCCTCAATCCGCTCTACCTTTGGGATATAACAAGCCGAAGCGTCAGCATAAAGAGCTTTGTTATCTTCCCGTTCAGCGGCTCGTGCATAGTAAATATTCATTGGTTTGCACCTTTCGCAGGTCATGTTGAGACAGATATAATCGTCAACAACGATGGCAGTGTGAATATCGGACAGAATATGAACAGTCCCATTCTTCCGATGCTCCGCTCGGGCGTAAGACTCGGAATAAACAAGGATTTCTGCAATGTCAAATGGTACGGCAGAGGTCCCGAGGAATCGTACTGTGACAGAAAAACAGGACAGCGTATTTCAGAATTCAACAGGAAAGCCGATGAGCTTTTCCATTATTATATGAGACCGCAGGAGAACGGCAACAGAACTGACGTGCGTTCGCTTGAAATCACGGACGACAGCGGCAACGGCTTCTCCGTCAGCTCGGATTTCCCGTTTGAGTTCTCCATGCACAGCTATTCTCAGGAAAAAATTGAGAAAGCAATGCATAATCACGAGCTCAAGAAGGACGAATATTATTCGCTTTGCATTGATGCGAAACAGCGCGGGGTCGGCGGCGATATGCCCGGAACGGCATGTCTGCATGAGCCGTACAAGATGCACAGCGGCAGCTATTCCTTTGCCTTTTGCATAAGAGGAGTTAAGGCTGGGGAGTAAAGTCTCGTCAAACTTAGATTTCCTCAATCGCTTCTTAACACAATTAAAACTCGAAAGGACTTGATTTAAATGATATTATCAACTCAGACTGAGATTGGCTCAAAACGCTTGGGTGACGAAAAATGTGTTCGTGCGATATGCGAGGCGGGCTTCGATGCTTTGGACTATTCAATGTTCTGTATGCAGGATGACGATAACATTCTCAATCAGTCCTGCTATCTTGAGCATGTGCTTGAGGTGAAGAAAATTGCCGAAGGCTATGGCAAATACTTCAATCAGGCTCATGCGCCTTTCCCGAGCTTTAAAGTCGGGGAGGATACATACAACACGCAGATTCTTGAAAAAATCAAGCGCTCAATAGAAATCGCAGGCACTCTCGGGGCGAAAAATATTGTAATTCACCCGACTTATTACGGCAAGGACAGCAAGAGAAATCTTGAGCTTAACGCCGAGTTTTATAATAATCTGATTCCGCTTTGCAAGGAGTACGATATAAAAATTGCATGCGAGAATATGTTCGGCAGGGATCGCCGCAGGCATTGCATTGTTCCGAATATTTGCAGCGTCGGCGAGGAATTCAGAGCCATGATGGATATGCTCGACCCGAGGTATTTCACCGCCTGCGTCGATATCGGTCATGCAGGACTTGTAGGCACGACGGCGCCCGAAATGCTCAGAACTCTCGGTCATGATTATGTCGGCTGTCTGCACGTTCATGACAACGACTATCTTGAGGACAGGCACTGCCCGCCGTATTTCTTTGACCTTGATTGGGAGGAAATCACGCAGGTACTTGCCGATATTGATTACAAGGGCGATTTTACGTTTGAATCGGATCGCTTCCTTGTTAATTTCCCGGACGAAGTTTTCCCGTCGGCATATAAGCTCCTGCACGATATCGGCAGAAGTCTCATAAAGAAAATTGAAGATAAAAAGGAGAAAATTTATGGCAATGCTTGAATGTGACCTTCACGGTTCCCTGTTTGAAATCAGTGAAGCTATTGACAGTGCAGTCAATAAAAGCATCTCGGCTTCCGTTGAGGACGAGTCGTACTGCGAAAAAGGGGACTGCGCCTGCTCGGTAAAGGTCTATGAGCGGTACAGCTACATAGGCGGCAACAGAGTAAGCCTTAGCGTTACGCTTTTTGCACGCGGAGAAGATGTCCACCTCACGGCGATAAGCTCGGGCGGAAGTCAGGCGGTATTTTTCAAGATCAACACATGGGGCGAGGACGCGTTCCTTGATACGATCCGTGATACGGTAGAACAATTTACATAAAGGAGTCAGAAAATGAAGAAGTTTATTTCAATTCTTACGGCGCTCTCGCTCGCGGCGGCACTGACCGTCGGCTCATCGGCGGCATTGCTCGGAGATGTCAACGGTGACGGCAGGATAAACTCCGCCGACGCGCTTTGCGTTCTCAGATACAGCGTAGGTATGAGCGTTGACGGCTTTAAAAAAGCTAATGCCGATGTGAACGGCGACGGCAGAATCAATTCGGCGGACGCGCTTAAGATATTGAGGATCACCGTCGGACTTGAATCATCGGGAAAAGTACCGACGACTAAGAGCGAGATAGTAAAAAGCTACAACGACGCGTTGAAAAAGACGTACTCGCAGGTCAAAAAGGCGACTGTAACCGTTTCTGAAGAGGGCGTTTACACACTGAACGGGAAATCTGAGAAAATGGAGTCGAATAAAAACACCTTCACGGGAAGCTTTGTGAACGGTGTTGATGAATTTGATTTACCCGCCTCTACATACGGACCCAATACGAAGCTCACCGAAAATATGCTCAGCTCGGCAACAGCGGCTCAGCTTGGCAACGGACTGAAAATCAGGCTTGTAATAAAATCCGAAAAGGTAGATGTGAAAAAGGATTCTGTTTACAATGCCGCAGGCGGTTTCCCGTTTGAATTCGGTTACGACGGAACACTTTTAAAGGACTACACCTCGGGCAGCGTGACCTACAGCGGCACGGTTATTGAGGCTGTGACGGACGCAAACGGCAGGGTAAAGGAGCTGAGCGTCAAAACGCCGTACAGCTCGGATTTTACAATGAAGCAGACAAACGGTAAGTCTGATAAGATAACCGAAAAGGGCGAGACGTCATATTACGCAACATTTACATTTTGAATATAATAAGGGACTGTCGTTATATTTGCGGCAGTCCCATTTCTTATTCTGTTTTTTCGATAATTTCATGCGGCTTCTCGGCGATATATTCCGCTCCTGCGGCTATCAGCTCGGAAACGTCCCGATTGCCCCATGTTACACCAACGCAGGGGAGCCCCGCATTGTGCGCCGTCTGAACATCAACCTCGGAATCGCCCGAGTAAACGCATTTCGCCTTGTCTGCGCCGAGCGTTTCAATGACGTAAAGCACCGAGTCGGGCGCAGGCTTTGAGGGAAAACGGTCCATTTTGCCTACAACGAGGTCGAAAATGTCGCCGAAGAAATCCATGACAACCTTTTTGGCTGCCTCGTCCGCCTTGTTTGACACAACGGCAACCTTACAGCATTTTTGCTTTAGCGTTTTTATAACGTCGATAATGCCGTCATAGGGCTTTGTGTAATCGGCAATATGGTCGAGATAATACACCGTGAAAATCGCAAGCGTTTTATCGTAATCCTCCGTTGAAATGTCCTGCGGAGCGGCGCGCTTTATCAACATTCTTATTCCGTTGCCGATGAAGCGGCGAACCTCGTCAACCGTCCTTTCGGGATAGTTCATCTGCCTCATTGCGTGGTTGACCGCGTTTGCCAAGTCCTGCAATGTGTCAAGAAGCGTTCCGTCAAGATCAAAAATATATGTGTTGTATTTCATAATTATCACCGATTTGATATTATATCACAAGCGCCGAAAAATGCAATATACAGAAAGAAAAAGACCGTTTCAAATTCATGAAAATGAAACGGTCTTATGTTATTTTTGAACGTGATCGTAAATTGTTTTTGCAATCGTCTCGGCAGTTTCGTCGAGCTTTTCGTCAAAGGCTTTGTTGTCATTATCATTGGTGATGAAGCCGACCTCAAGAAGAAGTGAAGGCATTTTTGTGTCGGAATTTATGTAGTAGTCGCCGAAGGAATTGTCGCGGAAGCCTTTCTTTATACCTCTGTTTTGCTGACCCGTCAGCTTGCAGATATTGTTGACAAGGCTTTCTGCAAGGGCGGCTTCATCGCCTTTCGGATTTCTCGAAACCCATGCTTCGATTCCGTTTGCCTTTTTGTCCTCGGCGGAATTTCTGTGGACGCTGACAAAAAGGGTGCAATGCTTTTTGTTCGCCGATTTACAGCGGTTTGCGAGCGTGACGTCGGAATCATCCTCACGGGTGAGGTAAACCTTTATGCCCATTGCTTCAAGATTTTCCTTGATTTTAAGCGTCAGCTTGAGGTCGTCATCCTTTTCATAGCGGCCGCCGCTCGTTGCTCCGACATCGTCGGCACCGTGACCTGCGTCAAGGCAAACATACGGATCGCCCGAGTAGACGTATTTCGGCTGAAAAACATCGAAGCGGATACAGATCCCGACGATCACTGCCGCCAGAAGCACGGCGGCAATGATAATGTTTTTTTGTTTCTTCTTGATTTTAAACTTCATTTTATCACCTTGATAATGATTGGTTATGCTTTTGAATTGTTTTAGCTGTATTTGTGCCGATAAACTCACTTCATCAGTTTATTATAAATCTCTCCCGTGATGCAATAGGTTGCGATAGAACCGTCGTTAAAGGTCACTTCAACAATGCGGTAATCGTTGCCGCAGTAGCCGTAAAGGAAGCAATTGTCAAGAACCTTTTGGATGGTTGATTTGCTTGTTATCTCGTTGGGAACATTATGCTCGATATAATGGGAATTCAATTGATTATAATTGGCGTAATATAAATCCATGTCGGAATCAAAGCTCTTTATATCGGCAACGCTGTTATATCCGCCTGAGAAAAGCGGCAGCATATCGGCATTTGTTTTGTTTATGGACTCCGATTTCGTGCAAAGCTTCATGCTTTTGACGTCGCTTGCCGTGATTTTTGACTCAAGACACTTCATGTATCCGTTGTCGGTGAGATACTTTATCGTGTTCGTCATGGTCTTTGTTATAACGAATGATTTAGATGTGTTGTCCATTGCGCCAATCGTCAGGTCGGTAAGCTTCATTGATTCCTTCGCCTGTTCTGTTTGCAGAGTGTTATCATTTACAATTTCGCATGTATATCTGTCAATAAGATCCCCATATTCGTTGTAGTAATAGTTTTCGGGCATATCGTCTATGAAATTATCACCGATTCCGAAGCTTATAACGCCCAGCTCATCCTCCGGCTTGTGGAAGAAAATATCGTTCGCCGTCTGGTTTTCGAGATCTTTCAGAACGGCTTTTTTCAGCTCATCGGTTATCATGCCGCAGCGGTAACTGTCTTTAAGATACTTTGAATAGAGATAGAAATAGTTTCCGGGATTCAATTCGGCAGATACTTTGCTTAAATAGTTATCGATTGCATAGTAATAATCGTCGGGATTGGTTTCAAAATATTCTTCAATTCCGCTCTTGGCGACAATTGTATCGCTAAGTCCCATGATTCTCTTTGCGTTTTCTTCCGTTGTTACGCTGTAGTAGCGCTTGACGGTCTTGCCGTTTTTGAGCGTATAAACTATCTGGAAGTTCATTGCGCAGGTGTCCGAAGCCGTGCTCTTAATATGTCCCTTTTGAACAAAGCTCCTGTGAATTTCAATAAGCCTGTGAATCATGCTCTCATCGTCGACGGAGTATTTGGGATAATATATATCCTGATAACCTTCGCCGTAAAAGAACCGATCAAAGCCGCCGGTGCTTGTGTAGCCCGAGTAGGTTTTCATTACCGCATATCCGTAAATCGGACGGCGATGGAGGGCATCGTTATCGTTAACGCTGCTGTAAGGATTGGAGATTGTAGAAGAAAACTCGATTGAATCAATGTCCTCGGCGTCGGGTATTCTTGAAGCATAGCCCAAAAGTCCGGAGTAGAAAACCGTAGTAACTATCGCTATTGCTGCGATATAGCACGGTATTCTTTTGAGCATGGATTTCAATATCAGCTTACGCTTATGAGCGAAGATCATTTTGAAAACGAAATACGCTACAATGAAGAAGCCGATTGAGTAGAGGAAGGTGAGCATGTTTCCTCTTTCTATTCCGAGTGTACCTTCGACAACAGCATACATTCCGAAAGTCATGACATATATTCCCGAAAATACAGCACAGATCTCGTTGATGCCCTTTGCTCTTCCGAAAGAACCGCTGATTTCGTTTCTGCGCTTTGGAAAAGCGAGAAAAGCAATTGCAAAAATTATTGCGGCATAGACAAAGCCCGTGATTGCACCCGAGTAATCGGAAATTGTGAGATTATAAAGCGGTGCACCGCTTTCGTTGAATGTAAAATAAAGCTGATAGCTGCTAAAGACCATGTTCAAGCCTTCGCTATATTGCTCCTGAGCGCCATATTCGCCCGGACTGAAAAATCTGAACATATAAATGTAAGGGCTGAAGAAGTTCCAGTCACCCTCATATACGCCTATTCCACCGACAGTGTAAAGTCCTCTCATTTCGCTGAAGAGCACACCGGCAGCCATAGGAAATACGGCGATTATGGCGGTGAATACCAAGCCCTCCGCAATATTTCCGGTATAGGCGATTACCGCCGAGGTTATAGTGAATGAGACGGCGTATATTCCGATAAAGCAGACTACCCAGTAAACAGCCATCTTGATTATCGGTGCGTTCGGCGTGTAACCGACGCCGAATACAGACACAAGCTCAAAAAATGCGGCTATAATGACGGCAGCGCAGAAGGGGAGAAGTCCGCCGAGATATTTTGCCAGGAAGATTTTTCTTCTGCTTATGCCGAGCGAAAAGATGACATTGCAGTGCTTTTTGCTCTGTGCAAATGAAAAGAGGACTATTCCGGCGAAAACGCCGCCGAGGATAATCAGCACTTCCGTAAGAAGGATGCTGTCACTGACATTGCTCCAGAAAAATCCGAAAAATTTGTCTTTTACAAACGGTGAACCGCCAAAGCGATGGAATGCTTTTATGTTGATATAGTTAAATAGCGTTGACATGAACAGCGCCAAAAAGGTGATTATCGGAACGAAACAGGTTTTTATAAAAGAGTTTCGTAACAGCGCTGAGAAAGGTCCGGCCGCTGTATGTTTATATTTCATAGATTGTTCCCTCCTATTTAATATTCAGCTTGTTGTAAACGTCCGATTCTAAGGCGTAGGTCGCGATCGAGCCGTCGTTGTATGTTACCTCAACAACGCGGTCGCTGTTGCTGTTGTAGCCGTAGAGCAGGGCGTTGTCAAGCACCGTTTGAATTACTTTTTTATCCTCTGTTGATTTACCGCCGTACTGATCGAAAAGGTGATCCTGCGTTTCGCGGAAATCCTTCTTTTCTTTTACATATTCGGCGGTCACATAGCCCGATGCAAAGAGCGGGAGCATATCGGCATTTTTCATTCCGACAGATTCGGCTCTTGTCGCAAACCTGACCTTTTTTACATCGTCAGCCGTTGCGGTGGATTTAAAATACTGCATAAGGTTGTTGTCGGTAAGGAACTTGACCGTGTTTGTCATGTCCTTTGTAACAATAACGCATTTGCCCCATGAGGTCGAAATAAGGTCTGCGTATATGGCAGAATTCTTCATTCTTTCCTTGATGTTTCCCGTGACCTCGTGAGTATCGGCATTGTAAATTATGCCGCTGTCGTCAAGCACCTCGTCGATTCCCAGAAAGTTTTCGGTGCTTGCGGAGGCAAAGCTGATAACTCCCAGCTCATCCTCGGGCTTGTGGAAGAATATCTGCTGAGCCGTCAGCTTCTTGAGATCTGTGTGGACGGCAGTAAAAAATCCCTTTGGAAATTCGGTAAAGTATTCGCGCGATTTAAAGTCCTTTGAGTAAAGGCAAAAGCTGTTATAGAAATCCGAGAGACCGTTTTCGTTCATGAAATCAGGATCATAGTAGAAATAAGTTTCAATGTTTCTTTTGACCTCGGAAAGGTCGGAAAGACCGAGCAGCTTGATCGCGCTTTCGAGGCTTGCCGTTCTGTAGCTACGGTTCACCTCTCTGCCGCCTCGCATAGTATAGTCAATCGTGAAGCCGTAGCCGCAGACATTATCGTCATTTGGCTTGAGCTTGCCGTCCTTGGCAAGAGCCTTGTGAGCTTCTACGATCTTCTTTATTTCTTCTTTGTCATAGGCTTCAAAGTTCGGGTAGATAGATGAGTAGTAGTTTGTTCCGAGAAAGAACGTATCGCCCGTTTGGTTATCGTAAGCTGAGGCAGTTCGGCTTATCATCGGTGTATAGCCGAAATCTCCGTCCGAAGTCGCATCGAGTTCAACGCTCGCGTAAGGATTTATAAGCTCCAAAGATATGCTGACGCTTGCAACATCCTTAGCATCGGGAACAAATGAGGAATAGCCGAAAAGTCCCGTTGAGAAAATACCTGTAATAACAGCAAAGGCTATTGTGTAAGCGACAATTCGCTTCGCCGACTGTACCATGACCCTCTTTCTCTTGTAGCCGAAAATGAATCTGAAAACAATATAGCCGAACGCAAAGGTAATCATGAATATTAAGAAGATCACGAGGTCGCTTGCTCTGCTGTCCTTCAGTCTGTAGAGAGGAATGAGCGAGAGGTAAAGCGCAGCCATCGCTCCGCAAATTTCGTTGAGCCCTCTTGCTCTGCCGAAATAGCCGCTGATCTCATTCCTGCGCTTTGGAAAGGCGAGAAGAGCTATTGTCAGAATTACCGCCGAATAAAGCAAAGTCATCAGCGCTCCCGACCAGTCATAAACAGTTATCTTTTCGGTTCCTGTGTAAAGTCCGTAGAGAAAAATTGATGAGCCGTTGATCGTGCTGTAGCCTTTGTCGTAGCGCATAAAGAGCAATGACAAAAACGGACTGAAAAAGTTCCAGTTGCCCTCATATACCTCAACTCCGCCGTAGGTAAAAATTCCGCGCATTATTCCAAAAAATAAACCGAACATATTCGGGAAGATGCCGAGAATTACGGAGAAAACGCCTGCTTCAACGATGTTTCCCGAGAATGCAAGTGCCACAGCAACTATCGAAAAGGCGAGGGCGTATATGGCAATCATGGCGGTTATCGTCAACAGCGCCAAGTGGATTGTCGGCCAGCCGACCGTGAAGCCTTTAATGAGGTTTGAAAGTATTTCAAGCAGCGCCGAAATGATTATTGCGATCGCAAATGGCGCAGTGCCGCCTAAATACTTTGCGAGAAAGATATTTTTTCTGCTCAGTCCGAGCGAGAAAAGCACATTGCATTTCTTTTTACTTGATGCAAAGGAGAAGAGAACTATTGCGGCAATGACACCGCCGAGAAAGATAAGAACACTTGTGATAGGTGCGGTAATTATCCTGTCCCAGAAAAAGCCTACGTTTACCGTGCCGACCTTCTCATATACCTGATGACCGTCCACTCCGCCATCAACGAGCAGTGAGGTTATGCTTATTACCGTGTGGATCAGAAATATCGCAAGCGTCAGAATCGGAACGAATAAAACCTTTTCGATTGAATTCCGAAGCAGTGACGCAAAGGAATTACGAGAAGATTTGTTCAAAGTCATAATCCGTATCCTCCATCTCTTCAAGGAAAATTTCTTCGAGTGAAAGCGGGAAGCGTTCGCAAAGCACGGGGTCAAGCGAATTGATGATTTCCTGAGCTTTTTCGACATTTTCCGAGACCGTAAATGTGACTATCTTGCCATCCTTTTTGAAATTTTTGAGCTTAAGGTCGCCGAAGGTTTCGCGCTCGATCTCTTCCTTGAAGGCAAGGCGGAACTTACAGCGTGTACCGTTCATATCGTCCACGGCGCAGTCCATTGCGATCGTCTGACCGTTGATGAGTGCGATGTGGTCGCACATATCGGCAAGCTCATGGAGGTTGTGCGAGGAAATAATTATCGAACATTCCTTTTCAGCCATGTAGTCAAGCAAAATTTTCTTTGTCAGATTTCTTTTTGCAGGGTCAAGTCCGTCAAAGGATTCATCGAGAAGAATTACCTTCGGCAGGCAGGCGAGACCGAGTATCATTTCAGCCTGACGCTGCATTCCCTTTGAAAAGCCGATGAGCTTTTTCTTTGGGTCAAGTCCGAAAAGACCTGTCAGCTTGTAAAAGGTATCCACGCAGAAATTGGGGTGAAAGCCTTTGTAAAACCTCGCCATGGAGTTCATTGAAGCGCCGAGACCGAAATAAAGATCGTCGGGTACATAGAAAAGGTCGGTCTTAAGCTCGGGATGTTTTAAAAGGCTCTTGCCGTTGAGCTTGACATCGCCGCTGTCGGGCAGATAGATGCCTGCAATGATTTTCAGAAGCGTTGTTTTTCCCGCTCCGTTGTAGCCGACAAGTCCGTAAAGCGAGGATTCGTTGACCGTGAAAGAGAGGTCCTTAATTGCAGTATAATCATCAAAGGTTTTTGTTATATTGTTTATTTCAATCATTTTATTTGTCCTCCTCATATATCTTGTTAATAAGCTCAATCACCGAGTCCCTGTCGACTCCCTTTGACTTGAGTGAGCGCAGGTCGGGTTCAATGTCCTTGAGTGCTTTTTTTGCAATCGAGGTGTTGTCTGCGGCGTCGGCGGCAACAAAGCTGCCTCTGCCGACGAGCGTGTAAATTATTCCCTCATCCTCAAGGTCTGCAAATGCGCGCTTGACAGTGTTGACATTGATGCCCGTTTGAAGCGAAACCGATCTGATAGACGGGAGCTGTTCATCCGCCTTGTAGATGCCAAGGCGAATACACGTTATCAGCTGGTTCTTGATCTGTTCGTAGATCGGGATCCTGCTCCTGGAGTCGATCTCAAACATAGCATCACCTTCCTTCAATGGGTGTGTTAAGTGTGATATCTGTACTATCACACTTGCATAATAGCATTTATGCAGAAAAAAGTCAATAGCTTTTTTAAAAAATATTTTTTCACGGCTTGACATCGTACACGCTTTGATTATAATAGTTTTGAAATAAAAACAGAAACAGAGATCGTATATGGCAAAAATCAATCAAAAATCAAAAGGAATACTTTATATCATGGCGGCGGCGTTCGGCTTTGCAATGATGTCGCTTTTTGTCAAACTGGCAGGGGACTTGCCGGCATTTCAAAAGGCATTTTTCAGAAACTTTGTTGCGCTTATTTTTATCTTTATTATGATGCTTCGAGAAAAGGTCAGCTTTATTCCGCCTAAGGAGCACATACCCGACCTGCTCGGCAGGAGCTTTTTCGGCACAATGGGTCTGCTGTGTAATTTCTATGCGCTCGGCAAGCTGAACCTTTCCGACGCTAATATGCTCAACAAGCTTTCGCCGTTTTTTGCAATCGTTTTTTCGATCTTCCTTTTAAAAGAGAAGCCTAAATTTACACAGATTATCGGCGTTGCGGTGGCTTTTGTCGGCAGTTTGTTTATCATTAAGCCGAGCTTTGACAATCCGCAGGCTTTGCCTGCAATTGCAGGACTTTTGGGCGGCATGGGCGCAGGCATTGCATATACCTTTGTGCGCCGTCTCGGTCAGAAGCAGGAGAACAGCCGCAGGATCGTGTTCTTTTTCTCGGCATTTTCGTGCCTCTTGTGCCTGCCGTTTTTGATAATAGAATACGAACACATGAGCGGCTTACAGCTTCTCTATCTCATATTTGCGGGAACGTTTGCCTGTATCGGACAGCTCGGTATTACGAAGGCATATATCTGTGCCCCTGCGAGGGAGATTTCCGTTTACGATTACACGCAGGTTATCTTTGCCGCCGTGCTCGGCTTCTTCGTTTTCGGCGATATTCCCGATTGGCTGAGTATTCTCGGATATGTCCTGATCATCGGCGCAGGCGTTGCAATGTTTTTCTACAATAAAAAGCAAACAGAATAAAAGAAAAACGGGGTTGCCGTATTCAGCGGCAATCCCGTAAGTATTATTTGTTCAGCTGTCAAAATCCTGGTCGAAAATATTGAATCCTTCCGAACCGTTGCTTTCCGCTTCAGCCTCAAGAGGCGGAGTGATCTCAATTGAATCAAGCTGTTTTGTGATTTCCGAAAGCTCATCATTGACGCTTTCAATGCTCTTGGTAACAGCCGAGAGATTCTTGAGCAGGGAGGGGAGCTTACGCTCGGTCGAGTTGATGTACTTGCTTGTTTTGTCGGCAATCTTTATAACCTCGTTGTGAGCGTCGGTAAATTTCTTTGCGGAGCTGCTGAGGTTGTCAAAATCAGGCTTCGCATCCTCCTGCCTGAGAGCGTCAAGTGTGTCCCTGAGCTCTGCAATTTTTCTGTCCTTTTCACGGGAGGAACGCTTCAAATCGGCAATTTCATCACGAAGCTTTGCGATATCCTCTTTTGATACGGCGCTTTCGTACTCCGCCGAGAGGGAACTCAGATATTCGTCCACCTGCTTTTTGTCAAAACCGCCGACAGCCCGTGTTTTGATTGGAATATTATTGCTCATTTTTGCGCCTCCGATCGTGTTCTGGAACAATAATAACATAAAAAATGAATTATTGCAACGAAAACAATGCTACGGAATGCAAAAACTGCGAATTTTTATTGCATGAGCGCTTAGGAAATGGTATAATCAAATAAATATGATCGGCGGCGTACAAAAGCGTTGCCGAATAAGGAATGACACTATGGGATATTCAAACTTAAAATTTCCGTCGGATTCCGTTTTCCTCGTAACGGGCGGAGCGGGCTTCATCGGCTCCAATCTTTGCGAGGCAATATTGAAAATGGGCTGCAAGGTCAGATGTCTGGATGATCTTTCAACAGGCAAGCAGGAGAATGTTGACCTTTTTCTCGGCAATCCGAATTACACGTTTATAAAAGGCGATATCAAGGATCTTGATACCTGCATGGCGGCATGCGACGGCGTGGATTATGTTCTCAATCAGGCGGCGTGGGGCAGTGTACCGAGAAGCATTGAAATGCCGCTTTTTTATGAAAAGAACAATATCATGGGCACGCTTAACATGATGGAGGCGGCAAGACAGCAGGGCGTGAAGAAGTTTGTTTACGCTTCAAGCTCCTCCGTTTACGGCGATCATCCTGTTCTCCCGAAGAAGGAGGGGCAGGAGGGGAATCTGCTGTCGCCGTACGCATTGACAAAGCGCGTCGATGAGGAATTTGCGAAGCTTTATACAAGGCTCTACGGACTTGACACCTACGGAATGAGATATTTCAATGTTTTCGGCAGACGTCAGGATCCGAACGGCGCCTATGCGGCGGTTATCCCAAAGTTTATTAAGATGCTGATGAATGACGAGGTGCCGACGATCAACGGCGACGGAATGCAGTCAAGAGACTTTACCTACATAGATAACGTTATAGAGGCGAATCTCAAGGCATGCCTTGCACCGCACGAAGCGGCAGGCAATGCATTCAATATAGCCTACGGCGGCAGAGAATATCTGATTGATATTTACCGTTCGCTGAACCGTGCGCTCGGCAAGAACATTGAGCCGAACTTCGGACCCGACAGAGCAGGCGACATAAAACATTCAAACGCCGATATTTCAAAGGCGCGGGAAATGCTCGGATATGACCCTGATTATGATTTTGATTCTGGGCTTAGGCTGGCAATAGATTGGTATGTGAAAAATTTATAATTAAGGCAATGCAGTACAAATTGCCTTAGCATATAACGAAAGGACGATACTATGCCCGAATACATAGACACATTTTTAAAGCTTGAGGACGTTGAAAAGCACAATCCGTTCATCGGCCGCGAGCCGAATATGGCAGACCTGCCCGATTTTGAGAGCAACAAGGATAAGCTTCCCGAGCCTGTCTGGGACGGTCATGCCGATTCGATTGAAGCCTACTACAGGGCATGGAAAATTGCATTCTCAAATCTCGGCAAGCCGACAGAGGAAAACGGCTTCGTTTCGCCGTACATTGACGCCGCATTCAACGGCGACATCTTCCTTTGGGACAGCTGCTTCATGCTGATGTTCGGTAAATACGGCGACAGCGTGTTTAAATTTCAAGGTACTCTTGATGATTTCTATTGCAAGCAGGAGTCTGACGGCTTCATCGGCAGACAGTACCATGAGGACAGCGGCTATTCAAAATTCCACCGTCTTGATCCCGTAAGCACCGGTCCTGAGATCCTTGCATGGTGCGAGTGGCAGTATTATCAGAACTACGGCGATAAAAAGCGCCTTGCCGACGTTTATTATCCGCTTCTCTGCTATCACAGATGGATGCGTAACTACCACCGCTGGCAGGACGGCTCCTACTGGTCAAGCGGTTGGGGATGCGGCATGGACAATCAGCCGAGAACCGACCTTGAAGCCGTACCGTGCGTTGAGGATTGGCAGGTCGAAACCTTCCACCACGGCTTTATGTCATGGATCGACGCTAATTTTCAGGCTCTTCTCAGCTGTAAGGAGCTTCTTAAAATGGCAAAGGAGCTTGATATAAACGACGGTGTTGACGAGCTTCAAAAAGAGGCTGAATACCTGACGAAATTCATCAACGAAAAGATGTGGTCGGAGGAAGATAAATACTATTTTGACCGCAGAGGCAACGGTGAGCTGCTCAAGGTCAAGAGTATTGCAAGCTACTGGGGCTTGCTCGCCGACGGCGTTCCCGAGGAGAGAAAAGCCGATTTTATAGCTCACCTTGAGAATGAAAAGGAATTCAAACGTCCGCACCGTGTACCCGCTCTTTCGGCGGATCACCCCGATTATTCGGACGACGGTGCATACTGGAACGGCGGCGTCTGGGCGCCCACCAACTATATGGTGATAAGAGGACTTTCTGAGTGCGGCAGGGAAAAGCTCGCTCATGAAATTGCCCTCAACCACTACGAAAACATGATGGAGGTTTACCGCAAGACGGGCACATTCTTTGAAAACTATGCCCCCGAATCGGCTAACCCCGGCAACCCGGCAAAGGGCGATTTCGTCGGCTGGGCAGGAATTATTCCGATAACGGTTCTCATCGAATATGTTCTCGGAATTCAGGTTCACGCCGAGAAAAACGAGATCGTTTGGCATGTTAAAAATCTTGAACACCACGGAATCAAGCAAATCCCTGTTGGCAGAGACATGTATGCCGATCTCATCTGCGAGGCGAGAAGCAGTGAAAACGAAAAGCCTAACATAACGGTTAAGTCAGACAAGCCGATAAAGGTTACAGTCATTTACGGCGATAACAAATTTGTGATTGGAGAATGATTATGAAGCTCGGATTTACTCTTTATAATTTTCATTCGGTAATAGATACTCTCGAAGATCTTGACAATGTGCTGGCGAGGCTTGAAGACATGGGCGTTGATACCGTTCAGGTGTCGGGAATCGGCTTCCTTAACAATTATGATGTTGCAAAGCTTTGCAAAAAGCACGGCATGGAGGTCTGCGTAACTCACCTTTCCTTTGACAGGATCGTGAATGACACCGATGCGGTCATCGAGGAGCATAAGGCGCTCGGCTGTAAGACAATCGGAATCGGCTGGATCGAAGAAAAATACCGCGGTGAGGACGGCATCAAGAAGTTTGTAGAGGAGCTTACTCCTGCTGTCAAAAAGCTTCATGCGGCCGGCATGAATTTTGCCTACCACAATCATCAGTTCGAGTTCATGAGATACCCAAACGGCAAGACGGGCTATCAGATGCTCACCGAGCTTGACCCTGAGCTGATAAGCTTCATCTTTGACACGCACTGGGCGCAGACGGGCGGAATTGACCCTGCATCATACATTAGAAAGCTCGGCAAGCGTATCAGCGTGTGTCACTTCAAGGATTATCGCATTATCAAGGATGCCGAGGGCAATTTTGTCCGTGACTTTGCCGAGATCGGTACAGGTAACCTTGACCTTGACGAGTGCTACAGAGCGTGCCGCGACAGCGGAATTGAGTATATAATTATCGAGCAGGATTCAACACCGCTTGATGTTTTTGAGTCGGCGCGAATCAGCTGGGAAAATCTCAAAAAAATCGCCGAAAGAAATTGAATATAAAAAATCAACCTCCTGCCGCATTGACAGGAGGTTAATTCTTTCTCTATGTTACTTCTTATAATTTCTGAGAATTTTGAGCGTAGTCGTTTTCGGGAACTCGGTGTCTCTCGTTTTAACCCTTGCGACCTGCTTGTATGTGGGCATCTTTCTGTTGATCTCGTTAACATCCGCCTTGATTCTGTCCTTGGCATCGGGAGTGTCAACTGTATCGAGGAAGAATTCGGCTGTGATATAGCCCTTTTCCTCATAAACAACAACCTCCTTGACATACTCAATCGTCGAAAGTTTGTCCTCAATCTCTTCGGGAGAAACGTTCTTGCCGTTTGAAAGAATGATAAGGTTTTTCTTCCTGCCCTTGAAGAAAAGGAAGCCGTCCTCGTCAATATAGCCGTAGTCGCCCGTCAGGAACCAATCGCCGTCAAAAACCTCCGCAGTTGCTTCGGGTTCATTGTAGTAGCCCATCATGACGTTCTTGCCGCGAACACAGATCTCGCCGATTCCGTCCTCGTCGGGATCCTTGATTTTTATCTCATTGCACGGGAGCGGAATTCCGACACTGCCGACCTTGTAAGCGTCAAGCCTGTTGCAGGTAACGGCAGGAGAACATTCCGTAATGCCGTAACCGTTGATAATCTTGATTCCGAAGGCTTCCATGCCCTTTTCGTACTGCTCGTCGAGGTATGCGCCGCCGCAGATAATTATTTCAAGGTTGCCGCCGAGGTTGTTGATAATCTCGGAGAAAATTTTTCTTCTCTTATCAATTCCGAGCTTCAAAAGGAAGTTGCTTATCTTGAGACCCTTTTTGAGAATTTCCTCTCTGCCGGATTTCTTCGCCGTGAACCAAATCTTTTTATAAATCGTTTCAACCGCAAGCGGAACCGCCGAGAAATTCTGCGGATGATATGTATTCAGATCCTTCTGAATATCCTTCAGACTGCGGCAGATAAAGCCCCATTCCGTCAGCAGGTTGCCCGAGAAAAGTGCGCCGACCCATGAGAAAGCGTGATGAAGCGGAAGAAATCCGATTGCGGGTCCGCCCGTCATAACACGGCATGATGCAACGCTGTCAGCCGCAACGTTCTCCTGTGAGAGCATAACGCCCTTGCTCTTGCCCGTTGTGCCCGAGGTGTAAACAAGGAAAGCCAAATCGCTCGGAAGAACCTCGTCCTCAAGGTAGCTCTTAACGCCGTTCTTGACCTCGTTGTGACCCTCCTCGACCATTGAATAGAAGTCCTCTATTTTAATATAATGATCAATAACAACTCCGTCAGCCGTTTTCATTTTTTCAACGGTGCCCTTGAAATCCTCACTGTAGTAAACAGCGTTACAGCCGCTGCGAACCATGATGTCGATTATATCGTCATCGGGGAGCTTGGGATCCATCGGGATAGCCGTGATCTTACCTGTGATAATTGAAAAATAGCAGGCAATCCAATAGTAGCTGTTCTCGCTGAGGATAGCTACCTTTTTGCCTCTGAGCCCGAGCTTGTAAAGGTACTGTCCGAGTCCCGTGAGGTCGTAATTAACCTGAGCGAAGGTTTTCATCTCAACCTCGCCGTCAAAATTATAAAATGAATATTGGGGCTTGTCTCCGCCCTTTTTACCGCCGAAAATGACGATATCTTTTACAGTGTTCATATCGGGGAAATCCGCATATTGAATTTTCTTTTTCATAAGGGGTTCATCTCCTTACAGCATAATAAATTTATTTTAACATAAAACGGAGCCAAAATCAACCTGTATTTTGTTGTGTAAAATATCGCTTTTGTAAGGATGCTTTATTGACTTCACTGGGGCTTTGTGATAAAATCTGCTCGGTATTAGGAGGGTGAAGAATGGTAAAAACCGAAAATAACAAGAAATTATATATATTATTTTTCGCCGTAATGTTCGTTTTTTTCTTTGCAATCGCGTATATGATCCCGTTTACGGGCGACGACTGGGCGTGGGGCGCAGAAATCGGACTTGAAAGGCTTCGTAACCATTTCAGAAATTACAACGGACGGTATCTCGGCAATTTGATTGTCATTGCGCTGACAAGGTCAAGACTGCTCAGAGCATTTGTTATGTCAGCCGTATTCAGCGGAAGCGTTTACTTTTTGAATCGGACAGTCGGCAACAACAGTGTAACAACTCTGCTTGCGGCGCTGATTTGCTTCTTTGCAATGCCTTCTACCGTGCTCAGGCAAACGGTTGCATGGACGTCGGGCTTTTCAAATTACGTTGTTCCGACTTTTCTGATTATTCTGTATTTTTTCATCATAAGGGACATAGCCGAAGGCTCGCCGAGCTTTAAAAGGGGAGCGGCGGTCGGAACGTTCTTTGTCGGAATATGCGCCTGCCTTTTTATGGAAAATCTGACGATTTACCTTGTTGCCGTTGATGTGCTGATAATTATTCTGACACACAGGCTTTTCGGGAAGGTATACACTCCCGTTTTAACTCATCTTGTCGGCTCGGTTATAGGCTGTGCAGTAATGTTTACGAACAGCGCTTATATCGGGATTTTTAAATCTAATGACAGCTATAGGACGATCGGAACGGATTCGGACGGATTCTTCGGAAGAATGAGGGACAATCTTTTCTTCGTTATCAGAAAAAAGCTTGTATTGAATAATGTTTATCTGAATATAATAATTCTTGCCGTTTGCGTTGCGCTTGCGGTTCTGTTCTTTAAAAAGAATAAAAATCGGCCGCCAAAGTCTAAGGCGGCGGTTATCTCTTCGCTTTCGGTTATTGCGCTATACACGGCATATTCCGTCTTTCGTGCGGTATATCAAGCTAAAAGGCGCGATCCGTTGGCACTTGAAATCATCACGAGTATTTTTCTTCTGCTGTTTTTGTCGGCGCTTATTCTGCTGGCGATCGTTTGCGTTGAGAATATCGGTGTAAAAACAAGGCTCGTTTTTTATATTGCGGGAATCGTGATAGTGACCGCGCCGCTTTTTATTGTTACACCGTTAAGCAGCAGATGCTTCTACTGCCAATATATGTTCTTTGTTCTGTATGTCTGCGAAGCGCTCGGATATGTTATCAAGGAGCGGAATGTAAAGGTTAAGCCGATAGTCGTTCGCTCGGTTTTGGGTGCCGCATGCGTTGCCTGCGCCGCGTTTTATCTTGTGATTTACACGAGCGTTTACAGCGCCGATTTGAAAAAGAGTGCATATATCCGTCAGCAGATCGCCGAGAAAAAGCAGGTTGTTATTATTCCCGATCTGCCGCACAAGGACTATCTTTGCATGACGGTACCGCATAAAGGCACCATATGGATAGACAGGTATAAGGTCTATTGCGGAATCGACAGGAATGCCGAATTGAAATTCATATCCTACGATGAATGGCAAAAATCATAAATTAAATATACATGCAAAAGGGCTGTTTCGGGAAAAATTCCGAAACAGCCTGTTTTAATTCAATATTCCGAGACTGACAGACAGCGCCCTGTTCACCCTCGACATATCTCTTTCGCCGAGGTTTCCCATGCGCTCCTTGAGCCTTTGCTTGTCAATAGTCCTGACCTGTTCGAGCAGAACTATCGAATCCTTAGAGAGGCCGCAGTCCTGAGCGTCCACCTGAATGTGGGTCGGCAGCTGAGTTTTGAAGCGTTGGCTTGTTATTGCGGCGGCAATGACCGTCGGGCTGTATTTGTTGCCGATATCGTTTTGAACTATCAGCACGGGGCGCATGCCGCCCTGTTCAGAGCCGACGACCGGACTGAGATCTGCGTAATAAATATCTCCCCGTTTTATTGTCATTTTTATCACTCTCCGAGATTTTGATTGTCATAATTATATTTGCCAATCATTTGCCGTTATAATCATTTTTTCGGGGATAAAAAATCATTGTTCGGCATTACTATTATATTCAATTTGACAAATTACGTTAATTTTTGTAAAATAAAATTAAACCATAGATAACCAATCTATAATCGGAGGTGCTCAAAATGAAGAAAACAAGTAAAGGTAAAAAAGTGATATGCGTAGCTTTAATTGCTTTGCTGATATGCGCTGCCGCGGTATGTGTGTTTGTTTTCTTCACTGAGACTAAGCTCGACGCCGACACTGCAAGCTATGCCGAAAAGCAAATTATAGCTCAGGAATCGCCAACGGCATATCATGAAGCAGATGATTTTTCTGTTGCCTCATACAGGGTTCTGAGAGCCAAAAAAAGAGGGGACACAACGGAAATATATATGGTCGCTCTCTACGAAAACTATGTTTACAAAAACGGGTTAAGCGTGATTTCGGGCAGCTCGGGTCCGTTGGTTTTGACCGTGCAAAAGATTGACAGCGGATATGCTCTGAAAGAATATTGGACGCCGAGCATGGGCGCGGATTACAGCAAGAGCATAAACAACAGATTTCCGCTGACTCTGCGTTACGATGCTCTCGGCAGCAGCAAATACGCCGCCGAGCTGATTGAAGAAAACCGTCAAAAAGCGGCAGCACATTACGGGGTAAGTGTTGATGACCTTGCGACAGAACCTCAAGACGATACGCCGACAAGCACCACTGCCGTAAGCTAAGCTACAGTGTTATCGGAGAAATATAAAACGGAGGATTTAGCTATGAATAAAATGACCGTTAATTATGATGATATTATTGATAATGAATCATCGGTGATAGATTATCTTATGAAAAAATCAGACAGCTTTTCGGTTACGGTTATAATAAAGAAACCGTATTCCCAACAGCCGCCGATATTTGAGCAAAGTGAACAGTTTAATCGCTTTGTTACAAAGTATTATTTTGATTATGAAACATGGCCTGTTGATTTTCTCGGCAGAATGAAGCATCAAATACTGATAATGTGCAGCTGCAATAAAGAAAGCCGCAAAATGTTATCGGAAATGCCGAATATATTTCTTCCTGAAAGCAATATGCCCGAGGATATTTGCTTTTACCGCAACGGAAAGCCTTGGTTTGCAACGGTTTCTCATGAAAGGCTGGCATATGTTTTTGATGCAAAAAAAGAGGACCTTGATTTTTTATCAAAATACGGGATTAGGGCTTACGATGCTTTTTAGAAAGTGTATTTTGCCATTGCCGACGATATAAAGCAAATTTTAACGGCTGTGCCTTAATTGGCACAGCCGCTTTTTATTGGAATATAAACTTTACGTTATCTGTTTCTATTTCACGGATTTTTCCGTCCTTCTTATCCGACACTGCCGTACATTCTGTTTCGGGTGTGCGGTATTTGAGGACATAGCTTTCGCCGCTCGTTCTTGCCGATTCGGGCACCGTATAGCACACGGTTTTCAGCACCGAGTAGAGGTAAACGAACGGACAGCTTATTACCTCGCTTGTCTGCGTGCAGTCAAGCTCCATTCCGTCATAGCTGAGCCGACATCCGCTGTCGTCAATGCGTAGCTTTATCCCTTTCAGAGGATTCAGCATTTCAACGGTCATTACTCCCGTGTCAGTGTAGCTGACCTTTGCCGAATAATCGGTTCCGTTACAGCTTGCTTTCACGGTGCAGTTCGGTCTTGACGGAGTGACGCTTTCTTTATTTACTTTTTTGCCGCACGAGGGCAGAAATATCATGATACCGACAAGCAGTATAACAAGGCTCTTTTTCAAATTGATCCCCGATTATTCAAAATTTGAAAGAACCTCCGCTATCTCACCAATCATTTTTGTCGGAGTAACGCCGTGCATGGAGCATTTCTTTTGCACATTATCTCCGCAAAGTCCGTGTACATATACGCCTGCAATCGTTGCTGACTGTAAGCTCATAGACTGACAAACAAAAGAGGAAATTATACCTGCCAAAACATCACCCGAACCGCCGGTTGCCATTCCTGCATTACCCGTACGGTTTATGTACACGCTTCCCGACGGCCCCGCAACAACGGTGTTCGAGCCCTTGAGGACAAGAACACAGCCGTACTGAGTTGCAAAATCTCTTGCGACCTTAACCCTGTTGCCTTGAATTTCTTCAACGCTAAGCCCGGTAAGTCTTGCCATTTCTCCGGGGTGCGGGGTCAAGATCAGCGGAGCGGAGGTTTCTTTCAATATATTTATATTAACCGAAACCGCATTTATTCCGTCCGCGTCGAGAATGATCGGTTTTTTTACATTTGCAAGTATTCCGTTGACAAGGCGCACGGTATCCTCGCAGAAGCCTATTCCGCATCCGAGAAGAACCGCCGTCGATTTCTCGGCAAGCTCAACAATGCGCTGGAGGTTGTCCGCTCTAAGCTGTCCGCCGACATTTGAGGGCAGGGGACACATGAGCGGCTCCGTCAGCTTCGGGGCAATTGCCGAATATGCGGAATCGGGGAAAACACATTCAACTATTCCGACTCCGCTTTCAATCGCCGCATTCGCCGCCATTACCGCCGCGCCCTGCATGTTGCGGCTGCCGCAAACGCTCAGCAGCCTGCCGAAATCGCCCTTGTTGGCAACGGGATCCCTTGGCTTAAAGAAGCGCTTTATCTCGTTGTGCTCGGCGGAAACAATAATGTCCGAACCGACCGCCTCGTAGCATTTTTCGTCAATGCCGATGTCGATAAGCGAAACGATTCCGCAGCAGTCGGAGGCAGGCTTGAGAATGTGGACAGGCTTGTAGCAGGTTATTGCAAGGGTATAGTCAGCTTTGAAATAATCTGATTTTATCTCGCCGCTGTTGCCCTCCAGTCCGCTGGGTACATCGACGGCAAACTTTTTGGCTCTTGATTTTGAAATATCATTAAAAAGCTTTGATGTTGTTTCGTCAAGCTGACCGTGAAATCCGATTCCGAAAACGCAGTCAACGACAGCCGCCGCACTCATACAGGCGGAAACGCAGGCGTCGTAATTCTGTTTGAGGTCGGAGACGAGCACGGGCTTATCCTCAAGATAAGCGTACATTATTTTGGATTCATAGGCTGTCGGATAGCCGTTAGTCAGCACCAGACGGATACCGTAGCCCTTATCGCTGAGATTTTTGGCGATAACAAAGCCGTCGCCGCCGTTCTTGCCCGAGCCGCAGAGTATGGCAACGGTTTTGGTCGTTGAGTTCAGCCCGACTATTGTTGAATGAATCTTTTCGGCACAGGCATTGCCCGCGTTTTCCATCATTTCAACATAAGAAAGACCGTTGACGTCCGCATTTTCCTCAATGACGCGCATCTGTTCGCATGTGTAAATGAGCATGATGCCCCTCCTTTATCAAAATCGGTCAAGCAACGATTTTAACTGCCTTCCCGTTGATATTCGCTTCGTATTTGTTATTGAAATTCTTGATATATGCACAGTATGAACCGCAGGCTTCCTTTGAATTCCCGTTTATTTGAATTCCAAGCCTTGATTGTCTAAAATTATGAGCTTTTACCTCTTTTCAGCTTTCGTCAATCAAGCCCTGCAGCTCGTCCCAGAGGGAATATTTGTCGAGCAATTCATCGTTCTTCGAATTGAGCAGGTCGGTGAATTCAATCAGCTTTTCATAGTCCGTCTGAATTTCTTCCGTATTAAGCTTTTCCTGGATATCCTCGATCTCTTTTTCGAGTGCGGCAATGTCGTTCTCTGCCCGTGTCAGCTGAGTTCTGAGCTTCCTTTGCTGTGACGCCTGCTCCTTTTTCAGCTTGTAGTCGTTGACCTTTTCGACCTTTTTCGACGTACCTGCTTTTATTTCGGCAGGCTGACGAGCCGCTTTCTTTTCGATATAGTAATCGTAATTGCCGAGGTATTCCGTGAAGCCGTTTTCGTTAAGCTCAAGAATTCGCGAGCTTAGCTTATTTATAAAATATCGGTCATGGGAAACTATCAGCATTGTGCCGTCGTAGTCAAGCAGGGTATTTTCAAGCTCCTCACGGGAGAATGCGTCAAGGTGGTTCGTCGGCTCGTCAAGAAGCAAAAGGTTGTAGCCGCCGAGCATGAGGTTGAGCAGTGCAATTCTCGCTCTTTCGCCGCCGCTCAGCTCGGAAATCTTCTTGAAAACATCGTCGCCCTTGAAAAGAAACGCCGCCAAGGCACTGCGGACCTGGGTCTGCGTCATTTTCGGATACTTCGACCATATCTCCTCAATGGCTGTCTTGTTGAGGTCAAGCCCCGCCTGAACCTGATCAAAATAGCCCTTGAAAAGGTTTTCACCGAAGATAAAAGTGCCCTCGTCGGGGGCATACTGACCCATCAGCGTTTTGAGAAATGTCGTTTTGCCGCAGCCGTTGTCGCCGAGAATGAACACTCTTTCGCCCCTCGTTATGTGAAGCGAAGCGTTGCGGAATATGGTTTTGCTGCCGAAGCTTTTAGCAAGTCCGTCGGCAATTATTACATCGTTGCCGCTTACGCATTTCGGCTCAAAATGAAAACGGATCCGTTCAACCTTGCTGTCGGGAACGACAAGCTGTTCCTTGATCCTCTCGATCTGCTTGAGCTTGCTTTCGGCAGTCTTGATGTTCTTCTCCCTGTTCCACTGCCTTTGCTGAGCCACAACGCCCTCAAGACGCTGAATTTCTTTTATATCCGTTTCGTATTTATCCTCGATCGCCTTTTGCTCAGCCTTCTTTTTAACGAGGAATTCGGAATAGTTACCCTTGAAGCATCGTACCTTTCGGTTTTCAAGCTCCACGGTCTTATCGGTTATTTTATCGAGGAAATAACGGTCATGCGATATTACGAATATTGCACCGTTATAATTTTTTAGAAAATTTTCAAGCCATTCGACCGACTTGATATCAAGATGGTTTGTCGGCTCGTCAAGAAGCAGGAGATTGCTCTTTGAAAGCAGGAGCTTTGCGAGTGCAACCTTGGAACGCTGACCTCCCGAGAGCTTGTCCGTTGTCAGCTTGAAATCGTCCTCTGTGAAGCCGAGACCGAGAAGTGCGCTTCTTGTGCGGCTTCTGAAAGTCAGACCGCCCTCGTTGTTAAACTTAGTTGTCAGCTCGTCCTGAAGCCGCAGATCCTCCTCCATATCACCGAGATTGTGCTCCAAACGGTAATTGACCTGGTTTATCTCAATTTCAAGGTCCATCAAATCGTCAAAAACGCTGATAAGCTCATCGTAGAGGGTCATGCCCTTCTTTGAACAGGTGTGCTGCTCCATGTATCCGAGCCTTGCGTCCTTGCCGATGACAACTGCGCCCTCCGTCGGCTCAAGCTCACCCCTGATGAGCTTCAATATTGTGGTTTTGCCCACGCCGTTTGAGCCGATAAAGCCGACCTTCTCTTTATCGTTTATTTCAAAATTAACATTTCTGAAAAGCTCACGTTCGCCGAAAGAGAACGCGAGATTCTGAAAACTCAATACTGTCATAATACACTCCGAAATTTGTGCGGTGTTGCTTTAATATGAGTATTTTACAACATCGGCGAAAATAAAACAAGTGCTAAAAGGAAAATAAACGACCTCTTACCGCAAAATGCGGCAGGAGATCGTCTGTTTATCAGCGCCTCTTCGGCACATAGCCGTAATCCTTTTTCCATATGTCGATCTGACGGTAATAGAGGATGAAGCCGACTATAGTTGTTATTGTTTCTGAAAGCGGAAAAGCTATCCATGTGTAGTTAAGTCCCATGAACGAGAAAGCGTAGAAAATCGGAACAAGGCAAATGATCTGCCTGAGAAGCGTGAGCACAACGCTCGGAGTGCCGCGTCCTATCGCCTGGAAGAAGATAGGCAGCATGAGAGAAAACGTTGCGGGAATAAAGCTCGTACCTATTATTCTCAGCGCTGTTCTGCCGATTTCAAACACCCTTTCGCTCTTTGAAAATATGCTCAGAAGCTGCACGGGAATAAGCTCAAAGCAAAGTATGCCGACGACCATGAACGCTATCGTGACGATAAACGACCATTTCATGACCTCTCTCGTCCTGTCAAAGCTGTGGTTTGTGTAGTTATAGCTGAGGACGGGAACAATGCATGTTGTAAGACCTATCAGCGGAATAAAGAAAAATGTCTGGAGCTTATAGTAAAGTCCGAGAACCGTTACCGCCTCGTCGCAGAAGCCGACGAGAATCATATTCAGCGCAACAATATAGACTGTGTACATCGACTGCATAATTATCGACGGGTAGCCGAGCTTGAATATTTTTTTGGTATATTCGGAAAATTCGGACGGACGCGGAGGCTTTCTCAGACCTCTTGCACCCGTGATTATCGCCGCAAGAATCTGTCCGCCGACGGTTGCTATCGCCGCGCCTGCAACACCCATTTTCGGGAAAGGACCGAGACCAAAAATCAGAATCGGGTCAACGACGCAGTTGAAAACCGCTCCGCAGATTTGCGCTATAGTCGGCAGAACCATGTTGCCCTCCGCCTGATGCACCTTTGAAAAAATTCCCTCGGTGAAAAGTCCTATGCTTCCGACGCAGACTATCATGCCGTAAGTATAGGCATAGCTGAGCGCTGTCGGGTCGCTCGCCGAGGTTCTGAGGTAGGGCTTGAGGAGAAATACGGTCGCCGCCGCAAACAGAATCCAAAGAATAATTGAAATTATAAAGCCGCTTCCTGCTGTGCTGTTTGCCTTTTTATCATTTTTCAGCGCATAGTATTTCGCCATAAGCGTGTTCACGCCGACTCCTGTGCCGACCGCAAGAGCGGTGATAATCAGCTGTAGCGGGTAGACTATCGAAAGCGCTGTCAAGCTCTGCTCGGAATATCTGCCGACAAAGAAGCTGTCAACGATGTTGTAAAGCGACTGAATCAGCAGAGCCAGCATGACGGGCGGAGCTATTTTCAGAAGTATTTTCGGTATGCTGTCCGTGCCGAAGAAGGTCGGATCGTTATGTAATTCCTTTTTCATAAACAATGCCTGTTTTAGGATAATCAAGTTTTATTGCACAAGGGATCGCCCGAAGCAATTTATAGTACCCTGTGCCGCCTAAAAGTTTACATCTGATTGCAAGTATGATTGTGTTTAACAAGGATGAAGATGCAGTTAAACGCAATCATACGACGTAATGCTTGTAAGCTTTTAGGTGACACAGAGTACCTCGATTGAGATTATAACAGTGTATTTAACCGATGTCAACTGTAAATATCATTGTCATTTTTTTCTTCGTTCATCTCGTAGACCGATAGCTCGTCATTGTTGACAAAGGCGGTGTAAATCTTGCCGATCGGCGGAAAATTGCCGTCCTTCAGCGCCTTTCTGAGCCAGACCTCATTTTTGCCGCAGGCTTTGAGATTTTCAAATAAAATTTCGCCGTCGGATATTACAACGATAGGGGAGGTCTCTTTTTCGGGATACATGCCCATATCCTTCGGGTTTACGGGTCTGAGCGTTGATTTCGGCAGAAAGCTGAGCTGACCGTTCGGCTCTTGAACGACGGTTTGAAGATCGTCAATGTTAAAATAACCGCCGATCCTGCACTGGGTTAGGAACTCGTTGAGGTCAAGCTTTGCTTTTTCCAGATTCTTGCGGTAAATTGTTCCGTTGTCCATAAGAATAACAGCTCTGCCGACAAAAAAGCGGCGGAATCTGATCGACTTGTTTGATAAAAGCGAAAAAATAACCGCAAAAATGCCGTAAATGACAATGGCAACGGCAGGCTTCCAGCATTCTTCAAGCGGACTGAATGCCATATCGGCGGCAATGGAGCCGATAGTTATTCCGTTGATGTAATCAAAAAGGCTGAGCTGAGAGACCTGACGCTTACCCATAATTTTCGTCAGAAGAAACAGCTCGATAATTGACAGGATCGCTGTTAAGCAAATTTTTAAAATTTCCATAATATCACCTACATTATTATTGACGGAAGAACGAATAATAACCGTGACGGTCATATTTTGCATTGAATTTTCTCGGCTTGACCGTATCTATATATTGTGTATTTAAAAAATACTGTACGCTTTTTGTACAATATGCTGAAAAAAAGTAAACATTTATTCGATAAAGCTCTGCAAGCCACAATATATATGTGCATAATTAAATGATATATTCAACATCTTGTGGTCTTTGATATAAAAACCGAATAATTGCGTAAAATAAAAAAATATTGAACTTTGACGGGTTTAGTGTTATAATCTTATAGGTTTTATAATAAATTTGGTTTATTGCCCTCTTATTGGCAACTTTTAATTTGAAATTATCTTTTTTACATATATGACTTTAAGGAGTGTAACGGGTGGATAAAATATATATCAACGGCGGAAAACCGCTCAGCGGCGAGGTTGCCGTAAGCGGAGCGAAGAATGCCGCTGTCGCAATTCTTCCTGCAGTTATCCTTGCACAGGACGTGTGCAGGGTTGAGAATATCCCAGACATAAGCGATGTTACGATG
>CAKSSJ010000020.1 GCA_934488615.1 uncultured Eubacteriales bacterium | reverse complement strand
ATTGGGGTGTCGTCAAGCGGTAAGACACAGCACTTTGACTGCTGCATTCGCTGGTTCGAATCCGGCCACCCCAGCCAAGAGCACGCTTCGGCGTGCTTTTTATTATTTAAATAAAAAGACGCTGTCGCATCGGTAATCCTTTGCAACAGCGTAATATTTATTATACGAGAACCTTGGAAAGGAATTCCTTACAGCGCTCTGTTTTTGGGTTTGAGAAGAATTCGGCAGGGGTATTTTCCTCAACCATTCTTCCGTCATCCATGAAGATAACTCTTGTCGCCGCTTCCTTGGCAAAGCCCATTTCATGGGTAACAACAACCATCGTCATTCCCTCTTTTGCAAGGTCTTTCATGAGTTCAAGAACCTCGCCGACCATCTCGGGGTCAAGCGCCGACGTAGGCTCGTCAAAAAGAATAACCTCGGGATGCATTGCAAGTGAACGAATAATTGCAATTCTTTGCTTCTGACCGCCCGAAAGCGTTGACGGATATGCGTTAGCTTTCTCCTCAAGGCCGATTCTTTTAAGAAGCGTCATAGCCTCTTCCTTTTTCTGAGCCTTAACCTCTTTTGCACTCGGAATATTTTCTGTATAAGGATGCTTTTTCATTCCGAGCTTATGAAGAAAATTATCCTTCTTTGCTTTCTTTATCTTCTTTTTCTCAACAAGATACGGAGAAAGCATTATATTTTCAAGCACTGTCTTGTTGTTGAAAAGATTAAAGTGCTGGAAAACCATTCCGATACGCTCTCTGTAGGTGTTGATATTAACGCTGAGATCCGCAATATTAACTCCCTCAAAGATGACCTGGCCCGATGTCGGATCCTCCATACAGTTAAGGCAACGGAGAAAGGTTGATTTACCAGAACCCGACGGTCCGATAATAACGACTCGTTCGCCCTGCTCAATCGTTACGGAAATGTCCTTAAGAACATGATGATTGCCGAAACTTTTATTCAGCTTAACTACGTCTATCACTCTTTCTCAGTCTCCTTTCCATAAACTTAATACCAAGCGTAATAAGGCAAACAATTACAATATAAATGACCGCCATTACAAGGTACGGTACCATAAATTCATAGTTGTTTGTTCCGATATCGTTGAATACCTTGTACAAGTCCATTGCTCCGACGAAAGAAACGATTGACGTTTCCTTGACGAGCGTGATGAACTCATTGCCGAGAGTCGGGAGAATATTCTTAATAGCCTGCGGAATAACGATTTTAAACATTGTTGTCGCATAGCTCATACCGACCGAACGGCCGCCCTCAAGCTGACCGGGATCAACGGAAAGAATACCGCCGCGCATTATTTCCGAAACGTATGCGCCGCTGTTCAGTCCAAAAACCGTGATTGCAACATTTAAGCCGTCAATCTTAATTCCCATCAAAGGCATAAGAACATAGTAGAACACAAGAAGCTGAACAACCATCGGTGTTCCTCTGAAAATCGCAACATAAAACGAGCATATTTTATCGAGAACTCTCGGGAGCGTCCTGTATTTCGGAAGAACGCGAATCGAAGCGATCAGCGTACCGATTACAATACCGATAAGCAAACCGATTATCGCGATTTCCATTGTATTCTTCAAGCCCGTGAGAACGTTGTGATAACCGCCGTTGTCGATAAAGGCTTTTAGAAACTTTTCGATTTTGATGTCAAAATTACCCATAAAAAATCCTCTTAAAGAACAAATACCCCACTTATTCAGTGGGGCTTTGCTTTTATTCCACTTTAATTATGCAACCTCGTTAATTGACTTAACAATGCTGTCTGCCGGAGCAGAGTCGATAATAACGTAGTTGATGTTTCCGTTGATAAGGTCCTGAATTGCAAGAGAACCGTTCTTGTAGCCCTTGCCCGTAACCTTGAGGTTGTTTGAAGCGTAGTCGCTCTCATTGTTGATGTACATACCACCGGTTGTACCGTTCTGATAACCGATCTTAACAGAAGCGTCAAAGCTCTGGAGCTTTTTGAGAACATCATCGGCTGTCTTGCAGTCATCAAATGTTGTATCGTCGCCCTTAACAACAACTCTCTGAGATGCCTTGTAATATGTCTTTGAGAATGTAACGGATGCTTCTCTGTCCGGATTAACCGTAAGTCCAGCCATTGCGATATCGCACTTGTGCTGACCTACAGAAAGGCAAACAGCGTCAAAGTCCATGTTATCAATAACAAGCTCTTTACCAAGCTCATCGGCAAGAAGCTTAGCGATCTCCATATCAATACCTGCGTATGAATCGCCTACAGTGTACTCAAACGGCTCAAAAGCGGCGTTTGTAGCAACAACGAGCTGATCCTTTGAAGAATCCTTAGCAGCCGACTTAACAAGCACCGGCTCACCACCGCTAGAGTAACGAGAGCAAATCTCATCAAATGTGCCGTTGCTCAATATCTTGTCAATAAATGCGTTCGTCTTTTCAAGAAGCTCCGGCTGTGCCTTATCAACACCGAATGCATAATTTTCATTAGTAAGGTCGATAGCAATAACCTTTGCTGCCTTAACATCGTCTTTCTTTCCGCAGCCTGCAAGCATTGCAACACTTGCAAGAAGCACTAATGTCATTACAATAGCTGTAATCTTTTTCATAGTTTTGTCCTCCTCTGTTTTTTTGACGTGAACAATATACCACTTTAAATTGAATATGTCAAGCAAAAAACGAATATTTATTCACAAATATAATTATTTTCTGATTTTAAATACTATTTTGAGAACATTTTCTTTATTTTTGTGCATAATATTAGGTCTGTGCCCGTCCTCGGGGAAAAGTATCGCGCACTGATCGCCGCCGAGCGTGATTGTCGAAAGCTCAGTGCCCTCATAGAATGCAATATCGGCGCCTCTCTCAAAGCCGTTATCTGTCATATTAAGCGAATCAATCGGCGCCCAGTCCATTTCCTCACTGCCATCAAGAACAATCTGAAGGTCTATGTATTTTCTGTGGCTCTCAAATTTTCTCTGTTCTCTCGGCTCGGTATCGTATCGGCTGACGGCGGCAAAAAGGTCATCGCCGTGAATATCGTACCTGTCAGGCTTCATGTCCGTCTTTTTGAAGCTCTCAATAAAGCTCATAATATCCTTTGCATAGGGAATTTCGCTGTAAGAGTCCAGCTTGTCGATCGTTGTTACTATCATTGTAATCTTCCTTTCATATTTTTCACGCTTCGGTCTTAATTCTGTCTGAATTAACATTGCATAGCTTTGCATAAATTCCGCCAAGCTTCAAAAGCCCGTTATGTGTGCCCTGTTCGGCAATTCTGCCGTCCTCAAGCACAATTATATTATCAGCCTTCATAACCGTTGAAAGCCTGTGAGCAATTACTATTACCGTTCGACTCTTTGAAAGCTCGTCAATGGCCTGCTGAATGAGCGCTTCCGTCTCGTTATCGACCGCCGAGGTTGCTTCGTCCAGAATCAAAATCGGTGCATTTTTGAGCACCGCCCTTGCGATGGCAATTCTCTGCTTCTGTCCGCCCGAAAGGCGAACGCCTCTCTCACCGATTATTGTATCATATCCATCGGGCATTTTGCAAACAAAATCGCTCACCCTCGCCGTTTCCGCCGCCTTGATTACCTCCTCGCGGCTTGCCGACGGATTTCCGTAAGCAATGTTATCATAAATCGTACCGTTGAAAAGAAAAACGTCCTGCAAAACCATTGAAATGTTTTCTCTGAGCGATTTGACCGTTATATCCCTGATATCCTTGCCGTCAAGACGCACCGAGCCGCCGACGGGATCGTAGAATCTTTCCATAAGCGAAACAATAGTCGATTTGCCGACGCCGGTTGCTCCGACGAACGCAACCATTTTGCCCGATTCGACCTTGAACGAAATATCCTTGAGCACGGGCTCGTTTTCATTATAATAAAAGGAAACGTGATCGAACTCCATATTTCCCTTTGCCCTGCCGATATCAACGGCATCCTCGCTGTCCTTTATTTCGGGCTCCATATCGAGTATGCTCAGCACTCTGTGTCCGCCCGCAAACGCATTCTGCATATCCTCAATAATTCTCGACAGCGCCGCTATCGGTGAATAAAAAAGCGAAAGATACATAAAAAATCCGACGACATCCGAAACGGAAAGCACATTTTTCAGTGCAAGCGTTCCGCCGATTCCCATAACGAGCACCGAGCCTACCGAGGTAAGAAATTCTATTGTCGGGAAGAAAATCGAAGCAACAAAATTAGCGCGGACATTAACATAGCTGTAATACTTGCAATACTCCTTCATGCTCATGTATTCCTCTTTTTCTCTGCCGAAGGACTGAATTTCTCTAATACCCGAAATATTGTCCTGAACCTTACCGTTGACCTGGGCAAGCACCTCCTGATTGCGCTTAAAAAGAGCGTGAACCTTGCCCGAAAATTTCATTGTGACAAACAAAATCAACGGAATCGGAATCAAAGAAATTGCCGCAAGAATCGGATTGATCGTAAAAATCATAATCGCGACCATTATGACAATAAGAATGTTTGACATTAGATCAGGTAAAGCGTGTGCGATAAGCGTTTCCATATTTCTTGAATCGTTTATGACGCGGCTCATTATTTCACCCGTCTGTTTATCGCCGAAATATCTCATTGAAAGCGTTTGAAGCTTATTGTAAGCATTGAGCATCATATCGCCGACGAAATTCCATGCGGCAACGTGGGCCTTGTATTTTGAAACAAAGGTCAGCAGAGCTTTGACTATGTACGATAAAAGAATTACAGCCGCAAGCACAAGTACGCGCTCCTTGGTTGCCGTTCCGTTTGTCAAAGCTCCCGTCAGTCTGCGGACTGCTTCGGGAGTCACCAAGCTGACAGCCGAAGCACCAATCAGCGAAAGCACGGTCAGCACAAGCTCGACCCTGTACGGTGCCGCCATTTTGAGATATCTTTTCATGTCCTTCAATTTATCAACCCCACAGTATTTGCGGTACATTAAAGTTGCCCTTGCACCGCCGATATATAGAGATATTTTATATCGTTTCTGCTGATTTTGCAAGCACTGATTTCAAAAAATAAGACCGTGCAAAAGCACAGCCTTATTTGATATATAATAGTTTATTCGTTATCCTCGCCGGGTAATTTGTCCGTCTTTATCGACTCAAAGAACTCATTGTAATGCTCTGCCCACTTCTTGACGTCCTCACGGTCGTATTTCATTGGGAACAGCGGCTCAACGAACTTTTCTCTGCCGAACCAACCGACAATTTTAAGCCCCTTATTTCTCAGCTCGGGCATTTCGTTAAGAAGTTTCAGCTTATTCTTTACCATTGAAACAATGTTGTTCTTTCTAAGATACTCGATCTTATCCGTATTAAGCTCGGCAAGCTCCTCGGCAGTCAAAATTCCGCTGGCTATGAAATCGCTGACATCCTTCGCCGTAAGATACGGGAGAAGATTTTTTTCAAGCGCAACCGTGCAGGCGCCGAACCCGATTTCATGGAAGAAATCACGCTCATATTTCCAAAGCGTATCGCAGTTAAACAAGCCGTCCTTATCCTCTTCTATCGCTCTCGCAAGGATCGTTCCCGCCTTAATGGAATAGCCTATTCCCGAGCCCTTGAGCGGAATTGTCATGCATGCGCTGTCGCCCACTGCGGCATATCCGTCGGCAATAAAAACAGCCAAAGGCTGCCGGACGGGAATATCAACAACCGTTCCGCCGCGGACAATTTCACGGCCGACATGTTCATTCTGCTCGCAGATATAATCGAGGTTGTCCGAGATGTCCTTTTCCGTAATTTCGCCGAATCTCGCTATCAGAATGTCTGCACTGTCAGGCTCGGTAATGAGCCATGCAAAGCCGACAGTTCCGTTAGCATTGACATAAACATTATACCTGTTTTCGGGATCGGGCTTACCCTCTATCCTGTTATAATATGCGCGATAAACATGAAGTCGGTCAAACCGTCCGAGCTCCTTCTGAATATCGGTAAAGTCGGGAATATTTTTTCTCAAAGGTGAGTCAATTCCGCAGGCATCAATTACAAGATCGGCAAGCTTTATTCCCTGCGATGTCATTATTCCGATTATTCGGCTTCCGAGAACGACAGGCTCGCGCACCTCGCAATTGAATTCAAATCGCACTCCCGCGTTTTCACAAAGGTCAATTAGAAAGCTTAAAAGCTCACGGCGCTCGACTATAAGCGTTGACGCGCCCTTTTCCTCAGGCAGAGTGATAGGCGGAACTGATCTGTCAATCGGAACAAGTGTAATAACATTGTTAGGCGCGTGCCATTCTTTCGGATAATCAATTCCCGCATAGTCAAAATATGACGCGTCAACAGGGTCCTTTTGGTCATAGCCGAGATTTTCGCGGGCATGGCGCTCATAAACCGTAACCTTATGCCCAAGCAAAGCGAGTTTCCATGCGGCAACAAGTCCGCCGTGACCCGCTCCCGCAACAATAATTTCAGACATTTCTGCACACCTCTTTCCTTCATATTATTGTTTTTATTATACCCAAAATAAAAGTTTGTGTCAACTCGGGGCAAACAATAACCGAGCATTGTAAAAATCTTTCAAAGCTAAAAATTTTAACTTTTTTTATAAAAACTATTGCTTTTTTTCTCAAAATATATTAGAATATCTGTCGTTGACAATTCAGCAGATGCTACTGTGGCTCAGTTGGTAGAGCAGCTCATTCGTAATGAGCAGGTCGTCGGTTCGAGTCCGACCAGTAGCTCCAAGCCGCAAACCTTTGTGTATCAAGGGCTTGCGGCTTTTTCTGTGTCCGTTTTTATACATAATATATAAAGCAAAAAGCAGGAGCCGACTGAGCGCAGTTCCTGCTTTTTATAATTATCAGATTTTTTGCGATATTGTCTGCAATCCGATTCCTGCGAGGTCAAGATGCTCGGCATCTACCGATGTAACCGTACCGTCAAAGTTGACGTCCGACGCCGCGATCTGAGCCGCCGTAGTATTTGCCGAGGTGAGCATTCCGCCCGCAATGGCTCTTACGATTACGGAGTCTCTTCCGTCAATCAGTCCATCGCCGTTGACATCGCCCCGTATAACGATCGTGAGGCTGTCGGTTGCGTTGCCCGAAGCGTCGATAAGCTTTAAGGTACAGCCTGTCGTTACCTTGTTCGTGTTTTTCAGCATTGTGCCGTTTGCATCGTAAACTCTGAGGTAAATAACATCATTTGCAAAAAGCTGAACTACCTTGCTGACAGTAAGGTTCGTGAAATCAAAGCCCGAAACCAACGACTTGGTTCTGTCAACCGTAAGTCCCGATGTGCTTTTTGCAACAAGCTTGTCAATACCGAGCTTACCTGTATAAAGTATGCAGTATCCGTCAATGTATGTGTCGAAATACGAATAGTTGTTTATAACATCGTCGCCAGAAACTATCACATTACCCACAACGTAGTTTGCGCAGTCAAGCGTCATTGTGTAACGGTTGAACTCTGTTGAATCAGGCACCTGAGATGTGCTTGTGATATAAATATCGGTTGACGCGGTGTCAATATAGACAACATTGGTTGAAAGGTATACCGCTTCTCCGTTTTTGACCAAAACATCGGTCTTTGACGAGCCGGCGGCTACAGGATCCTTTGAGCCGATAACGTTTCCGTTCTCATCGTATTCCTTTTCAACATAGAGATAGTCATAAGTCTGAACAACTCTTGTTACTCTGCCGAGAGAATAAACCGCATCGCCCTTTGTGGCTGATTTGTTGTCGGCAATAACGCCGCCGTAGGTGAAGAGCTTACCGCCTGCCCTTACATAAACACCGCCATAGTTGCACTCGTTATTTCTGATAGTTCCGCCGTAGAGATGCATTGTTCCCGAAACCGTAACAGCACCTGTCGTGGTATTCTTGCAGTTCTGTACGGCTGATTTTTCATGCATATAAAGGGTTCCGCCTGTCTGAACATTGATAGCCGCCGCACCGACAACTCCCGTCAGCTCCTTGCCGCCGTCAATGATCATAATTCCGTCAGAATCGTCACCCGCCTCATAATCCGCCTGAGACTGCTGAACATTATCTGCAACCGATGTACCTATTCTCAGGATTGCATCCTTCTTAACATCAAACATGATGCCGTAAAAGGAGCCTGTTCTGATAGCCTTGTAGCTCGTATCGTCGCAAAGCAGTGTAACATCGCCGTTGACCGTGATCGTCGAGGTCACGGAAGCATTCGCAACAAGAGTGATGATTGCCGTTTCGTCTGCCGAAACCGAAGCAAAAGCATCCGCAAGATCCGTATATTCAACCGAGAAGGCTCCTGCCTTGCTGACTCTTGCAACCGTTGTTGTCTCCATGCTTGTTATGGTTCCGTTTGCAAGCGTATACCAGTTTGAATTTGAGAGACCGAACTTCATATAGTTCGTGCTCATCGCACTGCCGCCGAGGACCTTTGTCTTTTCGGCATATGCCTGCGGTGTGATCATCGCCGCATAGCCTGAGCACGTCAGCTTATCGGTTATATCAACGGTTTTACCCGTCACAAGGTAAATATCGTTTGTTGCATCAATCTGAGCCGCACCGCCGAGTGAAAGCGTTGCACCGTTATAGATCGCCTTGCCGAGCGATTTGTCAGAAATATTGTCGGAAATATCTCCGCCGCTGATTCTCACCTCGGCACCCGTTTCGATCTGAACCGCACCGCCCGAGGAATAAGCACGGTTTGCCGAAAGCGTACCGCCGCTTATCTCAACCGTAGAATAATTCATTGCGCAAACAGCTCCGCCGTAGGTCGCCTGGTTCTCTGTCATAGATGCCTTGCCGCCGATGGCTGTTGTTGCATAAACGCTGTATGAGGCAACAACTCCGCCCTTGAGCTTTGCTATGTTCTGTACGAATGAGCCGCCAGTGATAACAGCCTGTCCGCCGTTGTTATAGAGAACCGCTCCCTGCGTTGCTTCGTTTGACCTGAAGCTGCCGCCGCTGATATTTACCGTTCCCTCAAGGTTATAGATTACGCCGCCGACCGATGTGCCGACATTGCCTGTGAAAATGCCGCCTGCAATTTCCGTTGTGCCCTGATTATAGATCACAACGCCCATAACAGTCGCCCGGCTTTGCTCCGCAGTTTTGAAATCGTAGAATTCTACACCGGGCTGAACCGTCAAAGTTGCATCCTTTGCAACCTTGATCGCGGATTCGGTTGCCGCGACCACATTGCCGTCAATGTAAAAATCTGCCGAGCTGTCGTCTCCGTAAACCTTCGAACCGAGAGTAAGCTTTCCGGTGACATTGAACATTGCGCCCGTGAGTGAAGCCGCCCTTTTGAGCGTTGCGCCGTCCTCGGAATAAATTCCGATTTCCGAACTGATATCTATTGTTGAATAAAGCTCTGTGTCCCGAATAATATAAACTGTCGGGAGAACGGTTGAGCTTGCGCTTGAAGCATAGCTGATAGCTTCCGCAAGCGTTTCGTAATATGTATCGGTTCTGCCGTCGATCTGAACCTTTGCAACATATTTATCCTGTACTCTCTTTACGCTCTTTACCGAGCCGTCCTTTATCGCCTTGACCGACGACATGTTATACATCGCAGTAAGCTGTGGGAAATAATAAAAATATGTATCGTTTGCCGTTGCTCTCCAATCCGAGGTCAAAAAGCCCATGCTTGCAACAGACGATGAGCCCGTCATCTGCGCGGCGGTCTTTTCCGTCGCTCCCGTTGTCAGCAGGTTTGTTTTGTATGCGCCGTCAAATATAACATTTGATACATTTGCGCCGAGCGTGTTGCCGAAGGCTACGCCGACCTGGCTTGAGCCTGTCACCTTACATGAAGCATAGCAGGTTTTGACCGTGCCGTTATTGTTATAGCCGACAAGTCCGCCGACCATAACATTACCGCTGACAACAGGTGCCGTGCAATAGCTGTTTGTGAGCGTACCTGCGGAATTATAGCCGAGAACGCCGCCGACAAATCTTGCGTTCGGCGCATTGATCGTCGCATAGTTAAAGCACTTGTTTATCGTTGCCTTGTTGCTGAATCCTACAACGCCGCCGACGTTGGTAAGGAATGATTTATCATCGGAATAATTCGTTCCCGTGACGGTTCCGAGCATGCTGCTCGTTGAAACGCTTGCCGTTGAGCCTCCGAGGTTTCCGACAATACCGCCGACCGCCTTATCACCGCTTACCTCACTGTCACAGCAGCAGTTGATTATCGAGCCGCTCTTGACATATCCAGCGATACCGCCGACATTCTCAATTCCTGAGATTCTGCCGTCAAGCACTACCGTGTTCGTTACCGTACCGGTATTGACATATCCGAAAAGTCCGATATTGTTTCCCTTGTCGCCTGAGGTTGAAGATGTATAAATTCCTGCGATGTTATATCCGCCGCCGTTAAAGATTCCGTTATATCCGTGCGCCTCGTCAATTCCGATCGGGGTCCAGTCGATAACGCCGAAGCTGTCATCATATACATTGATATTCATAAGGAGGTTATCCGTAACCGTTGCGTTGGCATTCGGATTAGCCTCAACACCGCTGAGCTTACCGTTTACAAGCGCCGCAAACCATGCAAGCTCCGATGGCTTTGAAATAAGATATGTGCCGCTTGAATTTGTTTTCGGAACCGAACGGTCGCCTGCCCACACATCAAGCGAAAGCATCCAGGCGAGAACGGGATATCCGTTGTTGATTTCCGTATAGTCATAGCAGAAATAAGCCTTCATGCCGTTAAGCTCTTTTACGAATGACGAAAGTCTCATATCCGCAAGCGTTCTTCCGACGCCCGCTGTACCGTCAACTCCCGAGGTCTCATAGCTGTAGAAAAGGCTGTTACATTCACTGCCGTAAACCAGACCGACTGCTCCGCCGACCTCCTTGCCTGTGCTTGTAACAGGTGCGATCGCGTAAGCATCGCATAACGTTGAAAACAGAGCGTAGCCGACTATTCCGCCGATAGTATCGTCAGCCGAAACCGAGCCGAGGAAGAAGCATCCCTCAAGGAATGCACCTGAAAATGTACCGCCGATTCCGCCGACATTCAGTTTTCCCGAAACAGCCATATTGCTGTAGTTCTTTACGATAACCGAGTTGCCGTTTGCATAGCCCGTGACTCCGCCGACGCGCTGATTACCGCTGACAGAGCCTGTTGAATGGCACTGGTTGATAACGGTATAATAATATGACCAGCCGACAACACCGCCGACGCTGTTTCCGCTGCCGTAGACCTTACCGCTGAACGAACAATCGGATATTCCGAGATTTTCCGCATAGCCGACTATTCCGCCGGTGCTGAATCCGCCGTGAATTTCCGATTCCGTTATGTTCAAATTCTTTATGCTTACCGCTGTTCTCTGGAGAACAAACTCCGAACTCATCTTTTCGGGAGTGTCCTCTTCGCCCGTATATTCGCTCGGAATAACAACGCTTCCGAAGAAGCCCGCGCAGTCCGTTCCCGAATCAACATAAACTCCGCTAACCGTATGTCCGTCACCGTCAAATGTTCCGCAGAAGGGGCTTGCCTGTGTTCCGATGGGCGTCCACTTATTGGCAGTTGAGCCCGAAGCGTTAAGTCGGATATCCGCCGTCAGCTTTCCTTTGATGGATTGCGAACCGCCGTTGACCGCGCCTGCAAACCATATAAGCTCGTCTGCCGTGCCGATCTGATAAACTCCTCCAGAGAGAGTCGGCACCGAACCCACCGCCAACGCGGATAATCCCGGAACCAACGAGATTATTAAAATTATAATTGCTGTCGCAACGGACAAAAGCCTGCGTTTCATGAGCAACACTCCTAATATACAAAATCAAAGAATTGACTATACCATTACAAATAATATTATAAAATATTTTTTGTCAAAGTGCAAGGTGCTTGTCTTAGTGTTAATATACAATATTAGCGCTGTTTTTTTGTCTAATATGCACTTCATCTCAAGGTTTCACTTTTTCTTTGCAAGGCTCGGCATGTAATTGCGCCCCTTTCGGGTAGTCGCTGAACAAATCGGCGGCTATTCCAATACCGTTCGCCGTGCCGCAATTAAGTTTTATATTTTTGGCGCTTTTGTCGAGCGAATTGTGATTGACAGAGCTTGCAGGCACAAGCGGTTGTATTTTACAGAAGTGCCTGTAAAACTTAAAATTTTTGTTTAATTTTCCGCCGTAAAAGTGTATAATGTAATGGTGAATGTAATCATTAAGGTAAAAGGAAGTTTATAATGTCTTATATTTTTAATTCCGCTGTTCTCGGCTCAATGTTTGCCGTGCCGACCCAGGTCGTGGATAACTACATAAAATTTGCAAGCGCGTCTCAGCTGAAAACCCTGCTTTGGATCTGCCGCAACATTGCGGAGGCGATAGACCCTGCAAGGATTTCAAACGATATCGGCTACAGTGTCGGAGATGTTGAGGATGCTCTGACGGTAATTGCTGGCTGGGGCGTTCTCATAAGCACAGATGCACCCGTTGCGCCTGCTCCTGTTGCGCAGAAGAAGCCCGAAGCAACGGAACCGCCGAAGCAGCTTGCCGAAATTGCCGCGGTCAAGCCCTCATCGGAGCAAATCGCCGCAAGGTGTAAGGAAAACCCCGAGATTTTGGCAATGTTTTCCGATATTGAAAAGATGCTCGGCAAGACCCTCGGCAATGACAGCAGAGGAATACTCCTCATGATGCACGATCACTACGGTCTGCCGATTGAGGTAATATACATGCTTGTTGACTACTGCAAATCGGTTGGCAAAAGCGGATTTTCATACATATCAAAGGTCGGCAAATCATGGGGCGAGCGTGAAATAGACACCATTGAAAAGGCGGACGAGCAGATCAGAATTCTCAATTCCTGCAACAGCCTTTGGAAAGAATTTGCCGAAATGGCGGGAATCCAGAATCCGCGCCCGTCCTCCTCACAGTCGGCGTATCTCAGAACATGGTCAATTGAGCTTAAGTTCAACGTTGAAATGATTTACCTCGCTTACGAGGAGATGCTCAACCATTCGAGCAAGATAAGCTTTCCGTACATGAATAAAATTCTGATGAACTGGCACTCCAAGGGAATCAAGACCCCCGATGATATTGAAAAAGAAAAGGAAGAATACCGCAGAAAGAAAGCCCCCGTTGCCAAAACAACAACCGCGTCATATGATATCAACGAATTTATCAAACGAGGCGAGGCTCTGCCTGTATACAAGAAAGGAAGCTGAAAATGGCATACAGCAACGAAACATATTTAAAGGCTAAGCGCGAAATGTCGCAAAGACGAAGCCTTGCGCTTGCCGAGCGCGAGGAGCATCACCGTATCGCCGTTGAGGCAGTCCCTGAAATTCTGGAGGTTGAAGCAAGAATGTCCTCGGCAGGACTTTCAACGATCAAGGCTCTCGGAATGGGTGCAGACGATGCAAGAAGCTACATAAAAAAGCTCTCCGAGATAAGCATTGAAGCTCAGGCTCAGCGCCGCTCCCTTTTAAAAAGCGCAGACTTTCCCGAGAATTGGCTCGATATTCACTATAACTGCAAGAAGTGTGAGGACACAGGCTTTGTCGGCGGAATAATGTGCGATTGCTTTAAGAACCTCATGAAGTCGATCGAGTACGAAAAGCTCTGCTCAAAGCTTCCTGTCAATGACTGCCGCTTTGAAAACTTCAAGCTTGACTATTACCCGAACGGCGCAGGCACAAGTCCGCGTAAAAGAATGGAAAGCGTTCTCAATTTCTGCAAAAAATATGCCTATGATTTCAGCGTCGGCTCGCCAAGTCTTTTGCTCTACGGCAAAACAGGACTCGGCAAAACGCATCTTTCCCTTGCCATTGCGGGCAAGGCTGTCGAAAACGGACACGGTGTTATCTATTCCTCGGCGCAGAATCTTTTCAATAAGCTTGAAAAAGAGAAATTCGGACGTTCCGACGGCAACACTGAGGAGGCTATCCTTGACTGTGAGCTTTTGATCATCGACGATCTCGGCGCAGAATTTGTAACCCAATTCACTGTTTCCGCACTTTACAATATTGTCAACTCAAGAGGACTTGAGGGCAAACCAACTATAATAAGCACAAACCTTACTCCCGCAGAGTTTTCCGAAATATACAGCGAGCGAATTGCATCGAGGATCCTCAGCAATTACACCCTGCTCTATTTTGACGGTACGGACATAAGACAAATTAAAACGAGGTAATTTATGGATATAATTCTTGCACTTGCAACCGAATTTAACTTAAAAAAATGGCAAATCGAAAATGTTGTCTCGCTCATTGACGACGGCAATACGATCCCGTTCATTGCCCGATACAGAAAAGAGGCTCACGGCACACTCGACGATCAGACCCTGCGTGCAATTTCAGAAAGACTTGAATACCTTCGCAATCTGGACAAGCGCCGCGAGGAGATACGCGCCTCGATAGAGAGTCAGGAAAAGCTGACGGAGGAAATCTCCGCCGCGCTCGACAAGGCGGCAACGCTTGCCGAATTGGAGGATATCTACCGTCCTTACAAGCCTAAGAGAAAGACGAGAGCCTCAGTCGCAAGAGAAAAGGGACTTGAGCCGCTCGCTCAGGCGATCTATCTTCAAACGGCAAACAGCCCGTCCGCCATTGAGCTCGCCCAAGACTACATAAACGAAGAAAAAGAGGTCAGCACCGCCGAGGAGGCGCTCCAAGGCGCAATGGATATCATTGCCGAGGACATTTCCGATATGGCAGATATCCGCCGCAGACTGAAAAATCTGCTCAACATTGTCGGCATCGTCAATGTAAAGGCAAGCGACGCCGAGGCAAAGAGCGTTTACGAGCAATACTACGACTATTCCGAGCCTGTCAGCAAAATTGCTGATCACAGAATTCTCGCAATCAACCGCGGTGAAAACGAGGGCTTTCTCAAGGTCAGCCTTGAGCTTGACCGAGTTAAGGCGCTGAACGTCATTGCTTCCGAAACACTCTGCGACAAGGGCTCACCCTGCACCGATACCGTTCGCGACGCAGGCGTTGACGCATACGACAGACTGATTTTTCCGTCGGTCGAGCGTGAGATTCGCTCCGCTTTGACCGAGAGAGCCGACGCTTCGGCAATCAGAAATTTTTCACTCAATTTAAAGGAGCTTTTGCTCCAGCCGCCCGTCAAGGGCAAAGTTGCGCTTGGTCTTGATCCCGGATACAGGACAGGCTGTAAGGTCGCGGTCGTTGATGCAACGGGACGTGTGCTTGACACAGGTGTTGCTTATATAACCCATTCCGCCGCTCAGCAGGCGCAGGCAAAGACACTTATTAAAAGCTTCATCAAAAAATACGGCGTTCAAATCATTGCGATAGGCAACGGCACGGCATCTAAGGAGACGGAAATTTTCACCGCCGAGCTTCTCAAGGAACTTGACACCGACACCGCCTACATGGTAGTCAGCGAAGCGGGCGCTTCGGTCTATTCCGCTTCAAAGCTTGCCGCCGAGGAATTCCCGCAGTACGACGTTTCGCTCAGAAGTGCGGTTTCCATTGCAAGACGTTTGCAGGATCCCCTCGCCGAGCTCGTTAAGATAGACCCGAAAGCGATCGGCGTAGGTCAGTATCAGCACGACATGCCGAAGAAGGAGCTTGACAGCGCACTCAACGGCGTTGTTGAGGATGCGGTAAACAGCGTCGGTGTCGATCTCAACACCGCTTCGCCGTCGCTTCTGACAAGGGTTTCGGGAATCAACTCGACCGTCGCAAAGAATATCGTCGCTTACCGTGAGGAAAACGGCGAATTTACGTCACGCGCTCAGCTCAAAAAGGTGCCCAAGCTCGGCGCAAAGGCATTTGAGCAGTGTGCGGGCTTCATGCGCGTGCCCGAGAGCAAAAACCTGCTTGACAACACCGGCGTTCACCCCGAAAGCTATACTGCCGCAAAGGCTTTGCTTGAGATCTGCGGCTACACGGTCAACGACGCCGCAAAAAATAAAATCGGCGATCTCAACGAAAAAATCGCCGCTCTCGGTGAAGAAAAGGTTGCCGAAAAAATCGGCATAGGCATTCCGACAATGCAGGATATCGTTAAGGAGCTTATGCGCCCGGGACGTGACCCCCGTGACGAGCTTCCGCCGCCGATGCTTCGTACCGACGTTATGGATATGAAGGATCTTAAACCCGGCATGGAGCTTAAGGGAACGGTCAGAAACGTTATCGACTTCGGTGCATTCGTTGATATCGGTGTTCATCAGGACGGGCTTGTTCACGTTTCACAAATCACAAACCGCTATATAAAGCACCCCTCCGACGTGCTCAAGGTCGGACAGATCGTCACGGTTTGGGTGCTCGATGTTAATATTGAAAAGAAAAGAATTTCACTCACAATGAAGAAGCCCAAGGACGTTGAATAATGAATAAACTCGACAGCAAAAACTCAAAAAAGCTTATATATCTCTGCTCGTTGGCATACCTCGTCAGTTATCTCACAAGAATAAATTTCGCCGCCGTTATTGCGGCGATAATCTCTGACGGCTGCATTGAAAAAACTGCGGCAGGCGCAGTCACCACCGTCGGCTTCATCACCTACGGCGTGGGTCAGCTCGTCAGCGGCAAGCTCGGCGACCGTTTCGACCCCAAAAGGCTGATGACGCTCGGCTTTTGCGCAACAGCGGCAATGAATCTGCTCATTCCGTTTGTCAGGGGTGCGGTTCCGATGTGCCTTGTGTGGGGTGTGAACGGACTGGCGCAGTCGCTCATGTGGCCGCCTATGCTTAAAATCATGAAAACGGCAATGAGCGAGGACGATTTCAACAAGGGCTGTGTCCAGACGAACCTCGGCAGTACCGTTGCAACAATTCTCATCTATCTGCTCTCCCCTGTTGTTATCTCTGTCTGGAACTGGAAGGGAGTATTCTTCATCGCGGCGGTTTGCGGCGTTGCCATGGCGATAACATGGTTCGCAATGCTGACAAAAATCGAACGTTCGGCGGATATAAAATATGTTCTCAAAAAAGGCTCTGACAATAAAAAGAAAAAGCACCGTCCCGCTATGCCGATAGTCCTGCTCATCTTCACCCTTGCGGCGATATTCTTCCAGGGAATTCTCCGTGACGGAGTGACGACATGGCTCCCGACCTACATCTATGAATCGTTTGGGCTGAGCAGTGAAAAATCCATTCTCACCAGTGCGGTTATTCCGATTTTCTCATACATCAGCCTGCAAATTTGCTCCAAGCTTTATAACAAAACAGGCAGGAAGCCGTTTAAATGCGGACTGATGATTTTCGCCGTCGGCGCCGCCGCAACAATAATTCTTGTCGCGTTCGGCAGTCATTCTGTAATTCTGACTGCAGTTATGTGCGCTCTCATCGTCGGCTGTATGCACGGTGTTAACCTTGTTCTCATCAGCTTCATTCCCGGAATTTACGGCAACAACGAGAACGTCTCTGAGCTTTCGGGCACACTTAATTTTATGACATATGTAGGCTCGGCAACTTCGGCTTACGGCTTCGCCCTACTTTCAAACAGCTTCGGCTGGAACGGCACAATAATCAGCTGGGTCATAATTGCCTTGCTCGGCACAGCGGCAGTCGGCATCTGCAAAATAATTGATAAGGAACCTCAAAAATGAGCGATAAAAAGTCAAAAAAAGAACAAAAAATCAGCTTCTGCCCCGTCGCTGGAAAATGCGGCGGCTGTCAGCTTCAAAACATGACATACGAGCGCCAGCTCGGCTTTAAGGAAGCGAAGGTCGTCAAGCTCCTCGGCAAATATTGCCACGTTGAAAAGATAATCGGCATGGAGCACCCCTACCATTACCGTAACAAGGTTCAGGCGGCTTTCGGCTCAACGAGGGGCGGAAAAATAATTTCCGGTGTATACCAGTCTAAGTCACACAGAATAGTCTGCGTTGATCGCTGCCGAATTGAGGACAGAAAAGCCGATGAAATCATTGTGACTATCCGTTCAATGATGCCGAAATATCGCATGACGGCTTATAATGAGGACAGGGGCACGGGATTTTTGCGTCATGTTCTCGTTAAAAGAGGCTTCAAAAGCGGCGAAATTATGGTCGTGCTTGTCACGGGAACGGTCGTTTTTCCGGGCAAAAACGCTTTCATAAAGGAACTGCTTGAAATTCACCCGGAGATCACGACTATCGTTCAGAACATCAACAATTCCGACACGAGCATGGTTCTCGGCGAGACAGAAAAGGTGCTTTACGGCAAGGGTCATATCAAGGACTCGCTTTGTGGATGTGTTTTCGGAATTTCGCCGAAATCGTTTTATCAGATAAACCCCATTCAAACAGAAAAGCTCTATAACAAAGCAATGGAGTTTGCAAGTCTCACGGGCAAAGAGACCGTTATCGACGCTTACTGCGGCATCGGCACAATAGGTATCGTCGCCGCAAAAAAAGCAAAGCAGGTCATAGGTGTTGAGGTCAACCGTGACGCTGTTAATGATGCAATCGCTAATGCGAAGCTCAATGATACGAAAAATATTCGATTCTATTGCGCCGACGCAGGCGAATTCATGGTTGACATGGCGGCGGACGGCGAAAGAGCGGACGTTGTTTTCATGGATCCGCCGAGAGCAGGAAGCGACAAGGCATTTCTTTCATCTGTCGTCACTCTCTCCCCGAATAAAATTGTTTACATCTCCTGCAACCCCGAAACGCAGGCAAGAGACCTATCATTACTCGTCCGCAACGGCTATAAGGTCAAAAAAATCCAACCCGTTGACATGTTCCCCCACACGGCACATGTCGAGACTGTTGCGTTATTGGTCAGGAACATATCAACTAAAGAACACTTGTGATTGGTGTAAGCCCTTATTGAGCTTATGAATGAATCAAAGTCTACGTTTTTTGAAAGCGTTCCTTACAGTCAGATTATTAGTTATCTTATTTATTCCTCCTTGGTTGTCTTTATGCACTTTCATATATTCTCCCTTTTCAAATGATTAAGGCTCTAAATCTCAATGAGATTTAGAGCCTTTTGCACTAATCCGAGTGATATTTAATAAATTTTAGATTTCCCTTGACTTTATTGTTCCAATTTGATAAGCTAATCTTGTTCACAAAAATCAAGGTGGCGAATATAATGAACAAAATTCAAAGCGATGTGATTCTCTATTTAAATAAAAACCGCTATACCAATCAGCGTGATTTATCTCAGACGTTGTGCTGTTCTCTTGGAAAAATAAACAAAGAACTTTCTTTCTTGGCTGATAACGGCTATATTGATGATAATGCAAATCTGACATCAAAATCCAAAGACTTGATTAAATCATCAGTGCCTAAAAACGCCATCATTCTTGCTGCAGGCTTCGGCATGCGTATGGTTCCGATAAATATGGATATTCCTAAGGCTCTGATTGAAATTAAAGGAGAACCCTTAATAGAACGTCTCATTCAGCAGCTGCATCAAGCAGGAATATATTTCTTAAAAAAAGATATTCTTACAGATACAATCGAAGCAGTTTTTGAAAAAAGAAGCTTTTTGATACCTCGAAATTATGATGATTATATGACTCCGCACAAGTATCATCCCCATTTTGGATATGAGGAACTTGAATACCCTGATAATCTTTTGAAAGAAATTAAAGAAAAATTAGTTCGGGACAATAATTGCCCTGACGAAGGCCATTCATAAAGCTAAATGTAATGCATTACTGGTAAAAGGGAAATGATATATGGCTATTTATGTTAATGCAAAGAATATGTCGAAGAAAACGCAGGCATGGATATGCATTGTTATCGGTCTTATTGTCGGAACAATTTTTACATTCGGTATGCAGTATTGGAACAAGCCGATTGCAAAAGGCAAAGCGATATATACCGAAGCGAGCTTCTCTTCCTATAAAGAAAATTACAAATACGGCAAGGTCAATGAGATTATTCTGCATTTTGAAAACCATGACGACTTGATTGTTGATAACACATGTTGCAGTCAGGAAGCAGTTGATAAAATTCATTCTCTTAAACAGGGCGCGATTTTGAAAATATACTATCACCCCAACAGCAACAAAATCATGGAAATGACATGCAACGGCAACGTAATTCTTCAATTTGAGGAATCAGCCTCAAGGCTTTCACGAAACAGACAAGGCTTCACGGCACTCGGAGTTTTACTGTATTTCGGGGCAGTTTACGGCGTAATTTTACTTGTGCGTGAGAAGCGCAGATAAGAAAAAGATTGTTAATTTTCTTTTTAGCTCTTGATTTAATTTCATAATTGTATATAATTATATGTACAACTACTTGGAGGTTCAGTATGGAAGAGAATAAGAACGACACGATGGCGAGGATCGACGAGCTTCTTGAAAGCACCTCGGCTGAAAATAGAATAAAGTTTAATGAGGACGATGCAATCGACGAGCTTTCACGTCAGGAGACGGAGCCTGCCGTTGAAAGCGCTGAGCCTTTTGCCCAGAACATCGAAACATCCTCTATCCCCGATGAGGATTTTGAGGATGAAGATGAGGGCGATTCAATTTGCATTATCGACGAGACTTCAACGACAATTGAGCTCACCGACAGCACCGAAACCTACACCGATTCCGACAGCTCGGAGCCTGCAAAGAAGAAAAAGAAAAAAGAAAAGATAAAGTTCAACGCTTTGCAGATCGTTCTGATGAGCGTTCTCGGTGTTGCACTCCTTTGGTGCATTGCCTTTACGGTTGACCACACTATTTCAGCTCAGGGCTATTCCCCTATCTTCTGCGTGGAAACTCAGACCTACGAGGACGGCAGTGCTAACTACAAGGGTCTCGGCTACAAGATCCAATTCAGATTCGATTCGGCGGGCAACCTTACTCAGAAATGTGTACCTGTTTGGAAGGACGGTCCGAACGACATCGCGGACAAGCAGGCAAGCGGCGCATCATTCGAATAAGAATAGAAAAACTAAAAAGCACAGAAGCAGTTAAAATTGCTTCTGTGCTTTTATTTTATGTATGAATTACTCTGCTTTCGAAACTTCCTTAATATACTCTCTGAAGAAAATTACGCTTTCCTTGAGTGCCGAGATTGGGCAGCGTTCGTCGGTTGCGTGCGTTGTAAGGAAAAGGTCAACGGAAACATTGAACGGAGCATAGCGAAGAATGTTGTCACAAATTTTTCCGTAACGGTAGGAATCCGTGCCGCCCATTACAAGGTATGGAGCAACGGCAACATCATTGGGGTGAAGACCTTCTTCAACCTTTCTTATCGCATTGAATGCCCTGGAATCCGTCGGTGAAAACTTAGTTGCTTCCTTGCTGTAAAGGCGCTCAACCTCAAGATCTTTATAGCGAACAGCCTTGCGGATGTGCTTTTCAACATCGTCAACCGTATCGCCCGGGAGAGGTCTGAAATTGACCGTGATGCTCGGTCTCTGCGGCAAAACGTTCGGCTCGGGACTTCCCTCACACATTGAGATACTCTGAATCGTTCTGACCATGCTTGCAGATTCGGGAATTGTTTTAAGCACAAGCTTAATAATCGGCTTGAGAAGCCATACATTGCACATTACAACTCTGCCGAGATAGGTTGCCTTTCTGCCGACCGTATCAAAAAGCTCGGTGAGGAACGGGAGCATATGCGACTTAAACTGATGTCTTTCAACATCTTTAATAGTATTTGCAAGCTTTGCCATACCGCTGTGCTTCGGCGCGGCAGAAGTGTGACCGCCCTTGTCATGAACGGTGAGCTTCATATCGGCATAGCCCTTTTCAGCAACACCGACTGCGGCAACATAGGTATGAATAAGACCCTTAACGTCAACTCTGAGAAGTGCACTTCCTTCGTCAAGAACGCTGTCAAGATGAATTCCGCGTGATTGAAGAACCTTAACGATCTCATCCGCACCGGATTCCTCGGAGCAAACGATCTCCTCATTGTGGCCGAAGCAAAGATATACGTCTCTTTCGGGTTGGAAGCCCTCCTCCATAAGAGATTCAACAGCCTCCATAACGCAGATAAGATGATTTTTCATATCAAGAGCGCCTCGGCCCCAAATTATCTCGCCGTCGTTATATCCGCTGAATGCTTCATGCGTCCAATCATTCTCCGTGCCCTCGGCAACAGGAACAACATCCTGGTGCGAAAGCAATGCCATAGGCTCAAGATCGGGATTTTTACCCTTCCAGCGATAAATAAGGCTCGCCTTCGAGACGTTTTCCTTAACCGTATTCTGCTTTATGAGCGGATAGGCTTTATCAAGAAAATCATGAAATTTTTCAAATTCCGACCAGTCGATCTCATCGGGATTGCTTCTTGATATAGTTTTGCACTGAATTGCCTTTGAAAGATGCTCGGCAACCTTGTCTACGTCGATGTCAGCATCTTCGATTTTAACCCCTTCAAACTTTTTCGGCTTGTAAAAAATCGCTCTTATAAGAGTTACAACAATGAAAAGAGCCAGCAAAGCCAATAAAATTTTCCACCACATGATTATTCAATACCTCCTAAAAATACAGCGTAGATTTTAGCACAATGACAAAAAATTGTCAATACTACATATCATTTCAAACGTCAAGACAACAATAAACGGAATTTCCTCCTCTATTATATTATAACCAACTCTCAAAATTGTGTAAAACGTCAAAAACCACACTTTTTGACACTATTGAATATATTGTAATTAGGTGATTATGCACATAGCACAATTTTTGTTAGGTAAAAATGCACAAATTGAGCATAAATTATTTGTGCAAAACGCTTGACAAATAATAACATCGGTGCTATAATGTAGTCACAAAAAGAAAGAAAGGAATGAATGACTTATGAAAAACAACATGTACTATGTAGCAGAGGAAAAAATATTGAACGAGATCGCAAATGAAAAGAAGTTTTCATTCCGTGCTCTCTTGAACCTTCTGACAGCAGGCGCTATTGCCAGAAAGTTCTAAGGCGGACTCATCGCCATAAGAGCATCGGCTTTTGCGAGCCGTTAATATTGAAATTCTCTATGCCCTACTCAACCGCCATGCGGATTGCACCCCGATAATTTATCGGTTCCGAGAGATCGGAATTGCATGACGGCAAAGGCAGAACTCATAATCACCCGAAAAGGTTTTATTCCCCCCTTCCTTTTCGGGTGATTTTTTCTTTAAATCGCGTCATAAAAATTCATAATTTGTTTACAGTCAAAAATATTGACAATTGTTGGATAGTAAACTATAATGTTGAACGTCGTACAAAATATGTAAGGGAGTGAATATTATGAAAGATACAGTTCATAATGAACTGCGGTCGCTTTCGCACCTGATTTACAGATTCATTGAAAATCTGCCTAACAAAAAGAAAATAGAATCCATGACAGGCACAAACGGTTGCATAATCGGATATCTCAGCGAGAACAGCGATCACGATGTTTTCCAAAAGGATATTGAAAAAGCCTTTGGAATAACACGCTCGACCGCTTCAAAGGTCATAAATCTCATGGAGCAAAAGGGTCTTGTGGAAAGGCAGTCGGTAAGTCACGACGCACGTCTGAAAAAAATTGTCATGACGGACAAATCGAAGGCTATATCGCACCTTATGGCAGAGGATATGACGCTTGTTGAAAGCGTTCTGACCGAGGGCTTCAGCCCCGAGGAAAAGAAAGCTTTGTATGATTATCTCAAAAGAATGAAGCAAAATCTCAAAAACTATTATTTAAAGGAAAAGGAGGAATGCTGATATGCATATGATAAAACGACTTATGCAATGTATCCGAGAATACAAGCTGCCATCTCTGCTCAGTCCGCTGTTTATCACGGGCGAGGTCGTCATTGAGTGCTTTATACCTTTTATAACAGCTCAGCTCATTGACGGTATCAAGGACGGTCAAGGAATGGATTTCATCACAAGCTACGGAATCAAGCTTGTAGTTCTTGCAATTTGCTCGCTTGCCTGCGGTGCGCTTGCAGGACATTTTTGCGCTGTTGCCTCGTGCGGCTTTGCCAAAAATCTCCGACACGATCTTTTCTATGCGGTTCAGAACTATTCATTTTCAAACATTGATAAATTTTCGGCATCGAGCCTTGTAACAAGACTGACGACTGACGTAACAAACGTCCAGAACTCATACATGATGATAATAAGGACGGCAATCAGAAGCCCGCTGATGCTTGTTTTCTCAATTGTTATGACAATCAGGCTCAGCCCGAAGCTGACAACGGCATTTGTTGCGCTTATTCCTTTTCTTGCAATCGGACTTGTGCTGATGATAAAGATGGTAATGCCGCTGTTCAAGCAAATATTCAAGCGTTATGATGCGCTCAACAATTCCGTCCAGGAAAACGTTGCAGGTATCAGAGCGGTTAAATCATTTGTCCGTGAGGACTTTGAAAACCGAAAGTTTTCTGTCGCTTCCGACAATGTATGTAACGACTTCACAAAGGCAGAGAAGCTTATGGCTCTCACCAATCCCCTTGTCAGCGCCGCAATCTATGTTATCATGCTCATAGTATTTTATTTCGGTGCAAAGATAATTGTTACATCGGGCGGAGTAGATCTCAAGGTCGGCGGACTTTCTTCGATCCTGACTTACGGCATGCAGGTTCTTATGAGCCTTCTCATGGTTTCAATGACGCTCGTTATGATTTCCATGTCTTTTGCTTCGGCAAGCCGTATTGTCGAGGTTCTTGAAGAAGGCAGCACGATCAGGAATCCTTCAAACGCTGTTTGCAAGGTTGAGGACGGCTCTATCGACTTTGAAAATGTTGAGTTTGCCTACTCAAAAACGCAGGAGGTCAATACACTGCGCAATATAAACTTCCACATTAACTCGGGAGAAACTATAGGCATAATCGGCGGAACGGGAAGCAGTAAATCAACGCTTATCCAGCTCATTCCGAGGCTTTACGACATAACAGGCGGATGCGTCAAGGTCGGCGGAGTCGATGTCAGAAAATATGACATTAAGACCCTGCGCGACGCGGTTTCCGTCGTGCTTCAGAAGAATGTTCTTTTCTCGGGAACGATTAAAGAAAATCTTCGCTGGGGCGATAAAAACGCAACCGATGAGGATATAATCAGAGCTTGCAAGCTCGCTCAGGCCGATGAATTTATCGAGCAGATGCCCGACAAGTATGACACCCACATCGAACGAGGCGGCGCAAACGTTTCAGGCGGACAGAAGCAGCGACTTTGCATCGCAAGAGCCCTGCTTAAAAAGCCGAAAATCCTTATTCTCGACGACTCCACAAGCGCCGTTGACACAAAGACCGACGCAATGATAAGAAAGGCTTTCCGCGAGGAAATTCCCGACACGACCAAGCTCATTATTGCTCAGCGTATTTCGTCTGTTCAGGACGCCGACAGAATAATCGTTCTTCACAATGGTGAGGTCAACGGAATCGGCACTCACGATGAGCTTATGGAAAGCAACGAAATTTACCGCGAGGTATTTGAATCTCAGACAAAGGCAGGTGATTTTGATGAGTAATCCGATGCCGAAAGGAAGACGAGCCCCGATGATGGGAATGAAATCGGGAGCTAAAAAGGGAACATTTAAAAGAATTCTTAAAATGCTTTTCAGCGAGTATAAGGCTCCGCTTATTATTGTTGTTATCTGCATTATTCTTTCAACTCTCGCTTCAACAACCTCCAATCTCTTCCTTAACAACTTTATCGTTGAGATTGAGAAAGGAATAAGTACGGGCTGGGATGCGGCACTGCCGAATATTATCAAAATCATTGCAACAATGGGCTGCATTTATCTTGCGGGTGTTATCGCTTCCTTCTTCCACGCAAGAATAATGGCGATCGTGACGCAGGGCTTTCTCAATAAGACCCGTAAGAAAATGTTCGGCAAGATGGAAAAGCTGCCGATAAAATATTTTGATACTCACCCCCACGGCGACATAATGTCCTACTATACAAACGATATCGACACACTTCGACAGCTTGTTTCGCAGGCTATGCCCGCCCTCATTCAGTCGGCACTGACGATCATCATTCTTGTAGCCTACATGCTCTACCTTAGCGTTTGGATGACGCTTATCGTATTCGGCGCGGTAGGTCTTATGATGATAGTTGTCAAAACAGTCGGAGGCAATTCGGCGAAATTCTTTGTCCGTCAGCAAAAGGCTCTCGGTAAAACAGAGGGCTTCATTGAAGAAATGATGAGCGGGCAGAAGGTCGTCAAGGTCTTTAACCATGAGCAGGAAAGCTGCAAGGATTTTGACAGAATCAACGGTGAGCTTTTCAAGGAGGCCTCAAAGGCAAACAGCTTTGCGAACATCCTTATGCCTATCATGGGCAATATCGGCAACATTCTCTATGTCTGTATCGCTTTCATCGGCGGACTTCTCATTCTCTCGCCCAACGTTCACAATCTTTCATTCTCGGGTCAGGCGCTCGGTATTGCAGTTGTAGTTCCTTTCCTCAACATGACAAGACAGTTCACGAACAACATCAGCCAGATCTCTCAGCACATTAACAGCATCGTTATGGCTCTTGCAGGTGCAGACAGAATTTTCGACCTTATGGATGAAAAGCCCGAGGTTGACGACGGGTATGTTACACTTGTCAACGCAAAAGAGGTTGACGGCAAGCTCGTTGAATGTAAGGAGCGCACGGGAACATGGGCATGGAAACACCCCCACGAGGACGGAAGCGTTACCTATACCAAGCTCATGGGCGACGTTCGCATGGAGCATATGGACTTCGGCTATGACCCGAATAAAATCGTTCTTCATGATATTTCACTCTTTGCCGAGCCCGGTCAGAAGGTCGCATTTGTCGGTGCAACGGGCGCAGGCAAGACAACAATTACAAACCTTATCAATCGTTTCTACGACGTTGCCGACGGCAAGATTCGTTACGACGGAATCAACATCAATAAAATTAAAAAGGACGATCTTCGTCATTCACTCGGAATTGTTCTTCAGGAAACGAACCTGTTCACAGGCACGGTCATGGAGAATATCCGTTACGGCAAGCTCGACGCAACAGACGATGAATGTATCGCGGCGGCAAAGCTCGCCAATGCCGATGAATTCATCCGTATGCTTCCCGACGGCTACAACACTATGCTGACAGCCAACGGCGGTAATCTTTCGCAGGGTCAGCGTCAGCTGCTTGCAATCGCAAGAGCCGCAGTTGCCGATCCGCCCGTTATGATTCTCGACGAAGCAACGTCCTCGATCGACACAAGAACCGAAACGATCGTTCAAAAGGGCATGGATGCTTTGATGAAGGGCAGAACCGTATTTGTTATTGCTCACAGGCTCTCGACAATTCAGAATTCCGATGTTATAATGGTACTTGAACACGGACGTATAATCGAGCGCGGCAATCATGACGATCTTATCGCCGCTCAGGGCAGATATTATCAGCTCTATACAGGCTCGTTCGATAAGGAAGAATAACATCAGCGATTTAACAAAAACTAATCGTGATTTCACTTTAAGGCGCGCCGTGATCTGCGCGGCGCTGCCTTGACTCGGGAGTTATTATGGCTTTGGTATATGCGGTGCTCAGCGCACTTGTTGATTTTCTCATAACGTACTTCAAGGGCTTTGTCAAAAGCTTCGGAGATATTTGGAAGCCGCTTTTGCTGTTTCCTTTGATATACGTTTGCTTTTTATTGCTTCACCTCGGCATTTTCTGCCTGTATTCTTTCACGACTGACAAGGTCTACACAAGCAATATCCACAATTCGTACCGAAGCTTCATGCTTTCAAGCATCAATCTTTTCCTTAAAACCGCAAAGGTCAATGTCCATGTTGATGGCAAGGAGCTTGTGCCCGATGACGGGCGTTTTTTGCTCGTTTGCAATCATCTTTCAACCTTTGACCCGATGATAACGATAACCGCTTTGGCGGACAAAAATCTTGCCTTTGTCGCAAAGAAAGAGATTTTCGGTATCTTTGCCGCAGGAAAATATCTTGCGAAATCGGGCTGTGTCGGGCTCGACAGAGAGAACAACCGCGAGGCCGTCAAAGCGATCAACAGAGCGGCGGACAACATCATAAACGGCGTATGTGCAATGGGAATTTACCCCGAGGGCTACGTCAACAAGAAAGAGGGAACTCTTCTCCCGTTCAGAAACGGTGCATTTAAAATCGCCAAAAAGGCAAAGGCTCCGATTGTAGTTTCCGTTGTAAGGAACACAAGGGAAGCCAACAAAAATATGTTCAGGCGGCACTCAAACGTTTATCTGAAAATTCTTGATGTAATTCCTTACGAAAAAATCGCCGACCTAAAAACCAACGAGATCGGCGAAATGGTTTATAAAATGATGGTCAATGAAATCTGAGGAGCGACAGTTATGTTTAAAGAAAACGCAGAAGAACAAATAAAGAAGGCATATCCGTACAGGCTTGAGCTTCACGCTCACACCTCCCCTGCCAGCCGTTGCTCGCAGGTAAAGCCCGAGGACGTTGTTACAATTTTTCACAACGCAGGCTATGACGGAATCGCAATAACAAACCATTTTTATCAGCGACCCGACGATATAAACTTTCTCCAGACCTTCCGCAATGACTTTTACAAGGCATTTGAAACAGGCGAAAGACTCGGAATAAAGGTTTATCTCGGTGCCGAGCTGAGATTTCTGAATCAAAACGATAACGACTACCTCATTTTCGGCTTTGATCTTTATCAGCTTGAAGAAATGTATGCCTTAACTGACACGACCCTTGAAAATTTCGTTAAAGAATTCAAAACCGACGATATGTTCCTGCTGCAGGCCCATCCTTTCAGAGACGATATGACGCTTGGCTTCGAAAAATATCTGGACGGAGTTGAAGCCTTCAACATGCATCCGAACCATAATTCGAGAGTTGCCCTCGCCGAAAAATACGCAAGGGAGAACGGAAAAATCGCAACCATGGGAACGGATTATCACCACATCAGCCATGAAAATCTCTGCGCAACGAGAGCTCCGCACATTCCCGAAAATGAGTATGGGCTTGTATCTCTGCTAAAAAGCGGCGACTTTGTTTTCCAGGTCGGCGAGCATTTCATCGTTTAACAAAACACATAATTTCAACCGCCTCCGAAAACGGAAGCGGTTCTTTTTTGTGCCACCTTCTGCGGCTTAGCATATCCTGTTAATAGGCAATAGCCGAAAGACCTTTACAAAAAGGAGTTAATCAAATTGAACAATTATCCATATGAACGCTCTGCCAAGGCGCCCATGGGATTTGCAAGGAGTGCTTCCCCAACAATGCAGTCGGGATTCACGACCGCCCTGCCCGAGGATCCCGTCGTCGCAATGGCATACGTTCCGTTTCAGACGGATACAACCACCTACGATGAAATGAAGGCGCTCAAGATCGGTACCCTTTTCCCTGTCCTCGATAAGCCCTTTATGGGTCGTGGTATGAGATGACAAGAGCAATGCTTTTACAGCAGATAGACGCTGTACAGTTTGCCATGTGGGAGCTGCACCTCTATCTTGACACCCATCCCGATGACCTCAGCGCACTGGCGCTTTACAAAAAGTATGAAGAGAAGAACGAAAAGCTTGTTGCAGAATTTGAAGAAAACTGCGGCCCGCTTTATTCAAATTCAGACCCCGGCGTATCATGGCTGAAAAATCCGTGGCCGTGGGACTTAGGGGGTAACAGCTGATGTTTGTTTATGAAAAGAAATTGCAATATCCCGTCAAGATCACCACACCCAATGCCAAGTACGCGAGCATCATAATCTCGCAATATGGCGGTCCGGACGGTGAGTTGGGAGCTTCGCTGAGGTATCTCAGTCAGCGTTTTGCGATGCCATATCCCGAGCTTAAAGGATTGCTGACAGATATTGGTACCGAGGAGCTCGGACATCTTGAAATGATCGGTGCGATCGTTCATCAGCTGACGAGGAACCTTTCGTATGACGAAATTAAGCGCAGCGGCTTTGACACCTACTTTGTCGATCACACAACGGGTGTTTACCCGACGGCGGCGAGCGGTTTCCCGTGGTCTGCGGCAGAAATGCAGTCAACGGGCGATACAATTACCGATCTCATGGAGAATATGGCTGCCGAGCAGAAGGCAAGGACTACTTACGACAACATTCTGCGTCTTGTTGACGATCCCGATGTACGTGATGTAATCAAGTTCCTGCGTGAACGTGAAATTGTCCACTTCCAGCGCTTCGGCGAAGGCTTGAGAATCGCAACGGATAAGCTCAACTCAAAGAATTTCTACGCATTCAATCCGTCATTTGATAAATAAAGTTTTAAAACATTTCAAGAAGAAATAGCCTCGAACCCCATAATCAATATGACTATGGGGTTCGATGTTTTTATTTTATGATTTGATTTTAACGGAATATTGAAATCAATTTGTTTATCAATGTTATTATAAATTCAAATACTCTCTCAAAAATATTTTTGCTTTGGGTTGGCTGCTCCTCCGTTTTCGGAATATCGGAGCTTACATTCTGACTGATAAGCTTCGTGTATTCGACATAAGCCGAAGATGTTTCGAGCAGCTCATCGCTCGGTTTTGTTTGGTCAATATTCGAAAGAAGCACGCCGGCACGGTTGAGAATATCCACGTCAAGCTGATTTATAACTCCGTCATGATTGCAGTCCGCCGCCCTGTATGCGGCATCGCCGACCTGCTCACGGCTGAGCATTCCGTTTGCGAGCATATTTACTGTTGTTGCGTCCTGACCGTCATACCAGCCGTCGCCGTTCACGTCGCCGAAAATTATTACTTCAAATTCATCGCTTGTGTCATCGGGATAGGACATCTTTATCTTTGAGCCTGTACCTATCGTATCGCTTCCGATATTCTCTGCCGTAATTGTAACATGACCCGATCCGCTCAGCATTTCGTCCTTGAAGCTTGTAACCGTCATTCCCGTTTTCAAGCCCGTGAGCGTATTGCCGTCAATTATGCAGGCGTCGTTTACAACTCTCGGAGCGACCCTTTTTTCGGTCACATTGCAGGTCTGACATGTGCGGGCCATTTCGCCCTCGCTGATCGCCGTAGGATAAACGGTATAGCCCCATCCGTCCCAACTATGACCCCTGGCGCGAATTATCTGCTCATAGGAATAATTGCAGTTTTTGCAGGTGAATACCTTCTTGCCGTCACGGGTGCAGGTCGCGCTTGTTACTATCTCCGAGGTATAATCATGCGCTTTTTTCGGAGAATCCGAGGTGGTATAGCTGTAATTACATCTTGTGCATTTATAGGTTGATGTTCCGCCCTTTTCGCAGGTCGCCGATGTTGAAGAAACCTTAACCGTGTTGTGTCCCAACGCAGGAATTGTCTCGCTGTAGCTGTCACCGCAGTCGCAGGTGTAAATTTTTTCGCCCGTCTCCTCACAGGCTGCGGTCTTTATGATTTCAAACGAATAGGAGTGAATATGCACGTCGGCATCGTGGAAATCCTTGAGCATAACGTATCCGTTATTTTCGTTACCCTTGTCAACAACAAAGGTCACATTTTCACTGCTCATTTTCTCGGCAAACGACTCGGTTTTCATACCCTCTTCGGACCCGTACTCAAGTCCGATTTCCAGATCAATATAGGTTTTACCGTCAAAGCCTATTCCCATGAGTGAGAAATCCCAATAAATATCTGTTATTGATTGGTCAGCAGAAGCGTCCATTTTACCGATCGTGTTAAACCAACAGTTTCTAAAGCTCCAAATATTTCCGTCAAACTTTCCGCTAAATGAGCCGACCGTTTTTTCCTGAGCCGACACATTGCCGTTGCTGTAACAGCTTATCATTCGCGGAAGATCGGAGTATATTATTTCGTAAAGCTCCGAATAACGATCACCGTCAATGCCCGGAGGCGGCCATACACCGACAATATATCCGTCACCGTAAATGCGGTCCAGCTCTCGTCTCATTTCAATATATTCGGCTATTGCACTATCATGGTTGTCACCGCTGATATAGAGTGAGCCTGCCATACCGCCGACATTGTCGTTTCCGTTCACAAAGCCCGAATTATAGCAGTTCGACATTGTGTTTTTATCGAGAAGTATCTCGCCCGCTATTCCGCCGACATAGTTGCCCTCGGAGCTGACCGTGCCCGCATTGGCGCAGCAGTCTATCGTGGTTTCGGTACCGATTTTCGATACAATACCTCCGACATAATCGCCTGTTGCGGCAACCGTGCCCTTGTTAAGACAATTTGTCAGCTTTTCCGTTGAAGCAAGCTCGCCGACAACGCCGCCGACACAGCTCTTGCCCAAAACATATCCGATGTTCTGACAATTATCTATTACCGAGCTTTCGGCATATCCGACGATACCGCCGACCTTATTCGCTGAGCTGAGAACCGTTGCAAAGAATTTACAGCCGCTTATTTCCGAGCTTATAGCTTCGCCGCAGACCGAACCGACCTTTTCGGAAGCTGAGGATCGCGAATCGAACAAAGAATTTTTGATAATCACATTCCTGATCACCGCACCGCTTGCCTTTTCAAAGAGTCCCCTGCCCTTGCAGTAAATTCCGTCGATGACATGATTGTTGCCGTTGAATGTGCCATTAAATTCACTTATCGGCTCGAAAGTGAGCAGCTCGCTTTCGTCTGTTGCCTCGCCGTTATAAAGAGGCTCGCCGTTCTCACCGACGGTAAATTTGCCGCCGTTCAGCTTTATATCCGCCGTCAATTCAAGGGTTGTGCCTGCAAAGCTTTGCTCATCATTATTTATAAGCTCCGCCACAGCTTTAAAATCGTCAATGCTTTTTATATAATAAGTTTTTGCGTCCGAAGCATATCCGACAACCGAAGTTATCGAAATCAGCATCGCCATACAAATTATTATCGAAATTATCGAGCTTAGTTTTTTCATATAATATCCCCCTTAACCGAAAATTTTTATTATGCGATTGAATATTGCCACGAAGAATTTTATAACCTTTTTAAAGAATACTTCAAGCTTTGTATCGCCCTCCTTTATCTCAAACTGAACTGTCATTTTGCCTTTAAAATTACCTTTTCCCTGAATGGTAACACTTGCCGTTCCCGCTTTAGAATTATCCTTATAGGTCAGCGTGTAGTCCTTGCCCTCTTCGAGAGTTTTCCCATTGTATTTCACCGTTACCGTCGGTGTACACGGATTTTCTCCGAGAGTTTGAGACGGAATATTTTTAACCTCAGCGTCAGAAATGTTTCTTGCGATGATTCTGAAATTCGCCTTTGTCATCAGCATGCTGAAATCGCCCGTTCCCTTGACAATGACGTTTGCACTGCCGACATTTATGTTGTTATAGTAATCCGCTTTATAATCTCTTTTTCCGAGAGCCTGTGAAGCGGTTGAAACCTTCAGCTCGGGCTCAATTTTCTTCGAGGTGTAGGTCTGATTCGGAATCGTATCGACGATGAGCGTTGAGACCTTTATTCCCTTTTCTTCCGCATAATTCTTTGCGTAAGAATTTTCATTGCAGTAAATCGTCAGCTTTTCGCATCCCTCAAACGCATCATCGGCAATTTCGGTAACCGAATTCGCTATCGCCGCCGTTTCAAGATTTTTGCAGTCCGCAAAGGCACGGGAATTGATGCTCTGAACGCTGTCGCCGATTGCAACTGTGTCGAGATTTTCACAAGCCATGAAGCTCTCATCGGGAATATCAACTTTTTCCGTTTCTTCGTCAAGTCCGAATCTCAGCTTTTCCGCCGCAACACCCGAAAAGCTTCCCTGAGTGAACACGGAATTTTCAAAATCAAAGTTCTTTAAATTACTGCACCATTGGAAAGCATTTTTTCCTATAGTTTTGGTTTCCGAATTCCAATTGAATTCCGTCAAATCGGCGCAATTCCAAAAGGCATAATCGCTTATCAGCGAAACATTCTCAGACATATTCACCGTATGCAGCCTGTAACATGCAAGAAAGCTGTATTTTCCGATCGACTCAACGCTTGTCGGAATTGTTATTTCCGCAAGCTTATTCAGATGATAGAAAGCGCCATCGCCGACGCTTTTAATCTCGCCCTCGATTTTCACCTCGATAATTGATTTCGCATTGCAGAAAAACCAGCTTGGAATACGGTCGATTTTATCGCCAAAGGTGAAGTAATACACCGTCATGTATGAAAACGGAGAGTTCGTTCCCCAAAACCTATTTGGATCACGTTCAATTCTGCCCTCCCACTCTTCGCAGTCAACAAATCGGCAGTCATTTGAATTAAAATAAATCTCATTGATCTCCGCATCCTCAAAGCATTTGGCATGAATTGATTTAACATTCTGTTCAATCGTGATTTTTTCGGCGATGATATCCGAGAGCAAATACTGTCCGAGATATTCGACGTCCTCGCCCACAGTCACGGAACGGACGCTGAGCTTTTTAATTGTGCCGTTCCGCAATGTATCCTGCAAAAGCCAAACGCCGTAGCCTGCCTCACAGCTTTTGCTGTTTAAGGTAACATCCGCAAGCTTTTTACAGCCGACAAACGTATGTCCGCCGATGTATTTAAGATTTTTAGGTAGAGTAATTTCTTCAATTGAAGTGTACTGAAAGCATTTTTCACCGATTGAAACAAGACCTTCCGGCAGAACGATCAGGTCAAGCTTTCTGCAATTGTAAAAGCAGGAAGCCCCGAGATTTTTAAGCCTTGACGGCAAGCTCACGGATGATAATAAAGAACAGTCTAAAAATACTTCTTTGCCGATATATTCAACCGTATCGGGAATTTCAATGCTTTTTAAACGGGTTTTGCTGAAAGCGTAGTCGCCAATATATTTCAGTTTACCGATTTCCGCAAAGCTCACTTCCCTGAGCGAACTGCATTCCCAGCACATATCGCTTCCGATTTTTTCAACGCTTGACGGAATTTTCATTTTTTCAATCGCCGTATCAAAAAATGCCGCACCGATCTCTTTAAGTCCGTCGTTCAGAGTTACGGTTTTCAGACTGCGGCAATTCCAAAACGCCGAGCCGAGATATTCAAGGCTTTGCGGCATGGTAACCTCAGTCACGCCCGAGCACGCAAACGCCTCATCGCCTATAAATTTTATTGTGTCGGCAAGCTCGATTTTCTTGAGCTTTTCGCTTTCGTCGGAGGGGAAAAAATTACCAAACGAATATGAGCCGACATACTCCGTACCGTACGGCAGAGATACCTCATCAAAAGCGCAGCTATAAAATGCGGCGTCGCAAATCGCTTTCAGGCTCTTCGGGAAAATAACATTAGATAAGCTCTTGCAGCTTTCAAATGCACTGTAGCCGATCGTTTCAACGTTCTCCGAGAGATTTATTTTTCCCAGGCTCTCGCAATAAGCAAAGGAACAGTCGCCTATCTCGGTCACGGTTGACGGAAGCGAAACCTCCTTAAAGCTGAATCCGTCCTCCTTTGCCGCAACCTCATCAAGCGGTTGCAATGGGAGCTCGGCACGGTTATCAAAAGCTCCGTTGCCGATTTTTACAACCGTATATCCGTCAAGCTCGGCAGGAATGTTAAGTAAATTTTCTTCACTACCCGTATATCCAGAAATGACGGCACAGCCGTTTTCGTCAAGATAATATTTGAAATCGCCGCAGGTTTTCTCCTGCTTATCCTCAGCCTTAACGCAGACGAATTCACCTCCGTGCTCAACCAAATTGTATCCGCTCTTGTTGAGAAGAAACCACATGTCATAGCTCGGTCTGCCCTCAAAGATTACCTCGGTTCCTTCCGAAAACTCTATTGCAGCGTCTTTACTGTAATTGAGTTTTAATGTTTGGTATTCTCCCGAAAATTTTATTTTCTTTAACGAGGACGGAAATTGTATAATTGAGTGACTGCTAATCTCCAGTTCTTTCAGACTTTTTGGGAATGTGATCTCGGTCAAGCCCGTACATTTCTTGGCATTGACGCAATCAATATATTCGACATCATTGCCGAAGCTGATTTCTTTTAAATCACTGCTGTCCAAATTTTCGACACGTCTTATTCCGTCAGGGATCGTCAGCTCTTCGACTCCCCACGGGCAATTCACCTCAGCAACAGGTATCCCGTTAATCTCGGTCGGGAACGTATATTCTTTTGGTCTTGAATCGGGAACAGGGTCATAATCAACTATAAGCAAACCGTTTTCGTCATAGCTGACTCTCAGATCCCCCGATCTGAATTCAGGCTGTTTTGTATAGTCCTTTTCCTTTTCTGTGATGTCATTCAGGTATGCGCCGGAATTGATCGGGGCGATAGATATAACCAGAACGACCGCAAGAAAAGCCGACAGTATTTTAATCAAATTCTTTTTCATTACTTTTCCTCCTCAATTCCGAAGGTTGTGTAAACACCCTTATAGCCGACTGTTATCATCGCTGTTTTGTTATCGGAGAGCATTTCCTTTGTGACTGTATATTCACCGTTGCTGAGCTTTTTTCTGCTATTGTCGCTGTAAATCGCATAGACCTCCATGCCGCTCAGGTCAATGTTGCTTATGTCCTTAACCGTAAATTTAAAATCATCGGGAAAAAGCGCATAAACTGAGTTAAGCGACCTTGTGTCCTCGCCGTAAAGCACCCTGACCGTGAATTTTTCCGAAACATCGCCGTAGCTTACTCTCACCGTTTCATAGCGCTCGTCTGTGCCGAAGCCATCATCAACCGACACCTTGCAATCGGAAATCGGAATTTTCTTCACCGTTCCGTCGGTGTAGATGACCGATACCGTTATGCCGGACATGTCAAGCTTTTCGCCGATGAGATATTCGTTCTTGAAGCTTTCGCCGAAGCTGAGCTTCATTCCAGCAGGCACTGCCGACACGGTAGTCGGTGCGGCAGTGGTTGTCGGCGCAAGCGTTGTGCGCTCCGCCGTTGAACTTTCGGTCGTAACGGGAGCCGTTGTTGTTTTGGCTTCTCTCTTTTTCTCCATTGTGTAATTGACTGCTACCGCACCAAAGCTGATGCTCAAAAGGATCGCACAGGCAACGAGTATGCTCATCACTCTTTTTCTGTGAGCTCCGTTTTTCAAATCGTTTCTTTTGATAAACGGAAGCAGGTCGGAATAATCGCCCGCAAGAATACATTCAAGAGTATTTACGCAGTCATCTATAAAATCGCAGTCGGGTTCGTCCTTGGCTGCTTCATTGTCAATAAGTGTCGTGAGAAAATTTTGTATCTCAAGCTTAAAGGATTTTTCGTCATAAATTGTTTCAACGATTTCTTTTGTTATAAAAATATTACTCACGGTATCACCTCATCTCCGAATAGATTTAATTCGTCAATTATTTCTTTTACCTTTCGCCGCAATCGCGAGGTTCTCATCGCCACTGCCGAGGGTTTTATATCAAGTATTATCGCAATTTCTTCAAGCGATTTTTTGTCTATGTATTTCATTTCGTACAATTGCTGTTCTTCCTGCGTTAGAGTTGCGATTATTTTCAATGCACATTTGTCGTAATCGAAATCGTCCGAGATTATCGGCGGTGACGAAACCTTTTCCGCTTCGTCAAATTCAACCGTTCTGTGCCGTTCGTTTTGGTAATGCTTTATCGTTCGGGCTATGAAATTGCCGACTGTTTTATATAAAAACGGCCGTGGATTTTCAATAACCTCTCCGTCATTCAGCTTGTTCTGCAAAATCAGGAATGCGTCCTGAACGCAATCGGCTGAATGTTCGTTCAATTCCCCGAGGCGCACCATGCAGTATTTGAACAGCGCTTGATAGTATTTTTCATAACATTCATTCATAATGCTGTCAACGTTATGTTTCTCCATAGATGCACCTCCTTTTTTATTCCGTCATTTATTAGTCAACTTCGGCTTAATTTATAACACAAAAAATAAAAATATTTTTTTAAAAATTCATGCTAATAAATTTATTATATCATAAATTCGATTTTGAATAAAATACTTTTTACTTCTTTTATCAGTTCCGACATTGTATCAGGAATATTCCGCAAAGAGTATCAAACAATAATTATATTACAAACAATGAGCGGTGATGTTATGGAATCAATATGGCAAAGCAATTCTTCAAGAATTCGTTTTGAAGAAGCGGAGGGCACAAAAAGCACCGATGTTTTGATTATCGGCGGCGGAATCGCAGGAATTCTCTGCGCTTACAGGCTTAAAAACGCAGGTGTTGACTGCATGCTTGCGGAAGCCGAAGAAATTTACGGCGGCATAACAAAAAATACCACGGCAAAGATAACTCTTTGTCATGGCCTGATTTATGATAAAATGATAAAGCGCTTCGGCGAGGAAACGGCACAGCTTTATGCAAAGGCACAGCTCGCCGCTCTCAGAGAATACAAGCACCTTTGCCAAAAAATTGACTGCGATTTTGAGCGCAAGGACAACTACATTTACTCTCTTGATGACCGACAAAAAATTGAAAAAGAAGCTTCTGCGCTGAATCGTATCGGCATAAAAGCTGATTTTATTGACACTTGCGAGCTTCCGTTCAAGATTGCAGGCGCAGTATGTGTAAAAAATCAGGCGCAGTTCAATCCGCTTAAATTTCTATACGAAATATCAAAGAATTTGCCGATTTATGAGCACACAAAAATCACGGAGCTTCTGCCGCACAAGGCAATTACCGAGCACGGCGAAATAAATTTCAACAAGCTGATCGTAGCGACACATTTCCCGATTTTTAATAAGCACGGCGCATATTTTTTGAAGCTGTATCAACACCGCTCATATGTTATTTCACTTAAAGGCGCACAGGAGCTTGACGGAATGTATGTTGACGAGTGTGACAAGGGTCTTTCGTTCCGCAACTACGGCGATATCTTGTTGCTCGGCGGTGGCGGACACCGAACAGGTAAACAGGGCGGCTGTTGGCATGAGCTTGAAGATTTTGCAAGGAAGCACTATAAAAGCGCCGAAATTATCGGCAAATGGGCGGCGCAGGACTGCATGACGCTGGACGACATTCCGTATATCGGTCAATATTCGAAGTCCACACCGAGCACGTTTGTTGCAACAGGATTTAACAAATGGGGAATGACAAACGCTATGGTTGCCACCGATATTATTTGCAAGCTTGTACAAGATGAACCGAGTCCGTATGCAGAGATTTTCTCTCCGTCACGTTCTATTCTCCGCCCCCAGCTCGCCGCTAATGCCTTTGAATCTGTTATAAACCTCCTCACGCCCACCGCACCGCGATGTCCGCACCTCGGCTGTGCCCTCAAATATAACAGGGTCGAGCACTCATGGGACTGCCCCTGCCACGGCTCCCGTTTCACGAGAGAGGGCAAGCTAATCGACAATCCTGCAACGGCGGACAAAAAAATATAAAAAACTGCAATTCGCAATTAAGATTTCTCTTGTTATTACGAATTGCAGTTTTTATTTATTCTGTTTACTCAAACGTATAAGTCAAAGTCGTTTCATAGCTCCAGCCGTAGGTCGGAGTTTTGATATAAACCTTAAAGCTGT